>CANQCK010000039.1 GCA_947589185.1 uncultured Clostridia bacterium | reverse complement strand
ACTTTAAGACCTATACTACAACTGTTCCCGAATTAGCGACTTTTATGGGAATTGATGAAAATAGCTTATACCGCGACTTGAAGAACATCTGTAAGCAACTTCGACAGCGTGTTGTTGAAGTTCAAGTAAAAGGCGATAATGCGAAAAAAGGTAAATGGGAGGTTTTTGGTTGGATTGACAGTGCAAAATACGATAACGGTAAACTTACCATTCGCCTATCTGATGATATCAAACCCTACCTCTTGGAACTTGAAAGCTACTACTCGCAAACTCTTCTCGGAACACTGATGACATTCCGCAGTTACTACGCTACACGGCTATATCAGTATCTCGTCGCCGAAACTAATGCCCGTTGGGGGACTGTCGAGGAATGGACTTTCACTTGTGAGCAGCTTCGTGACCTGTTCCAAGTCGGAGAAAAGCAATACAAGCTAAATCGTGATTTATTGAGATACACTATCAAACCCGCACTTGAAGAACTGGGAAAGTCTAACTTTGCCTATGTGTGGGATTACGAGGAGCATAGAGCCGCCAAAAGGGGCAGACCGCTGACGGGAGTATCGTTCAAGGCTATTTTCTTCGAGAACAAGGAGAAAAAGGACTATTATCTGCAAAGGGCAAAGCCCATTATAGACAAGTTCAATGCAGACAGAAACAACAATCAATCCGCTGATCGGAGCGAAGCGGAGCAGCTGCCTTTTGATTTTGAGGGGGGTGAATTTAATGGATAGCATGGAAAATTATTACTATGATGAAAAAACAGGTAAGTATTATGATAAGTTTAAATATCTGAAACGTGGCGATGAGTATGTTCCTATGGAGGATGTCATTGATCAACATCAAGAGGAAAGTAAACGCTTACTCGATATGCTCGACAAGACGATTACTGACTGGGTATCTCGTTGACACACAATAACAGCGGCGTGTTTACGCCGCTGTCTTTCTTCTGCCGGCAAGGGAGGTCGAGGGGGGAACGCCCTCGCAAGTTTGCCATTTTCGCAGAAAATGGTATAACTTGCTACACCAAAATAATTTGGAGTTGCAGCACAACCATTTTAGCTGTATAATGGAGATGAATATGCAGACTGCTGCAACGGAAAATTATTTGGGGGTAAAGATATGGCACATATTGAAAAGTATAATAGAGCCGCTGTTGGTCATCTAATTGCCCACTACGACCGACAAGCCGAAAATATTGGGAATGAAGGTGTTGACAGAACAAGAAGCCACTTGAATTACAATCTTGCTGCGGAGTTACAACCTCAAAGGCAGGGGGATTTTATCAAGAAACGCTGCTCCGAAGTTAAAGTACAGAAACGCAAAGACGTCAATGTGATGTGTACTTGGGTAGTAACAGCACCTCAAGACCTCCCAGAAGCAGAGCAAGCCGCATTTTTTAAGGCAGCATTTAACTTTATGGCGGCTCGATACGGGCAGGAAAATGTTATTTCTGCGTATGTACATATGGATGAAACAACACCGCATATGCACTTTGCTTTTGTTCCTGTGGTTGAGGATAAGAAAAAAGGCGGCTTTAAGGTATCGGCAAAGGAAAGGATAGACCGAAATGAACTCCGTTCGTTTCACTATGAGCTCGAGAAAGCGGTTTCCGATGCTCTTGGGCATACCGTTAGCATACTTAATGGAGCAACAAAAGAGGGAAATAAAACAATTGCGGACTTGAAGCAAAAAACAGCTGCAAAAAAAATAGAAATTGCCGAAAAAACCGAAAAAATTGCGGATAACCGAATTAAAAAAGCTAAGGAACGTACATATGCTGCGGAACAAGCCGCAGCTGCGGCTGAAGCTAAAGCTAATAAGCACGAACAGAAAAAAGAGAAATTAAAGGCTGAAAAAAAACAGTTACAGTCAGATGTTGATGATTTACAGAAAGATATAAGTGACGCTGAAAGCCATTTAAAAGCCCTACAAGGGGCTATTTTAACCAGTAAGCAAGTTAGTCAAGTGACATTCAAAAAAACGCTCACAGGGGCAATTAAAGGCATTTCTGAGGAGGAATTGAGGAACCTCAAAGTAACAGCGGCATTTGTTGACGAGATGAAGCGTAAAGAAAAAGAATTTGATAAGCGAGAAAAAGCCGCAGCTGCGGCTGAAGCTAAAGCGGCGATTGCTAATTCCTTGAGAAAAAAAGACGAGGAGATAATTGCCGAGCTGGATAAGAAAATTCTATTCTTGACTGAAAAATACGACATTGCACAAGAGTTGGCTGCTGAAGCTAATAAACGAAAAATAAGCTCCGTGATGAGCCGTGAGCAGATTAAGAAAAACGCTGCAGTAATTCATCAGAAAATAGAAGCTGAACATAAAGAGCAGGAACAGATCCGCAGGAAGAAAGGTCGTAGTCGTTAGATTTTTACCAAACAGCAAGGTGGAATATCCCACTGATTTTTCCTTGTGTTTTTTGTTCACATTGTCGCTTGCGGCTACTTTAGACAAGCATAATTTAGACAGAATAATTTAGATATAATAATTAGGGGAAAAAAAAAGCCCTATTTAAAGCCGTTTTTGAGGCTTTATTATGAGTTTTTGTTGGTCTTTATATGAGTTTTTGTTGGTCTTTATATGAGTTTTTGTTGGTCTTTATATGAGTTTTTGTTGGTTAGTGGTTTTATTATGAGCCTTGACGGATAACTCATAGTATGATATAATACTACGTGAGAGGGGGCTATTTTTATGAAAGAAAAGCAATATCCGATGAAATTGGACAAGGATTTCTATGTTGTTACCGCCAATGACCTTATCAGAGGTAAGCAGAAAATGACCTTGCGTGAGGCTCAGCTGCTGTTTATAGCTATTTCGCAAGTGGTCTATGAGGATAAAGACTTTAAGACCTATACTACAACTGTTCCCGAATTAGCGACTTTTATGGGAATTGATGAAAATAGCTTATACCGCGAC
>CANQCK010000038.1 GCA_947589185.1 uncultured Clostridia bacterium | reverse complement strand
GCAATAAAGACGCTGACAGGAGCAATACCTCCAAGAGAAGGAACGTTTAGCTTTAGTATAAAGGAAAAAGCAGATAATCCCGAAAACGGAGCAGTACTACCTGAAGATGCAACAGCAACAGTAACAGGAGAAGGAACTGCAAGGTTTGGAGCAATTACCTTTAATAAAGCAGGAGAGTATAGATTTGAGATAAGAGAAATAAAGGGTGATGAAGCAGGTTATACCTATGACGAAAGTGTATGGACACTTACAGTTGTAGTAGTAGATAACGATTCGCATCTTGAAGTTGAAAGCTATAGCTATACAAAGGCAGGCGGAATAACAAATGATGACGGTGCAGCGTTTACAAACAGGTATAATGTAACGAAGATAGAGTATACACCAAAGGTAACAAAAACGATAACAGGAGCAACGCCTGCAAATAATAAGAGCTTTACGTTTAGTATAACTGCAAAGCCAAACAACCCAAGTGGGGTTACAATGCCGGATAATACGATAGTAGAAGTAACAGGAGCAGGAAGTACTAGCTTTAATGCAATTACATTCAGCAAAGCAGGAACATATAACTTTGAAATAAAGGAAACAAAGGGAAATGACGCAGGGTATACCTATGATGAAAGCGTATGGACTCTGACAGTAGTAGTAATAGATGAAGAATCACAGTTGAAGGTAAGCAGTACGGCGTATACTAAGATAGGAGCGCAAAGTACAACAGAAGCAACCTTTACAAATATCTATAATGTCAAACCAACAGAGTATGAACCAAAAGTAAAGAAAACAGTAACAGGCGATCCGTCAAGCTATAAAACATTTACATTTAGTATAACAGCAAAGGCTGATAATCCTAACGGAGCAAGCTTGCCGTCAAGTACTGAGGCAAAGGTAACAGGTTCGGGAACAGCCGGCTTTGGAAATATCATCTTTACAAGAGCGGGAACATATAACTTTGAAATAAAAGAGGAGCAGGGAAACGAACCCGGCTATAGCTATGACGGAAGCGTATGGACGCTTACGGTAGAAGTAACAGATGATAATTCACAGCTAAAGGTAAGCAAAGTTGAATATACAAAAAGCGGAGCAAAAAGCACAGAGAATGCTGAATTTGAGAACAGCTACAGCACAATAGATGTATCATACTCACCGCAGGTCGAAAAGAATATTACTGGAACAACGCAAAGCGATAAGACATTTACCTTCAACATTGAGGCAAGTGAAGACAATCCTGAGGGAGCAGAGATGCCAGAAGACACAACAGCGACAGTAAAGGGAGCAGGAAGTGCAAACTTCGGAGATATTACTTTCACTAAGGCAGGAACATACACATTTAAGATAAGCGAAGAAAAGGGAGACGCATCGGGATACACATACGATGAAAGTGTATGGACGTTAAAGGTAGTAGTAGAAGATGTAGACTCGGCATTGACGATAAAGAGCCACACATATGAAAAAGAGGGCGGAACGTCAAGCGGAGAAAGAGCATTATTCACGAATACCTATAACACAACTCCAACAGAATATGCACCGCAGGTAGAAAAGACAGTAACAGGAAACACTCCGAGTGATGAAGACTTTACATTTAATATTAAGGCGAGTGCAGACAATCCCGAAAACGGGGCAGAACTTCCGAAAGAAACAACGGCTTCAGTAATAGGTTCAGGAAGTGCAAATTTCGGAGATATTACTTTCACTAAGGCAGGAACATACACATTCGAGATAAGCGAGGAAAAGGGAGACGCATCGGGATACACATACGATGAAAGCGTATGGACTCTGACAGTAGAAGTTGTTGATAATGAATCGAAGCTGGAAGTACAAAGCCACACTTACACAAAGACAGACGGAACGGCAAATGAAGAAAAGGCAGAGTTTGAGAATATTTACAAGCCAACTGAACCAAAAACCGATCCTACAACTGAGCCGACGACTCCGACAAGTCCGACTAACCCTAATGAACCTACAACCCCAACTGAACCTACAAATCCAACCAATTCGACAAACCCGACAGAGCCAACTACCAAAAAGCCTGCAAAGGAGAAAAAGAAAACAACTAAGAGCAAGAAATCAAAGAGCACAGAAAGCAAATCATCTCAAAATACAAACAATCCGCCATACAGCAAGACAAAGAATCCTACAAGCAATAACAACAATAATACAAACGGCGGCAACAACGGAAACACACCTAACACGGGAAGTGAAAGCGAGAGAAACCTGCCATTAGCATTTTTGGTAACATTCTTGCTGGGACTGAATACTGTTTACTTCTCTTTCAGGAAAAGAAGGCTTAAAGGCAGAAAAGCAAAATAAATAGGCTAAATTAATAGAAGCCGTATGTGAACGATATGCGTCCATATGCGGCTTTTGCCTTTTTATATGTTAAAGAAAGGATGCCTGATTCTTACATCTCAAACCCATCCGTAATCCCACTCAACCTTGCCGTGTCTTTTTTCACATAGTACATTTCAGTTATCTGCGAAGTCGAGTGTCCGAGTAAATCAGCAACTTGTCTTGGAGTTAGAGATTTGATACTGCCGTCAGGTTGTTTTTGACCGTTAACAAGGTTAGTCGCAAAAGTATGCCGCAAGCTGTGTAAGCCTTTTGTTTCAATACCTGCAGCTTTGAGAATTCGATAATATCGCCGAAGTATCTTTCTTGGTGTAAATCCTTTATCATCTCTATAGCCGTGTTATTCAGTGGAATATCCCGCTTACTGGATGCACTTTTTAACTTGCCGACTTTTATCTCTCTGCCTCTTTCAGCAGTTATGCCGTCACGCTTGGCAATCTCTTTAACACCACGCTGTAAATGCATCACTCTGTTTTCAAGATCAATGTCGCTGTTGAGAAGCCCAAGCAATTCACCTGTGCGAAGCCCTGTGTTCAGCATAAGAATATATGCAGCAGCTTGTTGGTAAATTCTTTTACCGTTATCCCAACATCGGAAGCATTCTTTTTTGAATATTTCAATCTCTTCTGGAGTGAATACCGTTAGGGTTTCGTTTGCGGGGAGATTTTCTTTTTCTTGAGCTGCATAGAAGTTGCTTTTCTTTATCATTGGTACACTTTGCATAGGGTTCTTTACTATGATTTCTTGTTGTGTGAGATAACGAAAGTATTCGCTAAGTACCAAATATACTTTTTTGACAGTTGTGTATGCATAACCTTCGCTCATATTTTGATTAAGTAAATCTTTTATATCAGCGGCAGAAATATCGCTAACAACCTTATCTCCCAGCACAGGATAGATTTGATTTTTTGCTGTGCATTCATATCTGTCATAAGTGCTTCTCTCTACGGAAGGAAACTTAAACACTTCAAGCCATTTTTGCATATTCTCACGAAGTGTTTTCTTTGTTTCCTGTGACTCAATTATTGACTCGTTGAAATCTGCAATGTAGTCTGTGATTTTCTTATTAACTGCTTGCTTTGTAGTACCTGAGAAGCTCTTGCGTTTTCTAACTCCACGCTCGTCCATATACCAGACTACACCACACCATCTGCCATCTGTTCTTTTGAATGCATTGCCGTTTGTCAATAATCTTTTTTCTGCCATACAAATCACACCTTTCTTTAGCACAACACAATACTACAACTCATTTTGAATATCCAGTGCTTTAATGAATAAAATAATATTTTTATATCCGCAACCCCTATATTGACACCCTATAAAACGGCTATATTTCGTTATTTTCCATATTTGCACCCCATAATACAACTTATTAGCCTTCTTACAACCCCATTAATTTTTGTTTTGCAAAAGCGTTGCAAAGTCCGTAACGAATGGCTCTGCCGTCCGATGTGATTTGTGCGGGTAGACCCCGCACTTTAACCTGCTTACTTTTATGACCGTTTTCAAACT
>CANQCK010000037.1 GCA_947589185.1 uncultured Clostridia bacterium | reverse complement strand
ACAAGCTGAAACAATATGTTCCGAATGTAAGTATAACAGGAGTTGACTTGGATTCTGCACATATTGAGTATGCGAAATCAAAATTTGAAGAAACCGGAGTTCAGTTTATAAATGCTGATGCGACATCTTTACCGTTTGGAGATAATTTGTTTGACTTATGTTATTCGTATACAGTTTCCGAGCATATTCCGCACGAGCCGTTTTTTAAAGAGCAGTACCGTGTCTTGAAAAACGGCGGCAGAATTGTTGTTTTGTCAGTACGCAAAAATCTGGGTGTTAAAAATATTGCGACGGATATAAGCGAAACTGAACAAAGACTTATCGAAAAAGCATGGAGCAATGCAGGAGAAAATCCTATAGCTTCAAATATCGGGATTTATGAAATGGACGAGCATGATTACCCAAAACAGCTTGAAAAATACGGTTTTAAAGACGTCAATGTAAATATGTTTACAATAGTTGATTACGCACCTGACAATTATTTGGTTTCTGATGAAATGGCTGTTGAGCAGATAAATATTCAGAGAATGCACAGCATATGCTCGGTACAAAAGGCGTTGAATATAAATTTAGACGCTCTTTCTAAGTGCGAATACGATACGCTGATCGAGCTTATAAATAAGCGGTTTGACAAACGTATTGATCAGTATAAACGTGGCGAAAAGCTGTGGGATTTTTCAAGCTCGACGGTTTTGGCTGTCAGCGGAGTGAAATTAGTTTAATATTACTGTGATGTATTGGAGGGTTTGCAATGTATAAGTCAATTATTTTTGATGTGTATGGAACATTGATTTCTACAGGAAACGCTTCAATTTGTGCTGTTAAAAAAATATTGAACAAATATGATAAAGATATAATCCCGGAGGTTTTCTATAGCAAGTGGAAAGAGAAAAATAATCATTACAAAAGAAACTGCAATGAATTTATGTTGGAAAAAGATATATTTGAAAAAAGTCTGGGCGAATTATATAACGAGTACGGAATTTTTGGCGATTATCATAAAGACGTAAACATTATGCTGGACACCATGAAAAACAGATACTTTTTTCCAGAAGTGGTTGATACTTTACATATACTTTAAAATAAATATGATTTGATAATAGGTTCAACTACAGATGATGAACCGCTGTTTCAAAATCTAAAATTTAATAATGTAGATATTTTTAATTCTGAACATATTTTCACATCTGAGCGTTTAAAATGCTACAAGCCCGTTAAAGCATTTTATGAGGGAATTTTGCAGGAGTGTGATTTGAAGACTGATGAAGTCGTATTTGTGGGTGACTCTTTAGTTGACGACGTATGGGGACCAAAGCAGTTAGGAATTTGTACAATACTTGTTGACAGAAATAATTTATATAAGAAAAACTCAATACAACCGAATTATGTTATAAATAATCTGTTAGACTTAACGGTTTTGCAGATATTAAAAGATTAGGATTGAGTTATAAGTAGGTGAGAAAAGCTGTGAGCAAGTATTTACTGTTTGATCTTGATAATACTTTGTGTGATTTTAATAGTGCAGAGAGAAAAGCAAGAGATATAATATCATCATTACTTAATGAAAATAACATAGACAGCTTTAAGTTTTGGAAAAGATATAAAAATATTGAACCTATTCTATATAAAGAGTTTTCTTTGGGAAAGATTACGGTAGATGAGTATAGAATAAGAAGATATAGTGATGTTCTGGTCTCAATGAATTACACTAAAAACATTGACCTGTCTGAAAAATTTAATGAGTTATTTATGTATCAGATCAATAATAAAATAAAGCTTTTTGATGATGTTATTCCAACGATTTTACAACTCCAAGAACAAGATGTGATTTTGGCGATTCTGACAAACGGTCCTTCAGATGGGCAAAGGCAGAAAATAGTAACTACGGGATTAGATAAATATTTTCCTTACATATTTATTGGTGAAGAGATAGGTTTCTTTAAGCCTCAGAAAGAAGCGTTTGAGTATGTACTTGACTGTTTTAGGTGTGCACCTGATGAAATAACAATGATTGGCGATTCATTAGTTGACGATATTTTGGGACCAAAGCAGTTAGGTATTTGTTCAATACTTATTGACAGAGATAATTTATATAAGAAAAACAAAATACGACCTAATTATATTATAAATAATCTATCAAATTTGACGGAACTACTTGAAAATATTTAGATTATACTTTATGAATACATTAATTTAAGGAGAATGCAGTATGAAACTTTTATACCCCGACTACAATAACTGCATTGCAAATCTTGCCTGTTCGGTAATAAAATATTTCGGTGCGAAAGCCCCGAACAAAACGCTTGCAATGGCAGATGAGCTTTTTAAAAAACAGTATAAAAACGTAGTTGTTCTTCTTTTAGACGGAATGGGCAGAAATATAATAGAGAAAAACCTTGATTCAGACGGTTTTTTCAGGAGTAATTTAAAGGGAATATATACATCTGTTTTCCCTCCAACGACAGTTTCTGCTACTACATCTATTGACAGCGGGCTGTTCCCGAATCAGCATAGCTGGCTCGGCTGGGAATGCTACTACAAAGAGCTTGACAAGAATGTGACGGTATTCAACAACACAGATATCAACGGCAATCAAGCAGCTGAATTCAATGCAGCTTGGACATATTGCCCATATTTGCGTGTTGCGGACAGGATAAAAGAGACAGGAAATATGGCTTATGAGGCGACTCCATTTAGTGAGCCTTATCCGCAGAGTTTTAGTGATATATGTATGAGAATAAAACATCTTTGCAGTTTGGACGGCAGAAAATATATCTATGCGTACTGGAACGAACCTGACAGCATAATGCACAGAACAGGTTGTTTTTCAAAAAAGAGCAAGAGCATTTTGCGTGAGCTTGAGTGTCAGACAAAGGAGCTGTCAAAAGATTTGGGCGATACTCTTCTTATTATCACGGCAGATCACGGACTTATAGATTCTAACGGTGTAGTTATAACTGACTATCCTGATGTTATGGAATGTCTTTTACGAATGCCGTCAATTGAGCCAAGAGCATTGAATTTATTTGTGAAAAAGGGAATGGAAAATCAGTTTGAAGAAGTATTCAATAAGCATTTCGGAGACAAGTTTATTCTGCTTTATAAAGAAGAGGTAATTGCTAAAAAGCTGTTTGGAAGTGGTGAAAATCACAAGCGATTCAATGAAATGTTAGGAGATTACATTGCTATTGCGGTGAGTGATTTAACCATTTATAATAAAGACAACAAGTTTATAGGAGTACACGCAGGACTTACAAAAGACGAGATGGAGATACCTTTTATAGCTATTGAGAAGTGAGTTGGGATTATTAATTTAATAATTTTGTAGATTAACAGGACTGAAAAAATTCCATTTTGGGCTAGACAAATGATAAAAAATGATGTATAATTATTTTGTCGGGGTATGGCGCAGGTGGTAGCGCGCTTGACTGGGGGTCAAGAGGTCGCAAGTTCAAGTCTTGTTACTCCGACCAGTAGGGGTAACCCCTGCACGCATTGCTGCCTTTGGCAAATTAGCTAAAGGCGGTAATTTTTATGCAACGGCGGGCTAAAGGAATTGATAATTATTGTAATAAATAGGAAAGTTGACTTATAGCTTCTGGTCTCTTATTTCTAGTATCTAATAGGGCGTTGCATCCGGTCCGCGTACTGATTATAGTGCTTGGATTTTTTGTTTATACTCGCGTTACTATTTATATCTTATTTGCAAAGTATTTCTGCAGGGTAACCCCTGCACGCATTGCCGCCTTTGGCAAATTAGCTAAAGGCGGTAATTTTTATGCAACGGCGGGCTAACACTTAGAAAAAGAGCAACATTTCCGCCGGAGCCTGTTCGCGTTTCATATTTTGTGGAATGTGGATTTTTTGTTTATATCTCGCATTAGTTTCCCAATCTTTTTGCTACTTCTTGTATGTTAATACCTTCGTTTGCTAAAAATAAAGCGTGGCTATGCCTGAAATCGTGTATTCATGTTGCTTTCTGTTTTGTTATCCAAATTGTTTACAGCATAATTTAAATATTGTATTACTATTTGATTTAGAGATAAATTATTTTTTGAGCAATAATATCAATTTTTTTAATTTCTTCAGGCATACGATTAAAAACGAAATTATAAATCTTAATTGTGAATTTGATAAATTTTACAGCTTCAATTAGTAGCTTAGCGTGCATAAATTTTTATACTGAGGAAATAATAGTTTCAAA
>CANQCK010000036.1 GCA_947589185.1 uncultured Clostridia bacterium | reverse complement strand
GCTTTACAATACATGGCTATTTCGCTCCAATGCTCTGCTCCTGCTGTTACTGCTATGATTGCCATTACTACTACTTCTACCAATTTGTACTTTATTTTCCCCTGCTGTCTGCTGTCGCTTAATTCTTCAAAATATTTTTTCATCATTGACCAACTCCCTTTGGTCAATTATAACATATTTCTTCTACTTTTTCATGCGGTTGCCCTGTACAGAAGACTTTGAATTTTATTTGACAATTATACATGAAAATGAAGAACTATTACGCCTCAAGTAAAATAGTTGCAGGAGGTGATTTCCGTGCCAAGGCAAGGAAAAAATATTTACCGGCGAAAAGATGGTCGTTGGGAAGGACGCTATTCGAAAGGGAAAATAGACGGCAAATACCGATATGGCTCCGTTTTCGGAAAAACATACGAAGAAGCTGAACGAAAGCTTGATGCACTGAAAAACGAAAGACCATATGCTTCTAACCTATCCGGTACATTTTTTAAAGACGTTGCTTTAGGATGGCTATCAATTCGGCAGCCGGAATTAAAGGCGTCAAGTTGTGCAAAATACAGGAATCTTCTGAGGTCATATCTTATCCCAGAATTCGGTGAGTTGCATATCCAGTCTATTTCTCGAGGAAAAGTGTCAAAATTCAGTAGAAAAATGTTAACTGAGGGCGGGACAAAAAGAAAGTGGCTATCTCCCAAAACTGCAAACAGTACGCTTTCAGCGCTAAAGAATATTCTTGAATATGCATCTAAGGAAAAAGGGCTTTCTATTGCCAATATCAGCGATATTTCTGTTCGTCAGCAACAAAAGCCAATGCGAGTTTTAAGCCGCTGCGAACAGGAAACTTTAAGCAAGTATCTATGCAAAAAACTGAGTCCCTGTAATCTGGGAATTTTGTTGTGCCTTTATACCGGATTGCGTATTGGCGAAATCTGCGCGCTCAAGTGGGGAGATATTTTTATTGAAGAACAATATCTTTTTGTTCATCAATCTATGCAAAGAATCCAGCTAAACAGAATATCGGGCAAAAAAACCGAAATCGTTATCCAATCTCTAAAAAGCGATTGTTCTATAAGACGAATTCCAATTCCATATGAAGTTCTTCAACTTTCTGATTCCTGTAAAGAAACCAGATGAAGCATTTTTGTTAACAGGAGCGCTTACAGCTATATCGAACCTCGCTGCATGGAAAATCAATTTAAGTCTGTAATGAAAGCATGCGGTATATCAAATGTAAATTTTCACACATTAAGACATACCTTCGCCACGCGCTGCGTTGAACTCGGATTTGACGTCAAGAGTCTGAGCAAAATACTCGGACACGCAAGCGTGAATATCACATTGAATCGATATGTCCATCCGTCTATGGAGTTAAAGCAGGAAAATATGAATCTGCTTTCCTCTCTTTTGACCACAGATTAACCGTCTTTTTTAGCCGTTATGAAAACCGCTGAGTCCAATGAAATCAAAGGATCCAGCGGTTTTTCGTAGAATAAAGCACTCTACGAAAATTTTACACTTTTTTATCCGAAAGCCTACCTGCACGTCTGTCTATAAATCGCTCTGAAAGTCCGAAAAGTCAAGTCATAGATTGATAACTTTTATGAAAATAAAAAAGCCCGAAACCATACTCTCGCTACTTGAGAGCAGGTTTCGGGTTTTGTTGTACCAAATATAAAATTTTATAGTTCTCTCTGTAATGTCAGAAATAAAGCAAATAACCGGGCTAAGCCTCAGTCTGCAAGCAACCATTCAATTAGGTTCTCAGACTTGATCCCTTCGTATGAGCTATCCAGCCCCGGTTCAAGCGACAGCACGATCTTTTCATAGTTATCGCGTATTTTTTGCAGAGGAGCTAACTCGCGTTTTCTGACGTCCTCGCTGTTCATGGATTCCGTCACCTGAATATATTTCCTCTCGTCAGCGGTAGTCGCGATGAAGTCCACCTCCATGTTGTCGATCTTACCGATCGCTACGTCGTATCCTCTCCGGAGCAGTTCAAAATAGACGATATTTTCGATTGCATGCCCACTGTCACGATTTCGGAACCCCAGCAGATAGTTTCTCAGAGCTATATCGACAATATAGTACTTTCCAAGTGTGCGGAGATATTCTTTTCCCTTGACGTCAAAGCGTTTGATTTCATAGAAGAAATAGCTTTCAAGCAGTGCGTTGACATAAGCCTGAACCGTATGTGCGCTCGGCGCGCTTTTCCGTTTACCATCCTCAAGAAGTCCTTCATTCACTAAGGTATTGCCTATGGATGCAATAGAAACATTCGAACCGATGTTGTCCGCAAGGAACATGATGATTTTGCGAAGCAGAATCGAATCGGTAATTCGCTTCTGCCCTCTACGCTTTTCCCGTTCCAGAATATCTCGAACGACAACGGTAGAATAGATACCGTCAAGTAGATAGAGCGCTTTTTCTTGATCGAGTCCAACATCGGCAATGCCTGGCATGCCGCCAAAACGCATGAATGCTTCAAATGCTTCCCTCAGTTCATATTGTTCGCCGTTTTTATCAAACACCCGCTTATGAACGCCGCCAAGAGCGCTCCTGGTTTCTTTCACCTCAAAACCATGAAAATAAAGAAACTCGCTGAAAGAAAGGGGCAGCATTTTGATCTCCACGCATCTGCCGGAAAGATAAGTGGAATATTCCGAGGAAAGCAGGTATGCGTTGGAACCAGTCACATAGATATCACAGTCCAAATCCACCCGCAAAGCATTGATTGCGTCCTCCCAAGCATCAATCCTCTGGATTTCATCGAAAAATAGATACATGCGCTTTCCAGTTACGACTTGTTGTTTTACATAAGCGTAGACATCGTCAGAATTCATTTTCCGAAAATCATTGGATTCAAAGTTCATCTCAATGATCTGCTCCGGTTGAACGCCTGTTTCAATCAAATGCGCAACCATCAGCTTCAAAAGGCTCGATTTCCCACAGCGCCTTATGCCGGTGATGACTTTTACAGGTTCCGTATCTTGAAATCCAATCAGTTTTTTGAGATAACGATCCCGCTTTTTCAATTTGTGCGATTCTATCATGGCTCATTCCTCCTGTTGTCTTTATGATAGCATAAATAGACGGAAAAGTCAATCATCTGCACTCAAATGCAAAAATTATTCTTTTTTGACCGATTATGCAGAGATCCTTGTTGGCAAATCAGAAGCGAAATAATTCCCAGGCAAATTTAGTTGATACTTTCTGTTGTCACACATTTTAACTTTGCCTGTGGCTGTTGTCAGAAGGTGTTGTCACATTTTTCTCTGCTGTTGTCGTTTTTGCTTGAGGTGTTGTCAAATTCTCCGCAGCTATTGTCACGCCCGATTACACTATTGGCAGGATACTTCCTCGATTTGGGCATAAAAAAGAGCTTCCGGAGAAGCCTCAATCTCCGAAAGCCTTTGATTTCAAGCCATTCTGCCGTTCTGACAACAGCATTTAGTTGTATCAATTCTTGGGTTTACATTTCTAAGTAGTATCCCAAAGCGATACAATTACATTTTGCCCTTATACTTTTTGATTTTGCCTTGAACCTTTTAACTTTGCCCTACACTTTTTGATTTTGCCATACTTTATAATTTTGCCTCGTTCCGCTGTTGCCGAACATTTTAATTTTGCATAGAGAAAGCCGGACATCCCGCAATCCGCAAGGTGTCCGGCCGTGTCCTGTTTCCTTTATTTCACACTGATCTCCGTCCCGTTCTTGAAGGTGAACCTCACATCCATCTTTGAGAAAACCGTCATGTGGTCAAGCAGGTTGAACCATAGGTCATCCGTGAACTCCTGTACATTCTCGTCCATCTCAGTTAGGTCTTGAAGGAAAGCCTCGATCATCTCCCTCTTTGCCTGCCGCTCCACAATCCTGCCGCTGACCTTATCCAGCCGCTCCTTTGTCCTGTCGTAGCGTTCGGAGAGGGCATCGTACTTCTTTTGGTAATCCTTCTGGTTCTGGGCGACATGGGCGTTCTCGCTGATGCACTGCTCGACCAGTTCCGTCACCACTATGACTTCCTGCTGAAGGGCTGCCTGTTCCGCTTCCATCTCTGCGGTATCGTACATTTCGTCCTTAATGGCATCAAAGGTGGCTATGATCTCGTCACGCTCCTCTCCAAGAATCCGCAGGGCTTTGAGGTACAATGTCTTGATGGTGTCCTCGTCCAAATGAGGCGTAGAGCAGTTCTTCCCGTCATCGTACTTGTGGTTGCACTGCCATACGACCTTTCTGTACTTGTCGTTGGAGTGCCACACCTTTGAGCCGTAAAAGCCGCCACAGTCGCCGCATCGGATTTTGC
>CANQCK010000035.1 GCA_947589185.1 uncultured Clostridia bacterium | reverse complement strand
CCCCCCCCCGTTTACATTTTATTACATTAAATGTTCTGCACATAATATTCCTCCTAGCAGGAATATAATAACATCTTTCGGCAAAAAAGTCAAATATTTTTATAAATATATTAATTATTCATTTTCCATTGTCGATTATCAATTATTAAGCCAGCTGTTATAAACACTATACACATTAAACACCCCAAAAGACAAAATGCAAACGACGGCTTGTCGCTTTCTTTCTGTATAAAATTACCAGCCTTCCGCTGCTCAAATTAAACACACTTTACAAACTTTCAAAGTCAGTCTGCGTGCAGGGGTTATCCCTGTGGATGCAGCGTCACCGTTGCCGTTGGAAATGCTGATAATCCTTTTCTTTTTTCCAATCTCCGCCCCATTCAAAGCCAAAGCTCCTGAATAACTTATAGCAGTAGTCCTTCTTGTCAATCTTATGACTGAAACTGCGGCTTCTATCAGCATACGGTTCTCCTGCAGCAGGCATAATTCTGCCGTTCGCAATGTACGGATTATATAAAGGATTTATGTCAATTGCCAACCCATATGAGTGATTTGACATAATATCAGTATGTGCAATATTTCTATAGCAAAAGCAAGAAGAATTATTGTCTGTCATTGATTTTTCGTCGTCAGCACCGTAGTTGTCAATAAGTCTTATCTTTTCAATCATATATCTGCGATCATAAAGTCTCTTGAATATTCTGCAAAGGTCTTTTGCAATTTTTCTGCTGCAAACTATCTCACCTACTTTAGTTTCATTGTCAAAACCGAAATACAACACATTAAGGTAGAAAAGTTCACCTCTCGAAATTCTACAGCCCTTGCTCTTAACAGTCTCACTGTCGGGGTAAGACTTGCCCTGCATATTATTCCATATCTTATCAGGTATAGGCTCATAGGTGAATCCGTGCGAAACGGTGATCTTTTCGTTTATTCTTAGAAGCCTTGCTTTGCGGATTTTATTGTAAATTTTCTCAAAAGCAAATGAAATAATCAGTGCAAGCAAAATTCCCTCGACTGCTCCTGCAATTACATCACTCGGGTAGTGTACGCAAAAATAAATTCTTGAAAAGGCTATAAGTATTGCCGCCGCTAAACCATACAAACCGTTTTTTCTGAAATATTTAATCAATATGGCTGCCGCTGCAAATGATGACGATGCGTGTCCCGACGGGAATGATGTTCCCGAAGGCTTTGATATAATGGTTTTGATAGCTTCATTTGAAATAAATGGTCTTGCCCTGTCAACAATTGTTTTTATTACAAAATTGTTTATCAGTGCAGTTATTCCAATCGTCATCAAAAGAATAATTCCTGCTTTTCTTGTTCTCCTGAAAAACAATAGAATAAGTGCTGTAACAATCCATATTGCTCCTCCGCTGCCTATATGACTGAAGAAAGCAAAAAAATCATTTAAAAACTCTGTTCTGACAGAAATCATAAAGTCTAGCACACTATTGTCAATGTTAAGTATCGCTTCCATACCGCATTCTCCATTTACATTTATATGTTTTAGTCTATTAATATTAGTATATCATATAATGGCTGTTTTCTCAAGTATTGATTGAAATGAGAAATAGTGGTATAATAACTTCATAAGGCTTTTAAAGAAAGCCTTGAATGAATATTTACTGCGTAAATAATACAAAATTACGGAGAATTTTATGTTCAGATTAGCGAGATTTTTAAAAAATTATAAAATACAAAGCATTCTCGGACCTATTTTCAAAATGACTGAAGCCTCCTTTGAACTGCTTGTTCCAATAGTTATGGCAAAAATAATCGACGTTGGAATATACAATTTAGATAAGGCTTATATTTTCAAAATGGGTGCTGTCCTGATTCTGCTCGGAGTTCTGGGGCTTGTAAGCTCTCTTACTGCACAGTATTTTGCCGCGAGAGCGTCAATGGGCTTCGGAACAGCACTTAGGACAAGTCTTTTTTCTCATGTAAATGCATTTTCACACAAAGAACTGGACGAAGTTGGAATTGGGGCTTTAATCACAAGGCTTACCTCGGATATAAACCAAACTCAGACAGGTGTTAATATGATCCTCAGATTGTTTCTGCGTTCGCCGTTTATAGTTCTGGGAGCAATCGTTATGGCTTTTACCATAAATGTAAAGCTTACTTTGATATTTTTGCTGTTCACACCTGCTATTTCTTTGGTGATATACATTATAATGTCTAAGACCATACCCATATACAAAACTGTTCAAAAAAATCAGGATGAAATCTCAACAATAACCCGTGAAAACTTGTCGGGTATCAGAGTTATAAGAGCATTTTCTAAAGAAAAGTATGAGCAAAAACGCTTTGCCGAAACAAGTGAATGCCTTTTAAAAGAACAGCTTTTAGCAGGTCGGATTTCTGCACTTTTGAATCCTGCAACATATGTTTTAGTCAATATTGCGACTATTCTTATTATATGGTTCGGCGGCGTTTTTACCTTTAAAGGAGCGATAACTCAAGGCGAAGTGATAGCACTGGTAAGTTATATGTCGCAGATACTTCTTGCTTTGGTAGCACTTGCAAATCTCATTGTAATTATCACTAAGGCACAGGCGTCAGCTGTTAGAATAAACGACATTTTTGAAATCAAGCCAAGTCTTACTGATGATGACGCATCAATTGATAATATAACTGACTTTGATAGCAGTGTACCTGTAATTGAATACAAAAATGTCAGCTATTCGTACTATGAGACCGCAGAAAAATGTGCCTTAAAAAATATAAGCTTTAAGGTTTCAAGTGGTGAAACAGTGGGTATTATCGGCGGTACGGGAGCGGGAAAATCAACGCTTATCAACCTTATGCCCAGATTTTTTAATGTGACAGAGGGTGAAATACTTCTCTATGGAAATAATATAAAGAAATATACATTTCAGTCTTTGAGAAAAAACATCTGTATAGTTGCACAAAAGTCAATTCTTTTTAAAGGAACTATCCGTGATAATATAAAATGGGGTAAAAAAGATGCGTCAGATGATGAAATAAAAAAAGCTCTTGAAGATGCACAAGCCCTTGAATTTGTTAATGAAAAGGGACTTGACTTTGAAATTTCACAAGACGGCAAAAACCTTTCAGGCGGGCAAAAGCAAAGACTTTCCATTGCCAGAGCGTTAATTGCACAGCCAAAGATATTAATACTTGACGACAGTTCCAGTGCCCTGGATTTCGCTACTGATGCAAAACTGAGAAAGGCATTAAAGAAAAACAATAACGAACGAACTACCTTTATTGTATCGCAAAGAGCGGCTGCCATTAAGGACGCAGATTTTATAATAGTTCTTGACAACGGAGAGATTGCAGGTATCGGAAAACACAAGGAGCTTTTAAAATCCTGTGAAGCATACAAGGAAATATGCCACTCTCAACTCTCAGAAGAAGAGATTGAAGAAGTTTAATTTTCATAATAAACGGTGAAAAAGTATGATAAATAAAACAAACAACCCTCAAAATACCGGTGAGATAATAAAAAAGCTGTTTAAATATATCAGCCCTTACAGGCATTATCTGATTTTTGCACTTTTTTTATCGGTTATAACGGTAGCGTTTACTCTGCTAGCACCCATACTTATGGGAAACGGTATTGATCTTATAATATCAAAAGGAAACGTAGATTTTCCTGCTCTAAAAAAAATCATTGTAAAGATAATTGCGGTAATAGCAATAACGGCAATTGCACAGTGGCTGATGAATCTCTGCACTAACAAACTCACCTACAATACCGTTCGTGACATAAGACTTAACGCTTTTGCAAAGCTGGAAAAAGTTCCGATAAGCTACGTTGACAATTCACCTCAGGGCGATCTGATAAGCAGAATAGTAACAGATATTGACCTTATTTCTGACGGATTGCTTATGGGATTTACCCAGCTTTTTTCGGGAGTCATTACAATACTCGCTACTATAGGCTTTATGATTTCAATAAACTTCAAAATTGCACTTATTGTTATTTTGATTACTCCCCTTTCATTCTTTGTTGCGTCATTTGTTGCCAAAAGAACATTCAATATGTTTCAGGCACAGTCGATTAAAAGGGGCGAAATGACAAGTCATATAAACGAAATGATTACAGGTCAGAAAATTGTAAAGGCATACTGCCACGAAAATGAATCAAAGAAAAAGTTTGAGAAAATAAACAAAGAACTTGAAACAGTCGGAGTAAAAGCACTGTTTTTCTCTGCAATAACTAACCCTGCTACTCGTTTTGTAAACGGTCTTGTTTATTCGGGTGTTGGAATATTCGGTCCGGTTTCTGCAATAAGCGGTCATATCAGCGTCGGACAGCTTTCAGCCTTTCTTACCTATGCAAATCAATATACCAAACCGTTTAATGAGATCTCAAGCGTAATAACCGAACTGCAATCTGCATTTGCATCCGCCAAGAGGGTTTTTGAGATAATTGAAGCAGATGAAGAGCAAAGCGACAATGAACTCTATACTCTTGAAAAAACTGATGGAACACTAAGCCTTAATGATGTTTCATTCAGCTATACACCCGACAAACCTCTTATTGAAAACTTAAATCTTAAAGTCAGCAATGGAGAGCGAATTGCAATTGTCGGACCTACCGGCTGCGGAAAAACAACACTCATAAATCTCCTGATGAGATTTTATGACGTCACCGACGGTAATATAAAAATAAGCGGAAATAATATAACGGAAATCACTCGGCACAGTCTTCGCAGGAGTTTTGGTATGGTACTTCAGGAGACATGGCTTTCAAAGGGTACGATCAAAGATAATATTGCCTTCGGAAAACCTGACGCCAGTTATGAAGAAATAGTCGAAGCCGCTAAAAATGCACACGCTCACAGCTTTATACAAAGGCTTCCGCAGGGGTATGACACAGTAGTTTCAGACGACAGTGAGAATATTTCAAGCGGTCAGAAACAGCTTCTTTGCATAGCAAGAGTTATGCTTACCCTGCCCCCTATGCTCATTCTCGACGAGGCTACCTCAAATATTGATACAAGAACAGAAAAGAAAATTCAGTCTGCTTTTGAAAAAATGCTCAAAGGCAGAACCAGCTTTATCGTTGCACACAGGCTTTCAACTATAAAAAATTCCGACTGTATCTTAGTTATGAACAAAGGCCATATCATTGAACAAGGCAGTCACAGCGAGCTTTTATCAAAAAACGGATTTTATTCAAAGCTCTATTACAGTCAATTTGAGACAAGCTAAATTAAGTATAAATTAAACAAAAACGCATTGTTAAAATAAAAAGACCGTTTTGAAATTTACAATATGTAAAAATCAAACGGTCTTATTTTTTTATTCATTTATTAATTGCTGGATAGTTACGCTGTGTAAGGTATTTGTAAACCTGATATTATCATAGCTATATGAAAAGTTTTTCTTTCCCAAAACGCAGAACTTCTCACATATGTAATCGTTATTTTCGGCACTAACTCCGTGATACCTCTGCGAAACTGAAGCCTTGCGTACCTTTGCCTTTGATGAAATCTTCATACTCTTTGAAATCTTTAAATTCGGTGTTACTTTTTCGCTTCCCTTGTTATTTTTACTTATCACTCTGCTC
The DNA here is from genome assembly GCA_947589185.1 of uncultured Clostridia bacterium. Lineage (GTDB taxonomy): Bacteria > Bacillota > Clostridia > Oscillospirales > Ruminococcaceae > UMGS1601. Next base: position 1,093 of record CANQCK010000035.1, on the reverse strand, counting down.
CAAGCGGCAAGAGCTGTAAGATTTCCTTTTGCCTTAATATTTCCGCCAGATATTTCAAACGTCTTTTTTGCTACGCAGCCTATTCCGTAACTGTCGCTTTCCTTGTTTTTTGAGTATCCTCTGAGCTTACCTCCACTGACATAAATGCTTCCGTCGCTCCATACACCGTAAGAGGTCTTACCCTCAGCTTTTCCCTTTATACGTCCTCCGTATATGTATATCGACTTTCCTGCAAAGACCTCAATCGCATTATCAGCCTTTGACTCGGACATAAGCGTACCCTTATAAACCCTGATGACCTTTGCTACCTCAATTCCGCTGTTGCTTTTGTGTTCAGACACATACATTGAACCTCCGTTGACTCTTAGAGACTTATCTATGACCACCGGTGCCGAATACTTGGATTTAGTAGATGCGTAAACACTTCCTCCCTTTAATCGTAAACTCTCATCAGTAGTAAGAGCTGTATCCTTCTTACTCTTAATATTTAATGTTCCGCTTCCCTCTATTACCATTGTTCCTCTGCACCACAGTGCAACACGCTCGGAGGAAATCGTGTTATCTCCGCTTATTACAACTTTTGTTCCGTCAGGAACAACACAGCCGTATAATTCCTTTGTTTTTATTTTGCAGTTGTTAAGGCTGAGCGTTAAAGTCTCTGCGTCCCAACTCCAGCTGCCGTTTGAAGATGCAGCGTCATTCTCAGCTGACAGTGTTCCAATAGGTCTTTTATCTGCCCCTTTAGCTGCAGCTGTAAACGGTAGCATAACAGTAGAAATCATTACTGACGCAGTAATAATTTGAATAAATTTTCTCAACGTATTGTTAATTTTAAATCATCTTCCTTTCAGTCATAACAAGTAACTATTATAACTTATACTCCAAAATTTACACTTTAATTCTAATCTAAATTTAAAATCGGTAACCAGCCAATTTTTTAACTAAAAATTATTCTTTATAAAATTCCAGCCGTCGGCTGTCATCTCATCAAGTGAATGTTTAGCCTCCCAGCCGAACAGCCTTTTTGCCTTGTCCGTGTTCGCATAACAAGTTGCAATATCCCCTGCACGTCTCGGCTTTATCTCATAAGGCA
>CANQCK010000034.1 GCA_947589185.1 uncultured Clostridia bacterium | reverse complement strand
CCTTTACGGTAGCTTCTTTTATTCTACCATATAGGGGGGGTTTTTTCTATTGTCCGTTTTTACTGGACTTGTGCAAATTTCATCAGCCGTTTTTAATAGGAAATTTTATCTAAAATATTATTAAGATATGCGATTATAACTCCGTAGTTTGACATCGGCACGCCCTGTGCCTTTGCCCTGTCAATTCGTGACAGCACATACTTTCTGTTAAACATACACGCTCCGCACTGAATTACCAAATCGTATTCCGATAAATCATCAGGAAAATCAGGTCCGCTGACAATATCTACTGTAAGCCCCTCGCCGACCTTTTTTCTGAGCATTCTCGGTATTTTTTCTCTGCCAATATCCTCAGCTAACGGTGCATGAGTGCAAGCCTCTGCTATAAGTACCTTAGACTTCTCAGTCAGAAGTTCTACTGCTTCGGCAGATTTTATATAGAACTCCAAATCGCCCTTATACCCTGCAAACAGAGTTGAAAAAGAAGTCAGCATACTTTCTTTGGGCTTTTTATCATAGACTGTTTTAAATACCTGCGAATCGGTAATTATCAGTTTAGGAGGATAAAACAACGCCTCTAATGTTTCATCAAGCCTGTCGGTAGTACAGCTCATAACAAGACATTTTTTATCAAGCAAGTCACGAATCGTCTGAACCTGAGGAAGTATAAGCCGCCCCTTAGGTGCCTGAATATCCTGAGGCATTACCAAAAGTACCAAATCACCGTCGCCGACTAAATCTCCCGTTATACTGCGGCTTCCGAAATCCTCCGGAATGAGCCTTATGAGCGTATTTTTGAACTTATCGGTTATGCTCTCATTATCAGCACTTACAATCAAAGGCTCTTCACTTGTCCTTCTTAAAATTTCAGACTTTATTTGTGAAATTTCATCACTTGACATAGTATCTGCCTTGCTTATCACATTCAGAACAGGCGTACCCTTTTTCTTGAAATAATCAAACCATTCAAGTTCTTTTTCTACATCTGTATCGGAAAACAATATTACTGCAACATCAGTTCTTTCGGCTGCTTTTTTTGTCTTTTCAACTCTAATTTTACCCAGCTCGCCTATATCGTCAAAGCCTGCTGTGTCAATCAGCACGCATGCACCTATTCCCGCAATCTCCATAGACTTGAAAACGGGATCGGTCGTTGTACCCGCAACATCTGAAACTATTGATATCTGCTGTTTTGTAAAGGCATTTATAAGGGTTGATTTTCCTGCATTACGCTTTCCGAAAAATCCTATGTGAAGTCTGTCTGATCTTGGTGTTTCGTTTAAAGTCGGCATAAACATTCCGCCTTTCAAAAATTATTGTTCCGCCTTAAATTAGAACCTGAAATCACGCTCGCCCAAATGAATTTTTTCAATTCTCTCTTTAGCGATTCTTCTGGTCTTTTCATTTGGAATAAGCTCAAGCTGTTTTTTAATCAAAGCCTCTCCCTTTTGTCTGGTATCGTCGCTTGCGTAATCTTCAAGGTACTCCTTTAAAGTCATAAGAGCGTTCGGCTGACAGCAGTTTGCTATCTGACCCGATTTGCACAGACTCATAAATCTGTCGCCTGTTCTGCCCTCACGATAGCAAGCGGTACAGAAACTCGGAATATAACCCATCTCCAAAAGCCAGTTTACGACCTCGTCGAGAGTTCTTGTGTCGGTAACGTCAAACTGAGCAGAGTTTTCCTCCTCAGGTTCGGGGTCAACATAACCGCCGACGCTTGTTCGAGAGCCTCCGCTGATTTGCGAAACGCCCAGCTTTAAAACCCTTTCTCTCGACTTCTTAGACTCACGGGTCGAAATTATCATTCCGGTATACGGAACGGCAATTCTAATAACTGCTACTAACTTTGCAAAAATATCATCTGAGATAGCATTTGAAAAATCAGCTTTGTCAATGTCGTCAGCACCGCATATTCTCGGCACTGAAATGGTATGCGGACCTACTCCGTGAACAGCTTCCAAATGCTCTGCGTGCATCAAAAGACCGACAAAATCGTATTTATACATCTCAAGACCGAACAAAACTCCAATCCCTACGTCGTCTATACCGCCCTCCATTGCTCTGTCCATAGCCTCTGTGTGGTAAGCGTAGTTGTGCTTGGGACCTGTAGGGTGCAAAAGCTCGTAGTCGTGTTTGTTATATGTCTCCTGAAATAGGATATATGTTCCTATACCTGCCTCTTTTAGCTTTCTGTAGTTCTCGACGGTTGTTGCCGCAATATTTACATTGACTCGTCTGATAGCACCGTTTTTATGATTAATGGAATAAATGGTTTTTATGCTCTCTAAAATATACTCTATAGGATTATTTACAGGGTCCTCGCCCGATTCTATGGCAAGTCTTTTATGTCCCATATCCTGAAGGGCAATTACCTCTTTTTTTATTTCCTCCTGAGTGAGCTTTTTTCTCGCAATATGCTTGTTGCAGTGATGATACGGGCAATATGTACAGCCGTTTACACAGTAGTTTGAAAGATACAGCGGTGCGAACATTACTATTCTGTCACCGTACAATTTTTCCTTTATCTCCATTGCTGTTTTTTCCATAGCCTCAATACATTCAGGAATTTCACATTCGAGCAGTACTGCCGCTTCTCTGTGGCTTAAACCCTTGCAGTCTCTTGCCCTCTCGATAAGCGACATTACATATTCCTTATCGTCCTTGCGTTTTTCTGCCTCTTTCAAAGTATCCAGAATTTCATCGTCGTTAATAAATTCCTCTGCTTTCATAGACTTAACATCGTACTTCATAATTATCCTCCAATTTTGATTTTATTTAAACACATATGTTCATTATCCATTGTCAATTGTAAATTGTAAATTATCAATTATCAATTCCTATAGTCTCCCCTGTCGGTAACTATCTCATATCCAATGCTTTTCATTCTGTTATTTAAACACTCCTTACATTGTGCAGATTCATCGCCGGTGCAGATTTTGTTATCATACAGAAGGTATTTCTGCCTTACCTCAGTCGGAGACAGATTTGGCATAACCACATTTGCACCTGCCAGAATCCCCTGCTCTCTGCCAAGCGGCGAAATTGTTCCGAGTGCCGTAGTTGCAGGAAGAAGCACATTCGGCTTCATAAGCCTTATAAGCGACAACATAAAAAGCGTATCCTCAAGACCGCCCTTTTGCTTGTCTCTAAACGGCGTATCGTGCTGAGGTATAAACGGCCCTATCCCGACCATCTCGGGGGCAAGCCTTTTAATAAACAGCAAATCCTCAGCTAAGTTTTCCGCCGTCTGAAACGGCGAGCCTACCATAAATCCGCAGCCAGTCTGATAGCCTATTCTTTTTAAAGTCCTCAGACATTCCTGCCTGTTCTCTGCTTTTAGACTGTCCGGGTGAAGTTTTGAATAGTGCTCGGTATTCGCCGTCTCGTGGCGAAGCAGATACCTGTCAGCTCCTGCGTCAAAAAGCCTTTTATAGCTTTCCTCACTTCTCTCTCCTAATGAGAGAGTTATTGCACAATCGGAATGTGCATTTTTTATGCTCTTCACAATATCGCATAAAATTTCATCCGTGTAGAAACCGTCCTCGCCGCTTTGCAGTACAAAGGTTCTGAAACCAAGTTCATACCCCTCGTCAGCACACCTTAGTATATCTTCCTTGCTTAGACGGTAGCGTTCGGCATTTCTGTTCGAGCGTCTTAAACCGCAATAGTAACAGTCATTCTTGCAATAGCTTGAAAATTCTATCAGACCTCTTACAAAAATCTTCTTGCCGAATACCCTGTCAGCCTCTCCTCTTGCCAGCTTTGCTGTAAACTCTCTGTCCTTTTTTGTATATGTACCGATAAGCTGTGTAAATTCGGTCTTTGATAAAACTCTTTCATTTTTCAGCTTTTCAATTAGTTCTCTGTTATTCATACAACTCCTATTATCTTTACAGCTTTGAATAAACCGTTTTTACCGTTATATTATCTATCATTCCCAGCTTTCCGGAAATCGCACCTATTACATCGTTCGGAGCGTCAACAACTACGCTTATTACATTGACATTTTTCTTCTGATACGGTATACCCATTCTGCCAATGATATACCTAGAATAATTATGCAGAATTTTATTAAGCCGTTCTGTCTGTTCGATCTCCTCTACAATTATCGCTATAATAGCAAGTCTTGTTTCGCTGTTTTTGACCTCCATACTTAACCTCTTTTCTAAATCAAAAAATCCTTTCGCCAAAAGGCAAAAGGATAGAATCAACCCGTATACCAAATCAAAAAACGATTCGATAAAAGCTTTGCTATACTCTCGCCTTGCAACTCAGAATAAACCTTTGTTATCAGAACGATTTATGTTTTTTGAACGCTCGCAGTCAGGACTTAGATCCTTTCTGTTTACGGATATATTTTAGCACAAATGAATGGCAATGTCAACAGGGCGAACCTTGAAAAACATAGAAATACCTTACGCTGTATTTATCAACTCTACCTTGTTTTCGCTCTTATTATTTTAGACCATTTGCCATATGACTTTCGTATTTCACCGCTTTCAGACTTATACGTTTTATATGCTCTTACTTTAATATAGTATATTTTTTTTGACTTCAAACTTTTGATTATTTTAGAATTTGAATTCTTTTTTATAGTGATATCTCTTTTACCTTTATTCATTTTTCTATTAAGACCGCATTTTATCTCATAGCCTGAAACACCGCTTATCTTTTTCCATTTAACCTTCAGCCGTTTTTTCTTTGAAGTTTTTGTTACCTTCTTGATTTTAGCCTGTTTTACCTTTGGTTTTACAACCTTAATAACTTTGCTTGGTGCAGATGATACGCTTGCACTTGTACTAATATTAGGCTTTTCGGAAGCAGGCTGGTCCTTTTTATTATTACTTGAATTGCTCGTATTTGTTTTGTCGGAGCTATCAGTGGGTTTAGGCTCTTTGGTTATTAGAGTATAATCTATTCCGTTTTGCTTAGCATACTCCTCAGCAGTAGAATCCTCATTACAGAATATTTTGAAATCGCTATACTTATTACCGTTCTCATCATAACCTAAGCATTGCGGCTCAAGAACAACGTCATAAGAATTAATAGTAATACTCTTTAGCGACTCACATCCTGCAAAAGCTCTGTATCCGATGATACCGAGATTCCTGCTAAGATTTACCGTATTCAGCATTTTACAGTTTAAAAAAGCCTCAGAGGCAATATATTTTAAATCATACGGAAAAGTAATGCTCTCTAAATATTCATTTCCCTCAAACGCATTTAATCCTATTCCATCTAAAACAACATCATCCATAGGTGTGAAAAGCGAATCATCCTTACCTACTGTATAACTGCTGTTTAATGTAAATTCCTTTGAAGAGCCGGTATATCTGTAAATCTCATAATTTCCGGAAAACTCATCTGCCGATGAATATGTAAAAACCAAATCGGGAGCTTTCATTACTCTTATAGAATATTTACCGCTGCTTTCAGGATCAAGAAGCTGTGTTTTGCAGTAACATACCTCACCCTTCTTCAGTTTTTGAACCATTTTTGTATACGGAACCTGCCCTTTGATAGACGGTTCATAAAAATCAAACTCAACATATTGCAGCTCGTTTTTATCACTGTCATAAAGCGCTGCAACAGGCTCATAGTAGTTATACTTTTTTTCAAAAAACTCTCCGACCTTGTATTTATCGCCAATAGCTTCAAACAGATAATATCCGTCCTCAGGAGCGGTAAAGCTTGACAGTATGTAACTATTGTTCTCGACTGTTTTTTTATAAATTACATCACATTCAATAGGCTCAGCAGAGTCAAAATCTATATCGTTATACGCTGCTGCCACAGCAACAGATAATGTTGAACACAATACCATTATTACAAACATACAAATCATTGTATAAATTAATAAAACTTTTTTCATTTTTTCTCCTTAACTAAGGGTTACACTTGTTAAAAATTCTATTGTAAACATATAAATAATTATACTCTTTTATAGTAATTTAGTCAAATGTATAAGTGATTATTTTCTTAAAATCAAACATAAATATTGAATTACAAAATTATATATGGTAAAATTATATTATTAAATTAAAAAGAAATGAGGTAAAAAAATGAAAGCAAAAAGAATACTTTCAGGACTGATAAGTGCAATTGTAGCAATATCAGCCACAGTCAGTATGATTTCTTTTACAGTCAGTGCTGACGAAACCTTCGATGATTTGAATCAGGAAGAAATCACTGCTGCTATGGGGGCAAGCTGGAACTTAGGAAATCAGCTTGAAGCCGCTAGTGCCGGTGTCCCTAATGAAACAGCATGGGGTAACCCTGCTATTAAAAAGGAGCTTTTACAGGCAGTCAAGAAAGCAGGATTCAAATCAGTAAGAATCCCTGTTTCCTATTTAAACAAAATAGGTCCTCAGACAACCTATAAAATTGACGAAGCATGGCTTAACAGAGTCAAAGAGGTTGTTGACTATGCAATTGATGAGGGTCTTTATGTAATCATCAATATGCACGGCGACGGCTATTATGATACTGTTGACGGTGCGTGGCTTGATTGCTCAGCGTCATTCCAAACCACTATTGTGAATAAATTTAAAGCCTGCTGGAAACAAATAGCTGAAAAATTTGCTGATTATGACGAGCATCTTATATTTGAGTCAATGAACGAAGTGGGTGCTTCAGGAAATCCTACTCAAGCTGTATATGACAATATAAACACTCACAATCAGGAGTTTGTTGACACTGTCCGCCAGACAAGCGAAAACAATGCAAAGCGTTGGCTTTTAGTACCGGGCTGGTACACAAATATTAATAACACGGTAGGAAGCTACTTTGCAATCCCATCAGATACCCACAGAGATCCGTCAATTCCCGAAAGCGAAAAAAGAATAATGGTTTCTGTTCACTACTATGACCCTTGGAATTTCTGCGGAGATGACACAAGCGGAGCATATTCACAGTGGGGCAAAGACGGAAACCCGAACAAAAAGGTAAACTATGACAGTGACGAGGATTATATGGAAGGTCAGCTCAAGAAGGTATACGACAAGTTCGTATCAGCAGGCTATCCTGTTGTTATAGGCGAATACGGCTGTATAAACAAAACCGACACCGACCCTGCTAACACTATATACAGAGCACACTATGTAGGAACAATGTGCGAGCTTGCTAAGAAATACGGCTGTGTTCCTGTATACTGGGATAACGGAGCAGTAGGA
>CANQCK010000033.1 GCA_947589185.1 uncultured Clostridia bacterium | reverse complement strand
TAGTTTTGTCAACACATTTTGTGTATAAATATAAATCCCCGTTTTGTGTATATTACAATTAAAATGAGGTGATATATATGAAATTCGGTGAAATACTAAGAGAGTTGATTGAAGAAAACGACCTAACTCAGAAGCAGGTTGCAAAGGATTTGAACATTGCCCCGTCTACACTTGGAAACTATATTCACAACAGCCGAGAACCTGATTTTAATACAATAAAAATGATAGCAAGCTATTTCAAAGTTTCAATAGATTACTTAATGGATTACCGCTCGACTATAGCCGAAAATAAAAAAGAGGACGAGCTTTTAAGAATTTACCGTTCACTTCCTATGACCTATCAAATTTTATTAATCGAACAAGGAAAATTACTTTTACGATTAGGAAAAAATAAATAATAACATACAAAAACTGTCAGAGGCTAATTCATTACCCAGACAGTTTTTATTATAGTTTAAATTAAACTTCTAATAAGCAGCAGAGCAACCAGCGTCATGTCGGTATTGATTTTATCACTTATATATGATAAAGTATTAATACAAAATGCAGAAAGGAATAAATTACATGGTTGTATTTGAACTTGAAAACGGCAAAAAAATAAAAGCGGAGCTTTATCCTGAGGTCGCTCCAATAACGGTTGCAAATTTTGAAAAACTGATAAAAGAGGGCTTCTACGACGGATTGATATTCCACAGAGTTATCCCCGGCTTTATGATTCAGGGCGGCTGCCCCGAAGGTACAGGCATGGGCGGTCCTAAGGAAAGAATTAAAGGTGAATTTTTAGCAAACGGCGTTGTGAACAATTTAAAGCACACACGAGGCGTGCTTTCTATGGCAAGGACTGCTGACCCCAACTCGGCAGGCTCACAATTTTTCATAATGCACGCAGACGCTCCGCATCTTGACGGACAATATGCGGCATTCGGAAAGGTTATTGAGGGTATGGACGCTGTAGACGAAATAGCCGAAACACCTACAGATTACAGCGACAGACCTCTAAAAGAGCAAAAAATCAAAAAGGTCACAATTGAATAAATTGACACTTATAAATAAGACGCAGTAATTTACTGCGTCTTATTTCAGCCTGTCAAAAAAGTTTAACATAATCAACTAAAAGTTTTCGGTCAAGCCTTTTTCAAAAGGCTTGCGGGTCAAGGGCGGAGCCCTGTCGCTGACGAGGCGTTAGCGAAATACTTTACAGAGTGCGCTCCGCACAGGGGTGAATTTAAAAAATAGTCCAGTGGACTATTTTTTAAATAGGGGCATGCCCTGCAAGAGAGGGCTGCCCCTAAAAATAGACTTTATATACACTGGGACGCAGTAAGTTACTGCGTCTTATTTTTATATCTGTTTTAACAACCCCGAACACAACATCAAAGCTGAAAATTCATAATCACAAGTGCAATAATAATGATAATCGCCAGCAGAACCGCCCCGAGAATAGAGCCGACTATTACTTTCACCATTGTAGACTCGCTCATTTCACCGTTGTTATTCTGCATCTTGCTTCTTGACTGCTTTTGAGTTTTTCTATATTCATTGTTTCTGTAATTATTCACATAAGTATTCTGTCTATGTGAAGCTTTTTGATTATTGTTCTGCGTTTTATAAAACTGACCGTTTACAGTCCTGGTTTGAGCAGACGAGCCGTACAGATCCTTATTTGCAAAGCCCTGACTTTGTGATGCGTTTTTTATTCTGCTTTTGCTCCTGCCTTTTGGAATATCCGTTTGAAAATTCTGTCTGTATGAACTCATTTTGATCGCTCCTTGAATAAATTAATCAGCTTTTGGAAAAACTACTTTTAAATATTTATGTAACATTCTTTAAGCCGTCATAGCACTTTAACATAAGCGGCTTCAAGTTAAAGAAAGGAAGTAGATTATAAAGATGTCTCAAAAGCTGAGTAAATGTACTTATATATTAAATAATTGCCCGAATGTAAAAACTTATGCCTGCGTAGGCGGAAAAAAAGAGGGAGAAGGGCCAATGGGTGAGTGCTTCGACAAGATAAACAATGACCCTTACTTCACAACCGACACTTTTGAAAAAGCCGAAAGCGAAATGCAAAAGCAAGCAATTCTTATAGCTCTCAGAAAAGGCGAACTAAAACCTGCTGATATTGACTTTATGTTCGGCGGCGATCTGCTTAACCAATGTGTAGGAACAACTTACGGCATAAGAGATATGAATATTCCTTTCTTGGGAATTTACGGAGCCTGCTCAACTATGGCAGAAGGTCTTCTGCTGTCATCGGTTATGGTCGATAATAATGTAGGAGGTAATGTTCTTGCAGTTACATCTTCACACTTCTGCACCGCAGAAAGACAATACCGCTTTCCTGTTGAATATGGAGGTCAGAGAACTCCGACGTCGCAATGGACGGCTACCGCAAGCGGAGCGGTTGTGGTTTCCGGCGAGGACGCCGCACCGTATGTACGAGGTGTCACTATCGGAACAGTTCAGGATATGGGGGTAACTGATGCTAATAATATGGGTGCGGCAATGGCACCAGCCGCTTATGAAACAATAAAACAGTTTTTAACCGACACAGGTAAAAATGCGTCTGATTTCGACAAAATCATCACAGGCGATTTGGGAAAGGTCGGAACAAGATTACTGCTTAAACTGCTTAATGACGACGGCATTGATATTTCAAAACAGCACAACGACTGCGGTCTTATGATTTTTGACTGCGACGACCAGGATGTTCACGCAGGAGGAAGCGGCTGTGGCTGTGCAGCAAGTATGCTCTGCGGATATTTTCTGCCTCAGCTTAAATCAGGCGAAATAAGAAATATACTGTTCCTCGCAACAGGTGCGCTTATGTCCCCCACACTAAGCCAACAGGGAGAAAGTATTCCCAGTATTGCTCATGCCGTTTGGCTTTCTCACGATAAACAATAAATTTAAAGGAGATTTTTTATGGATTATTTAATAGCATTTTTAGTAGGCGGTCTATTCTGTGCAATAGGTCAGGTTCTTATTGACTACACAAAACTCACTCCCGCAAGAATACTTGTCGCATACGTTGTAGCAGGCGTAGTGCTCGGCGGAATTAATGTGTATAAGCGTCTTATAGATTTTGCAGGCGGCGGAGCTACCGTTCCGTTGACAGGCTTCGGTTACCTGTTAAGCAAGGGAGTTCGTGAAGACATTGACAAAAACGGAATATTTGGTATATTTACCGGCGGTCTGACCGCCGCTGCCGCTGGAATCAGTGCAGCATTACTGTTTGGATTTATAACTGCACTCATTTTCAAAAGTGCACAGAAAAACGCAAGCTGACCTAAATATTTCTCTTTACAAACTCCAAAAATGAATTTACCGAATCGCTTCTTGATTTTAGTTTTGGATATGCAAGCCCTATAGTACGCTTGTTCATAGGAGTTTCAAGTTCAAGTTCTGTTATACTGCCGTTTTTTAAATCGTCCTCTACAAACTGCTTTATAACACAGGAAATACCCATTCCTATTTTGGCAAAATCTATAAGCAGATCCATACTTGTAACTTCAATAATTCCCTTTGCCTCTATTTTATTTTCCCGTAAATACTTGTCTACAAAAACTCTTGACAGATTTTCCTCGTCTAAAAGCATTAGGTTGCCCGATTTCAAAATCTCATTTGTTGAAAGTTCACGTTTTTCTCTTAGTTTAAGGTTTTCAAGATATGTCTTATTGGAAATGAAAATATCCTCAAATTCGCCGAGAGGTAAAAAATCAGATTTTATATTGTTTTCCTGATTGACAACTAGAGCCATATCAAGCCTGCCGTTTTCCAAAAGCTGCAGGCTTTTTGCGGATGACTGACATTCTATTACTATCTTTATATGAGGATTTTCCTCAATATATTTCTTTAAAAATGGTATCAAAATAAATTTGCACAAGCTCGACGATGTGCCTATCTTTATCTTTCCCAGACCTAGATTTTTAATATTCTTTATCTTCTGCTCGCCTGCGTCAATAGCACTGAACGCAGTTTTAAGCTGCTCATAGAGTATTTTTCCCTCATAAGTAAGAGAAACTCCCTTAGCCGAACGCTTTAAAAGCGTAACATCAAGGCTTTCCTCAAGCTTGGCAACCGCCATACTTATAGCAGGCTGCGAAATATACAGCTTTCTCGCCGCAGCGGAAATATTGCCCTCAGAGGCAACAGTATAAAATATTTTTAATTGATTAAGATTATTATTCATTTCAACAGAACCTATTCTTAAATTTTACGAAATTTCATAACTAATACATATTTGCACTCTAATTTTACTCTATTTTTTACGATATTACAAGCAAAAATCAAAAATGCTCGAAAAATAAATAATTATCACAATTTAATCTGTACCAAATTTTTGTCACAAAATGCACTTCAAAATATTAACTTTTTACGAATAATTGAACATTTGTTGAAAAGCCTTGAAAGGTTTAAAAAATATGGTATAATATTTCTCAGGCGTTTTATCGCAGAGCCAGATTATTTATGAGGTGATTTTGTGTCAATTAAAGAATTATATACATTATGGAGTGAAAAAGCTGTCGACGATCCTGATTTAATTGCCGAGCTAAAGAGCATTGAGGGTAACGACTCGGAAATTGAAGACAGATTTGCCGTTTCTCTGAAATTCGGAACAGCAGGTCTTAGAGGTGTTATTGGTGCAGGTACTAACAGAATGAATATCTATACTGTCCGTCAGGCAACTCAGGGTTTAGCTGATTATGTTAATCAGGAATTTGAAAACGGTTCAGTTGCTATTGCATATGATTCGAGAATCAAATCAGACGTTTTTGCAAAGGAAGCTGCAAGCGTTCTCGCAGCTAACGGAATAAAAGTATATATCTATCCTGAACTTATGCCTACCCCTATGCTTTCGTTCGCTGTAAGAGAACTAAAATGCGATTCTGGTATTGTAATTACCGCATCTCACAATCCTGCCAAGTACAACGGCTACAAGGTTTACGGTTCGGACGGCTGTCAGATGACTCCGCAGGCGGCAGATATTGTGTTAGAAAAAATTTCACACGTCGATGTTCTCACTGGAGCCAAAATTATTGATTTTGAAGACGGAATTAAAAACGGTAAGATAGAATATATTTCCGAACAGGTTATTGACAGTTATCTTGAAAAGGTAAAGGAACAGAGCATACACCCTGAAATTATTGCTGAAAGCGGATTAAAGGTAGTATTTACCCCGCTTAACGGAACAGGAAATAAGCCGATAAGACAAATTTTGAAAAATATCGGTGTTAAGGACGTTATTGTAGTGCCGGAGCAGGAAAAACCTGACGGTAACTTCCCTACCTGCCCTTTCCCTAACCCGGAAATAAAGGAAGCACTTCAAAAAGGTCTCGAACTGTCAAAAGAGGTTAAGCCTGATTTGCTTTTAGCCTCCGACCCTGACGCTGACAGAATGGGAATTGCCGTTCCCGATGAAAACGGCGAATTTGTTTTATTCACCGGAAATGAAGTAGGTGCATTACTTCTTGAATACATCTGCCGCGAGAGAACTTCTCTCGGCACAATGCCAAAGAATCCTATTACGGTAAAAACTATCGTTTCAACCGATATTATTTCAAAAATTGCAAAGGCGTATAATGTTCAGATGATCGAGGTTCTGACAGGATTTAAGTTTATCGGCGAGCAGATCGGTCTTTTAGAGGAAAAAGGCGAGGAAAACAGGTACATCTTCGGATTTGAAGAAAGCTACGGTTATCTTGCAGGCTCTTATGTAAGAGACAAGGACGCTGTTGTCGCTTCAATGCTTGTTTGTGAAATGACTGCATTTTACCGTACAAAAGGAATATCTCTTATTAAGGCAAGAGAAAATCTCTATGCTAAGTACGGCAATTTCGTACACACTCAAAAGAGCTTTATCTGCGAGGGCCTTTCGGGAATGGAAAGAATGTCTGAAATAATGACCGAGCTCAGAGAAAATCCCCCCAGTGAGATCGGCGGATTGAAAGTTCTTGCAATTGCTGACTACAAAACAAGCATACAAAAAAATCTGATAAACGGATCAGCTGAAACTATAAGCCTTCCAAAATCAGATGTAATATCTTTTATTCTGGAGAAAAACGCTAAGGTTATTATCCGTCCGTCGGGAACTGAGCCTAAGATAAAAGCATATTATACTACTACCGACAGTGACAGAAATAAAGCTGTAATGCTTGAAGAAGTAATTTCAGAAGATTTCAAAAGAATAATAGGTTTTTAATAATGTATTAATAAATTGATAAGTATATAATAAATAACTGTTTAAAAAAAGTTTTGTGAAACTAAATACGTCAAATTGAATAAAAAATTGCCCTGCATTTTGGCTAAATAACCTATTTTTTTTGTTATATTATTTTGTTATAATTAATGTGTATTATATATACTTAGGAATATTTATGTATGGATTTTTAGATCAATCTATTAATTAATACATATTTATATTTATAAAAAAACAAGAAATGAGGTAAAAAAATGAAAGCAAAAAGAATACTTTCAGGACTGATAAGTGCTGTTGTAGCAATATCAGCCACAGTCAGCATGATTTCTTTTACAGTCAGTGCTGACGAAACTTTCGATGATTTGAATCAGGAACAAATCACTGCTGCTATGGGAGCAGGCTGGAACTTAGGAAATCAGCTTGAAGCTAGCAACAATAAAATTCCTGAAGAAACAACCTGGGGTAACCCTGTTATTAAAAAGGAGCTTTTACAGGCAGTCAAGAAAGCAGGATTCAAATCAGTAAGAATCCCTATTTCATATTTAAGCAAAATAGGTCCTCAGACAACCTATAAAATTGACGAAGCATGGCTTAATCGTATTCAGGAAGTTGTAGACTATGCAATTGACGAAGATCTTTATGTTATCATCAATATGCACGGCGACGGTTACACCTCAGTAGACGGCGGATGGCTGTTATGTAATAAAGGTGATGATTATCAGCCTCAAATCAGGAACAAATATAAAGCCTGCTGGAAACAAATAGCTGAAAAATTTGCAAATTATGACGAGCATCTTATATTTGAGTCAATGAACGAAGAGTTTGACGGTACATACGGAACACCTAACAAAGATTTCTATCATAATATAAATGTATACAACCAGGATTTCATTGATACTGTTCGTGAAACAGGCGGAAACAATGCTAAAAGATGGCTTCTTACCTGCGGATGGAATACAGATATTGATCAAACTGTAGGTGATTTTGGTTATGAATTCCCTACCGATGAAAAATTAGATGAATCTATCAAATCCAAAAATGAAAAAAGAATTATGATGTCAGTACACTATTATGCTCCTTGGGACTATTGCGGAGATGACACAAGCGGAGCATATTCACAGTGGGGCAAAGACGGAAACCCGAACAAAAAGGTAAACTGGGACAGTGACGAGGATTATATGGAAGGTCAGCTTAAAAAGGTATACGACAAGTTCGTATCAGCAGGCTATCCTGTAATAATCGGTGAGTACGGCTGTATAAACAAAACCGCTACCGACGCTGTTAACACTATATACAGAGCATACTATGTAGGAACAATGTGCGAGCTTGCTAAGAAATACGGCTGTGTTCCTGTATACTGGGATAACGGAGCAGTAGGA
>CANQCK010000032.1 GCA_947589185.1 uncultured Clostridia bacterium | reverse complement strand
CAGACTTTAAAAAATCGGCAAATTGGCACTTTGGAAGACTATGCTCATTTTTTAATTACAGTTTGCGGAAACTCAAGGAACTTTTCTTCGGGCAAGGCAGGAATGGTGTAGTTTTGGTGTAGGAATGATGTAGATTTTTTCTACACCAAAACTACATCACTTTTTGAAAGTCCTACACCATTCCTACATCAGTATGGGTAAAGTCTACATCAAAACTACACCATAATAAAGGAACAGAGGTTTGTAGAAAGGATTTTCTATATCATTTCTACACCAAAACTATATCATTTTTCGGAAAGTGATATCAAAGCTATATCACTGATGACAGGACAAATTTTGTCTTTGATGATTTGCTATATCGTTCCTATATCAGAAAAGGGGAATGCTATATCAACCCTATATCCGTTTTGGCGAAAGGCATATCAAAGCTATATCGTTCTGGAAAATGAAGGCGGCAGACCGCAGAAAGATATGGAACAGTTATATCACTGTCCTATATCTGGATATATCACTTTTGCAGAAAGCTCTATCACAGTGCTATACCCTGCCGGATATTGGCATAAGCAGATATGGCACCAGATTAATTTTCTTGTTGATGATAGTTTTTACTGTAGAAGAATACCGCAGACCTGTCCCTTTTTGCCCCAAGAGAAGTTCCCTGTTAAGCCCTCGGCGTTTGAGAGCGAAATACACCCATCGCACAAACCTTCGGTTTGTACTCTGTGTATTTCGCCCTTGCAGGGGGCATGGTGCGGATACGCACCTAAGTTCGTAAACGGACACCTAAGTGTCCACTCACAGGGGGAGGTGTGCTGTGTGCAGAGAAATTCTTTTATCCAGATGTCAAAACTAAGCAATGTACGGGGACGCATTACTTACATTTCCAGCCATGCAAAGCAGGAAAATTTATATGCAGCATATGAAACAACAGAGCGTTCTTTTTGGAGGGAGCTTGCCCTCTGTAATCAGCATGAGTTTCAGAAAAGCGGTACGGAGGGGAAATGTATTGAGGCAAGAGAACTGATTATTGCTTTGCCGGAAGATTTGGTGCAGTATGAGCCGGAGTATGTCTTAGGACAGTTTACTAAGCATTTCAGATACAGGTATGGTGTGGAGTGTATTTCTGCCCTGCACCATAACAAAGCCAAGACCAACTACCATATCCATCTGATATTTTCGGAGAGAAAGGTTCTTGACGAGCCGGTTGTTAAGACTGCCACCAGAAACATGTTTTATGATGAGAGTGGGAAACGTATGCGTACCAAGAAAGAGATTTTAGATGTAAACGGAAATGTCCGTAAGAAGTGCAGGGTTATCAAAAAGGGGAAGTTTATGAGAAAATGCTTTTTACCATAAAGGATAAAGGATAAACGATTCAAGCAGGAGGGTTTTCTTGAGGAAGTGAAACGGGATTTTACGGCATTTATCAATACTTTTGTTTTTGACGAGAAGAAAAAACTGGCAATTTTTGACAAACACAGTCCCTATCTTGCCACGAAGAAGATAGGGAAGAATAACCCCAGAACAGAACAGATAAAGACGGATAATTGGGCAAGGACGGAGTGGAACCGTACTGTTGACAGGGCATTGGTGGAGGGAATCAGCCGGGAGGAGGTTTTGCAGATAAAGCGGGAGGAAATCACCGAGAAAGTAAAGGAATCAGTCCACAGGCGGGGAAATCGTCCCTGGCTTTTCTTTGCGATTGTTACCCATGCAGTGGATGTTTTAACTGCTCTGATTAAGAAAATACGGGAGCAGTTCCAGAGGATTGCTGCTTTATTTGAAACAGATGGAAAGGACACTGCACCTGTAGAAAGCATAAAAAGTGTTTCAATGGTTGAGCCTTTTGTTCAAAAAACAGAGAAAACAAGCATTCAGGCAGAGACAGATATTGCAACCGTATTGCAAAGACCAAAATTACAGCCAAAATTAGAGGAACAGGTGGCAGATGTACCACAGACAATACTTTCTTCAGAAATAAGAGGTATGGATGTTTCTGATTCTGCCGTAATGCCAAAGGAGAATGAATCAAAAGTGAGTACAAATCTTAAATCACAGAAGGATTCTATTCCGCCAAGACCGGAGTTTTCTATGGGAATGGAGGAATATGATAAGATACAGAATATTTACAAGCAGTTGGTAAAACAGGAAAATACTGTCCTTACCTGCGAAAAGGAATTGGGGCAGTTACGGCAGGATTTATTGCTCTGCACTGGTGTATTTCAAGGAAAACGCAGAAAAGAACTGCAAGGACAGATAGACGATAAGGAACAGCAGATGGAAAAGACAAAACAACGGCTGGCGGATATCGTCAGGGGATATGGCTATCCGAATGTGGATAGTTTTATGAAAATGTACCATAAGGTGAAGGCGGATTATGCTGATTATACCAAGCGATTGAAGGAATGGGGAGAAAAGTATGGTATGAGGTATGTGGAAGAACACTTTGAAAAAAGGCATAAATCTTTTATGTTCAATAACACTAATATGCAAAAAAGATAAAATCTCACTCAAATCTTTCTTGAATGCATATATGAGATGTGTTAAAATTTTCATACGGAAAAGCCCTTCGACGGGGTGGTAGCCTCCCAAGCTGTCACTGTAAACTTAGCCGGTGTAATCTATGATTAGCCGGACTTACACCAGATGGGAGGTGACGCTGATGACAGATTATGAAACTATTATGGTTTTTCTGGGGATACTGGCTTTGCTGGTATCTTTCGGAACTCTGCTGATAGCGTTGCTTGCCTACATAGATAGGAAGAACAAGCGAAAATAAAAATGCCAAGCCTGTCTGCATACAGGCTTGGCGGTGTCCTTTAGGACATTAAACCAACGCTTGGGAGCATCCACTTTTGGAGTAGGACACTATCCGTTTGAGAGGCATCTGTGACAGCAGATGCCTTTCTTTAGATTCAATATAACATAATCATAACAGAAATTCAAGTATGGATTTTGGTCATTCAGTCTATCTGATTTTAATGGTTATTGTCTTTTTCTTTCCACTTCCGTCTGTTGCAAATGCTGTGATTTTGACCTTCTTTCCCTTCGCTATCTTTTTGGTTTTTACTTTTCCAGAGCTATTTACAGTAGCGTATTTTGTATTGCTACTAATCCATTTCAATTTCTTATTTGCTTTCTTAGAAGCGGTAACTTTCACCTTAAGTTTCAATGACTTTCCGGCCTTAACAGATTTTTTGCCAGAAACCACAATTTTCTTTACAACTCCTTTCATAGAAGTAATCCTATATGTTGATTTTACACCACTTCCATCCATCGCCATTGCAGTAATAGTAACTTTCTTTCCACCAGAGCCTTTTTTCACTTTAACAACTCCAGCGTTGTTTACGGTTGCGACTTTTGTATTGCTGGACTTCCATGTAACCGACCTGTTGCTTGCGTTAGCTGGAAATACTTTTGCTGTCAATTTTATCTTCTTTCCAGCAGCTATCTTCTTAGATATTCCAGTCAAAGCAATCTTAGATACCTTGATATCTGATTCTCTACCAGTATTTGTATCAATATCATTTCCCGAACCTTGATTACCAACGTTTGTGTCGTTATTATTTACATCTGTGTCATTGGTATTATCGTTTGAATTATTTTCTAAAGCTTTGACAGTAATTTTGCATTCGCTTGTAACTTTTCCATCTAATGTCGAACAATAAACAGTGACATTTCCTTTAGCTAATGCCGCTATTGTTCCATACTCATCTACAGTTGCAATCTCTGGATTAGATGAAAACCAAGTTACTGTTTTCACAGAGGCAGTTACTGGCAAAATTTCTGCTTGCAGTTTTTCTGTACTTCCTACTGTCAATTCTATATCTTCTTTAGGAAATTTTATTTCACTTACATCTATTTTCTCATTCTTTTTAAAAACAGATGATGTACTCTCAACGGTCTTTCCGTTGGATGCAAGTGCGTTTTCCTGAACAGATAAATTTTCTCCTTCTGTAATTGCACCTATATACGTGTTGTTTTTTTCCAACTGAATGTTTTCAAAATTAACTGTTTCTGTAGGCTCAAGATAACTAAAATTCGTTATACAATAATTCATTTTTCCAGTATCTGTTGCCATAATATTTACTGAATAACTATCATCAGGAATAGTAATGTATTTTATGTTATTCCTAATTGTAGCAATAGCTTTTCCGCTATTATATGTCACTGCATTATTTACTACTTTAAGAATCAAATTATCTGAATCATCTTTTATCTCTATATCTACTGGACAAGCTATGGTAAGATTTTTTGTATTTGTGTAAGTTACACTTTCATCATGACATTTCGCATTATCCCAATTTAATTTTAAAATCTGCCATTGATAAATAGCTGCCTCATATGCAGAACTTTTAAAAATCTTATTAATCAAAGACTGTTCATTAGAGGCAAAATATCTAATCATATTTTCTGCAACATTTATCTGGGTATGCTTATACATATTATAAGTCTCACAGAAGAGTTCTGCATTCTCTATTGTTTGGTTCTTTTTTAAATTTGTCGCATAATCATCCAGTGCAAATTTCATGTAATAAGCTAATTTGCAACTTGCATATGCTGTTATATACGCATCTGTTACATTATCAGTATTGAACAAGACATTGTCTATTGTTGTCCCCAAACTATATCCAATTTTCATTCCCTCTATAACGGCTAATAGTTTTGTTGCTGTAGCTTCTGCAACATTACTCAAATCCATATTCTCTATCATAAAGTTTCTAACTTTTGATAAAATTGTTTCTTCAAATAAGTCTTTCCCCACATCAATCGAATTTCCTACAACTTTTTTTATTATTTGGTTGTTTATATCGGTTTTATCAGTAACCAAAAGATACTGTGTTATAGCATAATCTAATTCAGAGTTTTCTCCTTGGCAATAATAATCTACAAGTGTCAGAGCCTCTTTAAATTCATCAGTTGTTTCATTATATGCTTGAAGAATGGAGGAATAATTTATTACATCTACGACAGAATCGACAATTTTTTTGCCATCACCAAACAATCCCATAAACTTGTTGCTGGTATCATATGTCTGAAATAATGTTTTTAACTCATCTTCGGATACATATTTGCCTAATATGTCTGCACATAATTGATAAGTTGCGTCATCAAAGGTTCTCTCGGAAAATAATTTTTCCATCTTGCTTTTTTGGTCTGAGGTTAAACTAACTTTTCCATTAATAAGCTTCATCACATTATTTATAATTGACCGCTGTTTAGAATAAAGATTAACGGTAAAGCTGTCCATTTGACCATCCGCAGATTCTTCACTAATAATCAGCTCTGCCAAAGCAACCTCATATGGATTATTGAAAATGGAACCTCTAAGTAACCTCCGTTTATCATAAGTGTCCTTTAATTCGGAATAATCTCTGAGTGCAATTTTTGATAAATCACAGTAATTCAGTAAATAGTGATATGTATTATTTGCATTGTTTCCAATATAATTTAAATGTGTTTCGATAAATTCTTTTATAGCAAAATCCAACTCACTTGCCCATGTGATATTACCTCCAAATTCATAATGCTTGTAATATTCATTCAGTTCGTTTATCCATGTATTATTATCGGCAGGAAAATAAGCATTAGCGGTAATTCCAACAAATACATCTCCATTACTGCTGTCATGACTAACATAAGGTATATCGCCCTTGAAGTATATATTTTTTATGTTTTTGCAGTAAGCAAATGCGCGGCGACCTATGCTTATAACACTACTTGGTATTTCTAGACTTGTAAGACTACTACATCCCTCAAACGCACTCCATCCAATTCCTGTAACACTACTTGGTATTTCCAAGCTTGTAAGACTGCTACATCCCTCAAACGCACCCCATCCAATTCCTGTAACACTATTTGGAATTGTAAGATCGGTTAAACTGCTACAGCCTGCAAATGCATAATCTGGTATCCTAGTTATACTATTTGGAATTATAACAGTCAAAAAACCGCAATCCCGAAATGCACCATACCCTATACTTGTGATATCATCAGATAAGTTTAATTCTGTTAAATAACTTGAATATTCTTGCCAAGGTATCTCATCCTCCATATCCCCATATCCCTCTATTGTCAGAGAATATGTTTCCTGTCCTATTTCGTCAGTTCCATTTATAGTAATTGTATAGGTAAGATTCTCTCCACAACTCCCTGTCTTTATTACAGTTCCAACAACTTGATTCTCTTTTACAGGTGTTGTTTCAAAACTTTTTTCTTTAGCCATTACGCTTATTGTCGGGTTAGCGTTAATGGCTAAAACAGAACATACTAAAAGAGACATAGTAACAAATATCGATATAATTTTTCTTTTCATTTTATTTAGCACCTCCAATGTTATAAATATTTCAAATACAGTATACTATGTTTCACTATCATATTCAAGTGTATCATTGCATTTTTAATTGCAAATAATATTGCATACTTTTTAACTTGATTGCAATACAATATTAACATATATAGTCGAGAGGGGGAATTACATGGCATTTCAAATCCGACCGAACAAAAAAGAAAGTGAAAATAAAACAATCCGATTTCCATTGGAACTGATAAACAAAATAAATCAAGCGATAGAGGGAAATAATGTGTCATTTTCTAATTTTGTTATTCAGGCTTGCCAATATGCGCTTGATAATATGGAAACGGATGCAGAATAAAAAATGGGAAGGTATTCAGACCGATAATAAAGGAGTCCAAATTCCTTCCCCTAGGAGTCTTTTTTCTATTGCTAAATTATTTTGGCATTACCCCCCGTTTCTTGTAAATACAACTGCATAAGCTCCGATTCAATTTCTTTTTGAAACATCGGCAAAATATCTTTCCGTATTTCTCGCTCGATTCGTTTTCTAAATGCTTTAAAAGGCATATTATCAATTTGTTTTCCATATGTAGAAATTGTCAACAACACCAATATGTCCTCTTTCTTTTTAGATTCATCCTTGACACTGAATCTCAATCCAATAATTGAACCATATTTATGACATTCCTTTTCTGTTTCTACATCTTTATCATTCAATTTATATATCCCTTCTTTAACACCCTCTTGAAGTTTATCATTTAAAAAATGAAATCTTTTTTTGTTTTTTAATACATGATTTCCAAAGGAATTGGAATCAAAAATAACAGATTCATCATCTTCAAATGCACTAAAGTAATTTTGACCTAATCTAGTCCATTTTCTTTCTTCTTGAAATCCAAAATGATAAAAAATCGCTGTCGAAATATTTTCATCTTCAATTACTATATAGTTTTTAAAAGTAGTACGCATCTGTTCGAGAATAAAATCAAGTTTTTTCTCTGGGTTGTAATTTAATTTTTCATATACCCCAACTCCATTTATTACTTTTGCGAATGATTCCTTTATGTTATTTTCCCTATATTCTGCTATTTCTTTTGCTGCATGTAACATCTGACTTGCTAATTTATTCTGACTACGCTCCATTATAATGGTTGAATTAGATGATACATTTATATAATAATCAAGTCCCAAAAAGATAACAAGTAATAATATCCGCCAAATAAAATAGGTATTGTCTGGTAAAAATAATGAAACAGCAAATGGAATGGTAGTTACTATTGTTTTTAAAAAGGGTTTGTCCTTCATAATAGTTTCCTCCTAATCATTCGTCAATATCGTCTTTATCTAATTCCTCACGAGTCTGTGAAACTTTTTCTGTAAAAGAATGAAACTTAAGGTCTTCTATGATAAAATAAAAATTATAGGAGGCCT
>CANQCK010000031.1 GCA_947589185.1 uncultured Clostridia bacterium | reverse complement strand
CTTTCGGGAACAAAAATAATTTTAAGCGTCTGGAGCATTATTTTTAAGTCAAGAAACAAAGAGTGGTTCTCAATATAAATCAAATCGAGCTTTAGCTTGTCATAAGGAGTGGTGTTGTACTTGCCAAGCACCTGTGCATATCCTGTAAGTCCTGCTTTAACCTTCAATCTGAATTTGAATTCGGGCATATCCTCAAGATACTGTGCCGCTATTTCAGGGCGTTCAGGTCTCGGGCCGACAAAAGACATATCGCCGATAAGTATGTTAAAAAGCTGCGGAAGTTCGTCAAGACGGGTTTTTCTTATGAATTTCCCTATTGGAGTGATTCTGTTGTCCTTGTCGGATGCAAGCCGTGCAACACCGTCTTTTTCGGCGTTTACTATCATACTTCTGAATTTTATGACATCAAATTGTCTTCCGTTTTGAGTAAGCCTTGTCTGCTTGTAAAATACAGGACCTCTGTCATATAGCTTTATACAGAGTGCAATAATAAGCATAAAAGGTGAGGATATAATAACTGCAATAAGTGAAAGTAATATATCAACAAAGCGTTTAATTATCTTTTCCTCAAAGCCGAATCCAATATTCTTACTGAGGATCAGCGGCGTATCAAACAAATGAACTTCGTCAGCACCTCGTATAATAATATCGGAAAGCTTGGGGTTTATATAAGTTCTGATTGAATGTTCATAAGCGTACTTGAGTATTTTATTTCTTATCTGAGACGGAATATCACACAGAATAACACCGTCATAGCCTGTAATTTTCTTATTTATTACATCTAACGGCTCTTCAATGCTTATAGACGAGCAAATAAGATATTTATCTACTCTCACGCTCATTTTCTGAACCAAATCTCTTGCAGACGTACTTCCGTAAACGATAATCATTTTTTTAGGCGGATATATTCGTGCATATATAGCTTTACTGGCAAACGCCCAAAAGATAACAAAAATATAGTCAATTATAGTCATCAGAACAGTTGGACCTAAACGCAAGAAGCCTCTGCTTATCAAGCTGATAAAGATATACGCAAAAAAGTTCGTAAACAATATAGCTAAAACCTGCGAGCCAATCAGCCCGACCGTTTTAAGCGAACCTACTCTAAATCCTCCGAACGATCTGCCGAATACTATATAAAGCAGCATATACAGCATAACGAGCAGTACCGTACCGTTCTGCCAGTAAATTTTTTGTTTTAATTCTTCGCTGTAGTTATAATACGACGTCCATATAACGCTAAACACAGCGGCAACTGCAAGTGCTATTATAAACCCGGAAAAGAACATTATCATTCTTTTGAACTGTTCTTTATTATTCATTACTGCAACGCCTTTCTTACTTTTTGAATTTCTCGTTGCTTTCGGTTTTTTCCGAAAAGGTTAAATCTCACATACTTGTCAGAATTATTATATCACCTTTTAATTATATAATCAAGCGTTAACAAACATATAAATAATATATAAGCTAATATTTTGATTGACAAAATTGAATAATTATATTATAATTATAAATGCAGATGATTAAAGAAACTAATTATGTCTGTAAAAGGAAAAATAATTATGGACTTTATCAGAAACAACCTACCGCCATACAGTGTACTTATGTCGGTTTATATAAAAGAAAACCCTGCATATCTTTCAGAGAGCCTGGAAAGTATGCTTACACAAACAGTACCGCCGTCAGATTTTGTTTTAGTATGCGACGGAAAGCTGACCGATGAATTAAACGTCATTGTTAAATCTTTTGAAAGCGAATACAGCGGCATTTTTAATTCCGTAAGGCTTATTGAAAACGTAGGCACGGGACTTGCGGCAAACGCAGGTATAAAAGAATGCAAGTACGAGCTCATAGTTAAAATGGATTCAGACGATATAAGTCTTCCCAACCGCTGCCAGAAACAGCTTTTGATGTTTTTAAAAAATCCAAAGCTTGATATGGTCGGTGCATACATCGAGGAGTTTGACAACACTACCGGCAAGCCTATTGCAATAAAAAAGACGCCTTTAACTCACGATAAAATTATGAAGTATGCAAAGCGGAGAAATCCTTTTAACAACCAGACTCTTATTTTTAAAAAGTCAATGGCGGAGAAAGTCGGCGGATACACCGACATCAAACGCTGTGAGGATTACGAGTTTATCACAAAAATGCTTATGGCAGGTGCTGTAGGTGAAAACCTTCCTGAGGTTTTAGTAAGATACAGAGTTTCAAAAGATAACTTAAAACGCCGTAAGAATTGGGCAAACACTAAGTCATTTATAAAGGTAAGAAAAGACCTCTTTAAAAGTGGTTTTTCAAATATATTTGATTTTATAATCCCTTGTGCGGCTCAGATTATTTTATTTCTTCTGCCTGAGCGTTTTACTGCTTGGGTTTACAAGCATCTTTTAAGAGATTAGTTAAAAACAGAGATTGAACAACAATCTCTCATATCGAGGTGTGGCTCAGTTTGGTAGAGCGCTGCGTTCGGGACGCAGAGGTCGTGGGTTCAAGTCCCGTCACCTCGACCAGCGGCGAGCCGTCGCAGGCGAATCGCGTACATTTTTTGTGTGCGATTTTTCTTTTACGGCACGCGTTAATGATTGCATATTTATTCTGCATTTACAGATAAAGATTAGACGACTATTGTGATGATAGTCGTCTTTTTTGCTATATGGAATATGCAGTAATTGCTCAAAGTGCTATGAATATGGACTTTTCAGATTAATTGGAAGTTGTGGAAAGTGAATGATGTGCTATGGCTTTCTTTGAAAAGTTCATTGACACTTTTGGGCACGAGGGGTATACAAAACTGCAACATATTTTTAAAGCACTTATTGAATTTTATATTGTTATATGGTACAATATAGAAAATGTTGAATTTACGATAGGAGATTTATTATGACAAAAAGAATTTTATCAATTTTTACAACATTGATTATGGCAGTTAGTTTTGCAGGGGGGGTTCCTGCGATAACGGCAGGGGCATTGACCTATGGCGATTATATATACGAAATATTATATGATGGTACAGTTGATATAACCGACTATAAAGGCAGTGAAACAACTCTTGCAATTCCGAGTACTATTGATGGAAAGATTGTTACAAGAATTAGAGGTCATGCGTTTGAATATCATGTAAGTTTAACAAATGTAACAATACCCGACAGCATAACAAGCATTGGTAGTTTTGCATTTCACCATTGCACCAATTTAACTAACGTAGTCATTCCTAGTAGTGTAACAGGAATTGGCGAATGTGCATTTTGGGGCTGTTCTAGTTTATCTGAGATTACAGTTCCCAACAGTGTAGAGGAAATTGGACCACAGGCATTTTGCGGCTGTATCAGTTTAAAAGCAGTAACCATTCCAGGTAGCGTTACGGCGATTGAGAGTGATGTATTTTCCAACTGCGATGAGCTTACGGAAGTGACCATTTCAGACGATGTACAGAGCATTGGGAATCGTGCGTTTGAATACTGTACCAGTTTAAAAGAAGTGACCATTCCGAGCAGTGTACGTAGCATAGGCGATGAAACATTTCGTGGTTGTTCTAGTTTGAGCATGGTTACTATTCCGGGTTTAATTGGCTATCATGCATTTTATGATTGCACCGCTTTGAACTCAGTCGTCATTTCAAAAGGGGGCGAAATAGGGCAAGGAGCATTTGGAGGGTGTAGTGGTTTAAACACGTTAATAATTTCTGACAAAGTAACTAAAATAAAGTGGAATGCATTCTATGGCTGTACAAGCCTAACCGATGTCTATTACTCTGGCAGTAAGGAACAGTGGGATAAGATCGACATTTATTCCGGAAATGATTGTTTGACAAATTCTATAATCCATTATGATTCGATTGGTGAAACTGATTTACCAAATTCTCCATCAAAACAACTATATTTTGTAGAACCTATCGCGATTTTAGATGTCGGAGAAGCTCGTCAGCTTGTAGTTCACAGCCGCGATGTATCAAATGTAAACGGAGAGTTGGTATATTCCAATGATCAAGTGATGGACAACAATGAGTTGGTTTGGAACAGTACTAATTATAAAGATAACAGCATTATAGAATTGAGTGATACCGGAGAGGTTACTGCGATCTCTAATGGAATAGAGTATGTATCGGTTCACAGTAAAGATGATATAAGTTTGGGAACTTCCTGTCATATATTCGTCGGCAAGCCTAATGAATTCAGTTACACTGCAACCTATGATACCAAGCAGTATTACGCCGAAGGCGGATTTTTCAGCGAGAAATCATCCGTATCAGACTGTGTAGAAATTTATATGTTATTGGAAAATAAATTGACGGACGAATTGAAGGATCTAACAGGTATTGAAGATAAACTCAATAGCGACGATGCCCAAAAGGATATTGACCCTATTACGCTAACCGCCACAGTGAACGGAAACGACTTGTCTTTTAGCAGAGATACATATACGAATACTTATTCCACAACATTTGACGCTCTGTCCGTCGGAAAAGCAGTTGATGATGTTCTGATGCTGTTTCCAACCGATGATATTAACATAGCTTCGTCGGGTAATACATATACCGTTAAGGTAACATTGCAATCTGAAAGTTTTGATACTGTAACAGAAGAATATACTTTTACTATTGAAAATCTTGAGACAAAAAGTGCAAATGAACATATTACATTCACGACATCAAATGCTGATTATAAAGTCTCAAAGAACAATTTCTATGGTCAGAGTATGGTAACTTTGAAGAATGATGCGGAATATAAATGGTCAAAATATTCAACTTTTGATTTTAAAAACTATCACCAAATTGTTTTGGCAGATATTATGATTAACATGCTAGATGCAAATCAAGTAGAATTGCCTTCATTGATTCCTTCATATATTAAAGAATGGACAGGTACATATAAGACTTTGCTTGGCGGTATAAGCACAATTGTCGAAGATGATTATACTGGAATGCTTGATATTTCAGATACGAAAATTGATAAGTTGTTAAAAAAGAGCAAATATACAACGGATGGTGTTTATTCTGATGATGAGTTATATCAAACGGTTTTAAATCTTATAGGAAATGCAAATAATGCCGAAAAGATAACTAAAGTATTTGCTACTGTAGATAAAACACAAAAAGTTTTTGGTTTTGTCAAACTCGGAAAGAATATTTTAAAAGATGCCATTGAATGGGGAAATAAAATATCCTTATATAATGTGTATGCGGATGCCGATACAGAATTCAAAGCGGTGATGAAAACATTTGCTGATTCCATACCCGATAGCGAAAGAAAAATGAAAGAGGCGGTATATGATTATATAAACTATGAGACTGATACGAGTGGAAAAACAGAAGAATTACTTGAATCATTTTCAGAAATGTTTGGCAATGTTACATTAGATGTATTTAAATCCTGTATTGGCAAAAGTTTGTTTAATTATTTGAGTATTAATTTGCTAAATTGGATTGGTGATAGCATTATTTTATCAAGTGGTGCTGCATTCTCGACGACAGCAGCGTTTACTGGTGTACAAACTGCATTTGGTTCATTCTTTACAGGAGCATCATTAGGTTTATGTTTAAGTGATGTTCTATGCGACAGCAGCGGTAAGGCGGAAGAAATGAGTAAGGTTGTTGCTATGTCTGAATTCTCACCGTATATTATAAACACTTTAAACCAATATGAATCAAAGCTGTACAGTGACAGGAGCGATAACGCAGTTGCTGAATTTGAATATGCCTTTGCTCTGCATAAAGCAACGCAAAGCTATATTATGGAACACACCATAAAAGCATTGGAAACAAAGAGAGATTCCATAATTATAAAACTTTTTAGTAGAGACGACTATGACGAGTTGATTTCTGATATTTTAGCACAAAAAAGTGCTATTGATAATTTAAAATGCCATACTGATATACAAGAATCAACTGTTGTCAATAAAACCAAGGTAATAGCGATTAAATGTCCTGTCGACGTATATGTATATGATGAAAACGGTAAAGAGATTGTAAGAATAGTGAAAGATATCACAGAATATGTTGCAGAAGGAATAAATTTATTTATTGAAGATGGCAAGAAATATATTGCACTTCCTGCAAATCAAAATTATTCTCTGAAAATTGTTGCAACTGATAAAGGTGAAATGGAATATCGCGTTACTGAGTATGGCGATGGAGTTGAGCGATTAAGAACGGTAACAATTTCAAAAATTCCTCTAATCACTGGACGAGTATTTACCGGAGAAATTGCTGAATCAATGGAAGTTTCATCTGACGATTATGCATTAATTTACGCTAATAATTCAGATCAACCTTCTAGCACAGACATAAATCCAAATAATCCAACCAATTCATCACAAAACCCAAATAACAATCCAAATCAAAACATAAGTACTTTCCAACCAACAAAATCCCCTAACATCAATATCAAATCAAAATCAACTCTAACTACATCCACCTCCACAACCACCATTAAAAAAGCCAAAGTAAAGAATCTAAAAGTAAAAACAAAGGGCAAAAAGATAACGGTTTCCTGGAAAAAGATAAAGATTGCAAAAGGCTATCAGGTTCAAGTGGCGACGAATAAGAAATTTAAAAAGAAAAAGATAGTGTTTGATAAATTTACTAAAAAAAGAAAACTAATTATCAAAAGCAGTAAAATAAAGAGAAAAAAGACTTACTATGTACGAGTAAGAGCGTATGCTACATATAAAGATAAGAACGGCGAAGCTCAGAAGGTGTATAGTAAATGGGTTAAAAGGGTGAGGAAGGTAAAAGTAAGATAATGAGCGTTTCTATGATAATGCTTGTGAAGATTTGCAATGCACTTGAAAGTGATATCGGTAATATTACGGAAGTTGTAAAGGATTTTCAGTAAATGAAAATAATCAGCTATGCACTACAATTACATATGAAGGCATACACAAAATTTATAAGTCAATTTGAAGGTGATTACAGTTGGATTTTATATGCAAGGATTTCAACTCCGCCTTACACTCACTTTCTCAGGTCATTGGTGTATCGGAGGATAAAATCATATCCGTTCTTGAATACAACTGGGGAAAACAGTTTGAGATTGAGGATAAGAATTTTATTGAAAGTAATGATCCTGAAGAATCTTTCATAGATGATTTTGGCGAATATATTTTTCTGAATGGATTCCCTGATGCAAGACTTCCTAAAGATCGTCCAACTGTTTATTGGTTTCATGGTTCAAGAGCCATTGAGCTAAAGAATTACCTGGATGAAGGAATACTTCCGCTTTCAGAAATGTTTCCAAGAATTAGGCTCATGGTTGACGGTATTGCTTCAAGATTAAATTTTGCTGTCAAGGAATGTAATAGCAATTTGCAGAAACACCACGCCCAGCTTGCAGGTATGAAGTTGAATAATGCTAGTATTCATGGCGGACCATTTGCAATGTTGATGTATGAAGCTGCTGCTACTCCCGAAATCTTTGGAAACCATAACTATATAGAAGAGCCTGAAATCATTTCAGACTATGCCTATATGATGTATGACACGGATGCCGATTTGATCTTAGAAGAATTCAAAAGAATTTCCTCTCCTATAATAGTAGAATTTAAAGAGCCGAACAACGCTTCTGCGCTATTATCGTTAAAACATTTGGTAACAACAGTTATTCAATATCTCTATAGAAAAATACACAAGGAGGAAGTAGGATTATACGGAAATACTTGCTTTTCAAATAATGGTCAAGCGGTATCAGCAAACTTAATTGTTAAAATTCATAGAATCAAAATGTACATAGGGTCACAGAGCATAGATTAACGGATCTTGTGGCTCTTCCTTTTTAGAAAGCGCTTTTTTGTTCAATAAGTATAGAATATTCAGAAACCTTTACATTTGCCAAAACACCAAAAGAACGACTGCGTAACGCCCTGTTGAGCAACCTTTACTTTAAATATTATCTTTATTATTTTATGGATATTTATGATAATAATTTGGTGAATTAACACTAAGCTGTAAATATATATTATCATCTTGATAGCCCAATGTAGTAAATCTGCATTGGGCTTAATTTATTTCAAGGAGGAATATAT
>CANQCK010000030.1 GCA_947589185.1 uncultured Clostridia bacterium | reverse complement strand
AAAGGACAGTTATGTTTCCTGAATATTTCCACCGCATGGTCAATCTCCGCATATGTACTCATGCCGGTGGCAATAAAAGTATACTTTCCTTCTCCTGCAATCTCCTCCAGCAACTCATCGTTGGTCAGCATAGCGGAGGCTACCTTGTTGTATTTACAGTCATACTGGCGCAGAAACCTCTGGGAATCCACATCCCATGCGGATGCGTACCACACAATTCCTTTTTCCCTGCAATACCGATCTATCTCATCATACTCGCGCCTGCCGAACTCCAGCCCCTCCTTCTGGGCGCGCTGGGTATTCCCCCAGGGGCTCTGCCTCGGGCTGTCCAGATATTCTTTGGAATATACCTTATCCACCGTGCGCTTCTGAAATTTTACAGCATCGCAGCCTGCGACTGCGGCGGTATCGATCAGTTTCTTGGCAAGGCCCAGATCTCCGTTATGGTTAATGCCGATTTCCGCAATAATAATAGTTCTCACAATGATTCTCCTTTAATACTGTTTCTAATCATTTTCACCATGTAATCGATCCTCTCATCCGTCATCCCCGGATAGACGCCCACCCAGAAACTGTCTTTCATAATCCGATCCGTATTCTCCAGGCACCCGATGACGCGATACCCTTCCCCGCTTTTTCTCATTACATCAAAACAGGGATGTTTGATCAAGTTACCCGCAAAGAGCATTCTGGACTGAATTCCCTTTGACTCAATATACCTTACGACTTTATTTCGGTCAGTTCCCTCCTGACAGGTAATGAGAAATCCGAACCAGTTCGGTTTCGCATTTTCACAGGCTTCCGGAAGAATAAAGCATTCTTCAGTTCCCTGCAGGCCTTCCTTCAGGCGATTGAAATTGTGCCTTCTGCGCTCTGTAAACAAGGGCATTTTCTTTATCTGCGCACAACCGATTGCAGCCTGCATATCTGTAGCCTTCAGGTTATATCCTAAATGAGAATAAACATATTTATGATCATAGCCCCTTGGTAATTCTCCAAATTGCCCGTCAAACCGATGCCCACACAAATTATCCTGTCCGGACGGACAGATGCAATCGCGTCCCCAATCCCGAAAAGAGCGGATTATCTTATGCAATAGAGGATTATTTGTATATACCGCGCCGCCCTCTCCCATCGTTATGTGATGGGGCGGATAAAAACTGGAAGTTCCGATATCTCCGATCGTACCGGTCAGCTTTTCCTCCCCATCCAAAAGATATCTGCTGCCTAATGCATCACAATTATCCTCGATCAACCACAGCCCATATTTATCGCAGAATTGTTTCACCGTCGAAAGGTCAAAAGGGTTTCCCAGCGTATGCGCGGCCATAACGAGCTTCGTTCTGGGCGTCAATGCCTCCTCCAGCCGGGAAATATCGAGATTATACTGCGGAATTGTAACATCCAAAAACACCGGGATCACGCCATATTGCAAGGCAGGCGTCACTGTAGTGGGAAAACCGGCCGCCACCGTTATCATCTCATCTCCCGGTACGATCTTTCTATCACCGAGCAGAGGTGACGTCAGTGCCATAAAAGCAAGCAAATTGGCAGACGATCCCGAATTCACCAAAGAGCAGTAATTCACGCCGAGATACTCCGCAAATTCGCGTTCGAACCTGTCGGTATAGCGCCCGGATGTCAACCAGAAATCCAACGCGCTGTCTACAAGCAACTCCATCTCCTCAGCATCATATACCCGAGAGGCATAAGAGATTCGTTCTCCTTCCCGATATTCTTTCGGTGCCTTAAACTGATGGTAAAACTTCTTCACCTGTTCTCTGATCTGTCGGCGCGCCTCCGCTTCGTCTTTCCATTCAAACATTATTTCGTCCCCCGGCCTATTATAACGGCCCTATTAATTGCTCCATTTTGGTGCAAACTGCTCTCCGATCTGAATAAAGGATTCTTTTTTATTCCAGTTGCAATGAGAGGATTGATAGCAACGTTCACAGGAAATATCCATTTTTCCCGCGCAATTAACGATTTCTCTGTACCTTTGGAATTCTGCCGCATTCCAAATATCCATAAAATGATTTGTTTTATCATAAGGGAAAAATTTCACCGGAGTAGACATACAGGGACGGACATATCCGTCAGATCCCAAAAAGAAATCCCTCCATACCACATAGCAATCCTTATGTGATTTTATGCCCGCTATATCCTGTCCTTGTATATGGGGAAGTTTCAGCAAAACGCCAAGGTTTTCTCCTAATGTTAACGCTTCAGTAAATATGTCGGCTACCTCCCGGGATTTCCCCCATAGGCTTTCCTTCCTCATATTCTCTTGAAAAACAGTGAGATATACTACTTTAACTTCTTCAATACCGATATCCGCCGCAAGCCGTACTAAATCAGGCAACTCGCGCAGATTGGATTCCATGGCGCAAAACACAAAATTGATCCAGGGATATTTTAACCCATATAATCTTTTAATCCGTACGATATCCCTCAATTCTTTTGAAATGGCATTTATATCAGATCCTCTCCTGATTCTCCCGTTTGTTTCATCTGTCGCGCCGTCCAGACTAACGGCAAAAACATCCACATTATAATCAAAAATAGCGTTTTTAATTTTCCCCAAAGTCATTCCGTTCGTACAAAAATACTTTCTGGCACTATGATTGTTGACCGTCTTCAGCATTTCCGTGAAATGAGGATGGATCGTGGGCTCTCCCCATCCCATCAACGTAACTTCCTCTATAGAATCCATCAACGGTTCAAAACTGTAAAACAAATCCATATCAAAGACTGTTGGCCTAAAATCCGCAGCATTTCTCCCGCACATCACACAATTTAAATTGCAGGCATTTGTCAACTCGAAAACAAGCCTTCTGGGATAGGATTTTAATATCGTTTCACCTTTTTCCATTTCTTCTATATTTATTACACTATTTTCCCGCTGTTTAGCAGTTAGTTCTTTCCCTTTGAACAATTCTTTTGTTTTCGCGCGTAGTATCATCTTCTCCTCCTGCCTTATTCTTACCCATAATCAACGGTACAGCGTGAAATTACATTTCAATATGCTTTAACGTATTGTTCTGCAGTTCCCCGGTTCTTTGATTATGTTTATCATACTTTCCAGACCCTCCACGGCGCCTTTCCGTTCTCCCATAGATATTCCAATACATTTTTCTCCTGCATCGTATCCATGCACTGCCAAAATCCCCTGTATCGGTACGCCACAAGCTGATGATCCTTGACCAGGCTTTCCAGCGGCTCCCGTTCCAGAACCGCTTTATCCCCATCCAAATAATCAAAAAACTGCGGCTCACACACCATGAAACCCATATTAACCACACTGCCGTCCGTATCGTTCTTTTCCCGGAAACCAATCACTTGATCGTTGTCGTCAATATCAAGCACCCCAAACTTCTGACCCACGCTGGTAGCCGTCACGGTACAGTATTTTCCATGGGAACGATGAAATTTTATCAGTTCAGCTATATTTATATCCGATACGCCGTCACCATAGGTGAGCAGAAATGCCTCATTTCCAATATACTTTTGAATACGTTTTACCCGTCCGCCCGTCATCGTATTGAGCCCGGTATCTATTATCGATACCCTCCACGGCTCGGAATGGCTGGAATGTACCTCCATGCGGTTCGTTTTCAGATCGAACGTCACATCCGAGTTGTGGAGATAATAATTGGCAAACCACTCCTTGATCACCTGCTGTTTATAACCCGCGCATATGATAAAATCATTAAATCCGTAATACCCGTACAGCTTCATTATGTGCCACAGGATCGGTTTCCCGCCTATTTCGATCATGGGCTTGGGCTTAAACATGCTCTCTTCGCTGATTCTCGTCCCGTATCCTCCCGCAAGGATTACTACCTTCATTTCGATTCCTCCCGCTCCCCGTCTGTAAGCGCGGCATATCTGTGCTTCAGATAAATTTTTTCCAGCCATAGCCGTCCGTTATCCGGCACGATCCTGGCGCATACCTCTTTGCCGTATGCCAGCAGAAGCCCCGCAAAACGTCCCGGTCCCGCTTTTGGCCGCAGACCATGCTTTTGCCTCACCGCTTCCGTTTCCCGATAGCGCAGCACGAACCGGGTAGAGGAAACGCCCTGCAGGCAAAAGACGGCTATCAGCCTGTCCACATACAGAAACCGGGCCCCTTTTTCGTACAGCGTCAATAGATTGTCATAATCTGCGGCAATCCGATACTGCAAATCGAACGGAGCCTGCTTCAGTAATTCCCGCCGGATCAGACACGCCTGATGACAAAACGGCATTTTCCGATTGATTGACGGAAAATCCGCCTTCCATACTGCCTGTCCCGCCTTTGCGCTCACAATGGCATCTCCATACAGCACATCGGCCTTTTGCACATCCTTCTTTTCGAAAATATCGGCCAGGACATTCGGCGCCGCGAGCAGATCCCCGCTGTTCATAAAGAGGATCCATTCTCCCCGGCAGATGGCAACAGCCTGATTCATCGCATCGTATATGCCTCTATCCGGCGTATCCACATACCGAATCCTTCTGTCGGGATACTGTCTTATGACGGAATCGACGATTTCCGGTGTGGCATCCTTGGAGCTGCCTCCTTTAATCACATACTCCAAGTCCCCATATTGCTGCTCCAAAACGGAACACATGGTTTCCTCAATATGTGCCGCACCATTTTTCACCACAGTGATGACAGATACCATGCGTTCTCACCTGATTTCCAAAAGCATATTTTCCATCTGCAGATCCACGCCGCTTCTCACAGAACGATGCGATCCAAAAGCTCCAGGTACCGTCCCGCCAAAATAGAATAATCATAATCCCGGACGCTTTGATACGCTTTCTCTCTGATCGCATCAGAAAGGGCGTCCTCCTTTAAGATACGGTTAATGGCACCGGCAAGCTGCCGTACATTTTTTTCCTCACACAGCAGGCCGTTCTCTCCGTCGCGTATTAACTGTCGAATGCCCCCCGAATCGTTTGCGACCACCGGGACCCCGGAGGACATCGCTTCCAGCACAACCAGGCCGAGTCCTTCCACATCTCCGTCCCTGGCCGTTATGGAGGGAACCACAAAAACGTCCGCCGATGCGTAAATCGCTTTTAATTCCTCATGAGATTTTGGCCCAAGGAACCGGACCCTGTCCCCCATTTCTTTCGCCTGTTCCTTCAGGCTTTTCTCTAAAGGGCCCTCTCCTACGACAACAAGCATGGCATCGACCTGCTTCATCGCCTCAATCAGATAAGAGACGCCCTTTTTCTCGGCTAACCTGCCAACAAATAATACAACCTTGGCTTTCCCCTGCCCAAAGAAATTCTCCCGGTAATACCGCCTGCTGAACCGTTCTTTTTCCACCCCCATGGGAAGGACGAGCGCTTCGGTCCGGGGCGAAAGCTCTCGGATCCGTTCCTTCAGATAGTCGGAAACCACCGTAACATATGCGGCTTTCTCTATACAGCGGCATTTTAATTTTCTGAGCAGTCTTTTGTTTAACGAGGTCACATCCCCGCCGTGCCCCGTGACGATATACGGCGTTCCAAAAAAAGACTGTATGATCCCCTGCGGAATCAGCCAATGCGCATGTACCACGTCATAATCCGGCAAAAGCCGGAACAGATTCCAAAACAAGGCAAGAACAAGAAAGGGAACCTGCAGAACTCTGACTTTTTTTTCTTTTATTCTCGGGACGATGGCGCCGGGATAACACAGGGTTTCCCATCTGTGGATCGGAAGATAGTGATAACGCAGAACCCTGACGCGGCCGCCGGATTCCCCGTACATGTATTCCTGCTCCGCCGCTCCGGGCGCCGCCGGGGCGAGCACCGTCACCTCATACCGCTTCGACAGATGAAGGGACATGTCCAAAACAAATCTGGGTTCCGTATCGTTCTCCCACCGCGGAAAGGTGGAAGAAGTCACCAGCAATTTTTCTTTATTCTTCATTCTTTTTCAAGGCGGATACCACTCCTGTCACAAAAATAGCAAGAATCAACCCAAGAATCACGAAGCGCCATATTTTTGACCGGCGGATAGCATCCTTCTGCATTTCAAATGACTCAACCCAGGATTTCCCGTTATCCTCAGCCTGCTTCAGCTCATCGTTTAGGGAATCCAGATCAATCTGAATGCCTGAAACCGCATCCGATTTTACATAAGCGGTCTTCCCCTGATAGTAGATCTCGCACCAGCCGTCCCCTCGATCCTGTGTGACAAATACCGTGTTCCCGGACTCCAGTCCCACTACAACGGCAGCATCCTCCCTGGGCTCCTCCCGTGCCTGTACCCGCTTCGAGATGACCATCGGCGTTCCTTCCACTCCGTCAGCTGCAGCTGCCCGGGCCTGTAAGGGGTGCAGGAAACAAAACAGAAAGAAGCCTGCCGCCAGCAAAATAATGTATTTTCTTATCATCTTCAGCCGTTCATCCTTCTCGATTCCCATGCTCCGCATCCTTTCCATCTCTTTTTAAGACCGATCATCTTTTCCCGATTCCAAAGACGGTTCGTTGTAATACAGGCTGAAATGTCCTTCCGTCTGGGAACTGTTATATTTTTCCCTGAGTATTTCGTTCCACCGGCTGTCACAGTCAACCAAAACCTTATCTTCCGCTCTCAGTTCTTCTGCCTTTGCTTCCCGCTTTGCAACATCCAGAATTTCGATGCGCAATTCCCTCAACCGGAACTGGATCCGTGAGATATAAGGTAACTCACCTTCATAAATACAGATAACTTTTCCGGTTCCGTCAGTTCCGTTCAAAGACTCCTTCTGCAAAATTTCCTGCAGCTCCTGCGCCATTCGGAGATCCAGATAAGCATATGTGTTCCCCGTATAAACATAATGCTCGCAGACATGAATTCCGCCGAGGATCTGAACCGCCAGGAGAATGGCCAGAAAACATTTGGCATACGCAAACTTCCGATAGCAGCAAACAATCAGGATATAAAAGAAAATCATGATACTCCCGAGCACCCATGTCCGCAGCAGAAAGGACTCCGGCACAAACGCTGCATCCTCTATCAGGTAACTGAGACTCGGAATAAAATAACCGTTCACCTGTGTCAGGGAAAGCTTCTGCGCGATATGGGCCGCTATAACGGAAAACACACCGGTGCAGCACGTCAGGAGCAGTCCCTGCGTCCAGAGCCTCCGACCGCGTTTTTCTCCGATCATTTGATAAAGTCCTGCCGCTATGAGAATCGGGAAAACAAACTCGTCGTATCTTCCGTGGACAAACATATCAAATCTGTCGTTTTCTTCCCTGACCCCTCCAAGCGTATATACAACTGCCACAAATAATTGGGCCATAGAAGACAAAAACACAAACAGCCAAAACAAATCCCCGTCTTCGCCTTCCCCACGGAACATCCGGCGAATCAGACGTGCAGAACGGGAACCGGAATAAACAAGGCCCCTGGCGGCCAATCCGGCAGTGGCCAGCGTCAGATATAATAGCTTTCCAATCCATCCCAGCAAAAAATCCCGCATTCCGTCCAACGTCAGGAGATAGCGGAATTTTCCCATATGACCTGCGTAATCATTCATCCGCAGCATTTCGGCGGAAGAACCGGCATACAGAGTTTCCATCAGATACTGTTTTATCCATGCCCCTGCCAGGAAAAGGAGAACAAATTCCGCAAGCGCCAGAAGGATCTCTCTCTTTTCTTTCTTCCCATCCCGACTGAAAAAAAGGAAAAGGAACATTCCTGCGCCTACAGCCAATACGCCGACACAGCGCATATGCACATAATACAAATAAACAAAAGCTGCAGACAGTCCCAATGCCGTTATCAGCCGGAAATTCCTCAGAAGCCTCCAGAACAAATAACAGCATAAAAGATAGGTAAAGAAAAGGAGCCCTTCAGACAGCGTCGTCTGCGTATAAAAAATCCACGTAGGATAAATAACGGCTATGCCGGCAATAAAAACCGCATCCCTGCCGCTGCGTTCTTCAATCGCCTCCTTTAAAATCCGATAAAGCATCCAAAGGCCCGCGCACATCAAGCCTGCGTTTACCAGAACAGCGGCCCGGTACGCCATGACGGAATCTTTAAAAAAGAACAGAATCGGCGTGAGGATCAAGCTGTATCCAAAGGAGTAATAAGAGCCGACAGAACAGATTTCAGACCAGTCCCAGCCCAGTCTCTGTGCGGCCGGCGCCCAGTATCCAAATTCATCCGGGAAAAAGGAAAACCCGAATATACGCCGCAGCCCGTAAAAACATATACATATACACAGGAGCATCTCTGCCGCCAGAAAGAAAGCAGTCCTGTTCTCAGTTCTTTTCAAATACATAACCCTTACAGTAATACTGGGAAACGAACTTTGGGAATACCGCAGTTCATCTCCCAGTCATCTGACCATTTTAGATTGCTGCAATCAATAAACAACGATTGCGTATGCGCCAAGGCCTCCGGTCGTATCGAACGTTACCGTGTTGGGATCGTCATCCAGATCAGGCAATACCTCGAACACTCCGCCGGGGCGTACACAGATGATAGCATATGTACTGCCAGCGGAAAGAGCCTTCTTCGGAATGGCAAAGCTGATATTGATAGGCGTGCCATCCTGAGACAGCAGGGTAAACTTGCTATTCAGAATGCTTCCCAGCTCCAGGTTCACGCTGGCAATCACTCTGGCACCGATAGAATCCGCAACCGCATTGATGCTGGCGTATGCCGCAGGGCTCTGCTTTTCAGAAATATCATACACCCTCACGTAAGGTTTTGCACCGGACTCCAGAGCATATCCCTGGCTGATAGCCGCCGTGCCGGTCTTCACCGCCATGCCCGGGATCGTATTGCTCAGATACGCACCGGAAACAGTGGTTGCAACGACTTTCCCGTCTACCGTAACGGAACTGGTAGTCGGTACTGCCGCCGCTTCCTCCGCCGTCACTGCAGAATTGGACGCTCCGTTTCCCCCGTCATCGCCGGTCGCATTTACACAAATGGCCGGAGTAGTGACGAGAACAAGCGCCAAAGCAGCGGAAAGCAGCTTCTTGATTGTTCCTGATTTGATCATTTTATCTCCTCCTTACATACTTTTCTCCCATCCGGAGCAAGCTCCAAACGGAAGGGCATTGACCAATCTGCCCTCTTACAGTCAACTATAAAGGATAAATCCGATTATGTCAACACATTTTACTAACTTTTTTTCATTTCTTTGTAGGAGTGTCAATGATCGGTAACACTTCACCCTTAAACTATGTCAAGGGTAGGGTGGAGATTCCCAAAGGGAA
>CANQCK010000029.1 GCA_947589185.1 uncultured Clostridia bacterium | reverse complement strand
AGTATATTGTTTAATATTTAATTTTACCTACCATGAGGGGGGTTTTTGTACTGTCTGCACAATTTGGGGCAGCGCATAAACTGCCCGGGAGTTTTTTATTTTCATATTCTCATTATCCATATTTTTACGTTTTAAAACGACTTTGTGAAAAAGGTAAACTTTTGTCTCTAACCTCTAACTTCTAATCTCCAACTTCTAACTTCTAATCGGGCAACGGTGACGTTGCATCCTCCGCCGTCTTTTAAAAGCTTGCAAAATGTGACTGTTTGTGTAACTGCGGAATTTACTTTGCTAAAACGGTGGGCTGGAATTTAGTTTTATATTGCCAACTCCAGCGTGCCACAGACAAAACTAACCGTTTTAACAAAGTTCTAGCCTGCCGTTGTAGAAAGTAAACACATTGTACTAACTTTGCATTTTAAGAATATATGCAGTATACGGAGCAAGCTCTGCACCGCCCCCGAAATCAAATATCTCGCCTGTAAGCAAATTTTCAGCCTGTCCGCAGCCAGCGTCAAAATGTGCAGTGTAGCTCTCGCTGTCGGCGTTGACTGCAACAAGTATACGTTCATCTTCAAACTGTCTTTGAAAAATACATTGCTTGTTAGTAAGTACGACCTGCTTATAATCTCCGTAGCAAAGTGCTTTACTGTTTTTATGAGCGTCAGCACAGCGGGATATAAACTCAGTAAGATCATTAAATTCAGGCTTTTCAAATGAAACTCTCAGAGCAGGGTCTCCCTCACTCTTGTCAGCCTTTGCTCCCCATTCGCTGCCGTAATAAATACACGGGATACCCGGCATTCCGAATGCCAGTGCATAAATAAGCGGAATATGCTTTTCATTGGTAAGAATTGAAGCGACTCTTGACACGTCGTGATTATCTACAAACGTCAAAAGGTGCATTCCCCGATACTGACACCAGCTCTCAGAGCCGAACTGATTTTGCAGACTGTGACATATCTCAAACATATTCATAGAATTAAAACTGGAGTACAACCCCTTATAGCACTGATAATTAGTTGCACTGTGGAGCATTTCGTTATTTACAAACTCGGCATAATTTCCGTGCAGCAGCTCGCCTATCAAAACAAAGTCAGCTTTTAGACCGTCGCAAAA
The DNA here is from genome assembly GCA_947589185.1 of uncultured Clostridia bacterium. Lineage (GTDB taxonomy): Bacteria > Bacillota > Clostridia > Oscillospirales > Ruminococcaceae > UMGS1601. Next base: position 8,299 of record CANQCK010000029.1, on the reverse strand, counting down.
TTGCCTTAGCCTCTTTATAAAGTCTCTGTCTAGGCAATATGCCACATCAAGACGAAGCCCGTCAATGCCGAATTCATCGATCCATAACTTAACGCATTCAAAAATGTGGCTTATAACTTCATCGTTGCGAAGATTGAGCTTTACAAGGTCGTAATGCCCCTCCCAGCCCTCATACCAAAGACCGTCATTGTAGTTTGAATTGCCGCCAAAATCAATGTTGAACCAGTATCTGTACTGCGAATTCTCACGGTTTTTCAAAACGTCCTGAAACGCCCAAAACCCTCTTCCGACATGATTAAAAACACCGTCCAGAACAACCTTAATGCCGTTTTTATGTAGTTCCTCACAAACCTCTTTAAAGTCGTCATTGTCGCCCAAACGGCGGTCGATCACCTTGAAATCCCTTGTGTTATATCCGTGGGTGTCAGACTCAAACAAAGGAGAGAAGTAGATCGCATTCGCTCCCAATTTTTTTATGTGAGGGATCCAATCTTTGACCTTAGATATTCTATGTTCAAGCGTGCCGTCATTTTCAAACGGTGCACCGCAAAACCCAAGCGGATATATCTGATAAAAAACACTTTCATATGCCCACATACTTGCTTATACCTCCGTAACTGCATAAAACATTTTCATAAAATCACTTTAGTATTATACCAAAATAAATATAATTTTTCAATACAGCGTCTATCAATAATAAAGAGATATTAAACCTTATTAATTGACTTTTATCAGCAATTTTATTATAATGTGTTTAGGATATTATACAAAAACAGATATATAAAAATGATTAACGGAGAAACGGAGATAATTATGGCAAAAAGAGTTAAATGCAGAAATTGCGGAGAGTATATTTCAGATAAAGCAAAGGTCTGTATGTACTGCAATGCAAGAGTCAACAGAAAAAAGAAAATATCCCCGAAGCTAGTATTTGTAATAATTCTTTGGGCAATCGTAATTGCAGCACTTGGATGTACGGCTTATTACTTCTATGAAAAATTAGCGTTTCTAGAAATTGACGCCTCACAGCTTGTCAAGGTAAATTTAGAGGGTTCAACAGGCGACGGTTCTGCTTATTTATCTCTTGACGAAGAAAGCGATTTTTTCACGGCGAATAACACGGGCGGTAATGCACCTCTGCTGACAGATGTATTTACCAATACAAACAGTCTTAAAAAGGCAAGCGAAATGCAAATTGCACTTAAAGCAGACATATATATTGCGTCAGACCCTACAGACTCAAATTTCCTTTATAGAAAAGGAACAGAAAGCGTTAAAGCAAGCTCTATTGATAAAATATCCGAATTAACGAACGGCGACATATTAACTGTAACGGTAAGATATGATGAAAAGGCTTTGAAAAAATACAGAATCAGACTTATCAACACAACCTATACAGTCAACGTCAGCGACTTAAATTCCGTCGAGAGCCTAAACGCTTTTTCAGACATTTCCGTTTCATTTAACGGAACAGACGGCTTCGGTACGGCGGAGATAAACACATCAAAATGCAAACAGATAGTTCTGGACAACTTCACATTTAAAATATCATCTTCCTCTAACAACGGAAAGCTTTCAAACGATGATGTTATCACAGTCGTTGCGAACTGCACGTCAGCGTCTTACGATCCTAAGGATTCTACAATTGAGTACAACGGCAAAAAGTACGCTGTAAGCAAATCGTCCAGCAGTGAGTTTACCGTATCGGGTCTTGGCAATGTTCAGGAGCTTGATCCGTTTGAAAATGTAACGGTCAATTTCAGCGGAATTTCTCCTCGTATATCAATCATCGGAATGAACACTGACAATGCAATTGATTTAATAAAAAAATCCTTTGACTTTAAAATATCACAAACTTCAAACCTGAAGCTGGGCGATGTAATAACGGTCACCGCTGAATACAAATCGGGCTATTCAGACGAAACTCTTTTAGAAAGCGGTTTCACTCTTTTAAAGAGCAAAAGAACTTACATTGTAGAGAATGTTGACGCATACGCATCAAAAGCTAAAGACGTTGACTTTACGAATATAAGTTCTGAAATGCACAAGCAGTTATCGTCATTCAAAGGCTACGAGATCAATCTTGTTGACGCTTATTTCAACACGGCAAAGACGCAAAATGCAGAACCTTACAATCAGTATTTTGAAGTATATGAAATAAAGCTGGATACGGGAACTGTCTACCGAATAGTAGAAGCTAATAATATTTACACTACATCAAGCGGAGAGCTTAAGTTTTCAGTAAATGATAATGCAAGGAACTCAGGCATTAAAGAAATTTTAATTGAACAATTTGTAAAGTCGAGCGGTAACTATAAAACTAAGAAAATTAAAACCGGTACAACGGCAATTCAAACCGCCGGATAAAGAACAACGGAGCCAAGAAATTGGCTCCGCCTTTTTTATACTAAAAACTATTTTCCGGCATTAGGATTTATAAAAGAAATCGGATCGATCCATTTTCCGTTTTGTTTAATACCGAAATGCAAATGTGCAGGCAATTTGCTTTCCACATCGGCTGTTTTCCCGACTGCACCGATTTTCTCCCCTGAATTGACAGTATCGCCCTCAGCTACGTCAACAGCTTTTTTAAGGTTATAATAATGTCCTTCGATGTTATTTCCATGATCAATTATAATCTCCGTTCCGAACAGCGGGTCATCAATCACCTTTTTTACTGTACCGGCAGTCATAGCAACAACTTTTTTACCGACCTTGCCTTTAATATCAACTCCGTCGTGGGTTTCCCAGTAACCTAAGGTTTCGCTTTTAACAAGCTCGCCGTTCGAGAAAGGATTTATAATTTTTCCTTTTAGAGGCAAAACAAAGGGTTGCGTTTCAGTATCTATTTCTTTATTATTATTATTAACACCTTCGTTTTTATTTGTTTTATTAACCTTGACTGTTGTTTTTTCTTTGGTGTTTTTACTTTCCGATTCAGAGTCAGACTCATCAGACGCAGTAGTTGTTTTTTCAATGCCGCTGACCGTGTTTGCGACCTGAGAGCTTTCAACGCTTGTCAGAATATTACCGTTTGTCAGCTTATTCACGGTACTTTTATAAACGGCAAAGCTGCCTATTCCAACCGCCATAAGAAATACCAGAAACCCAACGAGCATTCCCTTACCTTTAATAAGATCTGATAACTTTTTCATCAAATTAACTTTCCTTTCTTTTGGAATTGTGTATCTTTATATTAGCTGCCTGAATCCAAATGCCTAGAACACAATACCAATTTGAAAATCTTTGATTTTCAAATTTTGACCTCTCTTTTTGCATTAAATCTATGAGGTTATTTTTGACAGTTTTTTTTACTTTATTCAATTGATAAAAAAGTTTTAAGTTTCCTGATTTCTATTTTCAAAGCAAGATTTAAGTTTCACCAGAGCCTTTTTTTCAATTCGGGAAACATATAATATCGCTTATTATAAATAGTTTTATAAATCAAATTCTCTGAACTTGAAATGTATTAGAATTTCTTTGTTTTCTGTTAGCTCTACTTTCTCAATCAAGCTAACTATTAACTCTCTGCTATATTCTTTGGCATTTAAAAACCTATCAACCAGCTCTTCTACCTTTTGCTTATCAATAATCAAATCATCTTTTTTAGAATTTTCAAGCTCACGAATTTTTTTTAAAGTTAAGTCTTGTTCATTCTTTAGGTTCTTGTATTTTCTCTGAAACAAATCATTATCGATAATTCCTGATAATTTATCATCATAAGAACTATCAATATTTCTTTGTATAGATTCCAGTTTCGTCCTCAAGGCTAATAAATCTTTTCCCTGCTTTTTCTTTTCGGCTTGAAGCTGCTGTTTAGCTTTAATTGTAAGATCATCTAAATCCAAACAAGTAATATAACGCTTGCAAACCTTACGAATTTGTTCAATAACTTCGTTCGTAACATCGTCCACTCTTGCATTATGACTAGTACATTTATGGAACTCCGTAAAACGCTGATATGTTCTGCAAATAAAATACAATGTCTGACGATTACCCGATAATGTCCTGTTGATAACTCCGAGCGGATAACCACATTCATGACAAAAGATGATTCCTTTTAGTAAATAATCATATGTATGCGAACGAGTATGATTACGACTTTGAATGAGCATAGCAACTTTATCGAAAGTTTCTCTGTCAACAAGTGGCTCGTGAGTGTTTTTAACAATTTTCCATTCTTCACTCGGTAGCTTGATACACTTCTTTGATTTATAACTAACCTTTTTCATCCTACCTTGTACCATTGAACCAATATATACTTCATTTTGAAGCATAAAACTGATACGCTCTGAACTCCATTTTCCAGAATACGGACCTTTAACTGAGAGATTAATATTAGCGTACTGTGCAGGGGTTGGAATGTTTTGTTTATTCAAAATCATTGCAATCTCACGACAAGATTTACCTTCTAATGCAAGACTAAATATATACCTTACATTTTCAGCTGCGGGCTCATCAACAATAATTGTGTTTTTATCGGCAGGAGACTTTTTATATCCATATGGAGCCTTTCCTCCTATGAACAAACCTTTTTGTTGCTTGTCATGCTTGACACTTGAGATTTTTTTTGAAATGTCTTTTGCATACATATCATTTAAAATCGCTTTAAACGGTGTAATATCACCAGTGTAGTCATTAGCTCCGGTATCAATTTCATCTAATAATGAAACGTATCGCACACGATTTTCAGGAAAAAACGTTTCCAAATAATAGCCCGTATCAATATAATTTCTACTTAAACGTGACATATCCTTTGTTATCACCATATTAATCCTTTTAGCTTCAATATCAGAAATCATACGTTCAAAATTAGGTCTTTGATAGGAAGTACCGCTAAATCCATCATCAACATAAACGTCATATACATTAATTTTTTGGTCTTTAACATATCCTTCAAGTAAAGCTCTTTGATTCTTTATACTTTCTGAATCATTATTATCTTTACCACCTCCCTTTTTTTCATCTTCTTTTGAAAGTCTCAAATATAGTGCCGCATTATACTTCTGCGGATTGTCTATTCTTGGATACATAATACACCTCCAAAAATAAGCAACCATTCATTTTTTACGCACTCTATAAAAAGTGCGTAAATATTATATGTTCTACCCCAGTGTGAAGTCAACTGTTTTGAGTGCATAGCTTTTTCACCTCGCTTTCAATAAATAGTAATACAGATTTTTTCAACTCATTTTTAATATCTGTTCTGTTGTTTGAATAATATACTTTAACATTAAGTTCATCATTTGATGCTTTTTTCATACTAAAGGACACTCCTTATACATTTAATTTACTAATGTTTATGACAATTCAATCTTTATTTTGCCTGTCCGCATTTTCCTATGTGGTGCCTTTAGTTTCACAGATAAATCTGCAAGGAGAAAGTTCAATTAAATTATTAAATGTAACACTGTTAAATTTTGATTTTCTTTAATTCAATCATCATATATTGTAATTAATTACGTATTATGGTATAATTATAATAATATTTTAAACTCTTTGCAGAAGGAGATAATAATTATGTCAAAGATTGAAATTTCAGAAAGTAAGAAACTGAATTTGCCTAAGATTACTATTTCACAGCCTGATTTAGATTTGTTCGACAAAGCATTAGAAACATATATTAGCAATGTTAATAAGGCAATTGAAAATAATGAAAACGAAGAACATATTAAAAATATTATAAATGATTTTTTGCGTATGAATTTCTATAAAGACAGCCGTTTCACAATTAATACTGATGGCAATATTGATAGTACTATTAAAGAAAACGGCAATTTGTTAGCAATTATTGAAAACAAAGCTCCTCAAAACAAAAATGAAATGATTAATGAAGATAATATTAACAAAAAAGCTTTGTGGGAAGCTATGTATTATTATATGGATAGAGCTCTAGATGTATCAAAATCGACAGCTATGATTTCAACTACATCAGAAATTCGCAGAATTATTATTACTGACGGCATAAATTGGTTTTTATTTGACGCTGGAGATTTCCATAATATTATCAATGGTGACATTAAGCAAAGATACTATAAATACAAAAACGACAAGTTAGCTTATAATAATGATAGAGGTACATTCTATCAAGAACTTCGTCAGCGGTTTGATGAAATTAATATAACAGAAAAACTACCATATATTTATTTTGACATATCTCAGTGTTCAAAAAAGAAAACGACACTTGTGAATTTATATAAGATATTGTCGGAGCAATATTTGATAAAAAACTCATTTAACATAAATTATGAATCTCATTCTCTTAATAGTGGTTTTTATCATGAATTGCTATATATTATGGGATTAAAGGAAACAGTTAAAAATAATAAATTGATAGTTGAAATAGATCACGATATAAAAAATTCATTATCAGATCAGGTATATAATCTTCTTAAAGAAAAAGAAATTGATGAAAATAAAATAAATGAACTTACATTTGAATTAGTTTTGATTTGGATAAACAGACTTCTTTTCATAAAGCTTTTTGAAGGTCAGTTAATTTTATTTAATTCTGACATTCCAGATTATCATATTATATCACATGATAAGATAAAAGATTTTAACGACTTTCAAAATCTTTTTTTTGATGTATTAGGAACTAAAGAACGTACAAACTCTAGCTTTCATGATAAATTCGAAAAAATACCATACCTTAACAGTTCTTTATTTGAAAAACAGAAAATTGAAACCAATTATGTCTTTATAAGCTATTTGACAAATAATGAAATTATCCGAAAAAGTAAATCCGTATTAGGAAAAAAGTCTAAAGGCAAATTAAAAATAATTGAATATATAATTGACTTTTTAAATAGTTATAACTTTTCATCTGATATTGATTCTAACAATCTTAATTCAAATAAAGAAATAATAGACGCTGCTGTACTTGGCTTGATTTTTGAAAAACTAAACGGCTATAAAGACGGTGCAAATTATACTCCGTCTGTGATAACAGAGTATATATCTAAAGAAGCAATTGAGATGGCTATAATAACTGCTGTAAACAAAGAAATGAAGTGGAATTGCCAAACTATTGATGATATAGAAGATAAAATTGACAATAGAGATCAACGCAAACATATTAATAGCATTATTAATTCTATAAAGATATGCGATCCAGCAGTAGGATCAGGTCATTTCCTTGTATCTGCACTTAACAGAATGATTGAAATTAAATATCGTTTAGGTGTTTTATTTAAGTATAATTCTGATAAACGTCTTAAGGAATATAAAATCACTATTGAAAATGATGTTTTAACTATATTGGATGGTGACGGTAATCCATTTTACTATAATAAAAATGATAATGAATCAAGAGAAGTACAGGAAACGCTATTCAATGAAAAACGAATCATAATTGAAAACTGTCTTTTTGGAGTAGATATTAATCCAAAAGCAGTTTACATATGTCAACTGAGATTGTGGATCGAACTATTGAAAAATGCCTATTACAAAAATGGCATAATGGAAACTCTTCCCAACATTGATATAAATATAAAAACTGGAAATTCTTTATTGCAAAATCTAAAACGATTTGAAATCGGAAAATCAGTAATTACACGAGGAGAAGGTACTGGAATAACGAAAACGATTACAGAATTAAAAAGTAAAGTTTCAGAATACAAAAGAGAAAAGGATAAGCAAAAAAAGCATATAATTTCTGCAAGGATTGAACAAATTCGTGAAGGCTTTATAGGAACGGTTCAAATTAATAAAGGAACATCAACTATTGGTGAGTACGGCTCAATTATTACTCCAAATACATCTATTTACGAAAATTCACTTGAATGGGCCTTTGATTTTCCTGAAATATTAGATGATAATGGCAAGCTAATAGGATTTGATGTCATTATCGGAAACCCTCCATATATTCAGCTTCAAACTATGCATAAAGATGCTGACGAATTACAAAAAATGAATTATCAAACCTATGTAAGAAAAGGTGATATATATTGTCTATTCTATGAGCAGGCATTTAGATTAATAAAAAACAATGGTGTTCTCGCTTTTATTACATCAAATAAGTGGATGAGAGCTGGTTATGGTGAGGCATTGCGAAAATTCCTATCAGAGAAAACTAATCCTACTCATTTAATTGACTTTGCAGGTCAAAAAGTTTTTGACTCTGTAACAGTCGATGTAAATATATTAATCTACAGAAAGACAAAGAACAATTTTAACACAAAATCCTGTGTCATAAAGGGTTCAAATTGGCGAAATAATTTGAGCGATTATGTTAAGCAGAATGCTGAAATAAATCGTTTTGATTCATCATCAAGCTGGACAATTCTTTCGCCTGTTG
>CANQCK010000028.1 GCA_947589185.1 uncultured Clostridia bacterium | reverse complement strand
CAGATTCTTAAAATGTTTTTCAAACCGTTTGGTAAAGGTAATCTGATACGCCATCAATCCGCCTCCAATTTTGCAAATAGAGCGTCTACGCTGTCAAAGACAGGCTGTTCACCGGAAGCAATCTTGGCCTTTACTTCTCCCAGCTCGCCGCGGAGTTCATCGAGATATTTCTTCGGGTAAACGACGACCGGCAACATACAGATGGTTCCGTCCTTTTCAAAAATATCCAGCTTGTCGCCCTCGGACAGGCCCAGCTTGACAATGATTTCCTTCGGAATAGTGATCTGCGACTTCTGACGTAATTCTGCTAACATACAAATCGTCTCCTTTGCTTTGAGGATGAAAGTGAGAAAATCCAACTTTCTTACTAAGAGTATATCTTTTTTCCCGAATTATGCAAGTGGGGAGATAAAAAATTTAGAAATGACCGGAGTATTGTAATACAGAAAGCCTGCCACTGACAGCTTTTCTGCATACTGAAGCATCAAAAAGTGGTGCGCAATAGATATAACACCCCCGGCATTATCAAGTATCCGTTCTGGCAGATGACGTCGGAGAATCCGAAGGCGATGTATGCGTGTGTGAATTATGGGGAGGCGGTGTGTCCGGATGAATTGTAATATCAAAGGCATGTAAGTAACTAAAATATATATGCAGGCGAGCTTCCACTACGCAAGGTACGCCTTCGATGTGGCAGCTCGTCTTACAGATTAAGGCATAAAAAACAACAGCATATATGTCCCGAATTTTGTATAGAATGCGGGACAAACTCCTTTGTACATATCGAAAAATCTGTGTTTAAAATGATCTCCTGCACGCAAAATCAATTTTGAAACGCTTATTACAACTTTAATTTTTACTTTTAACCCAAAATAAGTTATAATACAAATAAAAGCAAAGAATAGGACGGCAATAATGGAGTATCTTAAATCCGTACTTGGAATCCATGTTGTATATGGTGATGGCGAAACAGCAGAAGTTCCCAATTATATTCACGCCAGATATCGTTTACAAAAGGTATCACTTGATGGAAAAAAAGCAGTTTTTGTTTATCCGAAAACGGAGTTGGAGGCTATTGATGTTATAAAAAAGCACCTGAAAAGAATACAGTCGGCGATGGAGGCATCGGCCATACTTGTGTTGGATCATCTCACTTATCGCCAGAAGCAATATCTTTTGCGTGACCACATTCCGTTTGTCGTGGATGGCAAGCAGATCTATCTGCCGTTTATGGCGGTCTATCTGCAGCAGCGTGCCGACTCAGAGAGACCTGAGATTACAGAAATTCTTCCGTCAGCGCAGTTATTATTTCTTTACTATGTTTATCACGGCTGTGGAGAATTATTGACCAGCGAGGCCGCAGAGGCGCTCCTCTTTACAGCCACATCGATCTCCAGGGCATCCAGACAGCTTGAAGATTTAGGCTTGGTACAAACAGAAAAACGAGGTGTGCAGAAGGTTGTTTATTCCGAAAAAAACCACGGGAACTTTTTGAAGCAGCAAAAGGTTATCTGGTAAATCCTGTTAAGAGAACAATTTATGTGCCAAAAGCGGAAATAAAAGAAAAACTGCTTGTGAGCGGCTATTCGGCGCTCTCCGAGTATTCGATGCTCAATCCACCTGCCGTAGAATGTTATGCTGCAAAGAGTATCACAACATGGGAGAAAAACGCATCAGGAAGATTGCAGAATTCGGAGGATCAGTGTGCGGTGGAACTTTGGCGGTACGATCCCGGAAAACTGGGCAATGGGGAGAAAGTTGACCGACTTTCCCTTGCTTTAGCGCTTAAGGAAGACACAGATGAAAGAATCGAAGAAGCTGTAGAAGAAATGTTGGCTGACGTTTGGAGAGAAATAGATGGTAAGAGGGATTGAAAATTTCAGAAAATGGTTTCGTGGATACGAGGATCAATATGTCATCATCGGCGGTACGGCATGTGATCTGCTGATGACGGAGGAAGGTCTGGATTTTCGAGCCACAAAAGATATTGATCTTGTTTTAATTATAGAAGCAGTAAATGCCGCCTTTGGCGACAGATTCTGGGAGTATATTATTGCAGCCGGATATGAACATCGTAATAAAAGTACGGGTAAGCCACAATTATATCGTTTCACAAATCCGCAGTCAAAAGAATATCCTGCCATGATAGAATTATTTACACGGAAGCCGGATGCCATCATCCTACCGGAAGATGCCGTGCTTTCTCCGCTTCCGATGGATGGAGATGTGTCAAGCTTATCAGCAATTCTCCTGGATGGGGATTATTATGAATTCCTGCGGCAGGGAACCATTCAGATTTCAGGCATTACAGTACTCGCTGCACCGTATTTGATCCCGTTCAAGGCAAAGGCGTGGCTGGATCTGTCACACAGAAAATCGAAGGGCGAACAGATTGACAGCCGGAATATACGGAAACACAAAAATGATGTATTTCGCTTAACAGAGCTTCTTGATCATAATATGAAGCGACAAGTCCAAGGAAGCCATACTTGACGAGCTGAACGCTATTTATAACAAAAGTGATGTTCCATGCGCTTCTAAAAATGTTTATTTCGAAAGTTCTTGGTTTGGACCAAAGCTCCATTGACAGTCGCCAAAACTCCGTCTATAATAAAATCACACTTTAGTTTGGACGAATATCTTAACTGAAATTGACTATACTATAACCGAGGGGAGATTGTCATGGCATATATAAAGCGAGCGGTGGAAGATACGATTGCACGAGTGTCCAAAATGTTTCCGGTGCTGCTGGTAACCGGTCCCAGACAGGTTGGAAAAACGACCTTATTGCAAAGAATGGCAGAGACACAGCAAAGCGAAGGCATAGAACGCAAATATGTTACTTTGGATGATCCTGATGTCAGGTATCTGGCAAAACACGATCCTGCCCTGTTTTTTCAGAGATATGCCCCACCGGTACTGATTGATGAGATCCAGTACGCAACAGAACTGCTGCCCTACATCAAAATGAGCGTTGACCGTTCCAAAAATAAGGGGGATTTTTGGATCACAGGTTCACAGGCTTTCCGCCTTATGAAAAATGTCAGCGAAAGTTTGGCCGGACGGGTTGGAATCGTAAACCTGCTGGGATTATCCGATGCGGAGATCTATCAGGAACCGAGCGATCCTTTCCAGACGGAAGCTGAACATCTGATGAAGCGTTTGTCTGTAAAAAGCAAAAAAGACTTGAATGAGATTTACCGCAGGATATTCAGAGGTTCCATGCCGGAGCTCTATGCAGACGAAAATGTGGATTGGGAGACTTATTACCGCTCCTATGTGGATACCTATCTGCAAAGGGATATCCGGGATCTGGCACAGGTTGCAGATGAAATGCAGTTTTACAATTTTATGACGATTATTGCTGCACATACTTCAAAGCCTGTTGTCTATGAGGAACTGGCGAGCGCCGCGGGCATTTCCGCTCCGACGGCAAAGAAATGGCTCTCTCTTTTGGTATCGTCTCACATTGTTGCGCTTGTGCAGCCTTATCACAACAATGCCCTCAAACGGGTTGTAAAAATGCCTTTGATCCATTTTCTGGACTCCGGTCTGGCAGCGTACCTCTTAAAATGGGGGAATCCTGAAGCACTGGAAAGAGGCGCCATGTCCGGAGCGTTCTTTGAGAGTTATGTTTTTTCGGAAATTTATAAAAGTTATCTGAACGCAGGAAAAGAGCCTCCTGTTTTCTATTACAGGGATAAAGACCGGAAAGAAATAGACCTGTTGCTTTATCAGAATGGTGTACTTTCTCCGATAGAGATTAAAAAATCGGCATCACCGGGCAAGACGGCCGTTAAAAACTTTCATGTATTGGAACCCGCTACCAGAGAATCGGCTTTCGGAGATTTAGCGTCCTTAAAAGTCGAGATCGGAACCGGAAGCGTGGTCTGTATGGCAAACGACCTGTTACCTGTGGACGAAAAAAACTGGTACGTACCCGTTTGGCTGATTTAATACCGGCTCACTTTCACTTCATCAGTTCGTCGCTGAGCCGTATGATCTCCGGTGCCAGCTTCGCTCTCTTGCGTTTGACCATGCAGGTATAAATTGGATAGGCCGCGACCACGCCGATGATGCCAACGACACCGATGATAATTCCGAAAATGAAATATGTTTCCCATTCCGCAATCATCGTGCAGCACATTCCTACGCCAAACAGCAGGACACTGACAATTCCGACGATCAGGGAGACAATGGTTGCCTCCTTTGTGGCGCTCCTGTCCAGACGGCGAAGCTTCTCCATCGAAGTTTCCTCTTTCGTTGGTGCAGCATATTTGTCCCGTATTTTTTTGATTTCCTCCTGCTCCTTTGCGGAATAGGTGTAGGAAAAAGTTTCGGTTTTTTCTTCCACGATGGATCACTCCTTTTTCAATTCTTTATTCGCTCTATAAATCATAAAAACCGCCATACCTATGACAATCGTGCAGACTCCGCCTCCCACAGCGCCGATCATGGTTCTGCGAAATGCCGGATCGTCATCACCGCCAAACTGTGTCAGCATCGCAGTCGTCAGCGACAAAATAGAAACCAACGCAGCAACAAGATTAACAGCTTTTGCAGCAGACAGGACAGGACTGTTATGACGGCGTGTCCGGACAACATTGACCGCAGCGGTGATCACTGCATAAAAGGCATAAAGCGCCATCGCATAGATCAGAATGCCCGGATACTGAAAACCTCTGTTCTGATGAACCATAAATATGACTATGCCTGCAAGTGCCTGATTCATAATCAATAAAATAAATCCGCACAGACGGTAACGGCGAAACGCCTTATCTCTGTCATTCTCTGACATATACTGGATCAGGAACAGACGCATGACAGCCAGCAGAATATAGTAAACCGCAAGTGCGATAAACCATGCGGATCTGTAATAAATGCCTGCGGACAGTTTCATGACAATATAGGCAAGATTGATCATCAGGCCTGCCGAAAGAGAAATCCGGTTACGGAAATGAATATCCGTCAGGTATTTCTCCCCAACTGCGGTGGAACGGAATTTCCGCATCAGTATACTTTCGTCAAACTCACTTTTCGCTTTTTTCAGGCGGCGGGATAAATACGGCAGTCCGGTAAGCGTAATAACCAGCGCATAGGCGGATGCCAAATAAGAGGCGTACCGCAAAAAGGGATTCTGCACATCACACGCAAATACAAATATCACAAAGCCATATCCCAAAAGCGCAGGCAGGAACGTCATAAGAGGCGGCGGACAGAATACCGCTTTCAGCACAGCCTTCAGCCTATCCATCTGTCGTCCTCCTGATCTTTACAAGAAACGTGCTGCCCTTTCCCACTTTGCTTTCCACCGAAATATCGCCGCCAATAATGTCCATCACCCGTCTGACAAGCGCAAGTCCCAATCCGTTGCCCTGTGTGGCATGGGATGTATCGCCCTGATAGAATTTCTCAAAAATATGCCTGCCGACTTCAGGACTGATCCCGCATCCGGTATCGGAAACTTTGACTACTGCAAAATCTCCTTCTGAAGTAAGCGAAAGGGAAACTTTGCCGCCAGCCTCCGTAAACTTTAACGCATTAGAGAAAAGATTGTTCCAGACGAGGGACAAAAGTTCATCGTCCGATTCTACAAATACTGCATCCTCTATGTCCGTATCAATATCAATCTTTTTTTTCTCCCATATTCCTTCAAAGCGCAAAAGACATTCAGCAAGCTGTTCCCCAAGATCATATTTGTGTGCCGCAGGATAGATTTTCTGATTTTCCAACCGGTTCAATTTCAGGATATTTGTGACAAGGTCGGCAAGTCGTCGGGACTGCTCAGTGATCGCCTTTGCATAGTTCAGCCGCTTTTCGTCGGACAGTTCCGGACTTTGAAGCAGGGTTCCGTAATTCTGGATAACAGAAAGCGGCGTTTTTAATTCATGGGACACATTGGCGATAAAATCCGTCCGCAAGGTCTCCACGCCGGAAAGTTCCTCCGCCATCCGGTTGAAACAATCGATGATCGTGTCAAATCCCGACTCATCGCCGATGCTGTGAAACGGCTCGATGCGTGCGGAAAAATCGCCTTGCATCAGTTTTTCCGCCCCCTCCACGATACGCCGCACCGGGCGTTCCACCATAAGCCTGCGGCGAACAGTATCGATTACCGTACATAAGAAGCTTAAAAAAATCACATTTGCAAAAGTGAGTGCTGCAGCAGCCCGGATATTTTCTTCCGTATAGCGGATCCCCAGCGTCTGCTGCAAAGTCCGCAGAAAAAGGTACATACAGCAGGTGATGATAAAAGCGATCAACAGGAAAAAAACAATATAATTCCGCAGGGAGAACAAGATCCGTCTCCGTTTTACATTTTCCCTCATTGGATCACCGCCTTATAGCCAAGACCATGAACCGTCTTGATTTCAAACTCGCTGCAGCTTTCAAACTTTCCCCGCAGCTTTGTCATATAAACATCCACAGCTCTCGGTGCGGTGTTCGTGTCAGCATCCCAGAACTCATCCATAAGCTGGGTGCGGGTAAATGTTTTGCCCGGATAGGATAGGAGCTTGTAAAGAATATTAAACTCCCTCGCTGTCAAAGAAATCCCCTTACCACCATAGACCGCTGTACGCTCGTCCATGTCCAGCGTCAGTTTCCCGATTTCCAGCTTGTGAGAGCTTGCGATCTTTGCCCGCCGAAGCAGCGCCCCGATTCGCAGGAAAAGCTCATCCAAGTCAATGGGTTTGACCATGTAATCGTCGATCCCGATCCGGTATCCCTTTTGTTTTGAAGCAAAATCGTCCCTTGCTGTCATAAAAAGGATTGGAATATCCTCATTCAATGAGCGGATCGTTTTTGCAAACTCAAATCCATCTACTTCGGGCATCATAATATCGGAAACAATCAGATCAAAGGTGTTTCCGTACATGGTATCATAGGCTTCATTCGCATTCAGGCAGCCAACCGCTTCATAACCGCTCTGATTCAAAAAAAAACAGACTGTGCGGTTCAAATCTTTGTCGTCCTCTAAGACCAGTATCTTAAACATAGGGCAGATCTCCATCTGTTTTTTTTCATTATAACACCCAAATGTTAAAGTTTTGTTTGCATTTTGTCCTTTCACAGATTTTTATAAAATTTCGATCCGCACCAGCCTTTCGCTCATGCGGATCGCTCTGTCAATGATTTACGGTATTCTGACTTGCCTCACGCTGAACCTGTTCCTCGTGAATACGCTTTTTAGCATCCTCTACGGTTTCTCCTTCATGGGTAAGGAATTTATCCACGAATCCGTCTTCGACTTTTCTGTATGCGCCTACAACGCCGTTCTCGATCTTCTTGTACCCTCCTACAACGCCGTCCTCAATTTTCTTATACCCACCTACAACAGCGTCGGCGATCTTTTCGTTTGCCTGTATGTGTTTTGATTTTGCCATGATAAAATCCTCCTGTCAGTTTCATATTGGTTTGTCCGCTTCTTTATTTCAGTCCCTTGATGATAGGAATCAGGCAAAGCAGCAAGATGATGCCGACAATGCCGACAATGATGCCGGAAATCATCATATCCCAGATCATCGTCATACACATACCCACGCCAAAAACAACTGCGCCAAGGATACCAAATAATGTTGTGCCGATTGTCTTTCCGTTAAAAACAATCGCAGGTTTTCCGTCCATCTTCCGGCGGATAAGAACCATAGCCAGCAATACGACCGCGCCAATCACACCGATTACAATACCCTGTGCCATAGCGCCCCATTCCGGGAGCAGGGCCATACACATGCCGAGGGCGAATAAAATACCGCCAACCGTACTCATAATAAGAGTTACAAAATCCTTTTTCTTCATAGTATATTTACCTTCTTTCTTTAAAACAGCCCCCTATAGTTTCTTTTGCCACTTTAAATCCTTCCACAACTGCTCCGACTGCAGCTCCGCTTGCAATCAAGCCACTCAGGGCGACAATTCCCACTGCACAGCAGGAGGCACCCGCCCATTTTGCTTTTTTTGACATTTACTTTGTTTTTCATGTACTTTACCTCTCTTTCAGATGATTTTGTTTTTATCTTGTACATACAATGTAATCATGATATGTTTAAAAATTTTTTCCGTTTTGTTTGAGAAATATTAAAATGTACGCAAAGATGATTTGGGATGAAATAAAACGAAAAAACAGAGAAGCAATTATTACATTACCTCTCTGCCTTTCTTTTTTCCTGCTTTTCATTATCTGGCATGGAAAATACCTGCATCATCCATTCTCTTTCTTCCTTCACACGATAATTAACGTGGATTTTGGAAGCATAATGCCTTTTTCATACAGACAAGGAACTCCGCCAAAATATCTGCCGCCACTTTTCCAAACTCTAAAATTTCCACAATATCAACTCAATTTCAAGCTCCAATTTGTTCCACTAACATAATACCACAATCACGCTCATTTACATATCACATTTTCATTAAGCTTCGACCAGACCCACAATTCAGAAAAGGGACTCTGAAAATTGGGATGTGATATTGACTAGCGTAGAAGGAATATTGATATCTATATTATAAGGTATTCTTTTTATATATCTGATAACCAAAAACAGCAACGGCAAGAAATTATGCAATTCCCAAAAAGCCCAGTCCGTACTATGTGTAAATAGAAGCAAAACCGTCCCCTGCGCCAACAAAAACAGCAAACCTTGACATCATAATATGTTTCACCGGGGAGCCGAAGGGGCGATTACGTCAGCCACCGGACATTATGGAAGGAGGCTGGTGCTATGATTACATACGGGGACTTGTTTTCCTTTGTGATTATGCTTTGCGCTGTCATTACTCTTGTGGTATTTATCATACGCAAAAAGTAGCGCCCTCGCTCTGGTCAAGTAAGGCGCTACTTTTTAGACTGAAACTTGCCGGCGGCTAGGTGTACTCTAGCTTTCGGCTCTCTTGTTAAGCATATTATATGTCAAGTGTATCGTTTTTGCAACACCTTTTTTTTCAAAAATCCTGATCAGAAAAATAGCGGTGTTCCGTTTTCTTCCTCAATTCAATTTTTTCTTTACATAAAAGTACGACAAAACAATAGTGATCAGATTCAGCGGGGTTCCAAACAGAAAGACCAACCAATACATCGATATAAAGTCTAGAGCAACCATGCCGCTCACCTTCGCAAAAATCTTTAACAAGCAAAATGCTACCCAAAGATAATTAAGCGGCAACAATTCCTCATCGCTCATTTTCTTAAAGATCTTAAAGTCAAAATCTTTCACGACATATAAAAAAACGCTCTTTGATTGAATGCAGAGCGATAACACCAAAAACATGATCACACAGTTTTGAACCAGGGCAGGTACATAATACAATTTTTCGTATCCAACACAAAAAGCGCTTACCACCTGAAAGGCCAAACCTATTGCTCCGATTATGGCACTGTTCGTAATTCTCTTTTCCTTAAATACGTCCAGTAACAATAACAAAAAACTAATTGCGCAAGTGATCAGTACGGATAATTGTAACCCCAGGAACTTGTATAGAACCAAAAAAAGAACGCTTGGTGTCATCATCCGGACAATTGTCTTTATTACTTTATTCATCGTATCTCCGCAATTATCAGATAATAGTATTATACAGACAGGCCTTGATAGTTACTTATCCAAGATATTAAAAAATCCCGGAAATCCGCACACATACGGCATTTTCCGGGAGTGAAGCACGGGGGATTCGAACCCCCGACAACCTGATTAAAAGTCAGGTGCTCTACCGACTGAGCTAGTGCTCCATAAATGGATTCCGGCCGACACTTCAGCCGGCAAGCTGGGCTAGCTGGATTCGAACCAGCGAATGC
Organism: uncultured Clostridia bacterium; assembly: GCA_947589185.1. Classification (GTDB taxonomy): domain Bacteria; phylum Bacillota; class Clostridia; order Oscillospirales; family Ruminococcaceae; genus UMGS1601. The sequence continues at coordinate 76 of CANQCK010000028.1, read as the reverse complement.
AGGAGTCAAAGTCCTGTGCCTTACCGCTTGGCGATAGCCCAGGAAGGTGGATACAGGGATTCGAACCCTGGGCCTC
>CANQCK010000027.1 GCA_947589185.1 uncultured Clostridia bacterium | reverse complement strand
ATAAGGAGAGATAATATGAAGTATGGTTACTTTGACCTTGAAAACAAGGAATATGTTATCACAAGACCCGATACTCCTGCTCCGTGGGTAAACTACTTAGGCTCGCCCGAGTATGGAGCAATCATATCGAACAATGCAGCAGGTTACAGCTTTGTAAAAAGCGGAGCAAACGGAAGAATTGCGAGATACAGATTTAATTCTAATATGGCACTTCCGGGAAGATATATCTATATAAGAGATAACGAGACAAGTGACTATTGGTCTGCGTCGTGGCAGCCTGTGGGAAAGCCACTTGATAAGTATAAGAGTGAATGTCATCACGGAACAGCTTATACAACTATAAAGAGCGAATATGCAAATATCGCATCAGAGACTACATACTATGTACCGAACGGAAAGACATACGAGGTCTGGAGATGCAAGGTCACAAATAATGATACTAAAGAGAGAAAGCTTTCAACATTCGGATTTATCGAGTTTACGAACGACAACAACTATGAACAGGATCAGGTAAACTTACAGTACACACTGTTTATAACAAGAACAAGCTTTGAGGGAAATAAAATTCTCCAGCATATCAATGAAAACAGCGGCAAAGACGAGACAGGCTCAAACCACAGAGAAAGATTTTTCGGTATGGTCGGTGCACCTGTTACTTCCTGCAACGGAGATCTTGACAGCTTTATAGGACCTTACAGAACATACTCAAATCCTATAGCTGTTGAAAACGGCAAGTGCGACGGCAAGATGAATTTCAATACAAATTCATGCGGTGCTTTGCAGTCTGAATTTACTCTTGCTCCGGGCGAGACAAAAGAACTTATTTACGTGTTAGGTCAAAGAGACAACATTGAGGCTGATAAGATTCTTAAAAGCTATGAAGAGCCGGGCAGGGTCGACGCTGAAGTAAATGAGCTTATTACATACTGGCACGGGATTTTAAACAACTTCCAGATAAAAACTCCAAGCGAAGAGTTTAATAATATGATAAACGTGTGGAACGCATACCAGTGCTTTATTACGTTTATCTGGTCGAGAGCGGCTTCGTTTATCTACTGCGGACTGAGAAACGGCTACGGTTACAGAGATACTGTACAGGATATTCAGGGAATAATTCACTTAGCACCTGAAGTCGCACTTGATAAGATAAAGTTTATGCTTTCTGCACAGGTAGATAACGGCGGAGGACTTCCTCTTGTAAAGTTCGACCACAATGCAGGGCATGAAAACTGCCCGGACGAGAACAATGAAAATTCGGCATATGCTAAGGAAACAGGTCACCCGTCATACAGAGCTGATGACGCTTTGTGGCTGTTCCCGACGATACTTAAATATATCGGAGAGAGCGGAAACAAGGACTTCTTAGACGAGGTTATCGTTTATGCAAACGGCGGTGAGGATACTGTTTACGACCACCTAAAGAATGCAATAAGATTTTCTATGGAGCGTCTTGGTGCACACAATATGCCGGCAGGTCTTCACGCAGACTGGAACGACTGTCTGAGAATGGGCAAGAAGGGTGAATCTACTTTTGTGGCATTCCAGCTTTATTATGCAATGAGCGTAATCAAAGATATGGCAGAAGAAAAGAACGATACAGAATATGTTGAATATATAAACAAGGTTCAGGCTAAGCTCGGCGAAGAACTTGACAAGTGCTGGGACGAGGACAGATTTATCAGAGGAATTCGTGACAACGGAGTTGTTGTCGGTGCTAAGAAGGACAAGGAAGCTAATATGTGGCTCAATCCTCAGAGCTGGTCGGTTATTTCCGGCTTTGCGTCAAAAGAGCAGGCTGAAAAGGCGATGGAAAGCGTTCATAAAATTCTCAACACGCCATACGGCGTTAAGCTGCTTGAACCGCCTTACAAGGACGATTATTTCGACGGTGCTATTATGCACATATTCAATCCTGACACCAAAGAAAACGGCGGAATATTCTCGCAGTCTCAGGGTTGGGCAATTTTAGCAGAGTCTCTGCTCGGACACGGAAACAGAGCGTTTGAATATTTTATGGAAAGTTCTCCTGCCGCTATGAACGACAAGGCAGAAATCAGAGTGTTAGAGCCGTATGTTCACGGACAGTTTACTGAGTCGACACGCTCGCCTTTTGAGGGACGTTCTCACGTTCATTGGCTGACAGGTACGGGGTCTACTGTTATGGTAGGCTGTGTTGAGGGTATATGCGGTATGAGACCTAACTTCGACGGGCTTGTAATTGACCCGTCAATTCCGTCAGAGTGGGACGGCTTTGAAATTGAAAAGAACTTCAGAGGCTCGCACCTTTCAATAAAGGTGAATAACGACGCTCATGTTGAAAGCGGAGTTAAATCTGTTACATTGAACGGTGAAGCGCTTGACGGCAAGCTGATTCCGGCAGATAAGCTAAAAGAACAAAACGACATTGTAGTTACGATGGGATAAATTTATAAAAGGTGCGGACAAATCGCACCTTTTATTATTAATTGACAACATATAGCTTAGATGATATAATATTCTTGTCAGTATATGAAATATTCTGTGTTTGTTTTAAGTATGCTGATAGTAATTAATAGGAGAATGATAGGTATGTCAAAGTTTTGTTACAAATGCGGTGCTCAGCTAGATGACGCAGATATGTTCTGCAATAACTGCGGAACTAAGCAGGAAGAAACGGTACAGGCACAGCCGTCTAGGGATTATCAGAACGCACAAAGTTACACAAGCGGTTCGCTTGTTATGTCAAAGAGCATAGGAGTTTGCATAATTTTATCAATAATCACTTGCGGGATATACAGTCTTTATTGGCTTTATTGTATGGCTGAGGATCTAAACCGTATTTCCGGAAAAAATGACACATCAGGCGGATTGGTCGTATTGCTGAGTATTATTACCTGCGGTATTTATGGGTGGTTCTGGCTTTATCAGGCAGGTGATAAGATTAATCAGGGTAAAATGCAAAGAGGAGTTCCTGCCGATTCGAGCTTAGGTATTTTGTATTTGGTTCTTGGTATTTTCAGTTTGTCAATTATATCATATGCGCTTATCCAAAATGAGATCAATAAATTTGCAGTAAACTAATTTTCGCTTATGAAAAATCGTGCAATAAAGGTAAGCATATTTTTTACAATACTGATACTGTTAGGAATTGCATACTATTTCGTTACATATCTGACAGGGCTTTACATACCGTGTTATATCAGGTTAATCACAGGGTTTAGATGTCCCGGCTGCGGGATTTCTCATATGATCATAAATATTTTTCATATGAATTTTAAAGCGGCATATATGTCAAATCAGTTGTTGTTTTTAACGTCGCCGATTATTATTGCCATGATTGCCCGAGAGGTCTATTGCTATATCAGGTATGATACGCACGAAACAGATAAATGTATAGAGATTACGGCAATTATACTTATAGTTCTGTTTTTGATATTTGCCGTTTTGAGAAATATTTTCGGATTTTAAAATGCGAAGAGAAGTTATTCTCTTCGCATTAATTTTCTATATATGTAATATCCAGTGTTTTCATTATGCCTTTTGAAATCGCTTCAGCATAAGATTTATAGTTTTTGTCAAACTGCTTATTGTCAGATACGTTGGTGACGTATCCTGTTTCAAGCATACAGCTTGGCATATTAGAGAGCTTGTTCACGAAAAAGTCTTCCCTGTTGTTTGAGCCTTTTATGACGTCTCCCATCTTCATTTCTGTAACCTTTGACATTTCCTTAAAAATGTTTTTTGAGAGCTTCATAGATTGTGAAGCTTTATTTTTTGCCTGTTTTTTTCTGACGTTGCTTTTGTATTTAGGATTGTGAGTGTAGATATTAAATCCATTTGCCGAAGATACAGCAGCCGCATTTCTGTGAAATGAAACAAACAAGTCGACTTTTGCTTTGTTCGCCTTTTTTATTCTCTCCTTTAAATCGGCTATTGAAGCATAGTTTTTATCCTTGTCCGTTCGTGACATATATACTTCTATTCCTTGTTTTTTGAGAATTTTTCTTACCTGTTTGGCAATCTTTAAGTTGTCGTCACGTTCATATTTGCCGTCGGTTCTTATTGCACCTGCGTCTATTCCTCCGTGACCTGCGTCGAGCCATACGCTTTTTGAACCGTCAACTATGTTAAAGAACGACTTTGCAGTTGCTTTTTCTGTTTTGTCGTTATTTTCAAAAACTATTTTAACTTTATATGTACCGGCAGCTGCTTTTTTGTTTTCCTCTCCGTCTTGGGAAAAATCCCATTTTAGTGAAAATTCTTTATCGTCTGCATTTTGTATTTTTTTATCCTTAACAAGAGTTTTTATAGTCTCACCGTAATCGTCAAGCACCAAGACTTTTACATATCCTTTTTTATTTACCTTAAATTTAAACTTCATTGCTTTTGCGTTTATATTCGGTGCAAACGGAACGGTTTTAATTATTTGTGCTTTAAGCTCGCTTTTCTGACTATCTTCTGCATATGAAAAGACAGCAGACTGCGATACAATAAGCAGTAATAACATTACGCTTATTACTTTAACAATTTTTTTCATTTAATTTTCCTTCCTGTTTTTTATATATCCTCATAACGTTTTAATGTTTACAATGTAGTACGCTCAACAGCCTTTTTCCAGCCCGACAAAAGGGTTTGTCTCTTTGTTTCGGAAATATCAGGCGTGAATTTATAGTCTATTTTCTGATTGCTTTTTATGTCATTCAAACTCTTCCAGTAGCCTGATTTGAGCCCTGCAAGGTATGCACAGCCGAGAGCTGTTGTTTCTATACAGATAGGGCGGAGAACCTCGCAGTTTGTTATATCGCTTTGAAACTGCATAAGAAAGTTATTCTCACACGCACCTCCGTCAACTTTAAGGGTGTTGATTTTTATATCAGAATCAGTTTCCATAACTTCAATAACTGCGTTTACCTGATATGCAATTGCTTCAAGAGCCGAGCGAGCTATATGTTCTTTAGTTGTACCTCTTGAAAGTCCACAAAGAACTCCTCTTGCGTCAGAATTCCAGTAAGGGGCACCAAGTCCCACAAAGGCAGGAACGAAATAAACTCCGTTTGTATCAGGAACAGACAGTGCCAAAGGCTCGCTCTCTGCGGCGGAATCAATGATTTTAAGTCCGTCACGAAGCCATTGAACAGCCGCTCCTGCTACAAAAACAGAACCCTCAGAAGCATAGGTTATTTTTCCGTCCACACCCCAAGCGATAGTTGTCAAAAGTCCATTTTGAGATGTAACAGGTTCCGAGCCTGTATTCATAAGCAAAAACGCTCCCGTTCCGTAGGTGCATTTGAAGTCGCCCTTATTAAAACACGCCTGGCCGAAAAGTGACGCCTGCTGGTCACCTGCCACACCGCAGATCTTGATCTTGCCTTTTCCGATCAATGTTGTATAACCGTAGTCGCCGCTTGATTCACAAACCTTCGGTAGCATACTTTTCGGAATACCAAGAAGTTTTAAAATGTCGTCGTCCCATTCAAGAGTATTTATATTAAACAGCATTGTTCTTGACGCATTTGAATAATCAGTGGCGTGAACTCTTCCCTCAGTGAGTTTCCATACAATATAGCTGTCAACAGTTCCGAACAAAAGTCTGCCGCTTTTAGCTCTCTCACGAACCCCGGAAACATTGTCAAGAATCCACTTTATTTTTGTTGCAGAAAAATAAGGGTCGATTATAAGACCTGTTTTTTTCTTTATCATTTCTGAATATCCGTTTTTTGCAAGTTCTTTGCAGTAGTCGGATGTTCTTCTGCATTGCCATACGATGGCATTGTACACAGGTTCACCTGTTTCCTTATCCCAGATTATCGTAGTTTCACGCTGGTTGGTTATACCGATTGATGAAATATCTCCTGCATCAAGATTTTTGCTCAAAAGAACCTCTCTTGCAGCGGTAAGCAGAGATGACCAAATATCATTTGGATTATGTTCAACATAGCCGTTTTCTTTAAAAATCTGCGGAAATTCCTTTTGCTTTTGAGCGACAATCTCGCCGGATTTATTAAATAATATTGCACGGGATGAAGTAGTACCCTGATCAAGGGCTAAGATATATTTTTTCATATGTATATTCCTTTCAGAGCTTTTGCGTTTATTCTATTTCTTGAAAAGTGAAAAAATCAGCGGTAAAAAAAGAAATTCTTGCCTTTTGTCTATTTCATTGATCGCTTATTGGAGACTATTAGTTATTATATCATATATATCGACAAAAGGAAATATTAAAATTCAATAAAAAATAGTAATTGCTCTTGACATTTAGGTCAAAAGGGTATACAATGGTTACAAATCGGTTACACGAAATTGATTAAACCAAATTAGTGTAACCTATTTATTCATAACAAAAGCAAATAGACAGAGACAGATAATATTGCTTACTAAGAGTCAATGAGTTAAAAGGAAAGGGAAAAGATAACAGATATGAAAAGCAAAAGAATTAAGAGGCTTGCTGCATTAGTTCTTTCGTTTTTGGCAGTAGTTTCTGTGTTTTCAATAAACAATTATGACAGCGGGGTAATACAAACGTCGGCTGCACCTACATATGAGGATTATCAAAGACAAATAGCTGATTTAGAAAGTCAGGAGAGAGAGCTTGACGAACAGATTGCGAAAAACGCAGAAAATCTGGCAGATGAACAGGCAAAGCAGGAGGCTTTAAGCAAGAAAATCTCGACAATTGAGAACAAGATCTCCACATTTGAAAAATACAGCAAAGAGCTTGAGAAGGATCTAGCGGAAACAGACGCAAAAATCAGAGAAACTCAAGCCAATATGGAGCAGAAAGAAAAGGAAATAAAGAGCGGCATTGCTGATTTCAAGTCAAGGCTTAGGGCAATGTATGTATCAGGGGCTGAATCTTACACGCAGGTTTTGCTTGAATCGGAAGACTTTTACGATATACTTATGAGGTTTGAGCTTGTAAAGAGGGTAGCCAAGCATGATAACGACACTATAGACAAGCTTCTTGAACTAAAGAAGCAATACGAAAATGTTCAAAAGAAGTATCAAGAGCAAAAGAAGCAGATGGAAGAGACTGCACAGAAATACGCAAAGCAGCTTTCCAATCTATCTAAGGAGCAGTCTAATCTTGAGGCATTGAAGGCTGAAAGCGAGGCTAATGCGGCAAACATTCAAAGTCAGAATGATGAGCTTAACAATCAGAGAAGTCAGGTTTCCAGTCAGAAAGCACAGGCTGAATACAACGCAACCACTACCACGACTACGACAACTACTACTCAGGCTGCTACAGCCTACAGACCGAGTCAGAACAATTACACAAATAACGGTTTGTCAGGGAATTCAGGAAGCAATAATTCTTCAAACAACGGATATTCAACTAACAGTGGAAATTCATCAAGCAATTCTGGCAGCGGATACTCAGGAGACATAGGAACTGTAGTATCCTATGCAAAGAGTATGGTAGGCGGTTCATATGTCTGGGGAGGTTCAAGCTATCGTGCAACAGACTGTTCGGGTCTGGTAATGCTTTCTTATGCACAGGTAGGAATTTCACTTCCGCATAATGCTGCGGCTCAGGCAGGGTACGGTAAGTCAGTAAGCTATGACAGTATGCAGCCGGGAGATTTGATTTTCTTTGGAGCCAGTATCTATCATGTTGCAATGTATATCGGTGACGGTATGATGGTACACGCTGAGAACTCAAGCACAGGAATAGTTATTTCCTATGTATCTTCGTTCTCGCAGTACAATCCGATTTCGGCAATCAAAAGAATTATATATTAAAAAATACAGACGGCTCAACGCATTGGGCTGTCTGTTATACGGAGATGTCGCCTAGTCCGGCTTATGGCGCACGACTGGAACTCGTGTTGACGTTTGTAGCGTCTCGAGGGTTCGAATCCCTCCATCTCCGCCAGCAACGGTGACGTTGCATCCAGACCACGCATTAGTTAGTGCGTGGTTTTTCTTTTTATGCTCGTGATTAAAACAAAATCTATATGCCAATTATTTCAATAAAACCTCGTAAACAAGGCGTTTGCGGGGCTTTTTCTGTGTCATAAAAATGTAAATAAAATTACACAAATATTAAAAAGGCGACGAAAAGGCGACGTAATAGAAGTGATTTATTTTAAATAATAATCAACAGGATAAAATAAACGGTAAAGCTAAAGTGTTTTTCGTATCTTTTTAAGCATAAAATAACACGAGTTACATAGATAATAATGAGGCTGATTTTGACAAATCAGCCTCATATTTTATATACATACTGCTCGTCCTAAAAGGACTCGCAGATTAATAGTATTTATTTTATATAGTATATATAATTTTAACGGAAAAACGGAAAATCGGAAAGGAAAACATAAATGATAAAGATAACCAAATTAAAAGAATGTGATAAAATTAGCAGTCCTATCTGTGGATATATCAAAATGAAGCTCAAACAAATGATTGAAGAATATTCAGTAGACAGCATTTCAGATTTCGGTGCAATATACTTTATTGAAAATGATAAAGATATTGAGAAATACAATGTCATGGGTTTTAATGAACCGATTTCACATTACATACCAGAATATATAAAAAGAATACACATCAATGACAGCTTTCAGGATATAAGTTATCTTGAAAGCTGTTTTATTTTTTCTGATGGATATGGGATTGTTATAATTGGCAAGGAACATCTGTTTGAAAAATATTTAGATGTTGACAAGTATTTACTTGAAAATTAAGTAAAAAAGGAGGTTTGGCTCTTTGGAAATTTACAAGGAATTTTTCATTTGTATTTTCAAATTAGCTAAAATATAATGAAAATGTTGAATTTTAAGGAAATGGAGTGTAACTGTGAGATGTGTGCCGATATAGATATGTACAATGACGTATACAGAGATTTAATGGAACTTATCGGTCTTGAAAACACATTAAAGGTTTACAGCCATTATAACGGTCAACAGCTATCGTTTCCTAAGCGTCTGTATTCAAAGGTTTACGTCGAACGCAAGGTAATTGAGGAATATGACGGAACAAATATTAAGCAATTAGCTAAGAAGTATTCCTATACAGAAAGATGGGTTAGCGGTAAGGTTAGAGAAAAAATTCAAAAATTATAACAAAGGAGAAATAGGTATGCAAACTATTGTAAAAATTGCTTATAGGAATGAACCAAATAGCTTGAAAATTACAAGTGAAGACAAGGTTTTTGATACATCTCGTATTAAAAACATGCAGGTTCAGGAATGGGCATTCCCTTTTTGTATAAAGGGTGTAAAATGGAAAGGCTTGTATGAAGAACTTAAACAATTTACAGGAAAAAGTGATTTCGTTATTTATTTTGACGGACAAGATGATGCGTTTGAAATAATAAAATACTCTTTAGAAGATGTTCCTGTTAAGTTGATAAGTACAAATAACAATGTAGTTATTCTGTATAGCGAGAATCCTTTTACTACTAAAATTACTGTTAACGGAAAGGTCATGGATACTACTCGTATACAAAACCGTTCTATAGATGAGTGGATAAAACCAATTCAAATTAGAGATTTAAGTTGGAAGGGTATTTTTAAAGAACTCGAAGATTTTATAGGTATTGATGTATATAGCATTCAATTTGTTGGAAAGCAAGAGTTAATGACTCCGCTTATTAATGAGTGTCCTAAAAATGTTGATATAACCTTCCGCAGTCCAAACTTGGCTAGTAAAAATAATAGTCCTAAGATTACTAATCCAATGAAAAATAATAATAATGCTGTAAATTTGATGTCTGATATTGCTTCAAAAGTGAATGTTCAGAATCTACCTTCATCAGGTCAAGTGTTAGACAAATTCAAACAACAGGTATCTGATGAAGAAATAAATAATAATCTTCAGAGTATACCAATAAAAAATGAGTTTATCAGAAAGAACGCAATGGCGATATGTGCATTGATATCTCTTGTTTTAACCTTTTTACCGTTCTTTGGTTTTTCTGCTGGAGCAGAAGGTTATGAAGAAAAAGTTACTGTAACTGGTATTACCGCATTGTTTGGAGAGAATAGAGCAATTATATCGCTAACACTTTTCATTGGACCGATTTTAATTATTATTATGAATTATATTAATGCACTTAAGCCATATAGAAGAATTATAGCTTTGCTAGTACCTCTGCTGTGTATAATTTTTGAAATATTTACTGCCGTAGCTTTGCGTTCAGTCGTTATGAATACTATGGGAATAGCTGATTCTGCAGCTGAAACATTTGGAGGTTCAATTGATTATGATACTTCATTATTGATAGGCTTCTGGTTTATTCTTCTTTCGTATATTTTAACTGCAATTATTGGATTTATAACATATTACGGTCTGAATTCTATTAAAAATAAAAAATAAAGTTGGGAGGAAACTTTTATGATTTGTCCAATATGCGGGGCAGAGCTTGAAAATAATGCAAGTGAATGTTTCTTATGCGGATATAAATTTTCAGATAACGCACAGGAGAATGAGTCACTAGTTTTAGAAGAAAATGCAAGCAATGTTGTAAACAAAGATAATAACAAATCTAGTCCGAAAAAATCTAAGCTGCCTATAATAATCGTAATTGTAATAGTTATACTTTTATTAGCTGGTATGGGTGTATATGGATATTATTTTATGAAAAACGAAAATAATAATATTCCGTTATCAACGGAATCAACGAATACCAGTATTCAAACTAAGACTACTACTGAACCAACAACAACTACAACATCTTTAACGACAACAACTACTACCACCACAACAACTACTACGACTACAATTACCACAGCAAAGAAAGAAGTATACGCTAATGATTTAGTCAAGATTACAAAAGGTAAACTGCTTAAGAAATACTTTAACAATATATATGACACTGATTATATATCTTTAGGACAACAAAATGCTGTATCATTAGAAAACACATCAGTTTTTCCATATTATAAATTTGCTTTTGGCTGGATGTCAGCAGATGAAGTGCCTAATGATGATGTAACTTGGGGTATTCACGTTTTACCAGGTGGAAAAATAAACGATAAAATCACTATTGGTATGACCTATAATGAGCTCAAAGAGAT
>CANQCK010000026.1 GCA_947589185.1 uncultured Clostridia bacterium | reverse complement strand
GTTACCGGTTATATTGTACAGGTATCAGCTAAGAAGAACTTCAAGAAGATACTTGCTAAGAAGACCTTAAAGAAGAACTCAAAGAAAGTTACACTTAAGATCAAGAAGCTCAAGAAGGGCAAGACATATTGGGTAAGAATAAGAACTTATAAGAATTACAAAGCTAACGGCAAGACCAATAAGGCAACAGGTTCTTGGAAGAAGTTTAAATTTAAAGTTAAATAAGCAACGGTAACGTTGTACATCTAATTCGCCTCTGGCTATGCCAGGGGCGAATTTTTTGTGTAACGGCAAATTAAACTTTGATAAACTAATAATGCAAGACACTAAATATTTCTTTTTGCAAAACGGAAAACTTAAAGAGCGTGCGGCGGCTTCGCCGCCTGAACGGTTGACTATTGAATATAATGATGATATAATTATTTTATAATTAATCTTTACACATAAATATTATTGTGCAGAAACGGAGATTGTAATGAAAAATTTAAAACAGGTCTTCCCTATTGTATTTGTTTTGATTCTGGCAGTCGGACTGTTTTTTATAGTCAGAGCAAACGACAGACAAACCGATATGCTGGCTGAAAGCTCAAGTCTGGCGTCTGAGCAAGCTAAAACCACAATAAATACTGAGGACACTACTCTTGTTTCATCAGAAAACAGCAATTCAAACAGTGAATCTAAAGGCACTGATGTAAAATATACAAAGAAGATTTTCAGTATCACGCAAAAATCAAATAAAGTTAAATATCCTGTCACTGCTGTTATTACTGCTAAAAGAGTTGTAAAGTATTTCTTTGATGATTTGGAAAAAAAGTTTCAAATTGACGATAAGCTGAACAGCTATTATAAGAAAATAAATAACGATAAGACCTTTAAAAAGAACACAATTTTTCTGACCATCGTCGAATTTGAAAACAGTAATTCAAAATACTCAATTAGCAGTGTTAAATACAATAAAAATCAAATGTATATTGATATTACCGAAACTAAAGCTAAAAAACCGAACAAAGAAAAATGCCGAAAGGTATTTGCGGTAAAGGTCGCAGATAAGGATTGTAATGCAAAGGCAATGCAAAAAATAAACGTAAATGTATTAAAAAAATAAAAAAACACTTGCAATTTCATTTTAATTGTGATATACTGTTAAACGCTGATGATTATTCCATAGAACTACTGTCTAAACTGAAATGATGGGCTTCTATGTGAGTCATAGATTTGATGTTTTGAGAGGAGGCTTTGTAATGAGAGATGGTATTCATCCTGAGTATGAAGAAACTACAATTACATGTGCATGCGGTAATGTGATCAATACTCGTTCTACAAAAAAGGATATTAAGGTTGAAATTTGTTCAAAATGTCACCCTTTCTACACAGGTAAGCAGAAACTCACAGATACAGGCGGACGTGTTGACAGATTCAAAAAGCGTTTCAATCTTGACTAGTATTCAAAGGAACTTAGGGTGGATTTTAAAATCCACTCTTTTTGTTTATGACCAACTTTTATTTAGAATTAATTTAAGAAGGCTTGCTTATGAATTACACGACAATAAAGGGCTTTGCAAAAGACAGCTTTATTGAAAAAAAGTCAGAATTTATAGGATACATCTCCCCGGTTAAAACAAACGAAGATGCTGTTGACTTCATAAACCGTATAAAATCTGAAAACCGAAAAGCCAGGCATAACGTCTACGCCTATATATTGAGAGATAACAACATAACACGCTACAGCGACGACGGAGAACCTCAGGGTACTGCCGGTATGCCGGTTCTTGATGTGCTTTTGAAAGAAGGTTTAACCGACGTCTGCGTTGTTGTCACAAGATACTTCGGGGGAATTCTGCTCGGCGGAGGCGGTCTTGTAAGGGCATATTCACACGCCTGCAAACTGGCTGTTGATGCCGCCGTGAAAATGGAAATGTATGAATGTTTTGAAGTTACTCTGCGATTTGATTATTCCCTTTACGGAAAAATAGGATATTCCCTTCCCGAATTTGAAATAAAAATGCTCTCTGATGATTTTTCAGACTGTATCACTCTAAAACTGCTCGTCAAGTCAGATATGTATAGCAAGCTGAAAGAGAAACTTTACGATATAACGAACGGTAAAATCTCAATTTCAAAATCGGAGTTGAAATATGGTGATTTTGCTTGATAATTGTTTTATTTTGACATTAATGATAGGCGTTTTGTAAAAAAATTGTAAACAAATTTGATTTCCAAAGGTTTTTCCTGTTTTTTTCAGTATATAATATAAATATAATGTCAGGCGGTGATATTATTCTACCAAGAGAACAAACAGAATTAATAGAAGAACAGACTCTTTGCGAACAAGCTTGCCTTTCCAAAAACACAAAGGGAAGACTAAAAGATATTAAAAAATGTGATTTGAGAACCGACTTTCAAAGAGACAGAGACAGAATACTTCACTCAAACTCATTCAGACGTCTTAAGCACAAGGCACAGGTTTTTCTGTTCCCTACCAGCGATCATTACAGAACAAGACTTACACACACTCTTGAAGTCTCCCAGATCGCAAGAACGATCGGCAGAGCCTTAAGACTTAACGAGGATCTAATTGAAGCTATTGCACTCGGTCATGATTTGGGACATACACCTTTCGGCCACGAGGGTGAAAGAGTTCTGAATGAGCTTTCACCAACTGGCTTTAAGCACTATGAACAAAGTCTGCGGGTCGTTGATCATATAGACAAGCTCAATCTTACATATGAGGTCAGAAACGGTATTTTAACGCATACAAATCAAATAGCCGATACAAAAGAGGGATATGTAGTAAGGCTTGCTGACGTTATTGCCTATATAAACCACGATATTGACGATTCAATCAGAGCGGATGTTTTGTCTGAGGCTGACATTCCGTCTGAAATTTCAAATGTTCTCGGTCATTCAAAGTCTGAGCGAATTACTACTCTTGTAAAGTCAATAGTTAAAAACGGTGCTGAAAACATTCGTATGGACGATGATGTAAAAGACGCACACGATAAACTGCACAAATTCATGTTCAAGAGCGTTTACACAAACCCGAAATGCAAGTCGGAGGAGGCTAAGGTTAAAGACCTTTTAGGAACTCTGTTTAATTACTTCTATGATAATTTCGACAACGTTATGACCGACCAATATAAGGAGCTTGCTTATGACTTCTCAAAGGAAACGGCAGTTTGCGATTATGTTGCCGGAATGACGGACAGCTATGCAATAAATATATTTGAAGAATTGTTTATCCCAAAGAGTTGGAACGGATAAAGTATACTAATTAATATTTTTGATTGGAGTGAGATATAGTGCCATTTCCTGCTGACTTCTTAGAGAGGCTCAAGGACGCTAACAGAATAGATGATATAATGTCTGACTATGTTCAGATAAAAAGAGCCGGCTCTGTATCAAAATGTCTATGTCCGTTTCACTCTGAAAAAACTGCCTCCTGCACTATTTATACAGATACGCAGAGCTTTTACTGCTTTGGCTGCGGAGCAGGAGGAGACGTTATCACTTTTATTATGAAAATTGAAAATCTCGATTACTATGAGGCTGTGAAGATGCTGGCAGAACGCAGCGGTATTCCCCTGCCCGAAGATTCCTCGAGGGGTGATGACGCAGTCAGAAAAAAGCAGCGGCTATATGAAATCAACCGTGAAGCTGCGAGGTTTTTCTTTAACAATCTACGCTCACCTCAGGGAAAGGTCGGGCTTAAATATCTAATAGACAGAGGTCTGAAACCCGAAACTATTCAGAAATACGGTCTGGGCTTTGCTGAAAATAAGTGGACAAGCCTTAAAGATCATATGCTTACTAAAGGTTATTATGAAAACGAGCTTGTTGAAGCAAGTCTGCTGGGACGTTCTCAAAACGGAAGAACATATGACTTTTTTAAAAACAGAGTTATGTTCCCTTTCTTTGATTTAAGAGGAAATGTTATCGCCTTCGGCGGTAGAACGCTTGACCCTGATGACTCAAGAAAATACCTTAACTCAAGAGAAACTATTGTTTTTAAAAAAAACAGAACTCTGTTTTCTCTTAACTTTGCAAAGGAATCAGCTTCAAAGAAAAAACAGCTTCTTCTTTGTGAGGGAAATATGGACGTAATCTCAATGAATCAGGCAGGCTTTGAAAATACGGTTGCTACCTGCGGTACGGCAATTACTTCCGAGCATGCCAGACTTATGTCTCAATACTGCAAGGAAGTCGTAATCTGCTACGATTCAGACGAAGCCGGTCAGAAAGCATCAAAAAAAGCAATTGACCTTCTATCCGAAGTGGGACTTAACACGCGGATAATTAAAATGGAGGGTGCTAAAGACCCGGACGAGTATATTAAGAAGTTCGGGGCAACACGTTTTAAATTGCTTATAGATAAGTCTGACAATGCGGTGGAGTTTGAACTTAATAAGGCAAAAATCGGACTTGATATTGAAAACAGCGACGTCGACCGTATTGAGTATATAAAAAAATGCTATGATATTTTGTCTCAAATTGAAAATAATATTGACCGTGAGATTTACATTAAAAGCTTTGTTAAAAGAATGAACATTTCTGAGGAAACTGCCTTTAGGGAAATAGAAACAATAATAAAGAGGAGAAAATACTCAGGCAGAAAAAAGCAATGGCGTCAGCTTTATCAAAATACAATTTCCCCTGCAAAAGGAGAAACAAATCCTACAGCTTCTGTATTCACTAAAGAAAGAAAATGCGAGGAAGGTATATTATACTATCTCTATCAGAACCCCGACCAAGCGGATTCTATAAGTAAAGATTTACCTGCCGAGAGCTTCGTTACAGACGTAAACAGACGTATATATTCAAGCCTTCTTTTTAAGATAAAAAACGACTTGGATTTTTCTCTTTCGTCATTCAACAGTGAATTTTCTGCCGATGAGATGGGAAATGTTGCAAATATTATCGGCAGACGTCGAGAAATTCCTGTTGACAAACAAGTATTAACCGATTATATAAACGTGCTAAATTCGCATAATAATATTAGTCAGCATTCTGCTGATGAAATGTCAGATGACCAATTGATCAGATTCACCGAAAAGATGAGAAATGAAAAAACATAGTTTAAAATCAAGCAAGGTGAATTACTATTTTTAATAAGCGGCAAAAGTAAATTCATAAAAACAAATACCGATATGAACATACTAAGCCGAAAAATAAATATCTTTATGATTGGAGATTTGATTATGACATTTGATAAAAAATTAATTTTAGAAAACCTTATGGAAAAAGGAAAAACTACCGGAAGGCTTTCTACCAAAGACATTACAGACGCTTTGGAAAAACTCGACTATGACGTTGAGCAGATGGACGCTTTTTACGATAACTGTGCAGCACTCAATATAGAAATTATAGATGATATTTCCCCTGATGAAACGCTAGACATCACAGCAAGCGACGATGAAAGTTCTGAGGATTCTGTTGATATATCTATATCCACAGAGGGAATTTCTATTGACGATCCGGTTAAAATCTATCTCAAAGAAATAGGCAGGGTTCCCCTGCTGACAGCCGAGGACGAAATTCAGCTTGCAGAGCAGATGGGAAGCTCTGATGAGGAAAAAGCGTCAGAGGCAAGAAAAAAACTAGCTGAAGCTAATCTGCGTCTTGTTGTATCTATTGCCAAAAGATATGTAGGACGTGGTATGAGCTTTTTAGACCTTATTCAAGAGGGAAATTTAGGTCTTATCAAGGCTGTTGAAAAATTCGACTACACAAAGGGATTTAAGTTCTCAACCTACGCAACATGGTGGATAAGGCAGGCTATTACAAGAGCTATTGCCGATCAGGCAAGAACTATAAGAATTCCAGTCCATATGGTTGAAACAATAACAAAAGTAAAAAAGGTATCGTCTCAGCTTCTTCATAAAAACGGTCATGATCCAAGCTCTGAGGAAATTGCACAGGAGCTTAATATGCCCGTTGAAAGAGTAAGGGATATTATGAGAATAGCTCAGGATCCTGTTTCTTTAGAAACACCTATCGGTGAGGAGGAAGACTCGCATCTTGGCGATTTCATTCCCGACGACGAAGCACCTGCACCTGCTGAGGCAGCTTCAAGAACTCTCTTGAAAGAACAGCTTAATCAGGTTCTTTCAACATTAACCGACCGTGAAGAAAAAGTATTAAGACTTCGTTTCGGTCTTGAGGACGGACGCTCAAGAACTTTAGAAGAAGTAGGTCAGAGATTCAACGTAACTCGTGAACGTATTAGACAAATTGAGGCAAAAGCACTAAGAAAGCTTCGCCACCCTAACAGAAGCAATAAAGTTAAGGATTATCTGGATTAAATCAGCTTACCGGCGTTTTAACTACATAATCCTTACACATCATTAATAAAAGAAAGGCTCATATTTATGGAATATATCCTTAATAACTATAAAAATTCATATGATAATAATTACGAGCCTTATTATGATGATGACTATGAAGCTGACGATATCAGGTCATATAAGAAAAAACGCAGAGGACGTAAACGCCGAAGAGTTTTACTCTGGCTTATTACGCTCGGATTTTTAGCTATTCTTATCGACCTTATTGTACTTCTTTATACGGGAAAGATTTGGTTTAACTCCCCTGCCCGAAAAGATTACCCGGTTAGGGGCATAACAGTATCTTCACTTCAGGGAGCTATAAACTTTAACGCTCTTGAGATTGAAAATGTTTCATTTGCATATATAAAGTCAAGTGAGGGCAAAAGTCTTAAGGATACCCAGTTTGACGCTTCTTGGAACAATTCAAAAGACAGCACTGTAAAAACGGGTGCATACCACAAGTTTTCATTTACAGACGACGGACAATCTCAGGCAGAAAACTTTATCCGAACAGTCGGAAAAATTTCAAAAAACGGGTACAGACTTATCCCGGCTGTCGAAGTTACCAAGAGCGGACTGTCTCTTGCATATTCACCTAAAAAAGATACAGTCGTGAGCGAATTAAAAGCGTACTGCAATGCCATAAATGATGAGTACGGAGTAAATCCTATTATAATAACCGGAGATAAGTTCTATAAGGATTATTTAAAGGACGACTTTTCAGAATATAGTCTCTGGATAATTGATTTATTATCTAAACCTGATTCTATACACTGGAGTCTTTGGAACTACAGTCCTCGCGGAAGGATTGAAGGCACATCAAATTCAAAAAACTATATAAATTTAAGTGTCTTTAACGGCTCTAAACATAACTTCTCAAAAATTCAATTTTAAACTGATAAGCAAAATAAAAAATTAATCCCATTGTAAAATAGCAGTTAAGCCCATCGGAATATTCTGATGGGCTTTAATTATAGTTAAAAATCATATTTATGTTCTAAAACACATACATAAGCAATAAAATAAAAAGAGACAGCTTATAAGCTGTCCCCTTTTGAATATTATGTCAGTACTATTTTGTCAATTCCTTGACGCAGTCGGCACAAACAAATTTGCCCTTGAATTCTGAAACTCCATCCTTGTTACCGCAGAAAGTACATGAGCGTTGGAATTTCTTAAGGATGATCTTGTCACCGTCAACATAAATCTCAAGTGCATCCTTAGGCCCAATGTCATATGTCCTTCTCAGCTCAATTGGAATTACAATTCTTCCAAGTTCATCAAGTGGTCTTACAATTCCTGTTGATTTCATTTGTTCTTCCCTCCTAAACTCATAAAATAATAACATCCAAACTAACATCATTAAAGGGAGTGACCTCCCTGCTGATGACTTAAATAAAATACACCGTCCTCAATGACGGAAATAGAAATTGTGATTAATTTATCTTATCCAACTTTATTATTAATTTTACCATAATACAAATTTTTGTCAAGCAAGATTGCAAAAATGATGATAACTATTAACGAGGGGTACATTTTATGTCTACAATTGTGGCAATCATTACTATTATATCCTTAATGCTAGGATTTTATAATAATAATTTATATAATATAACAAATTCTGTTATGGATAATACTGATAAATCAATACAGTTTATTCTAACAATTGCAGGCACAATGGCTCTTTGGGGAGGACTAATGAACATTGTAAAGGAGTCAAAATTAGATGAAAAAATTTCAGCAATTCTAAAACCGCTTTTAAGACTGATATTTTCAAAAATGAACCTCAGCGGAGAGGCTTACAAGTCAATAACAATGAATGTTACAGCAAATATGCTCGGTCTGGGAAACGCCGCCACTCCTCTTGGAATAGACGCTATGAAAAAAATTAAAAAGGAAGAAAATATAGAGAACAACCCGACAAAAAATATGGCACTGTTCACACTTCTCAATACAGCGTCAATACAGCTTATTCCCTCCACTGTGGCAGCAATACGCTTTTCACACGGCTCTAAGAACCCTATGGAAATACTTCCTGCCGTTTTGATTTCCTCTTTTGTTTCTCTGTTCTGTGCAGTGGTTCTTATCAAAGTAACCTGGAAAAAAGAAAATAATAAAATTTGAAAAGAATTATTATAAAAAGTCTTCGCCGCTAAAAGTATGACGGCATTCATAGAATCGGGTTAATCTCATAACATCAGAAAATGAACCGTTACTTCTAAGGGCATAGTGATCAATATGAGTGCATTTTTATCAAATTACAAATTTTCAGATTTGATACTTCCGCTGATTATATCGTTCATAATAGTATATGGACATATTAAAAAAGTAAACATTGTAGATTCATTTATAAAAGGTGCGATAAGCAATCTTAAAACAGCAGTTGAAATTTTCCCGTCTATTTTACTTTTGATGGTATCAATAGGTATGTTTAGTGCATCGGGAGGAATAGAACTCATAACTAAGCTTTTATCACCTGTTACCTCATTTCTCGGTTTTCCCGAAGAGTGTGTTCCGCTGGCAATATTACGTCCACTGTCGGGAAGCGGAGCATTGAGTATGTTTGATTCAATTCTTTCAGAAAACTCACCGGACGGTTTTGCAGGACGTGTAGCAAGCGTTCTTATGGGATCTACAGAAACAACTTTCTATACACTGTCAGTATACTACTCTGCCTGCAAAGTAAAACCTACTAAGAGAATTATACTTTACTGCTTATTTGCAGACTTTGTAGGATTTATAATGAGCTCTCTCACTGTTAATATTATATACCATTAATTTATATAATACAAGTTTTTTACTTATTTCTATTTGCCTTTCAAATTAACACATATGAAATAATTAAAGGAGAATTCATTTGAAAAAACAAGGCTTTTTAATGGGTTCATTTATTCTCGGAATAACTATGCTGATAACAAAGGCTTTGGGAATGATTTATAGAA
This sequence comes from uncultured Clostridia bacterium, assembly GCA_947589185.1. GTDB lineage: Bacteria > Bacillota > Clostridia > Oscillospirales > Ruminococcaceae > UMGS1601. The sequence goes on along the minus strand of CANQCK010000026.1, from coordinate 6,709 downwards.
TCCCTCTTACCAATATCTTAGGCGGAACAGGTATGGGATATTACTCGTCTGCCTATACGGTTTTTATGCCATTGTATTCTATCGCCGCAAGCGGTATACCGTCTGCCATGTCTATGGTTGTGGCTGAAAACTACGCATTTGAGCGATTCAAAAATATTAAGAGAATAAAGCACGTTTCCCTGATAGGGTTTTCCTTTATATCTCTTCTTGCCACACTTCTTATGATTTTACTATCCTACCCTATTTCAAAATACATATCAGGCGAAAGCAAATCGTATCTGTGCGTTATTGCAATTGCACCAAGCATTCTGGTTGGAAGTATTATGTCTGTATACAGGGGCTATTACGAGGGTCTGAGAAATATGCTTCCCACTGCTATCTCCGAAATTATAGAATCTATTCTAAGAGTTGTATTAGGTCTTGGAGGAGCCTATCTTGCAATTTATATTGCAAACTCAGGTTTTGAAAAAAACGGTACTGTTTTCGGTCAGGCGATCAGTAATCCTGACGATGTTATTAACGCCGCCACACCTTATATCTCTGCATTTTCCCTGTTTGGAGTTACATTTTCAACGCTTATTGCAACAATATACTGTGCACTGCACTCCAAACTTTCAGGCGACGGAATTACAAAACAAATGATCGAAAGCGATATTGTAACAGACAGAATGAGAACAATATTCAAATCGGTATTATCACTTGCATTTCCAATTGCTGTAAGCTCAGTGATAACTACCGTGATCTCTATGATAGATCTTGCAACCATTCCCCCGCTTATTAAAATGCTTTTTGAACGAAACAGTAATATTAATTTGTTTAAAACAATAGGCAGTCAGATTGAAGCAAACGATATACCGAACTTCGTATATGGCTCATTTGTAGGTCTTGCGTTGACTATATTCGGTCTTGTGCCGTCTCTGACAAGTATTTTCGGCAAAAGTTCTTTTGCAAACGTTGCCACCTGTTATTCAAAAAAGAATATGCCCGCCCTTGCAAAGAGTGCAAACGCAGCTCTTTTTTCAACAAACTTCATTGCTATACCCTGTTCTCTCGGAATGATAATATTAAGCGAACCGGTATTATCACTGTTTTTCAGCACAAGACCTCTGGAGGTTGCTATTTCTGTAAAACCACTCATACATCTATGTACAGGTATGATTTTTATATCCATAACCGTTACAACTTTTTCTCTTCTTCAGGCTGTGGGAAATGTAAAAGCACCTCTTAAAATTCTGGCAGTAGGGCTAGTAATAAAATTGATACTTAACACCGCACTGATTAGTATAGCACCGCTTAATATAAACGGTGCCGCTATATCGACAAGCATCTGCTATATGTATATTGGAATACGTGCCGTTCGCACTTTTATTAAATACACGGGCGTGAAAATTGATCTTGTTACAACTACATTAAAACCACTGTTTGCCGGAATTCTTTCGACAATTGTGATTCTATTCACCTATATTATTGCAAACGAGCACCAAAATCAGGTTATTTCCCTGCTTATTTCCATAATTATAGGTAGCATTATGTACATTTTATTTATGTGTTTATTGTCTGTTTTCAACAAAAATACTATAAAAAGCCTTTTTTCTAATACAAATATTTAAAAAACCCTTGAAATTTAATTGGAATTAGGGTATTATATTATAGGTTGTTAATTGTGCAAATGATTCACTAAAAGCAATGCTCTGACTGTGCCGGCAAACGGCAGTTTTGCTATTCGGTATATTCGTAACAAAGTATATGCGACGAATGTATTTGCGTAATTTTTATAATATCAAATCCTTTTGGAGTTATTTTACTTATGGTCGATTTCAATTTTAAAGAAAAATATACAATTGATGATTTAATTGAAATCGTAAGGCTTTTGAGAAGTGAAAATGGATGTCCCTGGGATAAGGAACAAACTCATAAATCTATTCGTATGGATTTTCTTGAAGAAGTTTATGAGGTGATTGAAGCCATTGATTTTGAAAGCGAGGAAATGCTTAGAGAAGAGCTTGGCGACGTTCTTTTACAGGTTGTGTTTCATTCTCAGATAGAAACAGAAAAAGACTCATTTAACTTTTCAGATGTTACAGATGATATTTGTAAAAAGTTAATTATTCGTCATCCGCACGTTTTCGGAGAGGCTTCTGTCAGCAGTTCTGAAGAGGTTTTGAAAAACTGGGACAGAATTAAGAAAGATACAAAAGGACAGGAAACCTTTACTGATACTTTAAAAAGCGTTCCCCGAGTGTTCCCTTCACTTTTAAGGGCGAGCAAATTGGGTAAGAGAGCTTCAAGAGCTAATCTTGATTTTAATAACCCAGACGACGCTCTCAAATCGCTGAAGAGTGAGGTCGACGAATTATCAGCAGCTATGAAGGCTGATGACACTGCAAAGATTTCGGAAGAAATCGGAGATGTTATTTTCTCAGCAGTAAATGTTGCGAGAAAATCAGGGCTTAACGCAGAGGAACTTCTCACTCAAGCTAACGAGAAGTTTATAGCGCGCTTTGAAAAGGTCGAGCAAATGGCTATTGAAAATAACGAGAATATGCAGGATCTATCAGCGGACAAGCTGGACAAATACTGGAACAAGGCAAAGGAAGACAAATGAATCAGGCTAAAAGAAATTTTGCATAAAATTTCTTTTTAAAGGCTTAACCGAAAATTATTTTATCGGTAAGCAAATAAAATAATCATGGCTTTTAGCCAACAATTTGGGAGGAAATTAAAATGACAAAGACTGAGCTTGTAAGCCTTATCGCCGATAAGGGAGACTACTCAAAAAAAGATGCTGAGAAAGCATTGGCAACAGTTATTGACGCAATTACCACATCACTCAAGAAAGGTGAGAAAATCTCTCTTGTAGGATTCGGTACGTTTGAGGTTCGTGACAGAGCTGCTAAGACCGCTATCAATCCTATGACTAAGGAGAAGATTCAAGTTCCTGCTAAGAAGGTTCCTGCTTTCAAGGCTGGAAAGGCTCTTAAAGACGCTGTTGCTAAATAAATTACTATAACGCTTGCCTGTCAGAAAACTGACAGGCTTTTAATTTTAACATATGCAATAATCTATTATAAGGCGGTGATCAATATGAGATTGGACAAATATCTTAAAATAACCAGAATAATAAAAAGACGTACTGTAGCAAATGAAGCCTGCGACGCAGGAAAGGTCTTTGTAAATGATAGGCCTGCCCGTGCATCATATGACGTCAAGATCGGCGATGTAATAGAAATAAATATGGGACAAAAGCCGCTGAAAGTTAAGGTATTAAGCATAAGCGACTATGTTAAAAAAGAGGATGCATCTGACCATTATCAAGTAATTGAATAAAACATAAACTGAAAAAGCCTGACAGTGATTAAATCCTGCCAGACTTTTTTACTTCGTATTCAATTATAATTCAATATCGTCTGCGTCAATTTCAAGGTCTTCTATATTGATCTGCGACATAAAAGCCTCATATTCTTCTTCCCCCAAATCTTCCTTCAGCTTATCGTAGTTAAAAGTTCCGTCATCATTGTAGTAATCCTCCAGCATAATTGCACCTTCTTCATCTACTTCAGAAGCTTCAATATCATCAGCACCGCCCATTTTACTAGCCAAAAAGCTTTCACTTAGCTTAGAAATCGCTGCTGTTAAATCTTTTCCCAAAACCGTCTTAAAATTAGAGATCAGATTATCTAACTTCATCGACGACTGATATTTTTCTATCTGATCTAACGTGTATACTGTTCCTTTAGGGATTGTTATGTCTGACGCATTTGTTATTTCACTTGTAACGGCAATTGCTGCATATTCAACATCATTAACCGAAACATCAATTTCTGTATTCAATTTACTTTTTTCTGCTTTATCAGTTCCAACAATTTTTATCTTCTTGTCTCCAAATACTGCCTCAACTTCTGTGCTTCCGTTTGATAAACCGTTTTCCTTATCTATGACCTCATAATCATTTATCTTCTCCGTTAAAGAAAAATCTTTAACTTTTTCATCTGATGAACTAAAAGTCACTTCACAGTCAATATCTAACTTTTTTCCGTCCTTTACAGCAGTAAGCGAATATTTTATTCCTTTGCCCTCTATGTCTAAAGCATAAGCATCGTTTTTGTCAACACTTATAAGCACAATATCTTCATACTTTATTCCAACAATATCATCGCCGTCATAAATCAGACCTATCTCAGCATTACCAGTTTTTGAATCAAGCTCTTTAAGCAATGAATCTTTTGCATCGTCAATTTTTGATGTATAATTTTCCTCATTTATCTCAAATGCCGAACCTAAAACATTTACTGCAATTTCCTTGATCTTGTCATCGTTTTTTAACTTATCAAATAAATTTTCAACTAGCTTTTTACCGTTATCTGCGGTCAAAGTATAAGTTTTAATATTATACTTATACTCAACAGACTCAATTGCTCCTTCAAATTTCTCCTCTTTTGACGCTTTAGGAAGTTTATCGGCAGCCGCTTTAATATAATCGTTCAGAATATCTTCATAGTCAACAGCCTTTAGTTCTGTTAACTTTTTCAAATCAGAAATTTTAAAATTTTCTATTCCGCTAACAGCCGTACCGCTTGATACAATGCTTTCCTTAAGAACATCCAAATCCTTTGAAGAGACACTCAAATATGCGTCAGAAAGCTCAGGAACCTTTATGTAGACAGTTTTTGCTTCATTATCATACACGCCGTTTAATGATACAAGGTTCTTTCCGTCGTATGAAACAGCAATGTCTGTACCCGCCTTGTTCCCCTTTAGCTTTGTATCAAAAGTCATCGACAGCGGCTTTACTTCTGTTCCCAAAGCATCAGTAACGCCTTTTTTGAGCTCTATTACCGCTTTTGATTTTGACGCAGCGTCGGCCTTTCCTGCAAAAATGCCAAGCAAAGAGTTTGTGTCAAATGACTTATCAAATACATTCATAAGCATTTCTTTGGCAGATAAGGAATCAGATTTTTTATCATCATTTTCACCGCATGCCGTGAAAACAGCCATTGACATTACACCTGCCAATAAGACAGAAAATGCTCTCGTTATTATTTTTTTAATTCTCATTTAATGACCTCCGCACAAATTAGTTTGTTTTAAATTTACAATTAATTATATCAATTCACCGATACCTTGTCAATGGAAATTCCAAGTAATCAAAAGACTAAATATGCTATTAACTGACATAGGCTCTGACTTTGTTTTACCTTCTACGAATTACCGGTTGTATTCATAATTTAATTATGATATAATAAAGTAAATAATTCTCTTATTCATTTAAAGTTTTAATAATACATAAGTATAAGTGAATTATTTATAATTCTTGAAGGGAGATCTTTGCTTAGCAAAGACATTGTGATTAATATGGAAATATATCTGTATATGTGGCTTGCCGCATTTGTTCTTTTTGCAGTTGTTGAATTTGTCACATCTATGGCACTAATTTCTATCTGGTTTGCCGTTGGCTCTCTTTTTGCTTTGATTTTATCTGCATTTGAAGTTCCCTTGTGGATACAGCTTTTAGTATTCATTATGGTATCGGCTATACTTCTTATTTGCACAAGACCTATTGCTAAAAAACTAAATAAAAATAATGTTGATACGAATCTTGAAATAATTATCGGAAAAACGGCTAAAGTAATTGAGGATATAGATAACTCAAAGGCAACAGGTCGTGTAAAACTAAAAGGCGTTGACTGGTCAGCAGTTTCAGACACCGGCGAGTTTATTGAAAAAAACTCGCATGTAACGGTCACTAAAATAGAAGGATCTAAGCTCTATGTGAAAAAATAAAGCATCTTACCTTTGTTATCTCTTAATCGGCTGATTTATATTTACTCAAAATATTTATATATGGAGGTATTTTTATGGAAGGCTATATTCCAATTCTAATCGTTATTGCAGTAATATTAATTATAATTATTGCTTGCATTAAAATTGTACCGCAGGCACAGGTGTATGTTATCGAGAGATTCGGAGCATACCGTGTATCATGGCAGACAGGTCTGCACTTTTTAATTCCCTTTGTTGACAGAGTGGCAAAGAAAGTTTCAATAAAAGAGCAGGTCGTAGACTTTAAGCCGCAAGCGGTTATCACAAAGGATAACGTAACTATGCAGATAGATACGGTAGTATTCTTTCAGGTAACCGACGCTAAACAATACACATACGGCGTTGAACGTCCGCTTTCTGCTATTGAAAATCTTACTGCAACAACTTTGCGTAATATCATAGGCGAGCTTGAACTTGACGCAACGCTGACCTCGCGTGATACTATAAACACAAAAATAACAGTCATTCTCGACGAGGCAACCGACCGCTGGGGAATTAAAGTTAATCGAGTTGAGCTTAAAAACATACTTCCTCCCCGTGAAATTCAGGACGCTATGGAAAAGCAGATGAAAGCCGAGCGTGAACGCCGTGAAAAAATACTTCAGGCAGAGGGTGAAAAAAAGTCGGCGATCTTAGTTGCCGAAGGTGAAAAGGAATCGAAAATCCTTGCAGCAGAGGCAGAAAAACAGGCTGAAATTCTTAGGGCTGACGCTATTAAGCAAAAGAAAATTCTTGAAGCTGAGGGTGAGGCAAAAGCAATTGAAACCGTTCAGCTAGCCCTTGCTGACAGCATTAAAAAACTTAACGAGGCTAATCCAAACGAGCAGGTCATTCAGTTAAAGAGCCTGGAGGCATTCCAGAAAGCCGCCGACGGAAAAGCAACAAAAAT
>CANQCK010000025.1 GCA_947589185.1 uncultured Clostridia bacterium | reverse complement strand
TAATCAAGGCAGAATAAGATGAACTATATGCCGTGAGGCAGGCACATATGTTTCACACAAACTGATGATGCCTCAAATAAGAAAAGATTTACCAGATTGGTTTTACTCTGGAGAACAACTTGAAAGGGATTATTTAAGCGATCATGATGCAATGAAAATTAAGCCGATTGTCATGAGCGCTATTAAAAACATTAATTTTACGGGTGGCTATATTCAATATGCTGTTGAAAGAAAAGGTTCGATAAATAAATTATATAGTACAGTTTATGATATGATGTATAATCATAAGAGTGAAGTTTTTGATGAACTATTATATATGGAAGCGTCAATGGGGTATAGTATGCTATCGGAAAATCAACAACCTAATCTACCAGAACAATACATTTTATATACATATAAAGTTATTATAACTTTAGTAAAAAATTTTATTATCTATCTTGAGATGAATAAATCAGGTAAATATGATTATTATTCTAGGGTGTTTACCAATTTTGGTACAGCAATAAATGTGAATGATGCCTATGGTATGATAAAGACTCAAATATCTTATATTTTGGAACAACAGCCAGCATTTGAGAGTATATCTGAAATTATAAATTTTAAGAAAAAAAAGAAAAAGGCAATTCATGATTTACGAGAAGAAATATCATCTTTAGAGGAACTTTTGAGGGAAGGTGCATGTGAAGATGCTTTGCAAAAAGCAATAAATGATGTTCGTTTAGCAAATACGGCATTGTTAAAAAATAGTCCTGTAAAGAGAATTGCTCAAATAGCAACATATATTTCTGTTCCAATTAGTGTTCTGGAGTTAGTTGTTTTTGGAACTTCGTTCTCGACTCTGATAGGAGTCGCAGGTACTATTGCTCAATTTGAAACAGATAAGAACAGTAAACAAAGTGATTGGCTTTTTGTTGCAAAATAGTTTCTATGCTAAGGAGCAAAGAGGAATATAGTGAAAAAGAAGTTTAATTTTTACATAGCCATTACGCTAACCCTGTAATGGCTTATTTTTTTGCAAAGGGAGGTGAACACATTGCGGAAACGATCAATTCGTGTCGCAGTCCGGTTCAATCAGGCAGAGCATGAACGCTTTCAAAAGCTGGTGGCGGATTCCGGATTATCGCAAGAGGAATATCTACGTCAGTTGGTGCGTGGGGTAGTGCCGAGGGATGCACCGCCGCCGGATTACTACAAGATGATGCGGCAGCTCTATCACATCGGAAATCTGCTGAACCAGATTGCAAAGAAAGCCCATGTGTTAAATGTCATGGATGTTAAACGATATGATGAAGCTGTGACTGAGTTTGAACAGGCAGTAAGGATGATTACAGAGGCAGTCATTCTGCCACAGGAAAGTTGAGGTGTCGGATGGCAACAACCAAGATATGGGATGTGAAAGGGTGGCTTGGAAAAGTCGTCATCTATATTGAAAATCCAGCGAAAACAGAAAATCCTGCCTTTTATCAGAAAGCTGACATGACAGAAACACAGGCACAGGGTTTGACGGATGTCATTGAATACGCAGTCAACTCTGATAAGACCGAGATGCAATACTATGTGTCTGGGGTAAACTGTTCCACGCTGACGGCAAGGGATGAGATGATGGCGGTTAAAAAACGGTATGGGAAAGAAGACGGGATTGTTGCTTTTCATGGCTACCAGTCTTTTGCAGAGGGAGAAGTTACCCCAGATCTGGCACATGAGATTGGTGTACGGCTGGCAGAGGAACTTTGGGGCAAACATTTTCAGGTGTTGGTTGCTACGCATCTTGACAAAGCAAACCATATTCATAACCATTTTATCCTAAACTCAGTTTCTTTTCTGGATGGGAAGCGATACAATGATTGCACCGCAACCTATATGGAGATGCGGAAAGCCTCGGACAGACTGTGTAGGGAGTATAACTTGTCGGTTATTGAAAATCCCAGACGGGGAAAGACAAAGCAGTATGGAGAGTACAAGGCAGAGAAAGAGGGAAAATATACCTACCGCAGTTTGGTAAAGGCAGATATTGACAGGCTAATTGCACAGGCGGTTACTGACAAGCAGTTTTTCTATCTGCTAAAACAGGCAGGGTATGAAATCAAGAGAGGAAAAGACATTACAGTGCGTCCGAGAGATAAGCCACGAGGTCTGAAATTGCAGCGTAACTTTGGTGAGGAATATTCCTATGAAAATATCTGTAAGCGTATCCTCACAAACAGACATCCCTTATCAGTGGGAAAGGGAAAAAAAGAGAATCCAAAGAAACATTATAACGTAATGGTGCAAAAAGACAGAATTGGAAAAATAGGAGGACTTCGGGGACTGTATTACCGTTATTGTTTTGAGTTGGGTATTCTGCCAAAGAGAAAAATATCTCCGGCTAAAATGCACTTTTTGTTACGGGAGGATTTAACTAAACTGGATGAACTTGTGAAAGAAACAAGGTTGCTTGGAACGTATCATATTAGTACGGATTCCGAGCTTTTTTTGTTTCAGGAACAAAGAAATCAAAAGATACAGCAGTTATCGGACAGGAGGGCAGAATTAAGAAAAAAAATCCGGACGAAAGCTGGTCGGGAAAATGCGGGAGAATTTCGGGAAGAAATAGCAGGACTTACGAAGGAAATCCGTACACTGCGGGAGGAGGTGGTGTTATGTGACAGAATTGCAGAGCGTTCCCAGATAATACAAAAAAAATTGCGGGTAGTTCAGGACGAGCGACAGCAGGGAAAGGAGGAAAAGATCTATGAACACAGGCGGAGAAGCGGGCGAACAAATTGTTCGGATGAGTTTGAACGGAGTTGAAGTGGCAGCAAGGATTACCGGAGCAGGTGCTAAGCAGTTAGCCATTCTGCTTTATACGATTTTGAAAGAGCAGAATAAGACCAAGGGAGCAGCAAGGTTATCGTCCATGCTCCGTTCCGGCAAGGAGTTGAAAGTATTTACGGTAAAGCAGAGTGACTTGAAAATCTTTGCTAAAGAAGCAAAGCGGTATGGGATATTATATTGTGCCTTAAAAGGGATTAAGAAAAATCCGGACGGGCTGGTTGATATTATGGTGCGTGCCGAGGACGCATCCAAAATTAACCGTATCGTAGAGCGGTTTGAACTTGCCACAGTGGATAAAGCTTCGATTAAGAATGAAATCCTAAAAAACAGAGAAAAGAGTTCCGAATCCAAAGGAAAAACGGAGCAGCGAGTGGGACTGACGCAGGAGGAAAATCAACAGGCAGAAACACTTTTGGATGAGCTTCTTGGAATTGGAATACAACAGACCACGGAAAAAGATGAGAAACCGGATAAAACCAGTCGGGAGCGAAAAACAAATAAAAAGGAACTGTCCAGACTGGGGGAACAAGAAGGACAGACAAACGCCCGTCTGTCCGAGCCTATCTTAAAGAAGCAAAGCAACAAAGGCAGGATTTCTATGGATAGGAGTGGGGAACGGCGTTCTGTAAGAGCAGATATTGCCAAGATCCGGCAGGAAAGGGGGCAGGCAGAGAATAAGAAAATGCCGGAAAGAAAACCGGACAGACAGTATCGGAATGTGCAGAAGGATGTAACGCATTGGCAGCCGGAAAAGAAGAAACGCCGGAAAGGAAAAGAAAGATAGAATTTGCCGTATAACATTTTATAACAATGGAGGTTATCGTATGGATCGAAATTATGATGATATTCTTGCAACAGCAGAAAAGGAAAGTAACCAGCCTTTTGACAAAGAGGCTTGGGCAGAAAAGAAAAAGGCAGAGAGGGAAGACATTTATGCTATGCTTGACAAAGTAACGACAGAAGTATCTACAAATGGCAGGAAGTTTCAGCAGTATCTGGATGTTCAGAGCCGCTTCAGCCGTTATTCTGTTGGAAATGCGTTGTTAATTATGGCACAAATGCCAAAGGCAACCAGACTAAAAGATTTTGATGGCTGGAAAGAAAACAGGGTGTCTTTACAGAAAAATCAGAAAGCCATTCGTATTTTAGAGCCGGGAAATGAGTATCAGAGGGACGATGGTACCGTTGGCACATCCTACAACGTGAAAAAGGTATTTGATATTTCCCAGACGAAGGCAAGAAGGGGGAGGGAACCGGAAAAGCCAGATGAGAGGAGTGTACTCATGGCATTAGTAAGTCGCACTCTGGTTCCCTTGCAGACTGTAGAGCAGCTGGATAATCCGGGAATGGGAGCATTTTTTGATGCAGCTGAGAAGAAAATTATGGTTAAGAAAGGCATGGGTGCTGATGATATTTTCCGCTCTGTGACACAGGAACTTGCCCACGCAGAACTGGCACTGGGCATGGATAATTACAACAGGGGGGGAGAACACATTTCGGGCATACTGCGTTTCCTATATGTTGTGCAAGCAGTACGGATTTCCAACGGAACTGTTTGCCTTTGAACAGTTACCAGAGGGATTTGCGGAGGCAGAGCCGCAGGATGTCAGAGCAGAGCTGGGTGTTATACGGGATGTAGCTGACAGTATTTCCGGACGTATGGCAAGGATACTCAGTCAGGAAAGAAATCAGAAAGCGCAGGAGCAGATAAGGTAATGTCTGGAGGTAGCCTATGAAAGAAGAAAAGCGGGTACTGCAATTAGAGGAAGCCGAGTGCCGAATCCTAATCCACTGTCTGAATGATAAAAGAACAGAATTACTTCAACAGGAAAAAGACACCGGAGCGGTGGATGAAATTTTGTTAAAAGTGATAGATGCCCCAACAAAAAAATCCAGATGGGAAAGAGATTATGCACAGAGATGACCACAGAACCAATTGGATTCTTTTTTTGACAGGACTTCCTTTTGTGGTATGGGCTGCTCTGTTGGCAGCTCCATATTGCAAAGGGGGGTTACCGGAATTATTTTTGAATATGGGGGAAATTTTGAACCAGCCATTTGCTGTACAAATCTGCGGGGACACTAAACGCTGTGTCCTTTTTTTGTTGGCAGCATATGTGTTTTTGTTTGGGGTGTATCTTTCCACCAGAAAGAATTACCGGCATGGTGAGGAATATGGTTCGGCAAGATGGGGCGATGTCCGGGCTGTAAACCGAAAATACAGGAACCGTCAATTTTCAGATAATAAGATATTAACAAATGGGGTGCGTATTTCCATCAATGTGCGGAAACATTACAGGAATCTGAATACTCTTGTTATCGGCGGGGCAGGTGCAGGAAAGACACGATATTATTGTAAACCGAATGTACTAAATGCCAATACGTCATTGTTTGTTCTTGATCCCAAGGGAGAAATTCTAAGGGACACGGGAAATGTGTTGAAAAAACAGGGTTATCGGATACGGGTACTGGACTTAATTAATATGGATAAATCCCACTGTTACAATCCATTTTGTTATCTTCGTACAGATAATGACGTGCAACGGTTAGTTACCAACCTTTTTAAGAGTACCACACAGAAAGGAACACAGAGCCAAGATCCGTTTTGGGATAATGCTGCCAGTATGTTATTACTGGCACTTATTTTTTATCTTTGGTATGAAGCACCGGAAGAAGAACAAAATTTCCCGATGGTTATGGAAATGTTGCGGGCAGGTGAAGTCCATGAGGAGGATGATATGTACGTCAGTCCGTTAGATGAACTGTTTGACCGGCTGGAAATGAAAAATCCGGAGCATATCGCAGTCAAGTATTATCGCAGTTATCACAGTGGTTCGGCAAAAACTTTGAAATCCATTCAGATTACTCTGATGGCAAGACTGGAGAAATTCAATCTGGAGAGCCTTAGCAAACTGACTATGACTGATGAAATGGATTTGCCGGGAATGGGGGAAGAAAAAACAGCACTATTTGCTCTTATTCCCGATAATGATACGTCATTTAATTTTCTTGTCAGTATTTTATACACGCAGTTATTCCAGCAGCTTTTTTATCTGGCAGATTATAAGTATGGCGGAAGCCTGCCTGTGCAGGTGCACCTACTGATGGATGAGTTTGCAAATGTTTCATTGCCAGATGACTTTGACAAGATATTGGCAGTTATGCGTTCCAGAGGATTGTTTGTGTCCATTATATTGCAAAATCTGTCACAGTTGAAGGCACTTTTTGAAAAACAGTGGGAAAGCATTGTTGGTAATTGCGATGAATTTTTATATCTGGGTGGCAATGAAAAGGAAACGCACAAGTATATCAGTGAATTATTGGGGAAGGAAAATCTGGACACCAATACGTTTGGGAAAAGTACGGGGCATAGTGGAAATTATTCAACAAATTACCAAATGACGGGTAGAGAACTTTTGACACCGGATGAGGTAAGGCTGCTGGATAATCGCTATGCTATTTTATTTATCCGTGGGGAGCGTCCTGTCATAGATTTGAAATTCAATCTTATGAAGCATCCCAATATAGGGGACAGTGCGGATGGGAAAGGGGGTTTTTATCCGCATGGTATGGTAACATGGGCTGTTGCAACTATCTCCCCACAGGAGATTGATGGAGATGAGGAAATAATAGAAATTACTACAGAGGAAATGTCAGAGGAATATGTGCTTCTGACAGAGGAAGAAATGGAACAGTTGTTAGATGCAGTGTGAGTGCTATGAGAAATAGCGGAATGTGAGGTATTTATGAAGCTAGGAAAAAAGAAAGATGTGGACAAGCAGACATTAAAATTGCTAATGGGAAAGAAACTGAAAAAAGTTTTCTTTTTTTATTGCGTTATGGTGCTGGTATTGGTACTTGGTGTGGCGGTTGTATATGCAAAGGATAAAGGTGGTGATCCTCTGACAGTAGTCAATAATTTATCCACATTTATCTTTGGATTGATTCGTGCTATTGGAATGATTTTGCTAGGTTTTGGCATCGTGCAAATTGGTTTGTCCTTAAAGAGCCATGATCCGAGCCAGCGAGCTAATGGTTTTCTGACTTTGGCGGGTGGTGTGGTGATTACTTTTGCAAAAGAAATTCTAAATACCATTGCCGGGTGACGAAAATTATCTTTTCACTAAATAAAAAAGAGTATGGGATGGGCTGTTGCCCGTCCCCTTGAAAGGAGACATCGAAATGGATAATAGTAGAGAATATTCTATTATTTATGCTGATCCTCCGTGGAAATATGAAAGAAATGTAGGAAGTGGTATAGCAGAAAATCATTATTCTACAATGAGTGTTACAGAAATATGCAGTCTTCCAGTTGATGTTATTGCTGCAAAAGACTGTGTCTTGTTTTTGTGGACAACATTTCCACAGTTGAAGGAAGCATTCAAGGTGATTCAGGCGTGGGGCTTTCGTTATAAAACCTGTGCTTTTCTGTGGTTAAAACAGACAATTAAGAATCATAAATGGTTTTTTGGTATGGGTTTCTGGACAAGGGGTAATGCAGAAGTCTGTTTGTTGGCAGTGAAAGGTAAGCCAAAACGAAAATCATGCAAAGTGCACCAATTTATTATTAGTCCGATTCGCTCCCATAGCCAGAAACCATCTGAGGCAAGAGATAAAATTGTAGAACTCATGGGGGATTTACCAAGAATTGAATTGTTTGCAAGAGAAAAATGCGAGGGGTGGGATGCATGGGGAAATGAAGTAGAGTGCGATATTGACTTATTGCACTATGGAAGGAGGTGTAAGTGTGTCAAACTGGGTAGTTGACAATTTAGAAAATTCTTTAGACACATGGAATGATAAGATGTCAGAAATTTGGACATTGGTTACACAATCCCCGAAGGAATTTAAGGGCGGAAGCATTTGGAATGTAATGGTAAATATTAATGGGGCAGTACAGGCAATCGGTTATGCGTTGCTTGTGCTGTTTTTTCTTGTGGGTATGATAAAGACCTGCGGCAGTTTTACAGAGGTAAAAAAGCCGGAACACGCTTTGAAACTGTTTGTCCGGTTTGCTTTAGCAAAGGGGGTGATTACACATGGATTAGAACTGATGTTAGCCTTGTTTAACATTGTGCAGGGAGTGGTTAGTACCATCATTACTTCAGCGGGATTCGATAAAGCAAATAGAACAGTATTACCAGAAGAAATTAAAATGGCAGTAGAAGATTGTGGATTTTTAGAATCCATACCATTGTGGGCGGTGACATTAATCGGAAGTCTGTTCATTACTATCCTAAGTTTTGTGATGATACTGACCGTGTATGGGAGATTTTTCCGTTTGTATCTATATACAGCGATAGCACCGATACCTCTATCATCTTTTGCTGGGGAACCGACACAGAACATTGGAAAAAGTTTTCTGAAATCTTATTCAGCAGTATGTCTGGAAGGGGCAATCATTGTACTTTCCTGTATTATTTTTTCTCTGTTTGCATCAAGTCCGCCGACAGTACCTGATGGTGATGATGTGGCGGCGGTAACAATGGTCTGGATGTATGTGGGAGAACTAATTTTCAATATGCTGGTACTGGTAGGAACCGTAAAAATGTCAGACCGTGTAGTTCGGGAAATGATGGGGTTATAATCTATTCTACAATATCGTTAGTATTATTATACCGCATATTTCCTTCCCCGTCGAAATGAACACTGTCCAGAGGAATTCCGTTCTTTCTGGCACGTTCAATCTGCCATACAATGTCTTCTTCCATTGCTTTCAAATGTCTTTTGTCCTGAATATGGTTTTTTAGTGAGATGAGCCAACTAATAATTGAAAAAGCAAGCAAAATAAATAAAATGGCGAGGGCGATTGGCTCATGTGAAGCTGCCTGTTTATTAAAAATAGTAGAAATCAGAAGAAAATATAAAAGTGGCAAAGAAAGCCGGAGTTTTCCAGCCAGTTTGAACAGGATAGAAAGCAGCAAAAGAATAACGGATATGAGCAGAGAGCCCATGTAAATATAAAGCATTGTGAGTTTCTCCTTTGTTTTTTCTATCAGTATACCAGACAATGGAGGAAAAATGAAGTAAAAAAGTGAGGGGTGATTGTAAGTGGAAAAGAAAAATAGTGAAAACCAAATCAGACAAAACGAGAAAAAACGGAGAGAAGAAAAGCAGGTGGAACGTTTGCAGGCATACGAAAATTGGAGAAAGGAGTTTTTGAAACAATGAACCAGAAGGAATTTTATTATTATGTGGAGCAGCATATCAAGGATTATCTGCCGGAACAGGAAAAAGAAAATGTTTTTGTATATCTCCATCCTGTAAGAAAGACAAATGATGCGGTACGTTATGGATTATCCATCCGGCGGGATGGTGAATCGGTGTCTCCGGTTATTTATCTGGAGGATGCATGGAAAGTGTATCAGGAGGGCGGGGATAAAGATGAGATAATCAGAAATTTAGTAGAAATTTACCGAGAAAATGAGGTCTTTTCCAATCTGCACCTGTCTCTGGATTATGAAGAAATCAAGGACAAAATTGTTTTCTTTGTGGTCAGTAAAGAGGCAAACCGGAACAATTTGAAAGAAAGGGTATATACGGATGTCGGGCAGGGATTGGTAAAGGTGTATGTGGTGCAGAACAAATTAGATGGACAGAATGCGGTAAAAGGTAATATTGCCATTACCCATAATCTGATGAAAAGCTATGGTTATGACCTCGACAAGATTTGTGAGGATGCAGAAAGAAATACACCACAGTATTTTCCAGCTGTTTTGGAACCAATTTTGTCTGCTATGGCAGGAAAAAGCAGAGATGAATTCCAGAACCCTGTTCCCGATACAGAGGGGATGTTTATTTTATCCAATCCAGAGTATTACCGGGGAGCAGGTGCCTTGTTTTATCCAGATATGCAAAAGAGAATAGCAGAACATTTTGGAAGAAATTACTATGTGCTTCCCAGCTCACTCCATGAGGTTTTGATTCTGCCGGAGAAAGAGGGATTAATACCAGAGTTTTTGGAGTGCATGGTAAAAGAAATCAATAAAACCAAAGTGGAGCGGGAAGATTTTCTGTCAGATAAAGTTCTCTATTATGATAGGGAAAAGGAACAGCTGCGGATAGCACTGCCGGAGGAACCACAGCGGAACAGAGAAAGTGGAGACACGAGAGAGGCAAGATAATCAGGGAGGTATGATGTATGGAAGTAAAAATCAACCGGGAGATCCGTAATTATACGGAATCCATGTTTTTTGGACTGTCCCTGCGGCAGTTTGTTTTTTCTGTTTTAGCCTGCGGCGCTGCTGTTGGGCTTTATTTTTTGCTACGCCCCTATATCGGCATGGAGAACCTAAGCTGGATATGTGTACTAGGTGCTTTTCCATTTGCTGCATTAGGGTTTGTCACTTATCACGGAATGAATGCGGAGCAGTTTGTCTGGGCGTGGTTAAAGTCAGAAATTCTTTACCCGAAACGGATGCTGTTTCAATCCGAGAATCTATATTATGAAATGTTAAAGGACAATATTAGTCAAGGAAAGAAAGGGGGAAAGCGGCAGAAAAGGACTGTTGCTGAAAAGAAAAAATGATACGGACGTTGAGAGAGATTATGAAACAGGATAAAGAAAAATTTGTCATACCAAAAAGCGTACAGCAAGCGATTCCCATCCAGACCATTTGGCCGGATGGGATTTTTCAGATAGGCAGAAATAAATATTCTAAATCATTTCTGTTTTCTGACATCAATTATGCGGTGGCGAGCAGGGAAGATAAGGAAGCTATGTTTTTAGAGTATAGCCAGCTGCTTAATTCTTTTGACAGCGGTGCTACCACAAAGATAACACTGAACAACCGCAGGTTAAACAGGGATGAGTTTGAAAAATCTATTTTAATCCCTATGCAGGAGGATGGGCTTGATTTGTACCGGAAAGAGTACAACACGATGCTGCTTGACAAGGCAACTGGGGCAAATAGTATGATACAGGAAAAATATATCACAGTTTCTGTTTATAAAAAAAATCTGGAAGAAGCCAGAGCGTATTTTTCTCGTATCAGTACGGAAATAGCAGCACATCTTACTCGTCTTAATGCTAAGTTTTGTGATGTTGGTGCAGTAGATAAACTTCGGATTTTGCATGATTTTTACCGGACGGGAGAGGAGAACGGCTTTTCCTTCCATTTTGAAGATGCCATGAAAAAAGGACACAGTTTCAAAGACACGATATGTCCGGACAGTTTTGAATGGGAGAGTGACTGTTTTCGGATTGGAAACCGTTATGGACGGGTGCTGTATCTGAAGGACTATGCCTCTTATATCAAGGATGTTATGATTGCAGAATTAACGGACATGAATCGGAACCTGATGCTAAGCATTGACGTAATTCCGATACCGACAGATGAGGCGGTAAAAGAAGTTGAAAATCGTCTTCTTGGTGTGGAAACCAATATCACAAATTGGCAGCGGCGGCAAAATGCCAATAATAACTTTTCTGCTGTAGTTCCCTACGATATGGAGCAGCAGCGGAAGGAGAGCAAGGAATTTTTGGATGATTTGACAACCCGTGACCAGCGGATGATGTTTGGACTACTAACATTAGTGCATACTGCTGATACGAAAGAAGAACTGGATACCGATACGGATACCTTGTTGTCAATTGGAAGAAAGCACTTGTGCCAGCTTGCTGTTCTGAAATTTCAGCAGATGGATGGACTGAATACGGCACTTCCTATCGGGCACCGTAAAATCAATGCCCTGCGGACATTGACAACTGAGAGCATGGCGGTACTGATGCCCTTCCGGGTACAAGAGATTATGGACTTGGGGGGCATTTATTGTGGAGAAAATGCCATATCCCATAACCTTATCATGTGTAATAAGGAAAAATTATTAAATCCTAACAGTTTTCTTCTCGGCGTACCGGGCAGTGGCAAATCCTTTAATGTAAAAATGTTGATTGTTTTTCTGATACTTGCTACTGGGGATGATGTGTTGATTTGTGATCCAGAGGGAGAGTATGGAGCCTTGATTACAGCGTTAGGAGGCGAGGTCATAAAGATTGCTGCCGGAAGTAATGACCATATCAATGCGATGGATATGGTGGAGGGATATGGGGACGGTTCCGATCCGGTGGTAGACAAGTCTGAATTTATTCTTTCCCTATTTGAGCAGTTGGATAAGAAGAACAGCGTCAGTGCAAAAGGGAAATCCATCATTGACCGTTGTACGGAAGCCGTTTATCGGGATTATCAAAATGGTGGGAAAGTACCGACGCTTTGTGTGCTGAGGGAGAAGCTGTTGGAGCAGGAGGAACTGCTGGCAAAAGATTTGGCATTGGAATTAGAGTTATTCACGGAGGGCAGTCTGGATGCTTTTGCCCATGAAAGCAATGTTGATATTAACAGCCGGATTGTGGTATACGACATCATGAATCTGAAAGACAACTTAAAGACAATGGGATTATTGGTCATTACCGATGCGATGTTAAACAGAGTAACGGAAAATTGGAAAAAGGGAAAACGTACCCATATATTCTTAGATGAGTTCCATGTAGTATTCGAGAATGAATATTCGGGAGCTTTTTTTAATTCGGCATGGCGGCGTTTTCGGAAAAGAAACGCTTTTCCCAATGCCATTACCCAGAACGTGGATTATCTGCTGGATTCCACACTGGCACGTTCCATGTTGTCCAATAGCGAGTATATCGTCATGTTAAATCAGGCGGGACCAGACAGACAACGCTTAGGGGAACTGTTAAATATTTCAAATGAGCAGATGAACTATATTACAAATGCTGATGCCGGATGTGGTCTGCTGAAATACGGAAGCTCTCTAGTACCATTTATCAACCAGTTTCCTAAGAATACAAGGCTTTATAAGTTGATGACTACGAAACCGGGGGAAGATAGGGCAAACCGGACACAGAAATAAAGCATAAAAATTGAAACCTGTCAGGGGCATGGCTTTCTGGCAGGTTTTTGTATCAGGCAGGGGGTGACTTATGTCGGAGAAGATAAAAATGCGGACAGTAAAACGAAATATTAAGTCCTTACACAGAAGTGTAGCAACAGTAGATGGAATCCGGCGCAAAGTAAATCAGGCAGACAGAGCTCAGGAAGAAGATGGAAATCCAGTCAATTATGCAGAAAACAACATGATTTTCCGTGGATATGCTGGTGTGGCGGTGGGTGTGCAGGAGGCAAAAAAAGGGGTACGGTATGTAAAAAAACAGATAAAAGCAAAATCCTCTGGCGTGGCTGATATTACAGATGGGAATTTGGCGGGAGAGTCCAACAGATTTGGTGGGGCAGATATAGTACATTCATTGGATGACAATGGCAGGATCAAAAAGAAAAAGAAAGATACCGTATCTGTTCCCAAGTGCAAAAATAGGACAGGGATTATCAAAAACAATCCCCAAATGGTAAAGACAGCCGTTCATAGCCGGAAAACAGTGGTTAAGACAAATGAAACTGTGGCAAAGACGGGGAAACGGGCGGCACAGAGGGCAGTCCGAAATGCACAAAATTCGGCACAAAGAGCGAGGAAAACCCAAAAGGAAACCAGACGAATGGCAAAATTGACGGCAAGAGCAGTAAAAAATGCTGTTCTTCGTGTCGTGATGGCAGTCAAAACGATAACAACGCTGATTCTTTCAGGAGGATGGATTGCCATTGCAATTATTCTGTTTATTCTTATGATTGGATTGGTAGTAAATTCCGCTTTTGGTATCTTTTTTTCCGGGGATGACAAGACAAGAGATGGACAGAGTATGTCTGAGGTAGTGGCAGAAATTAATCTGGAGTATCAAAAAGAAATGGACACCATTAAGAAGAAAACCCCTTATGATGTACTGGAATTGTCCGGTGCTCGGGCAACATGGAAGGATGTGCTTTCCGTTTATGCAGTAAGGACAAACACGGACAAGGATCATCCACAAGATGTCGCCACGATGGATGAGGGAAAAAAGGAATTGCTCCGCACCATTTTCTGGAAAATGAATGTAATTTCTCATCATACGGAAAAGAAAAAGGAGAAGGTTAAGGATGAGTCTGATGATGGCAGAGGAAATATTCATCAAAAGGAGAAAGAAGTCACGAGAACGTATCTTTATATCAAAGTGACACATAAAAGTGCAGATGAAATGGCAGAAGAATATACATTTGATAAAAATCAAAAAGAACAGTTAGCGGAACTTTTGGCAGGGAAAAACGATGATTTGTGGGCATCTGTACTTAATGGTGTTTCCTATGGCAACGGCGATGGGGATATAGTGGCAGTAGCAAAAAGCCAGATTGGAAATGTGGGAGGAGAACCCTATTGGAGATGGTACGGATTTAACAGCAGAGTATCATGGTGTGCCTGTTTTGTCAGCTGGTGTGCGAACCAATGCGGCTACATTGAAAGTGGGGTGATACCACGATTTTCCTTATGTACGGATGGTGTTGACTGGTTCCAGAGGCATAAGCAGTGGCAGGGAAGGGAATATGTCCCAGCACAGGGTGACATTATTTTCTTTGACTGGGATGGGGATGGGAAGGCAAACCATGTGGGGATTGTCGAGAAATCAAAGAAAGGGATGGTATATACCGTAGAGGGCAATACCGGTAATAGATGCAAACAGCATACCTATCCTATAGGGAGCGGAAAGATTTTGGGCTATGGGGTGCCGGAATATTAAGTAAAGGTGATGAGAAGTATTATGTCGGCAAACGATATGATATGAAATCAAGTCGTTTGCCGACAATCCCCAGATACTACTTTATCGGAGATTTTGTCCGTAAATATGCGCATTGAGCAAAAAAATCTCGCATAAGTTTGTCAATCATAGTATAATTAGGGAAGAAGTAGAGATACAGAAGAGGAGAGTGATGGAATGTGGAATTGAAAATAGCGATTTGTGATGATGAAAAATATTATCGGGAACATATTAAAGAAATTGTTGCAGGGTATTTGAAAGAACAGAATGTCTCCTCTGAAATTGACCTTTACTCCAGTGGTACAGAATTTTGTGGTAATGAAATAAATCTGATGCAGTATGATATAATTTTTTTGGATATTGAAATGGATATGTTAAATGGAATGGATGTTGCCCATGCAATTCGCAAAAGAAATAGTAAGGCAGAGATTGTTTTTATCACAGTTATGACAGATTATGTGTTTGAAGGGTACGAGGTAAATGCTTCCCGTTACATAATGAAAGAAGACTTGGATCGCTTATTGCCGGGATGTATAGACGCTCTTTTGGGAAAATGGATGTTTCAAAGGAAAAAAATAAGACTTCATTTCACCGATGGATATGAGGAGATATTTTTGAATGAACTGATGTATATTGAAAGTAATTTACATAAATTGTGTTTTGTAACAACGAACAGGAAGTTATATCAATATAATAAACTGGATGATTTAGAATTAAGATGGTCCCAGCTTGGTTTTATTCGATGTCATCAAAGTTTTCTTGTAAATCCGGAGCATATTGTAAAAATAAAGTCGTACATTATTTATTTGACAGATGGAACTGAAATACCAGTTGCCAAGGGAAGATATGGTTTTGTGAAGAAGTTTTTTTTGGCATACAAGGAAGTAGAGTAAAAGTTTGGAGAGATATTATGATTGATGAATTGCTTAAAGGCATCTGCATTGTGTTTTATGAAGCATTATGCTGCAAATTGTTTTTAGATATTTTTATGAAACAAAAAAGTGAGAAATGGGAGAAGTTATCCCTTCTTATGCTGGTGTTCTTTTTTATGTTTTTTGCTACGATTACACATTATTTGCATCAGGATTTATGGAAGAGCATAGCTATTATTGGCACAGTTGTAATGTTCTCCATTTTCTTATACGAAGGAAACTGGCTGATGAAAATATTCCTTAGTGTTGTGTTTTATGGTCTAATGTCTTGTGTTGATTATCTTGGCATAATATTAGCAGATTCATTGTTAAGCCCACTCTTATTGGAAAATGAAGTGATACAAGTTATAATTGTTTTGCTATGTAAAACGGTTTTCTTTTTGCTTATTCTTCTATTAGGTTACTTTTGGAAAAAGAAGAATGGTGTATTTCAAATGAAAAATTCAGAATGGCTATTGATGTTAGGCTTTCCTGTTCTGACTGTGGGAACCATGCTATTGATGCTGTTTTCCTATCAAGTTGGGAACAGCACGATGGGTTATCTTACAGTTTCTTTCGGAATGGTTATTATGAATGCGATTATGTTTTTACTACTGCAATATGTATCAGTAAGAGAAAAAAAGATGTATCAGCTGCAATTATTTCAGGAACGAAATAAGGAGAAAATGCAGGCATATTATGAAATTAGTGCGACAAATGAATTCCAGAAACGCACTTTGCATGACTATAGCAATCAGTTGAACTGTATTCAGGGATTACTCAAAGAGAAGCAGTTTGATAAAGCGCAGGAGTTTACAGAGAAATTGACAGATACCATTTGTGAGGGAATGGATGTGGTAAATGTGAATAATCCAATTATTAACGTTATTTTGAATCAGAAATATCATCTGGCGGGACAAAAAGGGATAGCCATCCTGTTTCAATTAAATGATTTATCCAAGGTCTGGCTTGAAGAACAAGATTTGGTTATCTTATTTACTAATTTGCTTGATAATGCCATTGAAGCCTGTGACAAGTCAGCTGATAAAATCATTCGTCTGAAAATTGTTTTAGAAAAGAGAGAGATGGTAATATCGGTAAAGAATACAGTCAGTGAGCCAATCAAAATAGAGGATAATTTTATCTGTACTACCAAAAAGGATAAAAGAGGACATGGCATTGGGTTGAAAAATATTCAAATGGTTTTGGATAAATATGATGGAATGGGAATGATGCGTTATGAGGATGGCTGGTTCTATTATACAGCAGTGATTCCGGATGAAGATTGATGTGATAAACAAATAAGATTGTAAAGAAACAGAGAAGCATTTTAATAGGGCATCTGTTTCTTTTTTTTGTGAAAAACGTCGATTTCTACATGATTTTCGTCGAAATCTGCAATCTGTATTGATTTTTAGCCTGTGCTTATGCTATGTAATGCCTAAGGAGAATATTGCTATGGTGGCGAAATTTGTAGACATATTAATTAAGAGGCATCATCAGTTTGTGTGAAACATATATGCCTGCCTCATGGCATATAGTTCATCTTATTCTGCCTTGATTA
>CANQCK010000024.1 GCA_947589185.1 uncultured Clostridia bacterium | reverse complement strand
ATCCGAATACCCCCCCCCGCATATACGGCACCGGGGCGCATCCCCCTCCATCGGTTCCTTATAACATTCTTCCGACCGTTTCCTATCCTCGTCAATCATATTCCGAATGGTTCCCAAATTTCTGGAAATCTTTCTCATTTGCATCGGCTTTCCATATTTAATTAACATATTTTCCCTCTCCTTTATTTTCTAACAAGGCTTCCAGTACAAGTAAATCCCGCTGCTCATCTATATCCAGATCAAATTCCGAGGGCATTTCGTACCCGTATAAATTGTCGTTCAAACTGGTTTCGGCGGTCAAATCCCGGATTCTGTTAATATAAATCGCACCGTTCACAACATAATAATCCGGGAAATCCTGCCTTCGTACCGTGCTTTGACAAGGAAGCATAGACGTCAGCTTCCCCTCCGGATCCATCCGCCTCAGTAACAGCGGATGGTTTCTTGCGGGAGAGATACTCAACAGAGACGGATATTGATTGTCAATCATCAGCTCCAGCGCTTCATCAATATGCAATGCGGTTCTCAACGGCTGTGTCGGCTGCAGCAAAACCAGATAATCAAAGCATTCATCCATTTTTTCAACAACATGGAGCAACACATCAATCGTTCTGCTGGTATCCTGCGCAAGTTCCTTCGGACGGTTCAACACTTCGGCTCCTTCCCGCAACGCGACCTCCCCGATGGAGCTATCATCTGTGCTGACAATTATCTTATCAATATATTTTGAGGCTCTCGCCGCATCAAGGGTATAGGTTATCAGTTCCTTTCCCTTTACCTTCACAATATTTTTATGGGGAATCCCCCGGCTGCCGCCCCTTGCCGGAACAACTGCCAGGATCTTATAATTTTTATACATTTTGAACCTTCCCTTTAGTCATTTGACCATTTGAGATCAATAAATTTCTTCTGAATATCAAACTTCCAGATTTCATCCTGATGAAGGATATCCAAAAACATCCGCGTACTGTTTCCCATTCCGAAATGTTTCCCGGAAAAACGATATTGCTCCACCTTCCTTATCGCATTTTTAATATCCTCTTTATCTTCTTTTACATGCTGTATATTTTTTATCGCATTCTCATCATATCTTCCGCTTTGCCGGCTCCCTATATCAATAGACGGGATGCCGTATATCTCGCTTTCCCTGATCCCTGCGCTTGAATTTCCGATAATAAATTTTGCATTTTTCAATATAGTAAGAAAATATTCAAACCGGATACTGGGAAATACACGAAAGCGTTTACTGTTGCTTAATTTTTTGTATTCTTCCAATATAATCTCGGAGCCCAAATCATTATTCGGATAAATTACAATATAGTTTTCACCCGATTCAAGGACCGCACCGACAACCCGGCTGATTCTATCGGATATAGATTCGTATTCCGTGGTCACCGGATGGTACATCAAAATACCGTACTCCTCAAACGGAATATCATAGCGCTTTTTACACATGGGAAAAGCAGGCAGATGAGGGGACAACATGATATCAATATCCGGAGAACCGATAACATATATTCTTGCTTCCTCCTCTCCCAGCTGAATCAGCCTGTTTCTGGCCTCGTCGTTACAGACCATATGTATATGGGCAAACTTGGATATGGCATGACGAATAGACTCATCAATGGTCCCTGAAAGCTCTCCGCCCTCGATATGAATCACCCGTACATTCTTTAACGCGCCGACAATGGCGCCGGCAAGGGCCTCTATGCGGTCCCCGTGAACAACGATCATATCAATCCCTACTTTTTGTATATAACCGCTCAGTTCACAGATTACATCTCCCAGATTGTAACTCATATCATTTGTCAGCGCCAATCCAAATGCCAGATATATATTTTCATAATGGTCCTTTTCGATTTCCCGAAACGTATTACCAAACTGCGGAAGCAGATGCATACCGGACACAAAAACAAAAGCTTCAAAATCCTCATCTTCATCCACAGCACGGAGCAGACTCTTTATTTTCCCGTAATCCGCACGGGTGCCGGTTATAAATAATACCTTTTTTCGCATCATATCCCCGTTACTCTGCCTTTATCATAGAATATTGCAGCTGTATATCCCGTTCGATATCACAGGCCGCGCGCCGCCCAAGTATACTTTCATATTCTTCCGCCAGGATCCCTCCGACACCCGGCCGCTTTACCCATAAATTCTCCCTTGTGAAAGGTTCCCCGGCTTTTACCGGTTCAATGGTAACAACAGATGCAAAGGCAAAGTCCTCCGTCACTTTTTCTTCTCGAATAGCTTTTTTCTCTCCGCTGAGCATAAGTGGGATCTCGTCCGCCGCAGCAACAAGCTCCCTCAATCTCTGCTCATCCATAGAACACACGATATCCGGGCCGGTTCGTTCCATTTTATCTGTAAAATGCCGTTCCACCAGACATGCGCCCAGAGCCATTGCTGCAATGCAGGCATTGTTATTCAGCGTGTGATCGGAAAGCCCAATCGGCGTATCCGGAAATTCCCGCATCATTTCCTGCATGGCCCCGAGTCTGACCCATTCCGGCCTGGTCGGATATAAATTGGTCGTATGCATAAGCGCATATGCGACGCCATGCTTTTCCAATATGTTTACCGCCTTAGCAATACTTTTGATATCATTCATCCCTGTAGATACAATCATCGGTTTATGAAACTGCGCCACATATTCGACCAAAGGATAATTGTTTAACTCCCCGGATCCAATTTTATATGCCTGTACGCCAAATCTCTCAAGACGTTCGGCCGCTGCTCTGGAAAACGGCGTGCTTAAAAAAAGCATCCCCAGAGATTCTGTGTATCGCTTCAGTTCTTTTTCATCCTCCTCCGATAAAGCGCACCTTTTCATAATCTCATAAATCGACACATCGGAATTCCCCGGAATAACAGACTTTGCCGCATGGCTCATTTCATCGTCTACAATATGTGTCTGATGCTTGATCAATTTCGCGCCCGCCCTATGTGCCGCATCCACCATCAGCTTGGCAACCTCAAGGCTGCCCTCGTGATTGATTCCAATCTCCGGAATTACCAAAGGCGTGCATCCTATTCCGACTTCAACAGATCCGATAAAAAAATTCCTCGGCATTTCATTTTCCTCCTGACGACAATCAACAAAACACTGATGTATAAAATCAAAACCATATAGCGGATAACGGTATATCCATACAAAAAAACACATCCCGCAGCAGCCGCGAAGCCCATCCCAACGGTTGACAACACTTTTCTATAACTGTATACCTTCGCATATCCCAGCTTCGCCACCAGGGCCATATGGATCAGCAAAAGCCACAAATAACCGGCCAGAGTCGTATAGGCGGCGGCAGTATACCCGAATCTGGGAATGAAAACATAATTCAGTATCATATTCAGCAGCGCGGCAGATACGCTGGCGAGCGCCATTCCAATCGTTTTTTTCTTAAATTGCTCTACATTCACAAACATTGTATATAAAAACTGGCATATACATCCCAATGCTACCGGCAGTATTACATATATTGCTTCAATGTATGTCCGGCCACCTAATATCAAAAGAATTTCTGGTGCGACCAACATAATACCCACACCGCAGACAAAGAAACAATTTATGTACCTGGAGGCAAATAACCGTATCCGATCATACTCCCCGTTAGCGAGTTTTTCCGCCAGCCATGGGCCGTATGCCATATTCATTGCTACCAGGAACAGTATCATAATGCTTCCACAGTTATATGCCAGACTATATAATGCCGTTTCTTCTGATCCGCAGAAGAAAGTAATCATTAACCTGTCTGTTGAATTAAGAACTGTTAATGACAGGGCATGAGGTATATACGGAAGGCATATTTTCAAAGCATATTTATAACATCCGAAATCCAAATGTGTTATTTTTAATCCCTCAAAAATATATAAGATTCCGCCTAATACTATTGTGGTTGCCGACATTCCAAAAATAATTGCGGTCAGCTTATTCACAATAAAAAGGGAGAACAAAAGCGGAAGCAGAAAACCGCCAAATGAAATTATTATACTGATTAGCGCCGTTTTTTTATATTCAAAACAAAATCTTTCTCTCGCCTGATACAGATCAACTGCCGGAAAGAAAAACAAATAAATTATCATGATATTCAAATAAGTTCTGCTTATGCCGAAAAAGCACTCCAAATCCACCCAAAATATATTTAAAAGAATCGCCCAACATATTACAGATAATGAACTGAGCGTCAGTATATTAAAAATATAGTTATCAAATGATTTCGAATAATCATATCTGGCGCTGAAGATTGTAGGGGATAGATTGAGCGTAACAATAATTGTCAAAACGGCCAGAATCGAAGTATAGTTACTATATATACCATATTCCCCTTTAGTCAGAATACGCGTAAATATTGCTACAGTGATATAGCTTATTCCCCTTGCCAGAAAATGAGAAATGAAATACCAAAGTCCTGATCGCAACGCTCTATTATCGTCATTCATACTAAACCTCAATTCAGTTTTACAATGATTACCTCTTTATTTTCATACACAATACTTTGGGGATCCATAATGCTCAATATTTTATCTTTATTTTCCGCAAATGTCATCAAATAATCCACGTTCTCATCACTTAACAATTTTATGGCGTTTTCCTTCCCTTGCGCCGCATCTACTATAACCGCATTATCTTTTTTCCAAATATATCGTTCTGAAATAATACCCAATGGATATTGATAGAACCAGATATCATTCTGCAAATCTGAAGTAATTACTGATTCGTTATTTGAATATGATTTTAACCATAATGCAGCTTGATACTTTTGATCTGTAATAATAATATTGGGTCCCCCATAGATTTTTGGATCATCAATTTGTTTACACTTTGGGGCTACAGAATCATAAACCATATACTTAATATGTTCTGTTTTCCCGCTCACTACTGAACTGATTTTTGTCAGTCCCGATTCTAATGGGCTAATGAAATAACTGGAACGAACGAAAAAATAAACTCCCAATACAATGATCAATGTACTTCCTATAGGTAATATTTTTTTTAAACAGGGATACTTCTCCATTAAGTTTGGGTTCATGAAGTTTTCAATAGTCTTAATTGAAAAAATTATTCCATATGGAATCGCTGCCATAATAAAGTATACTTGTGAAAACCCTACCATTTCAAATCGTCTTGTAAGTATAACGCCAAAAATAAATCCGCAAAATAAAATAAAATTAAGAATGTCCGTTTGTTTTGGTTTTAAAATCATCAATAAAATTGCGACAAAGAACATAGCAAAAAGCGTGGGATGTACTTTTATAATATAGAATATTGAGAATAAAATTTCTCTAATGATACCTGGATATCCGCTTACCAATGTATAGACTGCTATCAGTTCTGGTCGATCTAATAAAAGGGAATTTCCTCCACCGCCTTTGATAAACGAGTTTACCGTTGTCCCTGTATCCGTAATGGGGCCGCTTAAAATAAGAATATACAATTTTACAAAAACAGACAATGAAACAAGACCATATATCATTCCCGACGCCAAATTACGTTTACGCGGCACAACCACCCAATAAACACACGTAATACCAACCATAAATAAAACAATCAGTCCAACTGGCCCTTTGGTACCAATACAACTAAAGAGAATCAATTCCATAACAACCATCAATTTCCAGTTATATTGATTTTCCTTAATCTGTCTAACAAATAAAGCCATTGAAAACATACCAAGCGCCGTACCTATATCAAAACCAAACGGTACCGTATAAAGATGACTTATTAATGTTACTCTGGTAAGTACTTCCTCCCCTGTCGTAAACAATATCATCACCATACTCCATATGATATATGGTGTTTTATGTACTACTGTTTTAACAAAACAATATACGGCACATATTAATAGAACGCTTGATTGAATAAATGAAAATCCGAAAGCATAATTATTTACAGGAATCCCTGTGCACATACATACAACTGCCGCTTGCAAGCTGGAAAAATAGTGATAATGATATGCAGTCCCAATATTTCTATAATTCTCCGGGGGAAATTTCTTAAACAGGCTGACAATATCGCCCGCCCAATAATAATAATCCCGATAATATGTATTGAATCCGATTACAACGGGACTCATATTATTAGCAGCCGAAATAAAGAATTGTAGCAGTAAGAGCACGAAAAGGAACGAAAGAATTAGTATATTCTCTCCCCTCTTTGGTATGGGGATTTTTTCCCAAAAATGAGTTGAAATTAAATATATAACAGCCAGTCCACTAACACAATATAAAACTACTACTAATCCCAATCTGCCCCAAACTGGAAATATTAATAAATATAGTATTATATTAAATGTATAACCTAATGCATATGATATCCCAAAGGTTTCCCAAAAGCACATATTTTTAATGTTTATCCATTGAAATACCGCAAATCCTACAATTATAATCCCAAACATTTCATAAAACAGATAAATAGCCGCATAGAAAATACAAATATCCTGAATATAAGCGCAAAATCCACAATACACTAGCACAAAAAGAAAGCTGAAAATAAAAGTTCTTTTCGTATTTTTTCCCATAGTCCCCTCATTATTTATATGGTTACCCATGATTCTTCCGGCAATCCCATTATCTCATCTACTTTCCCAAGCAGTAAATAATAAAGCCGTGATTCCATATGTTCGAAATATGCCAACATAAATTTACGTTTATCCCTGCATAGTTTCAGCAATAACGTTGATGTAAATAAAAGTAATATATCAGTTTCCGGGAACAAGTCCAATACTTCTTCCCCAGATAGTTCCAAATAATCTATTGTAATATCCAAGTCTGTCCATGGATATGTATAATTCTCTCTGGGATGTGTCTTTATCAGTATTTTTTTCCCTGCATAATTATCCTTAATCCATCTATGCAATAATTCATAAATATGTTCTGCATTGAAATTTTCCGCAAAAGGTGCGGAAAAAATAATCAAATCGAAAGTTTTTGATGGTTCCGTTTTGCTCTGCCTCATCAAATCTTTATCTTTTTCAATATTTTGCGAAAACAATTGCTTTATTTTTTTGTATTTTTTATACTGTATCTTTTCAGGGAGACTGCAATATTTAATAATCCATTCATCATATTTTACAAAATATCTATATCCGTCTATCGCATAACTCATTACATTAATTTTAGACAAGAAAAAATATAACAACTGTTCAATAGACCTTATATTATGTAATTTACATATGGGAAAATAGTCAGAAAATCCATCTTCCATACATATAACAACTTTATCTTTCCCCATATTTGCCATAGCAGTTTCAATTGAATTATAATCTGAATGTATAATATATTTTGAATAGTCATTTCTGCCTGTAATACTCATAATCAACTTTTCATCATACTTCTGGCGACAGCGAAAAATATATTGGAAAAAGTAGCGAACCACCCAACCTATTTTTTTTATTAAGGGCGCGTCAATTCGCCTGGCATCTAATACATACACTTTTGAAAAAAAACCGCACTCAATACATCTTTTATACATTATATCTGCCAAGATTTTCCCTTGTTTTCCGTTTGTGAAGCGGAGAACAATTGCTTCCCATATTCCCTCCGGATACATCGAATGATACCATTTGGTTTGTAACAGCATATATTGATTTGGTATTGCCACCAAAACTCTTTTATTATTTTCAATTTTTTCTTCGTCGATATAATTCATTTTTTTCATAGTATATATTATTCCGTTACTGGTCAAAATATTTAAACTTGCTCATAACATGAAATATAATAAGTGCTAAATTCATTAAATGCGCTCTTTCAATATAGCTACATATTATAATTGCATACAGTGTATATTTTCTGAGCGGTTGAATTCCTTTAAATGACAAAAAGTAATTATATAAATAATTCCTGTCTATTTCCAGTATAACGCCATGTAATATCTTGTAATTATTCCATTTATCCTTAAGGCTTCTCTGCTGTGCGGTAAATAAAATATTAAAGTAATATATCTTCAATAATACAAGCCGCAACTCTTCTTTGTCCCGAAATGTATAAAAATCCGTGTGGACGTCGATATAATGAATAGAATCTCCAATATAATAAAGAGAATTACAAATCATTTGTTGAATCTTTTTATATGATACGGAATCTCTTTTTTTTCTTCCCTCAGAGTCCTTATGAACCAACCAGTAGTATAAAACTTCAAGTATTTTGCTTATTTTTACACAATATTTTGAGACTTCAATAGTAAAATATACATCATCTATCACATCTTGTTGTATTTTAATATTATGCTCTTTCAGGATACTTGTCCTGGTCACACATCCATGATGTATATTCCATCCCCATTTGCTCTGATTATCACTCAAATGTTCAATTTGAATAATTTCACCTCTTTCATCAACATGTGCAACTTCAACAAATATCCTATCCGGATCTTCTTTCTTTATGACCTCAGCTATCTTTAGCAAACAATCTTCACTCATCCAATCATCTGCATCACAAAGCATCAGGTATTCTCCGCTGCAATTTTCAATAATTCTATTTTTATTTGAAATTAATCCATTATTCTGTGAGCTTTCCAGCAATCGAATATTCATATCAGGATTATTTTTTATATATTTCTTTATCACAGCAACAGAATTATCGGATGAAAAATCATCAGATATCAGAATTTCATAATCCGTGAATTCTTGCTTTTTTATGGCATTTAAGCCTCTCAGTATATAATCACCATAATTATATGATGCAATTCCAATCGTGATTAAAGGCCCCATAGAACACATTTCCTTTCTTTCTCATTTATCGAAATGATAATATCATATATTTGATTATCATTAACTTCGAACAAAAGAATATGAATTTAACTGTTCACGAAACCGTTCATTTTCCTGATGCATATTACAATAGAACGTCCATAAATTTCTTATTCCCTGTGGCATATCAGTAAATTCCCAACCTCCTGTTTCTTTCAATAATCTTGCATTATCCGCTGTGTATGGCAGTTTTTCTACACTGTTAATTATATAAACCGGAAATGGGGTCCCACAAATTTCCCTTATGATATCCGCTATCTCGGAAAGTCTGAATGCCCTTCCCGTACACACATTATAATCGTGAAACTTTGGCGTATGCTCAATAAACCACTCCATGAGCCGACATAAATCATCTATATACAAATAATCAAATTCCATATCCTGATTAATGGAAATATTTAACCCCCTTAATATTCGGCACATATTATTCGAGATAAAACGCCGGTTCCATTCTTCATATTTCCCATATACTCCAAAGAGACGCAGATTATATATATTATCAGATTTCCTTGCATCCTGATTCATAATATATTTGGAAAACCCATAGGCATCCTGTGGAATGTATGCCCCAAAGTATCCTTCCGACATATTGTGGATATAATGCTGCGTATCAAATTCTGCGCCGGATCCAAAATAATACATCTTATGATATAATTGACTACACCGCGCCAAATTCCAATACATCCTCAAATTTCCATACAGTATATCATAAGGATTTACATCTTCTTTTCCAATCCTGGTTGTATTGATATTGGCACAGTGGATCACGGTATGGAAAGAATGTTTATCCAGATACTGTGCGGTTTCTTCTGTATCAAGCAAATTTAATTCTTGCCTGGACGGCGCATATATCTGATATCGCTCCTGCAGATGCTCCACCAAATTCCTGCCTATGAATCCATTACTTCCTGTCACCAAAATTTTCCGCATCATTTCCCCTTAAGAATATTGTTCGTCCCTTGTAATCTGTGTTGTCGGTAATATCCGCAACATCTAAATGGGATGCGCCAAATCATGATTTGGGCACAAAATAACAAACCGTATCTGCGTAACTTCTTGTATAATGGCGCATATATACCTGATAATCAGGATTCCACGACAGGAGCAAATCCACCAGCTTATGCATATCGCCAGGTATATGATATACACTAACAGCCAATAAAGGCCTGAATGTCCGCACAGCATTCCTCATTCCCAGTAACGCGTCCGTTTCATATCCCTCCACATCCAACTTTACATAAGAATCATGCCCGGTGATATAATCGTCCAGCTTTATCATCGGAACAACTTGTGTTCCGCTTACGCCGACAAAGTTTCCTCCCCCACCCACGTCGTTTAGATATGTCTCTCCGTTGTCCGCGCCTACGGCAGCCTGTATGAATTCTATATTTTCATAATGCTTTAATCTCTCTTTTGCATCCTGGATAAACGCTACGGTCGGTTCAAAAAAGAAAATCTTTTTATAGCCTTTAGAATATTTAATATAATCCAACGTGCTTTCTCCTTTAAAACCTCCCACATCATAAAACGTATATCCTTTGTTTAGTTTCGGCGTAATAATATGATCGAAGTACTGGTCCCCTTCTTTTCCGGAAATTTGATATGCCGTTACAATATGCTTCAAATCCAGACTCATCCGATAATCCATAACTTCTGCATATACCTTTTTTGATATTTCATCTTCCAAAATATCATACAGCCATATATACTTCTCTCTATTTTTTTCAATCTCATCAAAGAGCCCCTTAAATGCCTGATAATATGTTTCCATACCTGCCCAAATGTATGCCATATCCTCATAGTATATATATTGTTTTATCCCCATGCCTTCCAATTGTCTTATGATATCTGCACAATCGATTGACGCTATGATGACAATGTCTTTTTTTGTCAGTTTATCAGGAGAATATATCTTTTTGTCTACATTCCATTTCTTCTCATCATTATCTATATATCCATATATTTTAATTCGATTTTGGGTGCATTGTTTAAATGCAAATTCTCCCAGTCTGCCTGTCCCCCAGATATATCCCCCCTCAGATAACATCTGTCCCAGGATATTACTGTACTTTTCCTTCAAATATTTTTCCTGATCTTGCTTTTTAAAATTCCTTAACTTATTACATATATTTTCCATTCTACTTTCCTTTTTCCTCCTCTGCGTCCAAATCAATATTCAGTTTTTCTGTCGTAACCACATCCGGCGTTTTGGATACTCTGTTCAATATCTCCCCCACGTATTCTCCGATAAGGCCCAGAATAAAAATCTGAACTGAACCCAAGAAAAAAATACCAATCAATATCGGTGCCTGCCCCATTTGGAAATTCCGCCACCAGATTAATTTCATGATAAGATATACCAGGCCGATCAAGAAACTCAAAAAAGAGAGTCCCATGCCCACAACCGTCATAATACGAATGGGAGCTGTCGAAGTCGTTACAAGAGAATTGATGGCAAAACTTAATGATCTCCAAATATTGTAGGACGATTTTCCACTCTTTCGCGCTCTCTGCTTATATTGTATCAGCTTTACTTCATACCCCATATCTGCAATAGCAAATCGAAATTGAAAATCATAATCCGTTTTTACATATCTTTCCAGTATTTCCCTATCGAACAGCGTGATTCCTGATATATGCTCGTACTGAGGTACGCTTGACAAATTTTGTATAATCTTGTAATATAGATGGCGGCACGCATATTTTATAGTTCCTTCTTCAGAACCGGTCTTCTGTCCGCAGACAACTTTATACCCTTCCTCCCAATACTTTAAAAATTCCGGGATCAATTCCGGCGGCTCTTGGAAATCACATGCAATACCGATAAAAACATCCCCAGTTACGTATTTCAGCGTGTTCCTGTCCGATCTGCCGTCCACGCCATAATTTCTGCTATTCATCAATACCTTGATATGCTTATCATCCAATACAAGTTTCCGCAATATATCCCTCGTTCCGTCTGTAGAACAATTGTCCGTAAAAATGATTTCATATTCATACGGCAATTTCTTCATAATATTCGTCAATGTTTCCGCCATATCACGGACATTGCCGACTTCGTTATAACACGGAACCGCTATACTGACTTTTTTCATGACAACTTTCCTTTTTTCATCTGTTGCGATTTAACTATATCGCAAATAAAATACTATCCGTCCCGTTACAATTCCAATAATGTCGTAAATACAGCTTATAATCTAATCCCAGATTCAATATAAACTGTGGGATTTCAACGATATCCTCAATTTTGTGATAGACACTGACAGCAAGGGCCGGTTTATAGAGCCGAAGTGTTTCCGTCGCGCCTTTCAATGCCTCCATCTCCATTCCTTCAATATCCATTTTTATATAATCGACCTTTTCTTTGCAGGTGTCGTCCAACCGAACTACCTCAATTTCAGGAACCGTTTCCCCGAACCCGCAGCCGAAATGAGAACCTTCAGAATGTTCTTCCTTCACAAAAGGGATGTGTGTATTTTTACTTCCGCAACCTTGATTCAACATAACGACCCTGTTATCATCCTTAAATTGCTGATACATCAGTTCGTAGCTACGTGGATCCGGTTCAAAGGCATAGCATCTGGTGAAATCATCCTCCATTGCTTCCTTAAATTCATAGACTGTATCACCTGTAAAAGCTCCGATATCTACAAATACCCCCCCCCGGATACGCTGCCCCATATGGCGCATGATAATATCAGGGAAATACTGTGATTTGTTAGAAATGTCCTCATACCAATCACAGTCATTGGTCACCGAGCCCATCAGGATATGTTTCAGCGTCTTTTGAGAAAATTCATCTTTCAATGTATCATAGATCTTCAGGATATCATCCCAGTGCCGTTGATAAAAGAATTTCCTGTCTTTCGTCCAAACACCCTGTATCACGCTTGGTGCAGGGTCAAAAGAGAAGACAAAATACTCCGGCCTTTTCTCCTTGATCTCTTTCTTGATTTCCTTACGGTATCTGGGTGCAGAGATAATCACCACAGCCTGAGGCATCTGTTCAAAAACTTCTTCAACGTTCCGAACACTCACCCCTTCACAAATCTCCTCGCAACCCATTTTTATTTTCTTGTCTACAATACAATAGACGGGGATTTGATGTATTCTGGCAAACTCGATATACCAATGCACGCCGGCGCCGCAGCC
Source organism: uncultured Clostridia bacterium (assembly GCA_947589185.1). Lineage (GTDB taxonomy): Bacteria > Bacillota > Clostridia > Oscillospirales > Ruminococcaceae > UMGS1601. The sequence goes on along the minus strand of CANQCK010000024.1, from coordinate 6,069 downwards.
ATACAACAGCACTGGCAATTTGATGTTTTCCTTTTGAAAATCTAAAAACTGATCTATCTTGTTTTCCCGATTCATGATATCATCCAAATTCATTTTCTATCCTCCGCCGGTCGTTCTCCCTTTCTATCCGTCAGTTATCTTCTTTCCCGTTCTCTAAGAACGGCCATAAATCCCGCAGCTTACCTGAAACCATCATACCGTTTTCGGCTACCCGTGACATTACTTTTGGCTGAATTTGAACGTCATCCCGCATATGTACATAACACAAAGCCGGGCCCTCCGAATCCAAAGTCTGATGTATCACGCTCTCTGTCTCGGCATGACTGTTAATTTCATATGTTAGAAGCCCATAAGAAGCTGCCACCTTTATGATATCAGGCAAATATAACCGGCTGTCTCTATTCGCCCCAACAAAATATCCATCAAAATGTGTCCTTTGCATATTCATAATCGACAGGTAACCGTTATTTCCGTTGATGAAGAATTTGATCGGGAGCTTCGTTCCCACAATACTTGCCAGTTCTTGAATATTTAACTGCAGGCTCCCATCCCCTTCTATGCATACCGTTCTTTTTCCCGAAGCAAGGCAAGCGCCTATCGCTGCAGGAACTCCATATCCCATCGAGCCCAGGGATCCTGTGGCTAACGACCTTTGATTCCGTCTATTTTTATAAGCCAGCCAAAACACATCAATCCCTGCTCCGGAACTTCCGGGTATCACCACATCGTCATCCGCCAAGGCATCGGACAGCTTGTCGACAAAATAATAGGGATTTACGGATCCTTTTTCTTTCTTAAAATCCTCCAGGACAATAGGATATTGTGTTCGCCAAGCCTGACACTGTCGAAGCCATACACTCCATTCATCCCGCCTTACCAAATCTGCGCTTTGCCGCAACAATTCCTCGAGAAACGCAGTCGCATCCGCCGGAATCTTTAACGCTATATCAAAGGCGAACTTGTCCAATTCGTTCCTATCGATATCTACAATAACCTTTTGGGCCTTCGGCGCAAAGTCGGATGGATCATAGCCTATCATGGCAGGATCCAGCCGGGTGCCAATTGCTATGATCAGGTCGGACTCCTGCATGGTAAAGTTGGAATACCTGGGGGCCACCATTCCTGGCTTACCAAGATTACATTCGTGATCGAACTCTAAAAGTTCGGTCGCAATCCAACTGAATAGAATCGGGATCCGCAGCCTTTCGATGAGTTTGCGAAATTGCTCTTTCCCGTTTTTGCGTTCAATGCCCTGCCCTGCAATAATAACCGGACGTCTTGAATCCTTTAGAAGGGATACTGCCTTTCTGACCGCACATGGTAAATCGTATGCAGCAGTTTCCTGAGGAATAAAGGATGGTAAAGAATCCGCATCAATATCCGCAGCCTGGATGTCTAAGGGGATATCAAGCCACACAGGGCCGGGTCTTCCTTTTTTCGCTTCATATACCGCCCTGTCTAAATGATACTTAATTTCATCAGGAGCCTTGACTGTCACCGCATATTTCGTGATCGAGGATACAATATCAACAATGCCAATCTCCTGATTTCCGCGTTGTCTGACGCCATATGTATCTTTCAGATCTGTCGTTTTTGCCTGGCCGGAGATGACTAACATAGGTGTAGATTCCAACCATGCGGCTGCCACACCTGTAACCGCATTCGTGCCGCCGGGGCCTGTCGTCACCAACACGACACCTATATTATAATCAATTCTGGCATATGTCTCCGCTGCCATTGCACAGGCTTGCTCATGCAGAAGCGTCACATATCCTAATCTCTTATTTTGTCCCAATGAATTGACGAGGTGCATAGCTCCGCCGCCGGGGAACATAAAAACATGTCTTACACCCAATTCACTGATATAATTCCAAATGTAGTCCGAAACTTTCATATGCAGTTCCTCATAAGCTCCGAAAGGCATTTACAGCCTTCCTATTGTAATTATAATTGTACGGGATGCCCCTCTTTCATTGATTTTTTCATAGCCAATGCTATTTCGAGGCTTCCAATACCGTCCTCCAAAGTAAGCGTTTTTTGTTCCCTGGTTTTTACATATTCTAAAAACAGCACCAATTCTTCCATAAACATATCATTACGGGAAAACTCATGGAACGTTTCATCCTGAACAGAATTCTCTCCGAACAATGTATACCGATTTTCCAACAGATCAATCTCTATCTGCCCCTTAGTGCCGATCACTCTGCAACGTCTAATCGGCGGCCTCTGAAGAAAATCCTGATGTAGCATAACGGAAAAACCTTTATCACCCTTATAATTCCATATCGTGCTTGCGGAATCTTCCACATCTATTTCTAAATTGCTATATTTATCCCCAATACAATATACCTCTGTGGGCATGCCAAATATCCAATACAGATAATCTATTTCATGTATCTGACATAACACCACGCCTCCGCCGGTCACTGCCTGCGATTCATTCATAGTTCGATAGTCTTCATATTTATGCATTCCCGTCAGCAATTCACCCATGTGACAGTCCACAGATACAACCCGTCCTATCACTTTTTTATCTATTGCCTGTTTTAGCCGGATGACACACGGATGCATACGCATCTGAAATCCTACATATACAATGAGTTTTTTTTCGTGCACAATTCGTATTAATTCCGTGACATTATCCATTCTGTCGGAAACCGGTTTTTCCAGGAAAAAATCCACGCCTCTCTCCGCAACTTTTAAAGCACAGTCCATATGCATACTGTTTGGATTGGCAATGAAAGCGATATCCGGTTTATCTTCAAGCGCTTTATCAAGATCATCAAACTCAACAATATGATATGTCTCCTCGACAGACTGCCCTTCCACAACACTCAGATTGTCATCAAACAGTCTCTTGAGTTTTCTCACACGGAATGCAATAAAACACACCTCGTCTCCCAGCAGTTTTCTTAAATTTCTGACATGCCTTTGCCCTGCACTGCCCAGGCCGATAATAAGCACTTTTATCATTTTAGTATGCCTTTAATATAATCCAGATTTTTACAGGTATCTCTAACCGCATCATGATAATAGGACTCCAGAATATAACAGCCCTCATAAGAATGCTTACCCAATGTGCGGAAACATGCATTTAGATCAGCATCTCCCTCTCCCAGCATCACTGTTGTTCCACCGACTTTTTTATCTTTCAAATGTACCTCTTTTACAATGTCACCATAGCTGTCTAGCTCTTTTGCAGAATCATAGCCCATACCTGCTGCGTTTCCTATGTCATAACATATCCCGACCCTAGTTCTATGAAATCCTGACAACCATTCGCTTAAATCCGCCAAACGCTCGTTTGACTCAAAAAGAATATTAACTTCATTGACAGGAAGCTCATTAACCAGGTCATATACACTGCTATCCGCTAATTGCATTTCACTGGCATCAAACATCGGAATAATAATATTGCCGCAGCCTGTCATTTCGGCACTAAAAAGAAGTCTGTTTAAGATATAGAGGTTATTTTCTTTCTCTTTCCTGTCATAAATTGATCTTCGCATAAAATAATTTGCACAGATTCCGCTGAGCCGAATTTGGGTTTCCCGGCAAACCATATTTATTTTGTCGATATCCAAAATAATAGGATTACGCTTCCATCCACGTTCATTAAACATCCACTCCACACAGTTAAAGCCCAGCCTCTCAGCCAGATACAATTCTTTTGTCCAATTCCCCTCTGGAAATGCCTGTGGGAAAAAACCACCCTTTTCCGTCAGTCTTCCCTGCATAAACCCAATCGCATTCTTTACCAACATGTTCTGCCACCATCGATAATCACCGTGGAACCTGTCATATAAGAACTTGCGTCAGAGATCATGTATAACACAGTACACTGATATTCATCTACATTCGCCATACGTCCCATGGGAACAAGATTTGTAAGTTTATTTACAAATTCTGGATCCTGCCCGTTTTCTACACCCGCAGGGCAAATTGCATTTACCCTTATTCCCTTATCGGCCCAATATGTTGCAAGATACCTGGTCAGTCCAATCAATCCATGTTTGATTACCGAATAGGTTACGGGTTTAACTGTCTGATCCTTATCTGCAACCCCATCTTTACGATAAATTCTCTGGTCAGGGGCAATAATTCCAAGATCAGATGATATGTTTAAAATAACCCCTCGTTCATTATCCTCCATCGCTTTACCAAACACCTTGGCACACAAAAATGCTCCGGTAAGACCTACCGCAATATCATCTTCCCAAATCTTCATAGGGAAATTGTCAAATCTGATGGTACCGAGATTAGCGGACTGGGCCTCCACTTTAGGGTTGTTTGCGGCATTATTAATCAGTATATCAATATGTTCATATTTCCCCAGTAAATTCTCCCTGATTTTTATCAGTTCTTCCTCATTTGTGATATCTGCTTTATAGAATTCAACTTTGGAATCAGGATATAAGCCCGCAAGCTGTGATCCTGCCGATTTTAAAGCATTATCCGAAATATCCAAAAGTATCGGGATTCCCCCGCCTTCTAAAACAGCCATTGCGTGCTGTCTACCCAGCAAACCGGCCCCACCTGTAATGATACAGGTTTTCCCGGATATTTTAAATTTATCAAGTAACATCTTTTCTTTCTCCTCTGAACATCCTATATTCGACATACTCAGCAATTACATGACCCAAAAAGATATGCGATTCCTGGATTCGCGGCGTGTGCAATGACGGTACCTTGATTACATAATCCGCCACGCCATTCAGTCCGGGATTGGAAAATTCCCCCATCAGCAGGACAGAAACGATGCCATACTTCTGCGCATATCGAAGTGCCTCCAGTACATTTTTGCTGGAACCGCTGGTGGAGAGCCCGATCAGCATATCCCCTTTCTTCGCTTTTGCCTCCAATTGTCTAACAAATACCTGCTCAAAGCTGTAATCGTTACCGATTGCGGTAAGTGTAGAAGTATTAACCGACAGCGCTTCGGCGTTAAGGGCCGGGCGTTCCCTGTAAAACCGGCTGACGAATTCCGTTGCGATATGCTGTGCATCGGCTGCGCTTCCACCATTGCCGCACAGATAAATCCCGCCATTTTGCCGCAGTATGGAAATGATCCTGTCGCCAATTTTTATAACCTTATCCGTCAATTCCTGATCGGAAGCCAGCTTTTTGAAAATATTCGCGTGTTCTTCCAATCGCTTATAAAAGAAATTATGTCCGCACTCCGGGTTATTGTATCGATCCAGCAGAGAAATGATCTCCCAGATACACCCCTTGCCGCCGTCATTGTGTAAGATGATATCTGCGGCAGCCTTTACCTTATCAATGGCGTTGGCCGGGCACAGACCCAATCCGGCATAAGTCAGGGGTTCCACATCATATTTCCCGTCGCCGACATAGCAGATATTCTCCCTGCTGATCCCCGTATTCTGTTCGATCTGCCGCATAGTTTCTTTTTTGTTTTTACTGCCCCGGTAAAAAAAATCCCACGGAAATCGCTTCTCAAAATAGTTGACAATACTCGTGTCTTCTCCGGTAATGGCGGCGAGCTTGTACCCTCTGCGGTGCAGTTCAAAGATAGCGTCAATATCCTTCAAATTGATCTGTTTCTGTTCTTTTCCGCTGGAATCAATAATTACGGATCCATCTGTAATAACGCCGTCAATATCTAATACGATCAGTTCTATCATTCCGTTATCCTCTGAGCTTCTTTTTCACTTCTTCTTCCGCGGCTGTCAGAACCTTTTCTCCTGTACCCATAACCTTTTCCGCTTCCCGTATATCCCGAACTAGTCGGCATAGTTCATAGGGTTCAATAGACGCTTTCTGATCGGAACCATACATATATTTGTCCAGCGTAATATGGCGTTCGATAGAGGTCGCTCCGGCCGCCACGGCGCAGATGCTTACGAAAGTCCCCTCCTCATGTCCGCTGTATCCGACCTGGCAATGATATTTGTCTGCGAGTACCCGTATCAGCTTTAAATTTGCATCTTCCTCAGGCATGGGATAGGTACTGTTACAGTGCATCAGTTCAAAAGGACAGTTATGTTTCCTGAATATTTCCACCGCATGGTCAATCTCCGCATATGTACTCATGCCGGTGGCAATAAA
>CANQCK010000023.1 GCA_947589185.1 uncultured Clostridia bacterium | reverse complement strand
CCTTTACGGTAGCTTCTTTTATTCTACCATATAGGGGGGGTTTTTTCTATTGTCCGTTTTTACTGGACTTGTGCATTATCTGCTCAGGAGTTTTAATGTTTTATGTCATCAGATTGGTTTAAAGTAAAACCTTGCCCTCAGTTTTTCCGTTTACGACATAATAAGCTGTGTCGTCTTCAGGCTTAACGTAAACCTCAATGCTTTTTACAGCGGTTTTGTTGTTGCTTTTATAATCTGCTTCGCATTGTGCCAGAACTTCATTTGCTGTAACCTGTTTGCCGAAAAATTGAATGTAAACCTTGCTGTCAATTTCCGCTTTTTTAGCAGTTGATCTCTTTGCCGCAGTTTTTTTGGTTTCAGTTTTCTTTGCGGCAGTCTTTTTAGAAACTGCCTTTTTTACAGCTTTTGCAACTTTTTCTTCAGCTTTTACTTCAACCTTTTCTGCTGCCTTTGTTAGTTTATCAGCAGTTTTCTTAACTGCTTTTTTTGCAGCATTTGCAGCAGTAACAGTGGTTTTCTTTTCATCATTTGCCATAATAGGTACTTCCTTTCTATTTTTATCGGTGATAGACCGATTTTTTACGGATTCTACTTAGCAACAGCGTCTTTTAAAGCCTTGCCTGCCTTGAATGCAGGAACCTTCTTTGCAGGAATACTGATAGGCTCTTTTGTAAGCGGATTGATTGCATTTCTTGCGGCTCTTTCCTTGACCTCGAAGCTTCCGAAGCCTACAAGAGAGATCTTCTCGTTTTTCTTCATACAATCTGTAATTGCTCCGATAACTGTTGAAAGAGCTTTTTCTGCGTCTTTCTTTGAGTAGTCTCCTTTTTCTGCGATAAGATTGATAAATTCAACTTTTGTCATTTTGAATTCCTCCTATTTTTATTTTACCATTATTTTAATACATTATTTGCAAGCAGTCAATAATTTTATGAATTAATCAACTTTTTGAATAAGTTTTTTCTTGCAGTATCTGTTTAATTGGACATTTCATACAAAAAACACTGATTTTTATGTCGATATTTGCTTTGCCATTTATGTGCTTTGCAATATACAACATACATATTTTCTGAAAGGACGCTTCATACGGTTAATACGGATAGTTTTTATTAATTTTCATATTAACTAAAAACAATTAAAAATTATTGACTTTATGAAATGACTCTGTTAAAATAGTTAAGTTAAAAGATATATCAGCATTACACTCTAAGGAGAAATGCTTATGACAATTACATATAAGCAAACTAAAATTGCTTGTTATCTGGGATATATTACTCAGGCTATTGTCAACAATCTGGCTCCTTTGTTGTTTGTAACATTTGACAGGGATTTCGGTATTGGGCTTTCAAAACTGGGAACGCTGGTTGTTGTTAATTTCATAGTACAGATTGCAGTTGATTTGCTTTCGACGCAGATAATATCTGCAATAGGAATGAGAGGAGCTTGTCTCCTTGCCCATATGATGTCGGTTACAGGTCTTGTACTTATGGGAACGCTCCCTATGATTATGGAAAATACGTTTGCTGCACTGATTATCGCATTAGTATGCTGTGCAGTGGGAGGCGGTCTTATAGAGGTCATTATAAGTCCCGTTATTGAAGCTGTTCCCAGTGATAATAAGGCGTCGCAGATGGCACTGCTGCACTCATTTTATTCGTGGGGACAGGTTGCTGTGGTTTTATTGTCTACTTTGTACTTTGTAACTGTCGGAATAGACAAGTGGTTTATTCTTCCTGTTATTTTTGCGGTCATACCTTTTTTAAATATATTTTTATTTATTAAAGCCCCGCTTGCAAAGCTCGTTGATGACGGCAGGGAAATGAATATACCTTCTCTGCTTAAAACAGGAATACTGTGGGTTATGTTATTGTTTATGGTTTGCTCGGGAGCAAGCGAAATGGTGATAAGCCAATGGTCGTCGCTATTAGCAGAACTTGGTCTTGGTATTTCAAAAACCCTCGGCGACATCTTAGGACCTTGTCTGTTTGCATTTTTAATGGGGCTGTCAAGAATGTTGTCCGGTCTTAAGGTTAATGACAAGAACTTAAAGCCGTCGCTTATGATTTGTGCTTTGGGCTGTATTTTATCATTTGCACTTGTGGCTTTTTCAAAGGCTCCGATGCTTTCGCTTATCGGATGCGGACTTTCCGGCTTTTTTGTGGGTGTTATGTGGCCCGGAATTTACAGCTTATCTTCGTCAATGCTTCCCAAAGGGGGAACTTCAATGTTTATGCTGCTTGCGTTTGCAGGTGATATTGGCTGCTCTGCCGGTTCGGGACTTGTTGGGTATGTAAGTGATATTGTAAAAAGAACGGGGTATTCTATATTTGAAAGTGTTCTTTCGTTTTCTGATAACACACAGCTTGGACTTAAAACAGGAATAATTATTGCAATGGCATTTCCGATGGTTTTGTTTGTTGGAATGATTTTTATATTACGTTTTGTCCGATCGGGAAAACGGGGAAATGAATAACTTAAAGCGTAACGGAATATAAATTTTGAAACGGGGGGAATGTTCCTATAAAGGGGCATAGGTTTATGATGAATAAGCTATCGTCTATACAGGTTCTGGTTATTGGGTTTGTTGCAATAATTACGCTGGGAACAATTCTGTTGATGATGCCTTTTGCAACAAGAGACGGCGAAGTCACTACCCTTATCAATGCGTTTTTCACTGCTACGTCTGCCACCTGCGTAACGGGACTTGCAGTGTATGATACATACTGTCATTGGACGCTGTTCGGTCAGGTAACTATACTTTCGATGATACAGATTGGCGGACTCGGTTTTATGTCTGTTGCCACGCTTCTTTCTCTTGCTATGAGAAGAAAGATCTCGTTAAAAGAACGCGGAATTATTCAGGAGGCTCTTAATATGCCTGAGATAGCAGGCGTAGTAAAGATTATGAAAAAGGTTCTTTTCGGAACTGTCTTATTTGAGCTTTTGGGTGCTGTAATTTTCAGTATAAGATTTGTTCCTATTATGGGCTTTGCAAGGGGAATTTATACAGCAGTATTTCATTCTGTATCTTCTTTCTGCAATGCGGGTTTTGACTTGTTCGGCAGAATAGAGCCCGGATCGTCTTTAGAATACTTTAACAGCGACGTTCTGATAAATGTTGTTACAATGGCACTAATAATAATCGGCGGAATAGGTTTCTATGTGTGGGCTGATATTCGCACGAACGGTTTGCATTTTAAAAAGTACAAGCTTCACTCAAAAATGGTTATCTCTATGACAATAGCACTTATTATTATTCCTGCAATTATATTTTTTGCTCTTGAAAGAAATCACGCATATAAAGATTTCTCAACTCCACAGGCGATTATGTCAGCCGGCTTTCAGTCGGTAACACTCCGTACAGCAGGCTTTAGTACGGTTGCCCCCGCTCACTTAACCGATTCGTCGGCTTTGCTTGGATGTGTGCTTATGCTTATAGGCGGTTCTCCGGGTTCGACAGCCGGAGGTATCAAGACAACTTCGTTTATGATCTTAATTCTCGGAGTATTTTCTATAATATCAAAGAGAGATTCTATAACAGCTTTTAAGAGAAGACTTCCGCACGGTTATTTATCTAAGGTTCTGGCAATTTTGACAATGTATCTGTTCTTTGCACTTCTTTCGGTGGGAATAATTTGTGCAGTCGATCCTATACAGCTAAGAGAGTCGCTTTTTCAGGTGTTTTCTGCAATAGGCACCGTTGGCGTTGATATGACGGATACAGGAGCTTTATCAAATCTTCCTAAGATAATTCTGTCAATACTTATGTTCTTTGGAAGAATAGGCGGACTTTCTCTTGCTCTTGCATTTTCAAGACCTGTTACTGCTCCGCCTGTTAAGTATCCTACAGAAAAAATATCAGTGGGATAAAACTATTTAATTAAAATAAACTTATAAATATAGTTTGAAGTATTGGAATGGAGGATCACTATGAAATCAATTCTGATTATCGGTATAGGAAGCTACGGAAAGTATGCAGCACTTAAATATATGCAGCTTGGGCACGATGTTATGGTCGTAGACGAAGATGAAGAAAAAATAACGGAAATTGCATCGAGGGTCACGTCGGCACAAATAGGAGACTGCACCAGAGAAGAAGTTTTACGTTCGCTTGGAATAAACTCTTACGACATTTGTATTGTATCTATAGGCGATGATTTTCAGGCAAGTCTTGAAATCACTTCGCTTCTCAAAGAGCTTGGAGCACCTTGTGTAATTTCAATGGCGTCAAAGGATAATCAGGCGAAGTTCCTGTTAAAGGTCGGAGCAGATTCGGTAGTTTACCCTAATAAGGACAGTGCCGAGCATCTTGCAATGAGAACGGGTTCAAGAAATGTTTTCGAGTTCTTTAATCTGACTTCTGAGGTCTCTATATATGAAATTCCTGTTCCTAGCAAGTGGATAGGAAAATCCATTCAGGAGGTTGACGTAAGAAACAGGTACGGCATTTCAATTCTTGCTATAAAGGTTGGAAATAATATCACTGAGGTTCCTAATGCTGACTACACATTCGTGGATGATGAAAACGAGCATCTTATTGTTATGGGAAAGGAAAAGGATATTTATAAGTTGAAATAATGGACAATTGACAATGGACAATTGACAATGGACAATTGACAATGGACAATGGATAATGGACAGTGGATAATGGACAGTGGATAGTTGACAATGGATAAATATTTGATTTTTTGAAGCGTTTGGAGAGAGATCCGAGCGCTTTTGCTTATGAAAATTTTGTAATTTTAAATAACTTTGTTTATCACAAATTTTTCACAAATATATTTTAAAATAATTACCTAAAAAATCGACAGTATTCATTTTTTAAAATATTTTGTTGTGATATACTTATCATAAGTTTTATGCGTAAAATCGGAGGTAAAGACATAATGCTTTCATTAAAAAATATAAAGAAGGATTACGGTGGCGGAGAGCAGACGGTTCACGCTTTGAAGGGAATAAGCATTGATTTCAGGGAGAATGAATTTGTGTCTGTTCTTGGGCAGTCGGGCTGCGGAAAAACTACAATGCTCAACATTATCGGCGGTCTTGACAGGTACAACGAGGGAGATCTTATCATAGACGGAGTGTCTACGAAACAGTATAAGGCAAGGGATTGGGACGCTTATAGAAATCATTCGATAGGCTTTGTCTTTCAGAGCTATAATCTTATTCAGCATATTACCGTTTTGAGAAACGTTGAGCTTGCTTTGACGCTTTCGGGCATTTCAAAATCCGAGAGAAAGAAAATGGCTGCTGCGGCTCTTGAGAAGGTAGGGCTTAAAGATCAGATGTATAAAAAGCCTAATCAGCTTTCCGGTGGACAAATGCAGAGAGTGGCTATAGCAAGGGCATTGGTAAACGACCCTGATATTATACTTGCCGACGAGCCTACGGGAGCCCTTGATACGCAAACGAGTATTCAGGTTATGGAGCTTTTAAAGGAAGTCGCAAATGACAGGCTGGTAATTATGGTAACTCACAACCCGACGCTTGCTGAGAAATATTCTACCAGAATAATCAGACTGTCAGACGGTGAGGTGACAGATGACTCAAACCCGTTTGAATACACGGAAAATGAGGAATCTGAGCATAACGATAATAAAAATGCAAAAATAGAAAACAAGCAAAAAAGAAAGAAAAAATCAATGAGCTTTTTTACGGCTCTGTCTCTAAGCTTCAGAAATTTAAGCACCAAAAAGACAAGAACAATTCTTACTTCATTTGCAGGGAGCATAGGAATAATAGGAATAGCACTAATTCTTTCTTTATCGAGCGGTTTTCAAACTTATATCAATGTAATGGAGGAGGAAACTCTTTCGTCATACCCCTTGCAGATAGATAAGCTGGCAATGGACGGTGAAAGTATGGCGGCTATGTTTTCTGACGACTATGATACCAAAGATGAAACCGAATTTCCCGATGAAAAAAAGGTTCACACTAAAGAAGTTCTTGATTCTATTGTAAATTCTTATGCAGACGGCGTTACAGTTAATGATATGAAAAGTCTAAAGAAATATATTGAAGAGAATCCTGATAAAATAGATCATCTGGTAAACGGTATACAGTATAAGTATTCAAACGAATTCAATGTATATTCTTCTGAATACGACGAAACAAAAAACACAAAAAACAACCCGATAGATTTTGACAGTACATCGGAGGTCACACAGGGCGGAGTAAATATGATGTTTAATCAAACTCCTGTGTGGAATGAGCTTATTGATAATCAGGAGCTTTTAGATTCGCAGTATGATGTTCTGGAGGGAAGCTGGCCTAAAAATAAAAATGAAGTTGTTATAGTAGTTGACGAGTATAACAGAATTGATGATTATGTTTTGTATTCTCTGGGGCTTAGAAGCATTGACGACTACAATAAATCGGTTGAAGCTATTGTTACAGGTAACACTAAGAATATTCCCAAGCAGGCGACAGAATTCAGCTTTGAAGAGCTTTTAAACAGAACCTATAAGCTGGTTATGACAAGCGACTATTATAAAAAGCAAAACGGCGTTTGGTCATATATGAGAAATGATACAAAGTATATGAAATCGGTTTTGGATAAGTCTCTGGACTTAAAGGTTTCGGGCATTATCAGAATAAAGGACGGAGTAACCGCAACTGCCTTCGGAAGCGGAGGAATAGGCTATAAAAAAGAGCTTACAGACTATATTATCAATTCCGTAAATGAATCAGAGATAGTAAAGCAACAGCAGTCGAATCCTGATATTAATGTGTTCACAGGCAAGGCGTTCAGCGGAACAGATACCTTTGAAAATAACCTGACGGCACTCGGCGTATCTGACTTGGACGATCCGGCGTCAATACTTTTCTATGCAAAGGGATTTAATCAAAAGGAAGACCTGGTAAATATTTTAGACGATTACAACAGTTCCAGAAAGACGGAAAGCGAGAGGGTCCAGTATACAGACTATGTCGGTTTGATGATGAGTTCAATCACTACGATTATAAATTCCATATCATATGTATTAATTGCGTTTGTAACGATTTCTCTTGTGGTTTCATCAATTATGATAGGAATTATTACCTATATTTCCGTTCTTGAGAGAACAAAGGAAATCGGTATTCTTAGAAGTATAGGTGCTTCGAAGAGAGATATTTCACGTGTATTTAATGCAGAAACGCTTATTGTCGGGTTTACGGCGGGGCTTATCGGTATTATAATTACCGTACTTCTTGATATACCTATAACTATGATAATAAAGCATCTTACAGACCTTGATATTGTGGCTGCTCTGCCTGCGGCAGGAGGTATAATACTTGTGATAATAAGTATGCTTTTAACGCTTATTGCAGGCTTGATCCCGTCAAGAATGGCGGCTAAGAAAGATCCTGTTGTTGCTTTGAGAACAGAATAATTTTTAAAATTGCTCTAAGAATACTAAGTGGGTATTTCATTATAAAAGTTGCATTTGCAACAGAAATGAAAAATTCAATATGGTATATTAATATACAGAAAACAACCTGAAATTGGTTAATATAAAATTAGCAAGGAGGAAATGCTTCTTTTGAAGCATGTTAAAATTATGTCAGCAATTAAAATTACAGATAACCTATATTCAGTCGGAATTTTAAATCCTGCAATGAGGATTTTTGACGTAGTAATGAAAACAGACTATGGTACTTCGTATAATTCATATATATTAAAGGGAAAAGAAAAGACTGCGTTAATTGAAGTGAGTCATGCTAACTTTTTTGATTCATATTTGAACAATATAAAAGAGGTATGCGAGCCGTCAAGCATAGACTATATAATTCTCAATCACTGTGAGCCCGACCACAGCGGAGCATTAGCTGATATTCTAAAGCATTGTAACGCTAAGATTATTTGTACAAGAGCAGGCTCTAACTTTCTGAAAAACATCACTAACAGTGACAGCGTTGATTATATGATAGTCAATGACGGCGATACTCTTGATTTGGGCGGTGTTGAGCTGAAGTTTATACCTGCGGCATTTCTCCACTGGCCTGATTCGATGTTCACATACTGTGAAAGCGAAAAGGTGTTGTTTTCTTGCGATGTGTTTGGCTGTCATTATTGCGAGCCGTATATGTTTGATAAGTTCATAGCTTATGACAAGTCGTATGAAATCGCATTAAAAGGTTATTACGACGCTATTTTCGGGCCGTTCAAAACATTTGTAACAGCAGGTATTAAAAAGATCGAGGGCCTTGAGTTTGACACTGTTTGCCCAAGTCACGGGCCTATTCTTACTAAGAACGGTAAGCTGGACAGTGTTTTAGAAAAATACAGAGAGTGGAGCTCTCAACCTAAAAAGGACAAGAAAGCTATTCCTGTGTTTTACTGTTCGGCATACGGAAATACCGCAAAGGCAGCTTGTGCCATAAGCAAGGGAATTTCCAGAGCTTCCGCTGATGTGGAAACAGAGGTTTACGATATAAATGATTATGACATAACCGAGCTTGCAGGAATTATAAATTCAAGCGACGCTTTTGCTATAGGTTCGCCGACTATAAACAGCGATGCGGTCGCACCTGTATGGTCTCTTATCAGCACTATTGACGCTATCAACAACCGTAAGAAAAAGGCTTTAGTATTTGGTTCTTACGGCTGGAGCGGAGAGGCTGTTCCAAACCTTATCAGTAGGCTGAAGGGAATAAAAAATGATGTATTCGGCGAGGGCTTTAAGTTTTGCTTTGTTCCGACTGATGAGGATTTAAAGGCTGCCGAAGACTTGGGAGAAGAATTTGCAAAAGCAGTTTTAGGATAAAGATAAAGATTATAACACAGATGTGTTAATAATAAATAAAATATTGAGGAGGAAAATATTATGGCAAAATGGATTTGTCCGGTATGCGGATATGTTCACGAGGGTGACACACCTCCGGAGAAATGCCCGCAGTGCGGAGTTCCGGGAGAGAAATTTAACAAGGCTGAATCTGCTGAAATCACTTGGGCTGACGACCACAAGGTTGGCAGTGCTCAGGGATTGGATCCTGAGGTTGTTCAAGGTCTTAAAGATAATTTCAACGGTGAGTGTTCAGAGGTCGGAATGTATCTTGCAATGGCAAGAGTAGCATTCAGAGAGGGTTATCCTGAGGTAGGTCTTTACTACGAGAAGGCTGCTTATGAAGAGGCAGAGCACGCTGCTAAATTTGCAGAGCTTCTCGGCGAGGTTGTTACAGACTCTACTAAGAAGAATCTTGAACTCAGATATATGGCTGAGAACGGTGCTTGCGAAGGTAAGTTAATGCTTGCTAAGAAAGCTAAAGAGCTCGGATACGACGCTGTTCACGACACAGTTCACGAAATGGCTAAGGACGAGGCTCGTCACGGACGTGCTTTCAAGGGCTTGCTTGACAGATATTTCTCAGGTAAGTAAGTTACATAGTAAAGGTTAATTTAGAGGATAGGTAATCTATCCTCTTTTTTTGTCTGAAAACTTGCCTTTTGCATTTAGAAAATTGACAAAAATGTTCTGCAATGTTATACTTAATTTGTAATAAGAGCTGCAATATTGTTGTTATAATATGGGAGTAATAAAAATGCCTGAATTATCAAGATTTATGGGAATAATAATTAGAATGCTTTATAATGATACAGTTCAGCATAATAAACCGCACATTCACGCTTATTATGGTGAATATGAAGCGTCTATCGGTATTGACGGTGAATTATTAGCAGGTTCTTTGCCTGTAAAACAGCTGAAGTTAATTAATGCATGGCTTGTTATCCACGAGGAGGAAGTGTATTCAGCTTGGAATAAAGCCGTTAGAGGTGAAGAGTTCGGTAAAATAGAACCTTTAAAATAAAGGGGGATATTAATGTATATCGTTGATGGTATAGCTTATGCAGGAGAGAAAACAAAATTAATCAATGTAAAATCGGTTCAGCCAATAGAAGATTATAAAGTAATTGTTACTTTTAGCAATGAAGAAAAGAAAAAATTTGATTTTTCTGCGTTGTTAAATATGCCTTGTTATCAGCCTTTAAAAGATAAAGATATTTTTAAAAGCGTATCTGTTGAATTCGGCACTCTTGTATGGAACAATGGGGAAATAGATATTGCCCCTGAGACACTTTATGAAAAAGGAATAGCAATATAAGGAATATTATTTTAAATGCTTTAGTTCAAAATGACCTTATATTATAATTAAAGACCGAAGAATATTCTTCGGTCTTTTTGTATGTATTTCAATGAATTGCAACTGCCAGTTGCGAAAGTTCCAATTTGGGTTGGTGGATTTTATTATTAATATGAGATATAATTTAATTGGAGGTGAGCTTAATGACTATAGGAGAACAAATTCAAAATCTGCGTGTTCTAAACGGTCTTACTCAGGAAGCACTTGCTGAAAAGCTGGAGGTTTCAAGGCAGTCGGTTTCAAAATGGGAGCTTGGACAAGCAGTTCCCGATGTGGATAAAATCATTCGTATGAGTGAGTTGTTTAACGTTTCTACTGACGCAATTTTGCTTAGAAATACTGAAGATGAGCAGGCAAATAAAAATCCTTTGCATTTGGGTTCGATTTATCTGATCGTCAAAGATTTTGAAAAATCAGTAGAGTTCTATGAAAAATTTCTTGGGGTAAAGGTAGGAGACCGCTGCCGCAGCGGAAACAAATTTGTGAAGTTTTACATTGACAACACGTGTATTGCTCTTATGAACGAAAGTAATATTATCGGACATTGCACGTCGCTTGACAGCCCTTATAAATTTGTTCAGAATTATTGGGTCGAGGATTTAAATATGGAACACGAGCGTGTAAAGACTCTTAGTATCGGTAAGGTTACGGAAATTCGTGAAGCGTATCCCACATATCATTATTTTAATCTGACCGATCCCGATAATAATATTATAGAAATAACAGGAGGTTATCATATGAATGAAAATATTTGTCAAAGCTGCGGAATGCCGCTTAGCGACGAGGTTTATGGGAAAAATGCCGACGGAAGCAGAAACACCGATTACTGTAAGTATTGTTTTCCGAACGGAGAATTCAGCAGTGAAGAAACTATGGAGGAAAAGATTGAAAGCAATCTTCAATTCCTTGACAAACAGAATAAAGAGGACGGCACTAACTTAACTCCTGACGAAGCAAGGGCAAAAATGATGGAGTATTTTCCGACTTTAAAGCGTTGGAGAAAGTAAACATATATCTATTTTTCACTAACCGTTTTTCTGTTATTATAAAGAAAATTAACGATCGCCATAGACACAATTAAAGCATATCCCAAGAAGCTCCAAGCGTCTGGGATCTGATTGAAAATAAAGAACGAGAAAAGGGTCGTGAAAATAATCTGAGTGTAGTCGTAAATTGAGATTTCTCTCGCAGGAGCATGAACATATGCGGCGGTTATAGTAAATTGTCCGCCTGCGGCAGGCGCTCCGCAAAGGAGAAGAAATATAGTCTGTCTGAGTGTCATAGGTGTGAAATTAAATATCAGATAGGGAAGTGTTATAAGGCAGGAAAAAGTCGAAAAGAAAAACACTATAAACGGACCTTTAACACCTCGGTTTCCCAAAACTCTTACAAACGTATACGCCACTCCTGCGGAAAATCCGCTGAATAAACCAATCAGAGAGGGGAGCAGATCAGCATTTATCAGCGACGGTTTTATTACAAAAAGACTTCCGATAAATGCTATTAGAACTACAAGCCCTTGAAAGGGCGTGAACTTTTCCTTTAATATGAAGTACGAGCAGAGTATCGCAAAGAACGGAGACATCTTGTTAAGTATTGATGCATCCGACAATACAAGGTGGTCTACCGCATAGAAGTTGCATAAAATACCTGCTGTGCCGAATGATGCACGAAGAATTAAATACTTTATATCTCCCTTTTGAATCTTAAACGCACCCTTATCACGAAGAAGTATAATGAGTGCAAATATAAGTGCAACGAAGTTTCTGAAAAAGCTCTTTTGAACAGACGGAATATCGCCAGCCAGCTTTATAAAAACTCCCATCAGACCGAACATAAACGCTGATAGGATTATATATATTATGCCTTTGTATTTAGGGTTTATATTGAGCTTCAAAATATTTTCTCCTTATTTAGTTTAGTACAATAATATATTAGCATTAAAGCTATGGGGTGTCAAACAGATATTAATTGATAATTGATAATTGAGAATGGATAATGGACAATGTTCAATTAGGTAAAAATAAAAGGGCGAGCATAAATTTGTAACTTACAAAATATGTTCGCCTAATTTTTTTACTTTGTTTAACCCGCCGTTTATCAACTTTGTCAATATTTACAAAGGCACATTTCGCCGCTTATCGTTGTCCAGTAGAGCCAAAGCCCCCTGCGCCCCTTGCAGTGTCCGAAAGCTCGTCTGTTTCAACAAATGATGCCTTCAAAAACGGTGCAATGACAAGCTGTGCAATTCTCTCGCCGTCTGAAATGGTCTGCACTGTGTTTGAGTGATTGTGCAGTGCTACCATTATCTCTCCTCTGTAGTCAGCGTCAACAACGCCTACTTTATTTGCAGGGGCAAGACCCTTTTTTGAGGCAAGTCCCGAACGTGCGTAGATAAGACCTGCATATCCGACAGGTATCTCCATAGAAAGATATGTGTGTACCATAACAGTTTCGCCCGAAACAATTTCTATATCCCCGTCGGTAACTGCGTATAAATCACAGCCTGCCGAAAAGTCAGAGCCGTAAGTCGGGATCACTGCACGGTCGTTGAGCTTTTTGATTTTAACTTCCTCAATTTTCATAATTTCTCCTGTTTGATTTATTCTTTATATCATATTAAGTCTGGGGTCGTCATCACTGATAACGCAAACCTTGCCCTCTTTAAGCGACTGCTGAACGTCGATTATCCTCTGATTTTCCGAGCCTCTGAACTTGATATTCAGATTCTTTTTTTTCTCGATAAACTCACCGTCGACCAGTATGTCTATGCAGGATAAAAGCTCTTTTGTACATTCGCAGTTTACCTTGCTTTTGCTTGTTAGGTCACTGTCGAACAGATAACCCGAATAGCACCAAATGCTCTTTTGCGGGAACTCAGCTTTTACTCTTTTGACAAATGATACAAGAGAGCGTTGGTTTTCAACCTCAAAAGGTTCGCCGCCCAGAAGTGAAAAGCCGTCAATGTATTCAGGCTTCATCGCTTCGAGAATTTCATTCTCAACATCAGGGGTAAAGGGTTTTCCGTAGTCAAAATCCCAAGTTTCGGGATTAAAACAGCCTTTGCAGTGGTGAGAACACCCGCTTACAAACAGCGAGACCCTAACTCCAGGACCGTTTGCAATATCATATTTTTTTATTGTTGCATAATTCATATATGTTCTCCCTTGTTGTAAATATTACAGATGGAGAACTCTTGATTTGATTTCTTTTGTTTTACCGACATTCCAGAAGTTTTCGCCTAAATAGCCGCAGGTTCTTCTGGTGACGTTCATCTTAGCGTGATCTTTGTTGTGACACTGAGGACATTCCCACTCGTTGTCGTCGTTGATGATTATTTCTCCGTCGTAGCCGCAAGCCTGACAGTAGTCGCTCTTTGTGTTAAATTCAGCGTACTGAATGTTGTCGTAAATGAATTTAACTGCGTTTGAAAGAGCTTTTAAGTTGTTTCGCATATTAGGGATTTCAACGTAGGAGATCGCTCCGCCCGAAGAAATTTTCTGGAACTGACTTTCAAATTTAAACTTGTCAAAAGCGTCTATATGCTCACGAACGTCAACGTGATATGAGTTTGTATAATAGCCCTTATCCGTAACATCTTCAATTGTTCCGAATTTTTCTTTGTCTATTCTTGCAAAGCGGTAGCAAAGAGATTCAGCAGGAGTGCCGTAAAGAGCAAAGCCTATGCCTGTGTCTGCTTTCCACTTATCACAAGTTGATCTTAATTTGTTCATAAGTCTAAGTGCAAAATCAAGACCCTCCGGCTCTGTTTGAGGAACACCCTTCATCAGCTTTGTAACCTCGTAAAGACCGATGTATCCCAGAGAAATTGAAGAGTAGCCGTTCATAAGATACTTGTCTATCTTTTCGCCCTTTTTAAGTCTTGCTATAGCACCGTACTGCCAGTGAATAGGTGAAACGTCGCTCTTTGTTCCCATAAGTGCGTTGTGTCTGCACATAAGAGCCTCGTAGCAAAGGTCAAGACGTTCGTCTAAAATCTTCCAGAACTTTTCTTCGTCGCCCTTTGCAATTATGCCGATTTGCGGGAGATTGAGCGAAACAACGCCCTGATTGAATCTTCCCTCAAATTTGTAGTTGCCGTTTTCGTCCTTCCATGGTGCGAGGAAAGAACGGCATCCCATAGGTGAAAATACATTGCCTTCGTAATTTTCACGCATCTTTTTAGCCGAGATGTAATCAGGGTACATTCTCTTTGCAGAACACTTAACGGCAAGCTGAGTAAGATAGTCGTACTTTCCGCCCTTTAAACAGTTGTGCTCATCGAGAACATAAACCAGCTTCGGAAATGCAGGTGTAACATAAACACCCTGTTCGTTCTTGATACCCTGAAGTCTTTGCTGAAGAATTTCTTCAATGATCATTGCGTTTTCATCAATATACTTATCGTTTTTCTCAAGATGCAGGAACAATGTAACAAACGGAGACTGACCGTTTGTGGTCATAAGTGTATTGATCTGATACTGAATGGTCTGAACGCCGGATTTAAGTTCGCTTTTAAGACGTTCATCTACAAGCTTGTCTATAGTTTCTTTAGGAGTATTCTTTCCGCAGGCTTTTCTAATAGCCTTTTCAAATTTGTCTTTTGATTTTTTAAGATACTTTCCGAGATGCTTTAAATCAACGGATTGTCCGCCGTATTGGCTTGAAGCGACAGCAGCAATTATCTGCGTTGTAATAGTGCAGGCTACCTGAAAGCTCCTAGGACTTTCAATCAGCTTGCCGTTCATAACAGTGCCGTTGTCAAGCATATCGCCGATATTTATAAGGCAGCAGTTGAAAATAGGCTGCAGAAAATAGTCAGCGTCATGGAAATGGAATACACCCTCCTGATGAGCCCTTGACAGCTTTTCAGGAAGCAGAACTCTGTTAGTTAAGTCTCTTGAAACCTCTCCTGCTATATAGTCTCTCTGAGTGGACGCAAGAATAGTATTTTTATTTGAGTTTTCTTCAGCAAGCTCTTTGTTTTCATTCCTGATAAGACTTAATATTGAATCGTCTGTTGTATTTGCCTTACGAACCAAAGCTCTCTGGTAACGGTAAATGATATAAGTCTTAGCCAGAACGAAAAGCTCAAATTCCATCAGCTTTTCTTCGATAATATCCTGAATATCTTCGACAAGCATTCTTTTTCTGTTCTTGCCTTCAATGTAAGTAAGAATAGATTCAATTTGCGTATCTGTTGCTCTTTGGTTTTCCTCTACTTCTGCATTTGCTTTCTTAATAGCAATAATGATTTTGCTGCGGTCGAAGTCTACTGCACGTCCGTCTCTTTTTACAACCTTCATAGCTGCCATCTCCTTATAATATCCAAACTTTTATTTTCCTGTAAATATAATTAAAAATATTTTTACGAAACTGATATTAGTATATGACTTTTATTATGCAATGTCAGTTGCAAATGCAACTATTTTAATAATAAATACAATATATAGTGATTTTTTATGTAAATAATACATATAACTAGTGGTTTAGAAACCGTTAAAAATTAACTGATTGTTCTTAAATTGTAGATAATACACAAAAAAAGCAGTCGAAATTTAGGCAAGTTTTCATTTGGTCAAAAAGATGAATAGTTGCATTTGCAACTGTTATATGTTATCATAAAAATACAATAAAAATGTCAGAGAGGAATGTTTGAAATGTCTGAAACAAGAATATTTGACAACATAACTAACGAAGAAATAAATCAGATGAAAAATTGTTTTAAGGCAGTAAGCAGAAAGTATATTGCAGGCGAGACCATTAACAGCATAGAAGAGGGAAGTTTGGGTATAGTTGTATCAGGTGTAGTTGAGATAATAAGATTTGATTTTGACGGCAATCGAACTATTTTGGAACGAATAAATGAGAACGGGATATTCGGAAGACTGTTTTTTTCACAAATTTATGAGGGGGATGTTGAAATAATATGCTCGACCGATTCTGAAATTATGTTTATAGATTACGACCATCTGACAAAGCAGTGTCATAATGCTTGCAGTCACCACAGCACGCTTATAAGAAATATGCTCTCCATAGTATCGGAGAAGTCGATAAAGCTAAGCAACAGAGTAGAGGTGCTTAGCCAGAGAACTCTCAGAAAAAAGCTAATTACATACTTTAATATGATTTCAAAAGAAACCGGGAAGAAAAATATAATTATACCGTTTTCTTTAAGCAATCTTTCAGATTATCTTTGCGTAGACAGAAGTGCAATGCTGAGAGAAATGAAAAAAATGCGTGATGAAGGTCTTATTGATTCTCACGCAAAAAAGGTAACTATACTATATGATCAGACTATGTTTTAAGTTATATATCAGAGCAGTGGCGGTGAAGGCATATGAACGAGATTATATTTAAAAACAAAAAAATGAATTTAGAACAGCTTTTATCTTTTGGTTTTTCGAAAAAGGGAAATATGTATACATATTCTGCTGATATAATAGGCGGTCAATTTGAGATGACTGTACATATAACACAAGATGAACGAATAACTACAAAGATAATTGACAAAGCAACGAATGACGAATATGTCCTGCATAAAATACCGTCAGCCTGCGGCAAATTTGTAGGAGCTGTTAAAGCAGAGTATGAGGCTATATTAAATGATATAGCGGAAAAGTGCTTTGAGCGAGATGTATTCAAAAGTGAATATTCAAAAATGGTTATAAATTATATAAGAGAAAAATTTAAAGATGAACTTGAGTTTTTGTGGCAGAAATTTTCTGATAATGCTGTTGTCAGAAGAAGTGATAATAAAAAATGGTATATGGTTATGCTGGTTATATCAAAAGCTAAATTAGGTTTACCGAATGATGAAAATATAGAAATTTTGGATCTAAGAAGCGATCCTGAGGATATAGAATCTGTTGTGGATAACAAGAAATATTTTCGGGGTTATCATATGAATAAAAAGCACTGGCTCACAATATGTCTTGACGGTTCAGTGCCGATCGAGGAAATTTATGATCGTATTGATAAAAGCTATGATATAGCAGGAAAAAAATAATTAAACACTAAATAAAGCTGTACATAAAAAGTGTACGGCATTTTTTATTAATTTTAAATACCTCTTGACAAGATATACTATGTATGATATAGTATTATACATAGGGAGGTGTTTAGATGGATGCACAGCTGAAGCACGGACTTTTAGAGGTATGTGTTCTGACAGCACTGTTTAAAGAGGACTCATACGGTTATAGAATTATAAAGGATACAAGTCCTTATATAAAAATATCCGAATCTACTTTATATCCTATTTTAAGGCGTTTGGAATCTGGAAATTATCTGAGCGTATATTCTGTAGAGCATAATGGAAGGCTTAGGAAGTACTATAAAATAACCGACTCGGGGAAAAAGAAAATAGAGGAATTTCTTGATGGTTGGAATGAGGTTATGAACATTCATAATTACATTGTCACAGAAACAAGGGGGAAAGACGAATGAACAAATCTGAATTTTTAGAGCAGCTTGAAAGCGGTCTTAAAGACCTTCCGAACAGCGAGATAAAAAAGTCACTGAATTATTATTCCGAAATGATCGACGACCGTATCGAGGACGGTGAATCAGAAAGTGACGCAGTTGCGTCTTTAGGGAGTGTTGATGAAATCGCAGTAAGTGTTAAGTCTCAGACACAATTACCAACGCAGACAAAACAAAAAAGCGGATATAAAATATTTATAATTATTTTGCTTGTTCTGGGCTCTCCTATATGGCTGTCAATACTTTTGGCACTGTTTTCAATTATACTTGCTGTATATGTGACAGCAGCTTCAATAATAATAGCATTGTTTTCGGTTGTTGCGTCGTTTTTATTGGGCGGAACAGCGGCAGTTTTCGGTTCGCCTATCATAATGTATTCAAACATACAAACGGGTATTTTTTGTATAGGAGCAGGACTTATCTTATTCGGGTTTGGAGTGTTTTTAGCTTACGGCACGGTAAAGCTTTCATCTCTTATCATTAAATTTACAGCTTTTTGCGGTCGTAAATTAAAATCTTTGATTATTAAAAAGAAATCAGCGTAAAGCAGTAAAGAAAGGAAGGTGATTTATATGTTCAGGCATATTAAAATTTGGTTTGTGACAGCAGGTATTTTTATTGTTTCGGGAATTATAATTTGTACCGCAATACTTGCGGTAAACGGCTTTGATTTTTCGTCTCTCAATACTGAACCTGAAAGAACGAAAAGCGAGTATCAGATACCTAGAGAAAACGCAGTAAATCTTACTATTGAGACTTCAGATAGTGACATTATACTTAAAAAGTCTGAGAAAAACGGGATAAAGGTTACCTGTTATGAAAGTGAAGAAATAAAGTATGATATAAAAGATTCTGAAGAAGGAAAAAACATAAAAATCAAAGAAAAGGACAGCAGAAAATGGTATCAGATTATCAATATTAATTTTTCTGCTACAAAGGAAACTCCTCTTACTGTTGAGATACCGGATAAGGTTTGGGAAAGTATTGAAATAAAAAGTTTAAGCGGAGACGTTAATGTTTCTGGATTTAGTTCGGGTGATTTTTCAATAGAAACATCAAGCGGAGACGTCAATACTTTTAATATAAATGCAAAGAATATAGATATTGAGTCATCAAGCGGAGATATTAGGTTAAACGATATTTCAGTAAAGGATGACATTGTTACAGAAACTTTAAGCGGAGATACAAAGGTTGCAAAGGTATTTTCAAACGATATTGAAATAAATTCAATAAGCGGAGATGTTAATTTATATAAGCTGTATGCTATAAACAGCAGCATAGAAACGTCAAGCGGTGATGTGTTGGGAAATATCATAGAACACAGCGGAACTGTTGAGTTTGAAGTAAAAAGTTCAAGCGGAGATATTTCTGTTCCCTTATCATATGAAAACGGAGAAAGAATATTTTCAGTTAATACAAAAAGCGGTGATATAAAAATAGGGTATTCAGAATAAGAAACCAATAATACAAAAGCTGTACACTTTCGCAAATGAAAATGTACAGCTTAATTTTTTAGTTTATATTCAACTATTTATCGAAGCTGGGGTTGAAAGCGTAGAAGTTTTTAGCGTCGAGACCGTCCTGAACCATTCTGAGACCTTCGCCAAACCTCTGGAAATGAACTATTTCACGTTCTCTTAGGAATTTGATAGGATCTCGAACGTCTGGATCATCAGCAAGTCGTAGTATGTTATCATAAGTAAGTCTGGCTTTTTGCTCTGCTGCTAAATCCTCTGTCAGATCGGTAATAGGATCGCCTGTTGACTGGAATGTTGCAGCTGAAAACGGCATTCCAGATGCCGCCTGTGGATAAAGTCCTGTTGTGTGGTCAACAAAATATGTGTCAAAGCCGCCTTCTTTGATCTCTTTTATCGAAAGATTTCTTGTGAGTTGATACACTATGGCACTTACTATCTCCATGTGACCGAGTTCTTCTGTGCC
>CANQCK010000022.1 GCA_947589185.1 uncultured Clostridia bacterium | reverse complement strand
ATATCATACTTTTTGCCGTCGCTGTGGACCGTCGGCATCGTAATACTGGTTTTGTTCACGCGCCCGATCTCCAGATCGTTGAGCGCTTTCACCAGCGCATACTGGTCCGGGAGGGTGAGCCCGGAAAGGCCGTTCACCGTGATGTCAGGATAGTAAAGCAAGAGGGACTCGTCCTCTGACACGGAAAAAGTCACCTGCACAGTATCGAAGCCATACGCTAAGCACACGGCCTTTACTTCGTCTATATAGGCCTGCCGGACGGCATTGGTTTGCCGGTACTTACGGACCCCGCAGAACAGGATCAGCAGGAGGCATAACACCAAGGCCACGCAGATGCCGATCGCTGTGCGGGGTTTTATGCCCTGGGATCGGTAGACCTGCTCTGGCGGGTGCGTGGCAGGCGGCTTCGCCGGTTTGGCACTGCTCTGCGGGCAGACCTTCACCGGCACGGCCTTTGGGGGGTGGCTGGCGCCGCTTTCATAGATGCTGCGCAGCGGGATACAGTCCTCTACACTAAATTCATCTTCGCCGCGGGCTTTGAGGTCAGCGAGGGCCTCGTTGTATTCTTCCTCGGTCTCATAATCCTCCGGGCTCAGTTTGAAGCTGAACTCAGCGGTGGCCCGCCACTCATGCTTTGCCTCATCCAGCGCCTTTTCATAGTTCTCCCGGAACTCATAGTCCCGGGGATTGAGGCCATACTCGGCTCCATCTTCGACTTCCTTGCGCCAGCTGTGGGCCAGGTCATCGAACATCCAGTCAGAGAAGAACTTGTCCGACTCACTTATCTTCCCGTCGCCGTCAAAGTCGTCGTACCAGAAATCATCAAAAGGCATAGGAACCCCCTGAAGGTTAGTCTATCTATAAAGCGCTATCATGGTTTCAACTTTAGAAAGCCATCCTTAAACGCCTGAGGATACACAAAGGAGACCTCCTTCTCTGAGAAAGTAACCATGATTTTACCGTCGTAAATTGCCTTCACC
Organism: uncultured Clostridia bacterium; assembly: GCA_947589185.1. Lineage (GTDB taxonomy): Bacteria > Bacillota > Clostridia > Oscillospirales > Ruminococcaceae > UMGS1601. The sequence goes on along the minus strand of CANQCK010000022.1, from coordinate 18,796 downwards.
ACACCAACACCATATTGTTTGTGTAGCACTTTACTCCCCAGCATGACTGGAGGAATCGCGTTTTGCTCTTGGTCGGCACGTTTTGGCCCCTTCTTGACTGGCCCTATCATAGTTCTTGCCGAGGACGATGTCTTTCTAAATGTGCGGGCATACGGGTCGTTGTCAGGATAAGGTAAGTTTTTTCTGCGGGCATTTTGACGTTCTGCGAATTCTGCGTCAGATATGGCTTTATATGTAGGGCAATGAGCGCATCCCATACATTCGCCACCTCTCTTCAGGCAGTGACCATCTTGATACAGGAAATACTTACACCTTGCTCGGCTTCGCCGAGGGGCGCCGTCTGCCCTGTGCACACGTTCCTTATGCCAGGGAGTGCCTGTCAGTTGATTTACGCCCATTTTGATACCTCTCTTTTACAGCAAGCTACTACCAAACTGTTCAACTGTATTCTCAGCGTTCCTGTCCGCCACTTTTTTTCCCATGGCCTTTTCTATAAGATCCAATAGCTTTTTTGCCCTGGAAATGAAATAAGTATCAAAATCATCCGCCACAAAAGCGGGGTAGTCAATAAGGTGCGATTCTATCCTTGCGCGCAGTTCATCTTCCGTCAATCCCGCAACCTTATTCAGAATTCGCTGTGTGTAGATGCTTGGTGCATCACCGCCAATGGCTCTATTCGTTTCCGGAAGGATCGGAGTCTTATTCACGATAGAGTTATGCTTCAGACGTTTGATGCCTTTATCCTCGCAGTATTTCTGTGGAAAGATATGATGAATATCTGGGGTCTCCACCATGCTGTTTACGAGATCAATGGTAGTGTCATTTAAGAAGTCCCGGCAACGTTCTTTATACAGCAAAGCCATGATGCCTTTATATGCTGCGCTCAGCCGGCTTTGCATTGTCAGCAAACGTGTGGAAGAGAAGAACGCCGCATTCACAGTACGATTCAGCGACGGCCTACCCATTACTTCATTTACGACATCTTCTATATCATTTGCGTATCTGGTCTCGTTGGCTCCGCCATACATTTCGCCGAGAATCCCGCACCAATACCAGCGCGTAAGTATCTTTGTCGTATTCGGTTCATTGCATTTGCTCTTTCCAAGATACGCGCAGATCGCTGCAAGTGGGATAAGCTGTGTCGGATAAGGCAGATCTCTCTGCCTGAATACATACTGATATTTGAGTAGAAACTCTCTTGCTATGCGGTAGCCCTGCAGGACTGCCGGTTTGTTGGCCTCATAGTCTTCAAATGGAAGCCCCAGCACATCCCGTTTTTTGCAGCTTACCATGCCGCTGATTTCTTTGACCTTGTTCACATAGCTGGTATACAGCGTTACCGTAGTAAGAAACGCGGTCTCATCGATGCCGTTGAGCAGGTCCGTATTCAAGGTCTCGCCCTCTCCACGAATAATTGCCCTACACTCGAGCCAATCATCGCGGAGGTTGAAATCCTGGGTCGCATAGGAGGCAGTAACAAGTTCAAATACGGTAAGCGGCACTCCGCCTGTATTGACATTTTCAAACACCTTGCAGACAGCCTCGCGCGGCGTGCTCTTATCCAAAGTGATGACTGGTAGCTTATATCCGGTAATAGTGTCAATGACATCACTCTTGAACCGATTATAAATATCCATCGCCTCGGCTGTCCGCTGCGGATCGCCTATAGTGGCATAGTATAGTACATAACCGGTACACCAGTCAGTAAGCTCACTGGAATGAAAGACTAGATTTAGAGGGAAAAACTGTTGCTCATACTCTTTACTTCTGTCCGACAAGTCTAATTTAATATCACGGTCAAAGTTCTCTTTTAGTTTTTTGTCCTGTGGAATCGACAAAACCGCCTCGATCCGGTCTTCATCCTCATCAAGACATTTTTTCATATCCAGATAATAAAATCGTTTGATTGAAGCCTTTTTATCCGTCACCGTCTGAACGGCTTTGCTGTCATAAACAGCCTGATACATTGATGTGAGCCGTTGCTGTCCGTCAAGGATAAGATATTCTGGTATCTCGTTTTTCTCTCCAACGCCTTCAAGTGTTCTATATCTGAACTTGATATCTGGATTGCCATACTGCAAACGCATGATAGCGCCCATAGGATATCCCTGAGAAAGGCTGGATAATATGCCCCTGATACGGTCATCATCCCATGTCCAATCTCTTTGGAACTCAGGAAGCTGGATTTTTCCTATGCTAGCCTCCAAAAGAAGCTGACTTAAATTTGTGTCAACCGAACTCGGCGCGATAATCATAAAGCCCAATCCTTTCTTTCAGTAAATGCCAACTTATCAATTTTAAGACTACAGACGCTCCATGACATCTAGCAAACGCTGGTAACTGTCCACGCTGTCGTAAACCACATCTGCTGTAGAGAGTTCCTTAAACAGCTTTTTTGCGCAGTCGATCTTCGCTTTTTCAATAGGCCTTAGGTTTAGTGTTTCCATGGTACCTTTTGTCTCGGCGATGAAGAAGATGTGCTTTACCATTCCCTTATTGAACGCAATCGCCCAATCTGGAGAATAATTCCCAACAGGCGTTGGTATCGAAAACCCCCTCGGTAGCTTAGCATAAACGCAGACTTCTTCCGCTAGGTCCATGTCTTCGGCAAACTTACGTTCTATGCTCTTTCCATCTTTCGCGTATCCATCAACGAACACATAATCCTGCACGTTCTTTTTCGCCCGATAGGCACGTGAGTAATCTGTGTTCTTCTCTGCCGTAAAGACGGCGCTGTCATAGGTCCCTTCTGTCTGGTTATAAGAGATATGTTCCACGATCATCGTAGCCTTTTGCTCGTTGATGAGCCGAATGGCCTTTGAGATAAATTCTTCCGGATTATTTTGGAACATGGCAAAAGTGTACGGATTGAGGCCTTCAAGAATTCTGGCTGCAGAACGTCTGGTCAGTTTTGCGCCTCCGGCTATTTTACCTACAAGATCGTATGTTACGGAACTGCCTGCCGCACGATTCAAGGTAAACGTGTGGCTCTTTTCAGCGGTAAAACCCTCTCCGCTTTCCAGCTTGCCAAGGTCCAAATTCTGTTCTTGCTCACCTGTGGTCACAGTGTATTGCAGTTTCGCCACATACATCCTTTCATCGATGTAAACGATAGCCTTGCGGATAAGCTCTTCACTATCGAACTCCACTGTATAAGCATACTTATGATTGATATAGTTCCAGAGCGTCTGAAACTCCTTCTTATAAAAATTGTCATTCAGCGCGTTTTCATGGATCTTTGTTTCATGCCCATCATGGATCATATCATCCAGGGCATGCTCGTCAAATATGCTCTGTATGAGGGCATGGACGCCATCGGAAATATCTTTGCAGCTTTCCGGAACAGGTGCGAGAACTCCATTAGCAAGGTCGGCGCGGTACTGGTCAGAAACATGATCATCTTCATCGATATAGTCATTTTTGATGAGGTAGCGATAAATGTCCCGACCCTGTTTTTCAGAAATGGTGATATCAGTGTCATTAACAATGATCGTTTTTCCGATAAAATACTCCGGCGAAGCCTTTGTCGGACGTTCATAGAGATCATCCCGGATACCACGCTGTAAACCAGAAACAAAGTTTTTATATCCGCCGGAAGCAATAACTGTAAGCTGGTTGATCTGCTGTACTTGGGAGCCAAGAACATCGCTATCCATACGGTCACCATTCTGATTGACACAAAGGCGCAATCCTCGGCCGACTTCCTGGCGTTTTTGTGTGGGAGAATCGCCACCATACTTCAAAGTGCAGATTTGAAAAACATTCGGGTTGTCCCAGCCCTCCCTCAGCGCCGAATGTGAGAAGATAAAGCGCACGGGATTGCCGAAGGAAAGCAGTCGCTCCTTATCCTTCAGAATCAAATCATAGGCTGAAATATCGTCGCTCTCATCGCTTCCGCGCTTGAGAGAACTGTCCACCTTACGGCCCCTTTTATCGACACTGAAATATCCTGCATGGGTCTGATGCGCTTCAATACCACGAAGATATTGTTCATATGGTGTATCAAAGAGTGTAAGATATTCATTCAGAATGTCCATGTATTCTTGCTCAAAGATCTCGCCGTATACAGAGTTGATTTCATTCCCGTCGTTGTCATATTTGCGGTATTTCTCGACCTTATCGATGAAGAAAAGAGAAAGCGTTTTTATGCCACGGGAATACAGTTCCTTCTCCTTTTCAAAATGTGAGCGGATTGTTTCCCTAATCTGCACACGGCGCAGATCCATCTCGGTCACATCGCCTCTCACCTCGCCCGAATGAATCACTTCACCGTTTGTGAAGGTCACGGTCCCCCGTAATGGGTCGATCTCGCTGATGCGATATCCCCGATACTGCCCCATGTTTTTGGACAGAGAGAACAGGTCATCATCCACCCCCAGGAGTCGCGTCTCTCGGTTGATGGATTTATTGTAATTTATCTCGAACTCGATACGTGCCATGGGAGGCTTATTATGAGAAATAACAACCGCCTCCAGGAAAAGATACCCATCCGTCCCTCGTAGGTTCTTGACATCAAAGCCCTTAACTTCAATACGTTTGACAAGCCGCTGATTATAGGCATCCACCGCATCCAACACATACACAAGGTCATGGTGCTGCTTGTGCGTAGCGGAATAGTTGATGCAAAACAAGGGGTTGAATCGCTTGATGCCCGCCCGGGTAGCAGGGCCACCCATCTTCTGCGGCTCGTCCATGATCACGATGGGATGGTTAGCTGCGATAACATCGATCGGCTTGCGGCTCCCAAAATCATCCCGCTCTGAATTGATGACTTTAGAAACACTGTTCGTTTTTGATTCATCAAAGGTCGAATTGAACGCCTGGATGTTGATGATCATGACGTTGATATCTGCGCTCTGGCTAAAGCTATCGATTTCCGTCAAATTTTTGGAGTTATAGATAAATGCACGTACTTGTTTACCGTAGCACTCCATAAAATGATCCTTCATCATGGTGAAGCTCTTGCGGACACCCTCGCGGATCGCAACGCTTGGCACGACAACAATGAACTTGCTCCAGCCATATTGCTTGTTCAGCTCAAACATGGTCTTGATATAGACATAGGTCTTACCTGTGCCCGTCTCCATCTCCACGTCAAGGGAACAGGCTCCGGCGCCACCCGTCAGTGCCTCGGACAACTTGATATTATTATGCGCCTGGACTTTTCGGACGTTCTCAAGTAGGTGGATAGAATCCAACTGTACCTTTGCGTTTGCAAAGCCCATGTACAGTTCCTCATCGGAGATCATCCAGTTTGTCAAATCTCGTTCAATATGGGCATCCCTCCGATAAGTAAAGTGGTCATTGAACGGCTGCCCAGCAAATACCCTTGCCACACTTTCTACAGCCTCAGTCTGATATGGCTGTATTGTAAATTTGAACTTCATATCTGCCATTACAGCACCATCCTTTGTGTTTTCGGGCTGTACGTCTCAAATATCTGCTCAAAATTCGCCATCACACTATCATTTGCTATACCGCTATCGCGGAAGACAGCATGGTACGGCTTTTTCTGCGCAATCGCTTTTACTGTCTCATCCGTGATATCAGAGTCAAAACAAGCGATCAGATAGCCATCCGCCACGGAGAACACTTTTTTCCCGGCTATCTCTGTTTCTTCAATATCAGAAGACAGCAGAATTCCCAGGTCTAACATCACCTGGAAAAGTAGGTCTTCCGGTGTCCGGTCGGGCTTGATGTTGTCGGCAAAGGACTGCAATTTATCTTGTTTATAATCCGCCGGCCGGTAGTACACATCTTCCATGTTGCTGGAATCCACACGGAATACACGGAACCCTATATCAAGGTCGGTTGTTGTCAACGGAGATTCCTCTTTGATTTTTCTCCCCGCGCGGCGGATACGCTCCTCGCCCAATTCACAAACCGTTCTGAACCCAGGCCCGTAAGTCCTTTCATCGCAAATTTCCGGCAATTGAACCAGGATAAACTTCAAATTAGTGTTCTTTTCTAAGTTGTTCTGGATGACAGCATGCGCTGTTGATGCAGACCCAGAAAAAAAGTCAATAATATAATCATCATCTTTTGCAACAAGATCAAGGATTCGCTGCAATAACTTAATAGGCTTTTTCCCATTTGGGAATTCAACATCACCCTCTTTAGATAAATTATTGTAGTCAATATCATCCCACAAGGAAGACACTTTATCAATATAGTAATACTCACCATCAATTTTCTCAACTGCGTCAGAAAGAAACATCATCATCCGGCGTTGTTCACCCTTATAGAAAACCTCAATAACATTACCCTCATTTTTCCCCTTAATCGGTGTATATTCAAGGCTAATCATAGGGTATTCAAACTGGGAAGTGCTTTTAATAACAGTTTGTCTTATGCTGCTTTGTGCATTAGTCGTCTGGAAAATCCTATCTGCATATTGATTGTATACTTCTTCTTCAGTTATACCTTTCTCTTTCGCAAATGATTGAATGGATGAAGTCCGCATTTTCTGATAGCCATAAAACTTCATGTTGCGAATATCATCTTCAAAAAGCAGCACCTTTTCGGATAATTCTGCCAAAACTGATGTGTATTTCCAACTTTTCCCTTGAGCCTCATAGCTTTTGATTCTGTCAAACAGTTTAGTCTTAATATAAACTGGATTAAATAATAACGAATTCCTTTCTTTCGCCCAAATACAAACAAACTCTGTTGCATCCCTTAAGCTCTTTCCTTCAGAACTACCAGAAACGCCGCCAACTTTTGTCTTTACTGTAATTATATTAACAAAGTTATTCTCGCCAAATATCTCATTCCCAGCCTTGATAATATTCTCCACTTCATTATCATCAATTGAGATAAAAATGACACCATCGTTTGTAAGTAAATCTTTAGCAAGGCGAATACGTGGATATATCATATTAAGCCAATCTGTGTGAAATCGGCCGTTTGATTCATTGTTAGGGCGCATATCAAAGAGCAAATTTCCTTCTTCATCCCGCTGTCCGCTTACTTTAGAAAACTCGTCACTCATCACCGCAAAAACGTCATTATAAACAAAGCGATCTGAACCCGTATTATACGGAGGGTCAATATAAATCATCTTCACCTTGCCAAGATACGTTTCCCGAAGCACCTTCAGCGCATCAAGGTTATCGCCCTCGATATAGATATTATCCGTGTCGATGCTGCCGGGTGTTCCGTCCCGCCCGACAGACTTCTCTCGGTCAAGGCGCAGGGTTTTGGAAATGGGCTGGTTCGCCAGTACCACAGACTTTTTCTTATCCGGCCAGGTAAACTGATACCGCTCCTTGGGCCCTTCCACAACAGCAGCGGAAATCTCCTGGCGTAGGATATCTGCATCAATAGCACGGACAACCTCACCAGCTTCATTTCTCGTCTCTGTCACGGCGCTGGGAAATAATGCTGCCAGCTTATTGAAGTTCTCCTCTGCCAGATCTGACGTATGCATCTTGAGCTTGTCCATCTTCGTCACCCTCCATTAGAAGAAATAATCCTTTTCTGCAATGCTTTGAGCTAAATAACACGATCATGTGCCAAACTTCCTAATTGTTGCGCCTGTAAAAATATAATCTGTCGTCTCGCCATATAGAGTTCCTTCATAAACCAATTCCTCGCCACAATAGCGGTTGCCATATCCACTACGATTGGAGCTATTCTGGGCATTGAATTTTACTGGTATGGGAAATTTGCAAACTACAGTTCCTTCATTGAAGCTAGCAGCATCTAAGTGTTTTAGCTCATCCAAGACCGCATCGACTACCTCGTATTTCCCTCTATCATCTGTTTTGAATACATGATCTAATAATAATTGTTTTAAATCTGTAAATGTCAGCGAATTATTGACACAAATTCCTTCATGCGGTTTTCGTTCGATTGTAAGACTTATAAAATATAGTTTTTTCCTATACTTGATACCAAAAACATCGCGCAGAACTAATGCGCTGTATACCTTTTCCCCCTTTTCATTGCGCCGTTCAAATTCATCCATAAGACTTATAGTTCTAGTATCTTTATACACACATTTCTCAAGCTTTTCCATCTTTCAGCTCCTCCAATTTCTGTTTATAGTCACGAAGGCGCGAATATATCTCAAATTGCTTCTTCGGCTGTTGCTCTTTCCAGGCAGCGGCTTCTGTTTTCTTTATCATTTTTTCTAACCTCAGAATCTTTTCCTGCAGGGAAAGCCGCTCGTCTATCGAAAGTATTCCTATATTATCTACCCGCTCTTCATATAGGGCTATCTGTTCCACAAAAGAATCCCAAATTTCATCCAGCGAAAATCCCTTCGGCTTTAACTCTAGTTTAGCGGCATCCATCCACTCTGTCCGATACAGCTTGCCATGATAAAGAGCCAACTGCCGGTTCCCCTCGTATGCAAGCTGGAAGACCAATTTGTGTTGATTCTGCCGGGCAATCGCTTCAAGTACCCTAGCATCGAACTCTTGTTTTTTTAGAACCACCGTCAACAAAAGTATCTCTTTTATGCCCGAATCCACAGTTAGGTTTAGGTTCTCTTTCGTGAGGCTGTTCTCCACACTGATCCGCTCAACATCGGACACGAACTTCTCTTTCAGTACTTTTGTGAGTGGCAAATGCTTGTAGAATGCCTCTTTTGGTATACGTCGATTGACGGCTGTTGTGGTCGGAAGATCGATCATATCAAAGCACCACCATAAAACATATCAGCTCAAAGTCATCCAGCCCTGAAAAGCCGCCGGATAGGAACGTGGTCTGCTCGCCACTAAAGAAGCTCTCAATATCTCCCTCATCCTTCGCGTCAATTATGGACATAATGGAGTCTTCCAAGAGGTGGGATATTTTGCTCATATTCCTTCCATCGCTCGTAGCTTTGTTGAACCGCTGGCACAACCCCGTATCAGGCAGGGCTTTCCCGCGGGCAAGATGACGCATTATATCGAGTGTCTCCTTTGGCTGAAGGTGATTCGTGACAACCTCACCATCCATGCTGGTATAGACCATATAGAACGGATGTAGCCTATTTTGGTTTTGGATATTTATATGCTCATTTACATTCTTCAGCACAAAAATCACGCCAGGCTTTTCGCCCTTGACCACTGCATGGATGCCAAACGGTGTATGATCGATATCTTCATGCTCCTTCATATATGCGAGCAGATCCATACGGAACTCATTGAGCCCTAGGTCCATGATGGAAACACCGCTGGTCATGTCCTCCAGATCAACAACTTCCTCCTGGAGCCTCTTTAGCTGGCTTCGACGATATTCTAGATCACCTTTCTCCCCCTGATTGATTGGGTCGTCATCACCAGTTGAAGTCAAGACGGAGATACGCATTCTGGTTTCAACCCTGGCCTTGAGATTGATATACTCATCCAGGTCCAAATCCGGCCAAAAGTTTACGAGTTGTATTACAGCATTTTTGCTTCCAATTCGATCGATTCGGCCAAATCGCTGTATGATGCGGACAGGGTTCCAATGGATATCGTAATTGATGCAATAATCGCAATCCTGCAGGTTTTGACCTTCAGAGATACAGTCAGTGGCTATCAAAATATCTATCTCATCATTGTCATTTGGGTATAACACATCCCTGTCCTTTGATCCTGGTGAGAAGCTGGCCAACACATGATTCATCTCCGCCTTGAACATTGGAATTGTCGTTTTCCCGTCTACAGTACCAGTCACAAGGGCAGTGTGTAATCCCAGCTCATTCTTCGCCATACTGCTTATATTCTCATAGAGATATTCAGCTGTGTCAGAAAATGCCGTGAAGATCAGTATTTTTTTGTTTCCGTCATTGATTGGCAGAGTTACCTTCTCCCGAATAACCCGAATAAGCTCGTTCAACTTGAAGTCGAACTCCGGCGTGATATCCTCAACCATCAAGATCAAAAGCTGTAGATTTTCAATATCCTCATCAATATCACGTTTCCATGAGATATAATCCATATCTCGCAAATCGAGTTTTACCTTTTTCCCCGCGACAAAGAAATCGGTATTCTGGTCATCGTAGTCAAAATCATCTGCCACAGCAGACAGATCACTCATTTCATCTAAGGCGCCAGTACCATCTTCTACGAATTTATCAATGATTTGTGATACTTCATGCAAATACTCATAGATTCGCCGCACAGTCAGAAGGAAGGAATGCACAGAGCTTTCCATTCGCTTCAGAAGATTAATACTCATCAGTCGTTGGATTCCGAGTTCACGGCCTCTACGGAAGTTCTCAGTTTCCTTCTCATCTAAATACTTGTGCAGCTTACTGGCGTGTATATATATAGTAGGCGTATATATGGTCAGCTGCAATTTGGAAAGGAGTTCAAACACTTCCTTATAATTGATGGCCTTTGGAAGGTCAGTCAACTTCGGCCGGAGAGATATCGGCTTATTTCTTGTCGGAAACGTGCCAATATCGGCAAGGTCATAATAGTTTTGAATATGCTTTCTCGACCGCGCAATTGTTACGCTGTCTAGGATTTCAAAAAAGTCAAAGTCAAGTTGAGATAATAAGTTTTCTGTTGTCCGCTCAGTTTCCGGCAGCTTGCACCAAGCATTATACACCTTCTGCGCTTGCCGAAAAATAGTATCAATGTCAGATTTAGTGTTCAGTTTTTTGTTGATTTCAGCCGGATCTCCCTCATATGCAAGCGCCAGCTGATTTCTAAGATCATAGAATCTGTTATTGACTGGAGTAGCCGAGAGCATCAACACCTTCGTCTTTACACCAGGCTTCATCACTCGGTTCATCAAACGCATGTACCTGTTTTCTTTTTCACCGCTGCGACTGTTCGTACCATTCCCGTTGCGGAAGTTATGACTTTCGTCAATAACTACTAAATCATAGTTGCCCCAATTAATTCGATCAATTGGAAGGCCAATGGCGGTACTACCGCTATTCCGCGAAAGGTCTGTATGGTAAAGAATATCATACCGAAGTCGATCAGCAGCCAGCGGGTTATTAATCAGATTACCTCTATAGGTCATCCAGTTTTCGGATAGCTTCTTCGGACATAGGACCAGTACATTTTTATTTCGTCCCTCATAATACTTAATAACAGCAAGAGCGGTGAAAGTCTTTCCTAGACCAACACTGTCAGCAAGAATACATCCGTTGTATTGTTCCAGCTTATTAATAATAGCAAGGGCAGCATCTTTCTGGAAGTTAAATAGTTTATTCCAGATTACACTGTCCTTAAATCCAGTTGCTTCATTTGGAAGTACGTCCGCAGAGATGTCTTCCAAAAACTCGTTGAAAATGTTATAGAGGGTCATAAAATAGACCAACTCCGGCGCGTTTTCCTGGTAGACAGAAGAAATCATCTCAATGACTTCATCGGTTACATCTGCCAGTTTTTCTTTATCCGCCCAAATCAAATTGAACGTCCGAAGAAACTCTTCACTTGCAGGGCTCTCCAAGCGAGTGACTATATTTGTCAGATTATTGCCCCGCTCACAACCGAGCTCTACCGTTGTGAACGCGTTCATTGGCATATACGTATAAGTGTTATCTGGACCGTCTACAAGCAAGAAGCTATTCATATCTTCTCGTGTAATATTAGATTTGAAGTGCACCTTTTGGCGCATCCATTCCGCGCACTCTTTTGCGACCGCCTTTTGTTTCAGTTCATTACGAAGCCTCACTTCGAATTCTGTACCATATAAACTTTTTTCCCTTTTGAGTCGCGGAATATAGAACTCCCTTCGTTCCTTCTGCGTCTTTTCTGCAATAAACGTTGGTGAAGTAAAGATGAAGCGAAGCTCTTCGCATTCCTCCAGCTGAGATCTCAGTGCCTGGTAAGCATAGATGGAGAAGCAGGCCGCAGCAATGGAAACTCGGCTCCCAGACCGGATTACCATTTCCAAATCATCCTTGACAATTTTAGTTGTGTTGTTGAATATCTCCATCCCAGTTATTCCCCACTTATGTCTGCGTTCCTTCCTTTATATGATATGCTATTCCATGTTCATTGCAGAATTCAATCACCTGATTTGCACAGGCATTATAAAATGCTTTATTATCCTCATATCCGGATACTTCTTTACTATAGTTAGTCCTACCAAAAATAATTTTATCAACAAAAGAGATTGAATTAAGAATTACATCTATATCTTGCTCTATTAAATTTGGCGTTGGATATGGCTCTACGCTAACCCACGTATTTCGTCCGCAATCATGCAATACTTTTAATGCTGCAAGCCGGTCTTTTATAGTTGCCGCGTTTGGCTCCATGCGTTCGCGGTATGTCTCGTCTATGGAAACTAGCGTAATTCCATATTCGTTTGCTTTAGACAGCCCAGCAAGTTCAACCGGAAGCAATCCCTTTGTAAGAACTGTACATTTAACTCCACAGTCATTTAGTTTTCTTATTGCTGCTAGACTCATTTTACATACTTCGTCATATTGATACATAAATGGATCCGTAGTAAAGCACAGCTGTACAGATTGGATTCTATCTTTGAGCCTAGGTATTTCTTTATCTAATAATTCTAGTGTATTTCCAACAAGATATGGTTTTAACCAGTCTTCATATGAAGTAACCTGTCCAAACCTCTTCTTCATCAAATAGGCATAGCAAGGATACTTACATCCATGCGCACAGCCCAGAACATGGTTCATAGTATAATCACCGTATTCCACGCCTGTGACATATAGCATAGATTTCCTTTGTATATATCCCGCTACACACTTCATCCTAGGTGCCTCCTGATTATTACTTTCTTGCCATCTTTTTCATCCCAGAAACGGCGCGACGCTCCAGTCTTTGACAATGCCGGCTCTCGTATAATGTTGATTTCTCCATTGCTCTCAAACTTTCCAAGAATAGTATGAATCATTGAAAATGGACATACGACTCCATATTCATTGCAGAATTTCGCTAAAAACTCAGTAATTCTTGTGTCCTGACCTGAATGGAGAATGCTCGCCTTAACCATCGCTTCGATGTCACTCTCTGTCAAAATGTCACCCTCAACAGTTGATGTATATTCTGGTGTAATGTCAAAAAGAGAAAGTTGCCCTCCTTGTTGTATATTGGTAAACAGCTCATCCTTTCTACGCTGCATGTTTTCGGCCATCAGGAAGCATCCATCTTGATGATCACAAACATGAATCATCCTATACTTTGGTCGTTGGCCTGGTTTAAAACAGATTGGCATATCTAAAACATACGTATATTTCTGCTTAAGATGCTGCTTGGATTCTGTTGATAGCCGTCTTTCTGCTTGATATCCGTTTATAAGTCCTCTATTATAATCATTAACAATGGCTTTCCAATAATCGCCCCCAGCTACGGTGGTTAATAAGTTCTGAGATTGTTGTGTTGCTTGAACCTCAGTTGGATCGTACTCAACCAAGTCCTCCAGGCTCTGAAATGCTTCATCATGAGAAACATCTACTTTCAAGGCTCTGCATGCATCTCTAAAGAAGCCGAAAGAATTAAAATTAATCAGCATTTCAAATGATGCGAATCCATATGTCTGGAATTCATAAAACAGTGATGAATCCAACGCCTTAATCCCATATGGATCAATGTAAAGAAAAACATTTTGGCCACGTTTTCCTTTCAGCTTTCCACGGATATTTTCTTCAAACTTTCCACTTATAATCTCAGGATCTTCGCATATATGAGGGAATGAAGATATGTTTTTCTTCAAATCTACAGCATAGTTCAATTCAATGAAACAAGTTTTAATTCGATCACGTGACGGATGGGTCTTACTTTGTCTTAAACAATTGTCTATAATCTCCAAAGCAATTAACGGTGACCCACTCTTCCCATCATCAAACTTGCCTTTGCCAGCAAAACAGTCAACATAGTATGTTGTCCTATTAGATGTCAACAGCTTTTGAAAATACTGCGGCAGATAGCCCTGTAGAAGCCTGTCTTTAATTTCCGACCAGTCATTTTTATGTTTGAAGAAGTCGCTTTGATTCTTAGACATAGCTGTTACCTCCAGCTAGATTGCACAAGAATCATGGGAACATTAAGGCCTAGCCAAAGACATTTCTGACTCTATACTTAGTGACCAATCAACACCATCCTGGCAGGAATACGGCTATTGCTTTATACACCCATGATAATTTATAATTATACCACATTATACCACAACCGTCAGTTTTCTCCAAGACTCAATCATCTTTTTCCATCGATTCCCACGAGACAGTTTCCACCTCTCGCTTCCTCAGTGCACATTCAGTATCAAAATCAACCGACGTTCCTCTTCCGTCACAGGATCTCCCAAATAACCGTCACGGTGTCAGCGACTTCAATATCGTCTGGTTCCAGATCCAGGTCGTAGCTCGACAGTTCAGCCTTGGGCATCAGCTTATCCTCTAAGGCAAATGTACCGTGCATGGGACTGTAGTTGAAGTTGATCTCGCCCCAGAAATAATCAATACTCTGAATGTCTCGAAGCGCGACACCAGCAGCCTGAGTCAAAATCGCAGCTTTTGCCTGGGCGTCTTGCACTGCCTTTCCCAGAAGCACATTCTTTGCCGCTTCCCTGTCCTTCACAGTATAACTGATTTTTATTTCCGGCTTTGCATCATCATGGGCAAGCGCATACAGGACCCGGCCGAGCCGAGCGTTGTCCGCGTCAAACTCGACTTTCAAAACGTGCTCGAACCGATACCCTATGAACCGCTGAAGATACTCGTCTCCCTTCTTATAGTTTTGATACTGCGTATTGATGTCAAAGTTCACTGTTTTCAGGTCGCTTGCCCCGAAGTGAAACGCTGAAAGAAGCCGCTTCAGGTTTTCAGTCATTTCAGGCGACTCATAGAGCGCCTGTCGGTACTCCGGATACGTGCCCCTCAATGTTATAGTGATCCGCATCATATCCGGTTTGACCTTAATCATCCCTTTTCCCGTAACACGAATGGTCCTCATACCTACTAGTCCTTTTATTAGTTTTCTCTGGCTGTATACGCTCCGCCATATTCTGTTCCAGTATAAAAATCGAGCTGTCCCAAAAAACGGTCATCAAAAAAACAGCCGACCCTTTGTGGTGCAACCAAGCGGACTCAAGGCCCTCTTTCCTCCTGCTTATAACGATGCTCCCGGCTGATCCAGCCGGGAGCATCATCATTTTTCTTCTTCCCCGTCTTCACTTTCAATCGGAGGGTCCGTCTGTTTCAGATACTCCTCCTCGCATTCACGCTGAGCCTCCACCAAAATGTTGATGGCCTTCTCCATGGCCCGGTTCATCTTATAGTACATCTCCTGGTAGTCAACCATGGCAATACCCCTGAAAAGAAAGGATTATACCACTAATTATAATGGTAATAATATTACAAGTCAACTGTAACATGCCATTCAGCTAGACGGTACAATACTGGTAAGGAAAGGCGGTGCTACAGGTGGACATACTGGAGAAACTCAATCAGCTTATGGAAGACCGCGGTTGGACGGCATACCGTCTGGCCAAGAACAGCGGACTTTCTGAATCGACGATCGCCAATATCGTTCGGCGCAACACCGTGCCATCATTCCCCACGCTGGAGGCCATCTGTAACGGCCTGGGCATCACCCTCTCGCAGTTCTTCGCGGAGGATGAAATGGTGGAGCTCACGCCAGACCTCAAGGAATTATTTGATGCCTGGCGCACCCTTTCTCCCTCGCAGAAGACTGCCGCGCTGCAAATGATCCAGGCCATGAGCAATAAGCAGTGACGCAATACCACGACTAAGAATTAATGAAGGAGACACAGTATGTGTCTTCTTTATGTTATATAGTCCTCCCTTGCCTGCCCACGGTTCTCTTTCAGCATTACGAACTCTATTGCTCGACAATATCAAACATGCTATAATTAAACCGTAATGTTTCCTATATAGAGAGGAGAGACTTCTGTTGGCTCGTACATCTGCAAGACAGAATAAAACAGTATATCAAATCCGGCGAGAGGAACTCGGCTTAAGTAGAGAAAAAGCCAGCGAATTGTTAGAATCGATTCCGCCAGAGCGCATAGAGCGCATTGAAAGCGGCAAGTTTACCGCTCATCCAGACGAAATATTTTTAATGGCGGCTAAATATCAATCGCCCCATCTTTGTAATTATTTTTGCGCTAACGAATGCAGAATTGGGCAGCAATATGTTCCTGAAGTACGCGTAAAGGAACTGTCACAGATAGTTCTAGAGGTACTTGCATCCCTCAACTCTGTCAAAAATCAGCAAGAGCGGCTAATCGATATTACGGCTGATGGAATCATCACTGCAGATGAGGTCGAAGACTTTATACATATTCAGGAAGATCTTGAGCGAATCTCCATTACTGTAGAAACCCTACAGTTGTGGGTAGAACAAAAGCTTGCTCGTGGTGATATTGATATGAGCGCATATGCTCAGGCAAAGGAGCAAAGAAAACAGTAACATAAATATAACCCCTTAAAAAGCGCTGTGACCAATGGCCACAGTGCTTTTTTGCAGTTAGAGCAGAAAAACCAGTGCTTATTTCACAGTTGTTGTTATGGTGAATGTAGTAAAAGTAGAGTACTCTAACAACATAAGAAGGCTACGGCCACAACGAGAGGTGGTATCCGGTGACTGTAAAAGAGAGAATCCTTACTATTCGTCTCGCTGAAAAAATCAGATGCCACCCTGAGTACATACCATATGTGTTAGCTTCAGGTGAAACAACAACCATAATAGGCGACTCAAGAGAAGGTAACATTGAAAAATTCTATAAACAGAAAACGAAAGGAGAAGATCATGAATAACGAAAGAATCAACCAAATCAAGGCAAGCCTAAACGGACTTGGGACCAAGGCAGACGAGATGTACACGAACCAGCAGCTCGTGGATGTGCTCAAAGAGTTCCAGAGCGCTCTTGCCAAGGGGGTGTTTGAGAAAACCCACGCTGAGAATTTGAGAGAGCGGGACCTTGTGCTGCACTTTGAGGCGCTGGCAAAGGAATATGGGCTTGATCAGACAAGCACGTTCCTCCGGCTCAAGAGCAATCTGGAAGAGCTTGGGTACACGATTGGAAGTTACATCAAGGGCCTGAACGGCGAGAAAGTTACCCGCAGGGCGTTGAAGCTCCTGTCCCTCGATAAAGGAGTGAAGGTTCTCTATAACATACGGCTTGAGGACGAAGACGCTGAAGCGGAGTATGACGCCATCGCGATCACCCCCTACGGATTGTTCGTAATAGAGGTCAAAAACTGGGGGACCTCGGTCGTAATCACGCAGGACGGCATTCTGAAACAGAACTATGGCCGTGAGATCGTCTATGATCTCGCCGGGCGGATGAGCATCAAGCAGGCGCTGCTGAAGGAATACATAGGCGACAGTTTCCCGGAGAATTACAAGAACATCCTTGTGTTTCCAAATGATAAGGTCACTGTTGAGAATCACTACAATAGTATTCCGGTCTTTTGCGGCGGCGGCATTTCCTATAAGATCCGTGAATTCTCTGAGGAAGGGAATTCTCTGACAGAGGACCAGATTACGAACATCGAGCAGGCCATCCTGTCACACCACATCATTAAGAAAGAGCTTTCGCCGGTCAACTGCGACGCGATCGTGGAAGACTATGCCGTTCTGATGGCGCGTATCGAAGAGGCATCCGCTGCAGCAAAGGCAGACATGGAATCCGAAATCAATGAATTCGCGCAGGAGGCAGACGCAAAGAAGGCACACGCCGCCAGGCCCGGGAGGCATATCAAGATAAAGCTTCCCCTCCACCCGAACTGGAAAAAAACCGTAGACCGTGTTGCTGGTGTGACCGCCGTTGCTGTTCCGGCTATCCTTGGCGGTCTGTGGTTCATGCGGAAACCATGAGCGGCCATTCTGCAGGAGGCTTATTCCCGCAGCGAAAATATGATCATTATGCTTTGAGGAGGTAAAACAAAATGAATGGCATTGCAAAAGGGATGTTGCTCGTACTTGTCTTTCTGTACATCGTGTCCCCGGTGGATCTGTGTCCTGGACCAATCGACGACCTTATCGTCCTCATGTTTGGGATAGCAGCGCAAAAAATGATTGGCAGCGAAACGTGAGAAAGGAGGTACTGATGATGTATATAGGTGTCATGAAAAAGGGTGATAGCGTGATCTGTGTCAATTCTGAAATGATTGCTATCAGACGGGGAAACGGAGAAGTGGATGTCATTCCGCTGGTAAAAGATGAGACCGGGCTACGAGTCGATACAGAGGGGATTGTTACCATCGGATACGGGAGCAACACCGTTCAGGAGACAGTAGGCGGTGTTACCGTGACTAAGTTTTAAGGAGGGTAAATCATGGCAGGTAAAAAAGATAGGGCTGTAGTAGCTGTTCTCTCCGGCTTAACGTCTAACCAAGCGTCGCAAATCTCGAGGGATATCATGCGCTCCAAAGAAAAATACGCACCGTTCGGCCGCGGTACAATCGCCTCCGGCATGATGAGCAATGTCGGCACCCTCCTGCAGCGGGGCCACAAGATGATTGGAGGGAAGTGATATGGCGAATAGATCATCTGCCCACAAAAGGGCCCAGCGGGAAGGTAAAGCGCGGGACTTGGGCATCTGCCAAGTCTGCGGCTCAAAAGCCAATGTCGAGGGCCACCACATAATCGACCACCAGTTCGCTGGCGCCGCCGATGTGGACAACATCATTTCTCTGTGCCACGATTGCCACACCAAGGTCCACAAAGGGAAAATGACCCTGTTCAAATTCTGACTAGAATCAGCAGTGCTAGTTTCTCGTTATCTTCCTTATGGCACGGATAAAACCAATCAAAACTATTATATAAAGGAAAGGCCATCCAAATATTAATGTGACATGGTAAAAAGATGGTAGACACGAAAGTGCCTACCATCTTTTTGTGTTAGAATGAGGAAAAGGGGTGATATG
>CANQCK010000021.1 GCA_947589185.1 uncultured Clostridia bacterium | reverse complement strand
TAAGAATCAACTGTTGCCACGGCTGTATTGGAGGATGACCATTTTACTGTTTTATTTGTGGCATTGTCCGGGTATATGTACGTTTCAATTTTTTCACTCTCGCCTTCTTTAACCTGGATATTATAACTGGAAAGCGAAAAACTAACAACCGGCACTGTTGAAGGTTTTGTTGGTGTGTCCGGTATAGTGGGAGTAGTTGGTGTATTATTAGATGTCTGTTTCACTGTAACCAGGCATCTATATTCTTTTCCACCATATACCGCCGCGACTATGCAGGAACCGGCCTTCATGCCTGTTACCGTCCCGTCAGGAAATACCATAGCAATTCCTGAATCGCTTGTGCTCCAGCTTACTGTTCCGGTCGCGTTCTTCAGCTTCAGCGTGTAGCTCTGCCCAACTTTCAATGTAAGATTTGTCTTATTAAGGCTGATCTTTGCCGCTTTCTTCACTTTCACTTCGCAGGTATATTTCTTGCTCCCCACTTTCGCTGTGATCTTTGCTGTTCCGGCGGATTTTGCGGTCACCACGCCTTTCTGGTTGACCGTGGCGACCTTCTTCTTGTTGCTTGACCACTTGACCTTCTTTTTGGTTCCTGTGACTTTCAGCTGTTTCTTCTGACCAACTGTCAGCGTCACGCTCCTGCTTGAAATCTTCACTGCCGCAGATACGGGCGTTGAGACTGACAGGCACATAACAAGCACGGTCAGGATGAAAAGTATTTTTCTCATTTTCTTCATTGGTAAACCTCCCTCTTTTGTTTTCTTTATCGTACCACAAAATCAGGAGGAAAGTAAATGATTCTCTGGCAAATTATTGCCCTTTTCCCACCACTTTCAACCATTTCGGCCTTCTCTTTCTGGGCTTCTGAACTTTTGATACTTCCCCAGTAGAGTTATTGATTATGATATTTTCGTTCTTGTAAAGCGTGTAAGTAGGGATACCCTGCTCCTCGGCAAATTCTTCCATGATGCCCTTGCCGCCGGTACTCCTTCTTACGGCGCTCGCGCACATCAGTTTGCACACCTCAAACCTGATTATATCCGGGTTCCAGTAATCCATGAGAAATTCCTGGATTTTGTCTGTCCCGATCGGCTTGTCCGGGTCGTATCTGTTTACGGACTCCATGCAGGCAAAGTAGTCCTTCATCTGCCACCTGCTCCCGTCATAGGTTTTCTCAACCGGGAACAGGCGCATGAACTGTTGGGGTGTCAGGAAACCCATTGAATCGGTTACTGCGAAATAGTCCGAAAGAAGATCCTGCAAGTTTCTATACTCCATCCCGTTGAAGTCTGTGTATGCTGACAGGTACTTCACAAAAAGGAAAATCATTTTCTCATGCACGCAGGATATTTCTTCGCCCTGGTTGATTCGTGCGGAAAGTCTCTCAAGTGCGGCGTGGTAATTTTCCCGTCCCGGTTTCAGGAGCTTCTTCCGCTTGCCTTCAATTACTCTCATTCTTTGTTATTTGCCTTTCTGAGCGGTTTTATAATCTTGTCCGATACTTTTATCGTCTAAACCTCCAATGCCTCCAAAATCGCGTAATTTAACACGGTAAATCCGGCGATTTTTGAAGCCTGTGCCGTGTCACCCCTCCACGGCACAGCTCCGTCGGATGTAACCGGCCTCGTGACCGGTAGTTGGAAAGGAGGTTTTGAACAAATGGTCTATCAATAATGGGGCGCCTGCTATCACTCGAATGGTAGTTCACCGTAGTCCTCAGTGTCGCATCCGGGGAAATTTCTAGGTGGAGTGCGATACTGCTTTATTCCAGAGGGTTTATCCTTCCGCTTTTCGATTTCCCGGTAAAGCCGTTCACGAAAATCTTTCTTCATAAAATTCGAAATTTTATAACTTCTTCCGTCATGGTCTACGTATCTGTCAAAATACAGGTCGATCATTTCTTTGTACTGATCGAATTTATATACGGACTCTTTATACAGAATCCCGTCTGTTACGCAATATTCTTCTGCGGTTTCATAAAGATTGAACCATGTGATTTCCGGGAGAACATCTTCATGGAAGAACGCATAATGTCTCTGGAAAAAGTATGTGACAATTTTCTTAACTTCCTCTACTGAGTTGATTTTATGTTTTAAATCAAATCCATAAGGAAACGCATGTCCTTTTTCGTCTATTTCGTCCAATACTTCACATACCTTTTCTTCTATACTGGAATCGGAGCAGTTGTCCTTGTTTATACTTATACTGTCTTCATTTTCCTGATTATCGGATTCCTTTTCACTTTCTTTATCAAATTTATTATTACTAGAAATATCTAGTTCTTTATTGGGTTCAGAAATTGGTATACCCCCAGTACAATTTTTTGCATACCCCGTATCAGAAATTGATACACCCCCGGTACAATTTTTGATACACCCCGGTTCAATTTTTTGACTACCCGTATCATTTTTTGATATACCATCACAGAAATTGTTACGCTCACCCGTATCAGTTTTTTGACCACTGTTCTGTTTTTGGTCTGGTGTATCAATTTTTGGTATACCATCATCATTTTTTGAACGCTCTTCTTCTTCCTTCTTTTTGGGAGTTCGATTAACCGTGTACTCGCAAAACTTCACATTGTTAACAAACTTTTCAGTTTTATTTAAAAGGCCCTTTTTTGTGAGACTTTTTAACACATTGTTTGCAGTTGTTCTTGAACCATTAATCCATGACGCCAGATAAGACAAGCTTCCGCTGTAGGTTTTTCCTTTTTCGGTGAAGCTGTTAACAATAGCATAAACCAGTAATTCACTTTTCTGCAATTTTAATTCATTTACCATGTAGCCTCTGATGACAAAATAACTGTCATCTTTTATTTCTTTTTTCATATAAATGACCTCCACATCATCTATAAACACTCCAATCAATAAAACAACAGGCAGGCGTTGGAGTTCGCTTTTCGGGAGCTACCCTAGCCTGTTGCGTTTACATATTATAAAAACGGAAGATTTTGGGAGCTACCCTCAATCTTTCCGGTTTTACCGAAATTAATAATCAGAATCAGTAATCATTTTCGAAAATCCTCAGTTCTGGTTTATAAAAAACAATGCACATTATATTGTATTCTTTAATTATTTCGGAGATATTTTTGATTTCTTCACTTTTGTGACTGCCCATATACCTTTTTAAATAATACCATTTCAAAGTTTCCTCCCTGAACTTTATTATTTGCTCAATACGGTTCACAAGAGGCTCGTTAAAAAATGGTATCATTCTAATGTCTAAATCTCTTCTTACTGTTTTGGTCACCGAATGTACTTTTTTATGAAGGCTTTCCGGGAGCAATATTAAATTCTCCATTCTATTATTGCGCTCATTAAAATCAATGTGATGTACTTCATAAAACCCATCATCCTCGCCTTCGAAATTTCCGTAAATATCGGCATTGTAATATTCACTATAATATTTTTTGCAATCAAACTCCATTTTCATTACCACCTTTCTGTAATGCGCCTTCAACAAAGACAGGGAAGCGGCCAAGGCTCGCCGCTTGTCGTGTCGCGCTCACTATCCCTGCCAAAGCAGGCCCGAGGAATCGAACCTCGCAAACCATACCTGCAAAAAAACACAGCACTACCCCAAGGCGAGAATGTCTCATTTCGTCTTAAAGTAATGCTGTGTTATGTTTTATATTTTACCACTTTTTGTGTTTCACGTCAATCAGTACCCGAACTTCGGCGTCGGATTGTACCGATAGTCAAGGCTCTTCTGCCCTCTCGTGACCGCCCTTGCCAGTACCTCGTCATTCTCTGTCTTGAGTTCCGCATAGCAGGTCACGTTAATCGGGTTCTGCTGATTGTTCATCATGGCTGTAACTACCGCGCCGGTGATCGCGTCCATCAGATCTTCATTGTCGATCTGGGTGTTTCTCATTTGCACTGCATCCGCAGACATGGCTTTTGAGTAATCCGGGGGTGCCGCCATGTCTGACAGGGAGGCCAGCCGGTATTGCCCGATTGACAGATTTTGCATCCCGGACAGGAGTCCTGCGCTGATTGCTTTCATGGCTCTTGGGCTTTCTAGGGGGAGCACTGCTTCTTTTCTCCCATTCTCGCCTAGGATTGCATTTGTAAGGCCGGTCACAAGGCCACCACGTGCAAGCCATTGAACTGAAAAATTAGGAGTTGACATCCACCCACCATTTCCCAGATCGTGTCTTTCCCAATCGGATATATACATCCTCGGAGTCTTTATATGGATGTTTTGCAAGCCATTTGCAAATGATTGCCCAACACTCTGCCCAAGTGAATACATATCATTATTGATACTAAACGCACTTTTAATGTTGGAGATCACTGTGGAAAGTGAATTTACTATGTCGTAGCTTGTCTTGCTTGAAATTCCTGAAAGCATACTGTTTATAAGAGCCGTGCCCATATCTTTAAAGTCACTTTCGTAATCAGGGAGATTATCGGAAAGGTCGCTGATTGTGTCATTTAAATCAGATATTTTTTCTTCTGCGTCCTCTGCGCTTGATTTTATGGCTCCTAACGCTCCGGTCATTAATAATGATTTCAGTTCAAAAGCAATAAATTTTAAGATGGAACCATCCGTTTTTGTTCCGACATTTTCTGTCGCGGTCGCCGCATCGTCTGCGCTTGTTTCTATATTTCCAAAGTGCGTCTTCGAGGAATCAGCCGCGTCCTTTAGGTCATCATCAAATTTCTTTTTTATCGTGCCTACACCTTCGGTTACGGTTTTAGCGGAGTTTTCTGACATCTGTTCAAAATGCCCTGTGATGGTTTTTGTTTCTTCTCCTACAGTAGTCGAAAAATCTTCCACAGAAGTTCCGGCTTTATCTGCACTCCCGGATATATCTTGAAGGGCCTGATTCATAACTCCATTCATAATTCCATCTGGATCATTCGCAGAAAGATTCATGTCATCAATCCAAGTTTTTAAATTTTCAAAAGCTGTGGCAGCATTATCGCCGCTCGTTTCTGATTTTTGCAATTCTTCCTGCAAAATTCTCATATGATCTTGACTTGGTATGATTCCTTCCTGTTGAAGGGTTTTAAGCATTTCGTTTAATCGGCTGTAGGCAGATTCATTATCAAGTGCATGTTGTTTCTGATCTTCCGACCACTGTGCTTCTTCCTTACTCACTCTTTGTATGATTTGCTCAAAAAGTTCTGTCTGACCGGCTGACATTCCAATAGATCCAGCAACTTCGGAATAAATATCTCGTAAATCTTCAGATCCAACACCTGCATCTATAAACAGTTGAGACAAAGTTTCTGCCCATTCGTCAGTTGATGCGTTAGCATTTTCCAAATCTTCTTTTGCTTTAAACAACGATTTGCTGAGTCCATCCGAGAATTTACCACTTATCGTGTCGATAACGCCGCCGAGTTCACTTAACTCTCCATTTCCGCCTTTCGCTGCGTCAGATATTTCAGATATTTTTTTTGCAGCTAAAATAAGGCCAGTTATCACGCCAACGCCACCAATTGCCGACAATCCTGTGTGCAATAAGGACGCTCCGCCTGCAGCTGTACTCGCCGCTGTGCCAACACCACCTACAGCTGTTGCCGCCGTCGTCGCCGCAGTAGCAGTAGCGCCTCCCAGAAGACTTTCCATCGTAGCTGTAAGTATCCTTACATTTCTGCTGCCGCTAAGAATTGTTGCAATTCCATCTACAAACGTATAAATTGTCGTAGTAAGCTTTACTGCTGTAAACGCTCCGGCAATCCCAAGAATCCACTTCCCAGCTGTTGTTTCCCCTAGTCCTTTTAACAAGTCCCCAAGAATGCTTGCTATTGCTTTTGCCGCTTCCAGTAAATGCGTTCCCCAATCTACCCCTGAAAGCGCAGTTCCGATATTCCTTCCTATTTCCTCCCAATCTCCGGTTTCTGCTAAATTGGAAATGAAAGTCACTATCCCTGAAAATAAACCATCCAGAGTAAGACCAACAGATTCCCAGTTTATTGTATTGAAGAAATTATTGATTCCATTTGCCATACCGGTTCCGAGGCTGGCCCATGATTCTTTATCAGATGCCAGTTCATACAGAGCATCTACAAGAGAATTTACTAGATTTCCAAGATTCCAGCCGATTTCTCCAAAATTAATGCCACCAATAAGATCGGCAATCGCCTGACCAACATTTTTCCAGGATACTCCCTGCAAGGCTGTTGTAATAGATGATGCAATTCCCGTTATTGAGTTTGTAATACTCTGCCCAAGCGCCTGCCAACCATTCCTCCCAGTGCCTGCGTCAACTTCGTTCATGCTGCTGAAAAACCCATTGAGTCCGCCAGATAGCGCTTTTCCGAGATTGACCCAGGTATTTTTATTGGATACAAGTTCATAAAACGCATTTGCCAGTGAACTTGCCATTTTCCCGAGGTTCCATGTAATCTGGCCGAAATCAATACTGCCAATGAAATCTGCAACGGCCTGACCGGCAGCAGTCCAATCAATTTCGTTGAGAGCAACTATAATCGAAGTCAAAATACCAGAAATTGACTGTGTAATGTCTGAGCCTAATTTTTTCCAATCCATTGCATAGAAAAAATTATTAATTCCACTTGAAATATTACTTCCGAGATTTTTCCATATATTCCCGTTTGAAACAATTTCTCCTAACGCAGCAGCCAGAGATGTTGCCAGCATCCCGAGATCCCAACCGATTTCCCAAAAATTAATGCCACCAATAAGATCGGCAATCGCCTGACCAACATTTTTCCAGGGCGCGCCATTAAGCGCATATATAATAGTATCAACAATCCCGACAATACTTTTTGAAATGCCTCCTCCAAGCGCCTGCCAACCATTCCTCCCAGTGCCTGCGTCGATTTCGCCCATAGATTCAAAAAAACCGCTGATTCCTTCTGCTATTTTATCTCCAAGTCCGGACCACATGTCATAATCGGAAATCACTAAATAAAAAGAAGAAGCAAGCGAATTTGCGAGTTTTCCTAATTTCCATGAGATTCCAGTTGCATCAATCGCCCCTACCATGTCCGCTATCTTTTGCGGGATTTCGCGCCATTCAGCAGCTGTCACATTGTCAAGAGCAGCGATAATGGTATCTAGGATTCCGTTCGCGAATGTATTGAAATTATCAACGCGCAAATCCCAGTTATATGTGGAAATGAACGACTTTATTCCATCACTGAGAGACTTTCCGAATTGTTTCCAATCAAAAGTTGTTCCAAAACCATTCACGAATTTCATAGCGGCATTAAGTCCGCCAGCTACACTCTTTCCAACTTTATCAAAAAGACCGTCGACCGAAACGAGTCCATTCAAAAAAGAAGCAAGTCCCTCACCGAAACCGCTTGCTTTTTTATAGATTTTTTTCCATTTGATTTTCCCGAGTGTTTTTTTGAGGACTTTTCCGATGTACTCTCCCAATTCATACAAACTGTCAATGTTGCTTTTGTATTTATCAAAAAGCCCCTCGCCTTTAACAAAGCTTGCAGAAAGTCCATCTGTTTCAATGGCATCATCCAGGCCGTCGTCTTTGCCACTTTTTTTCTTTCCGGTTTCATCCAAATCTTTTGCGAGCTGGTTCAGTTCATCAAATGGAAGAACGGAAAGCTGCTTTTTGAGTTTCTTTGCAGAATCCGCGGCATCATCTTCATCATCTGCAAAATCTTCCATGCTGTCCGATGCGTCCTCCATGTCGTTTATAACGCCTCCGGCGTCAATCTGGATCGTCCACCCGAAAATCTTTCCCAAAGCATCTGCCACTTTTCGTGTGAAGGAAATCACACTGCTGAGCGCATTGTTAAGTGCGATCACGAACGGCTTAATTGCATTGATAATGACTTCACCAATAATTGAACCAACCTGTTTAAATGATTCCTTGAGGATTCGGGTTTGGTTGGCCCAGGTTAAAATCGTTTTTTGAAAATCACCCTGAGCCGCGCCGGTTTGTGCCATGACATATTGGTATCTGAGCAAAGTTTTTTCAGCCTGCGACATGGATTTGATATTTGCGTCGATTCCGTTTTTAAGCGCCCACTCTTGCAAAGTTGCCTGTGTTAAATCGAGTCCATATTGTCTTAACGGTCTGGTTTGCCCTGTGAATATGGACGCCAAGTCATCTGCTACATCTGTTGCGTCAATATCATAAAATGACGCGATATCCGCCGCCAGACGAGTAAGTTCAATGCTCATATCCCCCATAGAATCAGCGGTTTTCCCGTACATCTCGCTGTGTTCCTGGAGGAATTGAGTTGCCTCCTTGACCTGCCCTGAACTGATTCCCATTGCGGTTCCCATCGCCTGATACCGGCTTGCAACCTGCTTGAATGTCAGTTCTGACATGCCGAGTTCTTTTACGGCCGATTTCGCGAATTTATTTACTTCCTGGGTCATGTCCCCGAAAGTAGTTCTTACAACATTCTGGATTTCAGTCAGATTACTTGAAAGCTGTACTGACTGTTTTGTTAGATTAATGGCCCCCCAAATTGTCGTGAATGGAAGGGCAATTCTTATTATGCTTCTAAGTTGCGATCCCAGGCGGCTGAATACCTTCCCGGAAGTTCCGACCAGTGCAAAAGATGACACTATAGTTTTCGCGGAAGAAAGTATTCCCGTGGCAACATCCTTGGTTATGCTCAATAAACTGCCAAACGATTTCCCAACCATAGTACCCATTGTCTTTGCCGCGTTGCTTATTTTTTCGATTGAAGAAACAATGGTCCCCACTGTTGTTTTAACCAGCTTGGCCGGTGCCAGGAATGCTTTACCGAGTGCATCAAAAGCTTTAACCGCTATGCTTATTGTACGTCTTACCGTATTTGCAAGTACAGTAAAGGCTTTTATCACCAAATTTGCAGCGTTGCTCGAAGAATTTCCAAACGAATTGAACGCATTACTTGTCGCATTTGTAGCCTGCCCTACATTTGCGCCGCTTGCTGCTAACCGGGATAATGCTTCTGTCATCCGCAGGGTATTTTCGCTGATCTGCGGCGCACTCTGCATTGTTCGAAAGAAATCAAGGGTTGCCTGCCCGAGTGTTTCAAGTCCTGCGGCGGTCTCTGCTGTTTTCGCGCCTGCCCCGGCCAGCCGTGCGAGAGACTGTACAAACAGATTGACCGCATCCGAAACGGATTCAGCAGAGGCCAGTCTGCTTACAACATCGCGCAAGGCATTACCAAGGGCCGGTAACTGTTGTGCTACAGTTGTGATGCTTTGGCCGGAACTTGCCAGTTTTGCCAATGAAGAAACTAGTTTGTTGATTCCTGTGGAAATGTCTGGAATCTGTCCGAGAGAACTGATAGACTGCACAATCCCGGCGAAACTGCCAGTATTGAAGTTACTCATGTCGACCGACGACAGTTCTCTCAGGGACTTAATGACGGAGTTAAGTCCAGTCCCTTTAAAATTGGCATTTCCGAGAGCGCCTAAAGCATTGGATACTCTTGCAATCCCATCAGCATCGAATCTTGTTGTATCGACTTCCGACAGGCTTTGGAGAGATTTTACGACCGTTCCAATCCCAGTATCTTTGAAATTGATGTTGTTGAGCGAGCCAAGAGCGCCTGCTATATTCGCGATTCCGTCCGCATTAAAATTTGTTGTATTGACTTCCGATAGGCGCTTCAACGAGTTAATGACCGTCACAACCCCGGAATCTTTCAGGTTTATGTCATTCATCAGCTTCATGGAATTTGCGACATTTTTGATTCCGTCAGCAACCTGTGACAGATTTTTTGCTTCGTTTCCACTTAGCCCGAAATCTATCTTAATTTTCTTGCTTTCCAAGTTGTCAAGTCTGACTTTACTTAACTGCGTCAACTGAGACAGCAAGGAGCTGATTTCCCTTGTGCTTCCGAGTGAGTTAATAGCTGTTGTCGCTTCCTTGATACTGGACGCAAAACTGGAAAGTGGAGTTACTGCCCCACTTACCGATTTCCCGATTCTTGCCAGTGATGCCGCAAGCCGGTCAAGACCATCCGCGGATTTTTCGGCATTGCTTTCCACCTCCAACATCAAGGTGTCTATCGTGTTATCTGCCAATTTAACCACCTCCAACTGTTTGAGGTTAGTGACTGCCTCCTGCCGGCAGCCAGAAAAAGGCGGATAAGCTATGACACCTACTCGCCTTGAAGTTCTTTATATCTTTTGTTCTTTTCCATCATTCCTGTAAGTTTATTAAGCCATCTCTGGCTCCACTCCGCTTTTTCTTCTTCCGTGAGAACCATATCTGACACGACAACCTCTTTTACTTTGAGTGGATTGTCTGGATACTTGCTCTTTTTATTGAACGAAGATGTGATGGCATTTCTTACATACAGGCCGGAAAGCCATGCTTTGAACTCAAGCTCTTTTGCTTCATTCTCTTTATCTTCTCTGTACACTTCAATTCTCTGCCGTATATCTGTCATCGTGGAGTGCATGAAATCTCTGTATGACATTCCACATCTGATTGCGTTTGGATAGACGTCTTCAAAGACTATTTGCCGGTAGCTTTTTTGTGATCCTGCGGAAGCTTTTTGACTTTCTTCTCTTCCTCTTCCCCTTCCACTTCTTTCACTCTTTTTGCTATTTCGTCGAACATCTTTTCGACTCCGGTCATCTTGAAAAAACCATCTTCCCCCATTTGCTCCATAAGGAGTTGGAGCAGGTCATAGAAGTTCCCGGTTCCATCCTCTGCATGTTCGGCGAAATACTTGCGAACAAGCTGTTTCGCGTCTTTCTTGGACATGATAGACCGGTCGCCTTCCGGGCCGTGGTGCTCAAGCAGTCCGGCGTAAAACATGGTCAGCGTTGTGTTCGTGATGTCGCAGATACCGGAAATTTTCTCTTTAATGAAGTTTTTCCGCGCCGCCGTAATCTGTTCTGCCGTTGCGTCTTTTGGAAGTTCATCCGCGCCGCCCGCGATTGTCTGCATAAATTCAATCAGCTTCTCCGTACATTCACCGTACAGAGAAGCCTCGATGCTGTATTCGATTTTCCAGTCTTTTCCGTCAATAGGTAACACTTTGTACATAAAATTCCTCCCTTTTTAGTACATGCCTGCTTATACTGCTTCGGATGCCTGTGGCGTTATTGTATCATCAAGACCGATATACTCATCAATCGCAATGCTGATTGCTCCGGTCAGAAGTTCATTCTGTGCGACTGCCGGAAGTGGAACCTTCGTCCCCGGCTGACCAACAACGAAGAAAGACTTCGTAAGAGACGGAAATGTGACTTGGAACCATGTTCTTTTATTGTCTGCAAGCCCAGTCGATGCGGCTAAAAGCATTGCTTCAAGCTCTTTAATTACATCATTTGTCAGGTTGAATGTTACATCCCATGTACCTCCGGTATCCTGCCTGCCTGCGATGTAGCGGCTCTGCATGTCCTCCAATGCTGATGCGTCAATAGTCTCCGTTTCCAGCGTGATCTCTGAAATGTCATTGCATCTGTGAAGCTGTTTCCAATCTGTCGTTTCTGACGGTTTTTGCCCTTCCGTTGTTTCTACAGCGTAGCTGAAAATTGCCGATATGTTATCACATGGCTTTTTATCCATGCTTCTGCATCATTACAATGCAGTCCAGCGTACCTTTTTACCATATCCTCTGCGGATATTCCACCCGATAGCGGAGCCTCTTGGGAAGATTATATTCTGCGGTATCTCAACCACAGGTTCACTTCCTACGCGTTGCGGCTGACTTGATTTTTGGGTCAAGCCTTCGCTCTCTGATTGACGTTGCAAACGGTTTTCCAGTTTATTTCTCCGCTGATAACTCACGTCCTACATGGTGGATTCGACGTGAGCGGCACGTTAATGGCTACGCATTTATCACACCATTAACTTTTTACCAAGAGTTGAAATTCCGGGAATTGCTGCTTCTGCCATAATTGCTCCTTTCTACCCTTAACTGTTCAGGGTCAGCGACGCGCTTCTGCGCGCCGGTAAAAAATAAACCTATCGGATTCGATAGGTTTTGCTCTACTTCTTTTCGATTTCCGGTAATCCTGCTACCGACGTCAGCAGGGAAAGAACCGCCGCGACACCTGCAACGCTGATAATATGCAACCAGTCCAGTTCAGTAAAGCCAACCAGTTCCGTACCGATCAGGGCCGCCGCCGTCTGTGCGAAAGTCTTTACCGCTCTTATTCCTGCGGCTTTCAGCCATTTCTTAAAGTCACCTTCCATATTTTTCACATCCTTTCCCTATAAAAATAAGAGCCTCCCGGCTCCTTCTATGCAATCCGCTTGCGCGGGAATTGCCTGTTGATATATTATTGATGTATTGAACTATTAGTTGATGTATTGTTGAACTATTCCTCCCCAAGTAGCTTTCCGGCGTATAACCGGTTGTAGCGGCTGATTACTCTCGCTATTCCTTCATCAATGTTCTCAACCTGCCCATTATACGTTCGTCGAAATCCCATGCCCACCATAATCTTGTGGGACGCGTCATCAAGCGCATATACATCTGTCAGGCGTTTCTGTCCATTTGAGAAGGATTCTATCTGGAATGTAATTGTCGTTGCGCACTCGTCACCTTCCAAATCGCCGCGCACCTGCACGCCGCCAAGATAAGACATCCTGATGTATGGGAAGGATGACGGAACGCGGCTCATGTCCATGGATACGTTGTTGCCGACTTTTGTATTTTCTTTTATTGCGGCACTCCACCGTGAAAAAACTTTCTCTGCCGGGTTATCCACAGTTATCAACATTTTATCCACCACCTAAGATTAATAATCCGCTGAACTGTACGCCGCCGCCTGCGCGGATTCTGCCGCCCTGCACGCATCTTCAAATGCACTCTTAGTACCTCTGGTGGAGCACGGAATAATGCCTGATAAGTCGCTCCCTCTCAAGGTAGTAATGGAGGATTTACTTTTTCCATCCTCTACGCCGCTTTCATATGCCGTCTGAATGTATTTCTCGAACTTCTCTGCGCTCATGCAGATATTCCCGTTTTCGTCTTTCTGTGTGAAAATGATGATTGGTTTCATGAATTCAACCTCCTTCCTTTTAAAAGTACCATTTTCCCATGAATTTTCTTACTTTCTCTTTCCCGCATACGGTACATCGGCATTTAGCAGTTAAAACCTCGATACCGCTATAATCGAAATACGAAAATTTTGGTTTTTCAATTCTTTTCCAATCATGAAAATGAAAATTCATGAGAATACCTCCTTTGCAATTTCTCTGATTCTTCTCTGTATCTCTACACTCGCTGAATAAACAGGCATTGTAGCTTCAGTGCCGTGAGACATAACACTTTCCCCGGTTTCCGCCGTGTAAAACCAGTAATCATTTTTTCCTTGCCCTTTACCGTATGAGCCAATGGTATAGCCAAATTCCTGCCCTTTGGGGTGTGGACTACCGCCTGCGGAACCGTTGTGATACACTCCAGCGCCGAACTCTATAAATAATATGTCAATTCCTTCAACAGTTAAAACTGCCCGTGAATGTCCGCCGAAAGAATTTACTTTGATATACGTGTTATGGTTCTTATCAGAATCGCCTTGTGCCGCCGCTATGCGTTCGTCTATAACCGGAATCCCGATTTCAGTAAGTCTCTGAACAAATATCTCATTCTTATCAATAAGTGATTGTTTGTATCCCTTCACTTCTCGTATCGCTCTTTGAATCCCGGCCTGTGACAGCTCCACCTTTATCTTTTTCATTCGATCAGCTCATACTTCCTGTGAAATACACTCGCACTACAAGCCGTGAATCCCGTCCCAGAATCCTTAATGATAAAATCCCCAAGATTCGCCACCAGTTCGCCATGTGGTGTTTCGATGATGAGTTTTGGATGGTGTGGAACTGACCGGGAAATCAGCAGGTGCGCGCCGGTAAAGTCTTGTAATTCAGTTACGGATTCATCCGTGTCAAGAAACTGTACTGCCTCAATGGTGCATGGTTTTGTGCCGTATCTTGCCATATCAATTCCTTCTTTCATTCCATGCGGCAACTGCTTTTTCAGCTTCTTCTCGGGTCGGGTAAACCGCTATTTCGTTGTCCGGTATATCCTTTATTGGCTTTCCGATATCTTCTATGCTTCCGACATAATCATTGGCATCATCTAAGATAAACGTTCCATTTTTGGCAAATACAAAACCTTTAATAATTGATTTGTAAATGTTGTCGTTTCTGATATCTCCGTATTTCAGCACCCAGTATACTGCATCTCCAATTTCCAAATCGGTATCAATGCACAGTTTCATATCAGCTTCCTCCAATCTTCACGATCCGATATTTTACCGTTAAAGATTTCTGACTCTGTTCAATCCGCTTTATTATATAGTCCGGCGGCACTGTCGGCGTTGCCTCATCATCTTCCAGCTTGATGTTTCCCTCTTCGTCAAGTTCCGGTTCTCTATCTACCCATAGAACATCCCCTTCAAGCGGCTGAAAGTTTTTATCGTAGGAAGTAACCGTTCTGTCGTAATCCGGGACAATGCCTGCGGCAATCTCTGTCGGAAATCCCGTTCCAACAGACACAGCCAGAAGTTTCATGGCCGGCTTATCATAAACCTCAATCGTATCAATTCCGTCCTGCTTTTCAGTTTTTCGTGAAAACCATACTTTCTGTCGCTCTCTGGACGCGCTACGCATTAAGACACCAGCCTTTCCATTTGGTGCGGAACTATGCGGATTGCCTCGTTTCCGAGAACCTTGTAAGCCGCATTGAATACTATTTCGCCATAATCCGCCAATACATTGCAGATTTCTTCCTCCATAGCGATGCGATATTCCGGGTAGCAGTAAGCGGCTATTCTGTCTATAATTCCGTATTCCCACAAAACAACGTGTGTTATCTCATGGATAAGCACACGCTTTTTGAAACTGCCGTACAAATCCTCTGACAAAAATATCTTGTGTAGGTCGGGATCAGTGGTAGCTACCCTGTATTCATCTGTTCTATCTATTAATAACAGAGAAGACGGCGGAACGGTTTCTACCATCCACAAGTTCCCGTTCATTACAAATCGTTTTAGCATGGTATCACCTACAATATATTTAACTCCTGAAATATCCTGAAAATCTTCGGGGACATAATGGCAAGCCAGTCCACAAGTTCTTCATTTTCAGCAAACTCGCTACAGCTTCTCAGCCCGGACTCCCCGAAAAACGCATGAAAAATCTCATGTCTGAGAACTTTCTTCATAAATTCATCCGGATTCTCCACGCACATTACATCATCTTTCTGTGCCTGAAAATCATTCAGAATAATCTTTTTGGAATACTGCTCGCACAGTCCGTTACATTCCCTTAACTTCGGGTTTTCGTATTCTGATTGTGTTAATATCTGGTATTCTGTTCCAAGGATATTTACTTTACAATCCTGCATGAATCCTCCTACGATAAAAGCCCCGGAAAATCCGAGGCTTAATCACATCACTGCAACTGTTGAACCATCTTTGTTAAATCTTCTTTCATGCTCTTTCTGAGGGTCGGGTCTGCGTCGCGCCACATTTCCCTGATGTTCTCCATCACATCATTGGTATATTGTTTCATGGAATTTTCCATGTGCTTTTTAGACTCTTCGCTCTTTGTTTCCGTGAAGTGTCTGCGGTTCTCTCGGTACGAATCATAGGAACGTCCATACCGGGAACCTTCGCTTTCTCCGCGCCCGTCACCGTATCCGCTCCGGCCCTGATTTCCGTCATTTCCGCCCATGTTTCCGTTGTTCATATCGCCGCCGCGCATCCCCATTCCAGAGTTACCGCCGCGCCCGCTGGAATTATATCCCATGCGCATCTTGACGTCATCCATATAAGGGTAGCCAAGGTATTCAGCCATGTACTCGTCTTCCAGGTATGGCATATGCATTTCGGAAGGCATATATCCCATCCGGCGTCCACGTCCGCGCGGAGCAAATCTGCCGTTTGAATAACGGTTGCGGTTGTATCCCATGGGATACATACGCTCACCATCTTCTTCGCCGTACTGTTCTTTCATCTGTTTCATCATGTACTTGGCTTCTTCTTCATCTTCTTTTTCGGATTCTTCCATCGCTTTTGCGATACGTGCATAATATTCAGCCGTACAAAGATCTTTTAGCATGTCCACAGTTTCACCGAGAACTTTCACTTCATCTGCTTTCATGTTTTTTGTGACATTGCTTTTTAATCCATCTGCAAGTTCTTCAATCATGCAATGAATATTCTTTACATGCATAATATCCGCACCTCCTTACGCCACACGCTCAACAATCAGGTTTGCGTTCTGCACGGTGATTGCCTGCGTGGAGATGTTTTCCACGGATACGGTCGCACAACAGCCTTTCGGAACGGCAATGAAAGCCGCCACGAATACATTGTAATATGCGCCGGTTGCTGCCGGAGTTTCGATTGCTGTAGCGCTTGCCAGTGCTTCGCCATCCAGAGTGATAGCAACGGAGATAGCCGCAGTAGATTCCGCAGCCGCGATATTCCCACCGAAGCTAACTTTGTAAAGCGCCCTGCACTGATTTGTGTTCCCGCGCAACGTCACAATGCCGCTACCCTCACGATGGACGATAGAACAGTTGCAAGACGGCACAGGGGTTTCGGTAAATAATACATTCTGATTGACCGCCACATTCTGTACGGCGGTTCCAACATATTCAGCCATAGTTCCTTCTCCTTTTCTGAATACAAAAGGACAGACATGCGCCTGCCCTCTTGCGTAATAACGGCATGAGCCGAACATCCCGAAATAAATATCGGGAAGATACTGAAATATTCAGTTTTGGTTATTCTGTGTTCTGTTTTTTAAACACATCATCTAAACAAGTATTGTAAGTCTCTTTTAAGAACTTGTCAAAATTCTCGATAGATGCTCTTTCTATATATTTTTTGTGGAATTGACTATGAACCTTTTTCGTTATTGGAATCCCTGTTTTTGAGGTATGTTTTTCCACAAACCTTTCTTTAAAAAGAATAAAATCCTCATAATCATCATAATCCCGTATTCTTTCAAAAATAGGAATATTCAACTCCCGGCTCACTTCTTCGACAATCGTTTTGTAATCCGTAAGATGATGAACAACAATATTCGATTTCATTCCTGTTATGCAACATTTCATTCCGTAAGACTTTTTAATGTCTTTCTTCCATGAATTTACAGACGCCCTAAGAGCTTCTTCAACAAGGGAATCTCCGTTTTTGTAATTCCAATGCCGTTTGTAAGCGTTGCAAATAGATGAACATTTTTTACATCCAGAATGCCCAACTAAATATTCAGAAAAAACGAGATTAAAAACATGACCTCTTTTGCAAACACATTCAACCGGCGTAGCCGCATCAATATATTTGCTTTTATCCAAAATACAATATCCGTCTTTTGATATTTCTCTCTGAACATCATCTGCGGAATACTTTGTTTTACTTTTTACCAAACTTTTTCTTCCGCATTCTGGGCATCTGTCTTGACCTTGCATAAATTTTACGTAACTTTTTTCAAAAACATTTCCACATCTGCATCTTATCTTTAAAAGCGATTTATTGTTTTTGTATTCTCCTGATATGTATTGGCAATCTTTTTGACTTATATTTCTGACTACATCATCAATATTTAGCCTAAATTGCTCAGCGCATTCGTTATAAGAACATATTTTACAATATACGCTTCTGTCTCGTAACTTTGAAAAAGGTTTACTGAACTCTCTTCCGCATTTACATCTTAGTAGTAAAGGAGTTGTGCTGTTGATATATTCATCAGAAAGAATTTCGCATTCCCCATTCGATTTATCTCTAACGAACTCCTTTACATATTCAATAGTTAATCTTTCTGGCATAATAAAGCACCTCCTATGCGCTTATATTATACCATAATGTTAAGCCAACTTCAATACCCGTTTATATTTCTTAGCAAATTAACAGCCGCATCCAGAGCTATAGCCACATCCGCAACCGTTGTTATAGTTGTATCCATAAGAACCGGTAAACGGATTGCATACCTGATAGGACGCAACAGGGAACGGACGCAGAGTGTTGATAATCTGGTTCGTCTGGTCACCCTGAGAAGCCGCAAGCTGAGCCGTAAACAACTGCTGATTAAGCGCCGCGATCTGCGCGTTTTTCGCTTCAATCTCCTGCTGAGTCAGCTTGCCAAGGATAGCATTAACTCCGGCGTTCTGGGAGTCGATAATATCCCTTCCGACGTTCTGAATCGTCTGTCTGGTATCACAAGACTGAGTGGCAAGATTGTAGTTGATCTGAGCTTGACCTTCTCTATTCTCACAGCAGCAGTTTGCGATCTGCGTCTGCAATGCGTTCTGGTTCTGCAATGCAGCGATATTCTGCGCATTTGCCGTCTGAAGATTGGAAATGTTCATCGTATTCAGGGACTGTTGCAGCGCATTTGTGTTGTTATTTCCCTGCGCGGCGATTTCAGCAAATCCCTGACACAGCGTATTCTGAACTCCGGAGAATCCATTCAGCATACCAGTATTCATAGCATAAAAGCCATCGCACAGTCCAGACTGCACACCTCTCACGGCGTTTTCAAGGCTCTGAAAATTCATATCTTGACATAATTCGCCGCGCGTCAGCGCTCCGCTTTCAGCGCCTCCGCCGTTTCCACCGCCGAAACCGCCATATCCGCCTCTGCCCCATCCAAAAATGAGTGCGAAAATGATGATCGCCCACCATCCATCACCGCCAAACATACCATTTCCGCCATTTCCAGAGGTTCCAGCGGCTAATGGTGCAACGGGTACAGAACAAGGCACTCCATAATTACCCTCGAACATGTTAGTGTCCTCCTATTTGATTTATTTCACAAATAGGGAACCGGTTTTTAATGTGCGCACAACCCTAATATGTGTCGAGTTATCTCATCCCAAAATGACCCATTACCATGTTTTGTACTTCCTGCGGCGTAGTGCCTCTTTCCTTGCAAAGATTTTCTGCCATCCTCTTCAGTCCGGCAGTATCTCCTTTTCGGTACATTTCTACTGCGTTTTGAGCCATCGGATTTTGCATTAACTGACTGTTTGCCATTATGTTTTGCATAAAAGCTTGCGGGTTTTGTAACGCCTGTATCAAACCGAGCGGATTATTCATCTCCATCTGCCCCCTTCCTTGCTCTGGAAGTCGGAGCTGACTGTTTGGATATAGATTTTTCCATCTTTTCCAAACGATCGGAGATGTCGTCAAACCGCTTCATAAATGCCTTTGTGGACTCATCCGATAAATCTATTTTTAAATTTTCCTGTTTTTCCTTATTTTCATTCTGTTCAGCAAGAACCGGCTTAAAAGTGATCGGTATAATCTTTCCATCTGCCGACCATGCCCGTGTCTGAATTTCCGACATGTCAGACTTTACAAACACAGCGCTGCGCCCATCCATCGGAACATCGTTTGCCGTGATCTCGGTAAAATCATTCACATACCGTCCGATCATCTGTGGCTGTTGAATATACTGCATCTGTATTGGCTGTTGAACCGACATCTGCTGATTCTGCGGCATCGTCGCCTGATACTGTCCCTGCAACTGCGCAAGCCTGTCCTGCATTGGCGGCTGATATTGCGGCTGATACGTCGGTACTGCCGGATATGGATAAGGATTATACATCGGCATGTGTTTCCCTCCCTTTCCTTTGATAATCCAATTTTAAGGCGCGAGAAGGGTTAAAAACAGGGCACTTTATGGCCTGCTTTTGGACACAAAATTTATATCTGATCGGCCTGCTGTTCGCAGACCTTAATTATTTTCTTCTTTACTTTTCTATTGATTCGATAGGCGGTTTTACTGCTCACGTTCATAATCTCTGCCGCCTGCTCAAGTGTGTAATATCTTGAACGCAATAGGAACAATTCGTGTTCCTGCTCTGTGAAGTTACATTCCTCAAGGAATAAATCTATTTCTTTCTTGGTAAAATCATAAATTTTTATCTGCTTTATCAATTCCACCATCCTCCCTTAGTGGAATTACATCGGCAGGATGCCGTTCAGCATAAATCCAATGACTGCCCCAACAATCGTTGTCAGGGCGCACGCAACAAGGGACTCCCACCGTTTTGATGGTTTTTCCTTGATTTCTTTCACGTCTTTGGAAATATCTGCGACCGTTGATGTAAGATAGGACATGTCTTTTTCGTAACCAACCATCCTGCCGTTCATTGC
>CANQCK010000020.1 GCA_947589185.1 uncultured Clostridia bacterium | reverse complement strand
TTTCGCATACTCAATATGTGCAGAATCCAAGTCAACTCCTGTTATACTTACATTCGGAACATATTGTTTCAGCTTGTTACAGAAAACTCCGCCTCCACACCCTATCTCAAGAATATTATCACCGGATTTTGCACCTATAGCGTTCAGCCAAATGTCTTTATTCTGTTCATTGAATCTCATATCTCGGTTGCGGTAAAGCTCCTCCGTCGTCTGAATATATTTAGACCAGTTTACATTCATTTTAAACCCTCCAATTCAGACTATAAATAATACTCAAGCAGCTTTTCATCAATGGGTGCAATCGGTTCTTTGTTTTTGATATTACTATATAATGCTAGCTTAATTATCTCGTCACGGTCATTAATACGATTGTAAATATCTTGAACGGTCATATTATTAAGAGTAATTCCAAAAAGTCCTCCGTATTCAATACGCTCATTATCAGAAAAATAATCAGGCATCATCAGAAATTTCATTGCACCTAGATATGAATACTCTCCGTTTTCAATACCAAGTTCCTCAAAGCATTCTCGAACAATACATTCTCTTGCAGTTTCACCGTTCTCAATACAACCCCCAAAAATCTCATATCGGTTTCTCCACTTATTCCAACCGAGAAGATAATCGTTTCCTATCTTCACAACTGCAAGGCAGTGAGTGAGTTCAGGGAAGTCATTTAAAACATTTTCATCAGTATTATTCATTGAAATAAAAATATTTCCGTCATAATCCTTTATGATATAATCAGTAAATTCCATATCAATATTCCTCATAAAGTCCTAGTCGCTTTAAATAATTAGTTAAAGTATGGTTGAAGTATTTTCTAGGGGAAGCCCTCACTTGCAGGGCTTCCCCTCTTTTAAAATAGTCCACCGGACTATTTTAAAATTCACCTCTTGCGGAGCGCACTCCGTAAAGTATATTTCGCCGACACCCGTCGGCGACAAGGCTCCGCCCTTGACCCGCAAGCCTTTTGAAAAAGGCTTGACCGAAAACTTTTGATAGCTTACGCTATGTTTTTATACATTGTCTAATCTCACTCAATAATTAATTCAAATAACTCCCCTATTCTCTCCTTGTCGCCTATCAGCTCCAAAAAACCGAACAAGCACTCAAGGCTTGTAGCCTTTCTATACTCAGCAACGCTTGCGTGCTTTGGAACTGTCATTCCGCTTGCATTTCGCCCACGCTTTACGATTTCAGCCTCAGTCTCGGTCAGTATATCTGAAATTCTGTCTATCGCTTTTGCCTGATACTCCGCACAAACCTTTTGAACAGTAAGCTCATGCAGCTTGCCTACGGGCATATTAGCCGAAAGCAACAATTTTTTCCGTACCAGCCTTTCATAAACTGCGTCACCCAAAAACGCAAGAGCCAAAGGACTGTATTGTTTTGCTTCTTTTTCAGTCATAAAATCACCGTCATTTATTCCATATAGTCAAATTCAAAGTCAAAGATCGAAACCGTATCTCCCTCTTGTATACCCATTTCAACCAGCTTGTCTATTACACCAGAAGATTTCAGCACCCTCTGAAAATACTGTAATGATGAGTAATCGTCCATATTTGCAACACGAAGTATATCCCAAAGCCACTCTGCTTCTACAAAGTATATACCGTCCTCTTTTGTGATTTTGAAATCTCTGTTTACAGCTAGCTTTTCCTCAAGCTCAGCCTGCGTTAAAGGTTCTGCTTCATAACGCTTGACAGGGGGCAATTCTTTAAGTTTCTCCCAAATTGCGTTGCAAAGTTCTTTTGTACCTTTTGTTGTAACCGCTGAAATTGGTACAAACACATAACCCTTATCCTCAACAAAAGACTTAAACTCCTCAATCTGCTCATCACTAGCCATATCGCATTTATTTCCTGCAACTATCTGAGGCACATGGCTCAGTTCCTCGCTAAAATTGAAAAGCTCCTTGTTTATAGACAGAAAATCCTCTTTCGGATCTCTACCCTCAACGCCTGAAACGTCTACCATATGAACAATAATCCTGCACCTTTCAACGTGTCTCAAAAACTCATGCCCAAGACCTACTCCCTCACTTGCCCCCTCGATAAGTCCGG
This sequence comes from uncultured Clostridia bacterium, assembly GCA_947589185.1. Lineage (GTDB taxonomy): Bacteria > Bacillota > Clostridia > Oscillospirales > Ruminococcaceae > UMGS1601. The sequence goes on along the minus strand of CANQCK010000020.1, from coordinate 19,383 downwards.
GAATATCCGCCATAACAAAGCTCTCCGAATCTCCCATTGAAACCACTCCGAGAACGGGGGTAAGAGTAGTAAAGTGGTAATTTGCGATTTTAGGCTTTGCCGCCGAAACAACAGAGATAAGAGTTGATTTCCCGACATTCGGAAAACCGACCAGACCGACATCGGCAATTAATTTAAGTTCAAGCTGAACATTATAAGAATCACCTTTAAAGCCGGGCTTTGCGAACTTAGGTATCTGCCTTGTGGCGGTCGCAAAATGTGCGTTCCCCCTGCCGCCCTTGCCGCCTTTTGCGATAACAACAGGCTTATCATCTGAAATATCAGCAAGAATTCGACCGCTGTCTAAATCCTTTACAACCGTTCCGACAGGCACTTTAATAATCAAATCCTGAGCGTTCTTTCCCGAACGGTTTTTCTTGCTTCCGTTCTCGCCCTTGACTGCCTCATACTTTTTCTTATATTTAAAGTTGATCAGGTTAGACAAGCTTTTATCAGCAACAAAAACAATATCTCCGCCCTTGCCGCCGTCTCCGCCGTCGGGACCTCCTGCGGCTACATATTTTTCACGGTGAAAGGATACTGCTCCGTCTCCGCCGTCGCCTGCTTTTATAAAAATTTTAGCCTTATCTACGAACATAAATTACACTCCCTGAATTTCAAGTTGGGTTTATATATACATAAAACATATACATATAGTATAACACAAAATATTTACAAAAACAAAAAATCCCCAAGCATCTGCTCAGGGATAAAATAATCTTTTTACGCTTGAGGATAAACAGAAACCTTTTTCTTATCTCTTCCAAGTCTTTCAAACTTTACAACGCCGTCGGCTGTTGCAAATAATGTGTCATCCTTACCGCGTTCAACATTCATACCTGCATGAATGTGCGTTCCCCTCTGGCGAACCAAAATGTTTCCCGAAAGAACAAATTGACCGTCTGATCTTTTAGCACCGAGTCTCTTTGACTCAGAATCACGTCCGTTCTTTGTAGAACCCATTCCTTTTTTATGTGCAAAAAACTGCATTGAAATTCTAATCATAATAGGTAACCTTTCCTTTCCGCCCGCATAAGCAAGCTCACTAAAAAGCTATTTCTCAATAACCTTAACTAAAATCCTGCCTGTAAATTCATCTGATAAAAAGTACATATGCGTCAAAAAACCTAAAAGAACCTTTTCCGCATTATCATTTGAACCAACAAGCTTCAGCATAACTTCGTTTTCCTCAACGCTCACCTTGGCATTCGACTTAAACACCTCAGTAATCGTATTACAGGTCAGCATAACCGCCGAAGACACACTTGCACAAGCTATATCCTTTCCGTAAACGTCCTGCATCGCATGACCGTTTATCTGAAAACCAAGCAGCTTATTATCAGCGTTCTTAAAAAAATTTACAATAATCATTATGCCTTGATAGATTCAATTCTAACCTGCGTGTATGGCTGTCTGTGACCCATCTTTCTGCTCTCACTTTTCTTTGGCTTATAAGTGAAAACTGTGATCTTCTTAGCTTTTCCGTTCTTGAGAACCTTAGCCTCAACCGCTGCACCAGTCACATAAGGTGTGCCAACAGTAATGCCGTTATCTGCATTAACTGCGACCACTTTGTCAAATGTAATAGTATCATCAGCATTAACATCCAGCTTTTCTACGAAAACAACATCGCCCTCGTGAACCTGATATTGCTTTCCGCCTGTTTCAATAACTGCGTACATTCTAAAATGCACCTACCTTTATAATAGAACTCGCTATGTTCGGTGAAATGACACAAGTCATCTACTTAAACAACCGAAAATATGCGGCTTATATATTTTAACACATAAGAATCGTGAAGTCAAATGATTTTTTTGAATGCTTAAAATGTTTATAATTTGTTTACAAATAGCTGTGCTTAGTCGCTTTAACAAATTAATATTGCTTTATTATTCAATTAACTTTAATATCAGATGTATTTTCAATATTTAAATGTAACAAATATTAAGAATATTTATGTTAAAATGTACCAACTGCATTGACAGTTGGTATTAAATTTTTTCATTATCTTTCTAAATTAAAGAAAATTTTACATTATATTATAAAAATTTTGATTTTTAAGGTGTTGACTTACTTCCATATTTTAGTTATAATACAATTATTGTTTTTTCAATATTCTTAATTATTTAGAGGGTGGAGTAAAATGCATTTTGGATTAAAAAGAGTGATTGCTACTGCTTCAGCAGCAATAATAGCTGTAACAGCATTAACAGGTACAATAACAGCATCTGCCGTTGATATTATAGATTCTGGACAATGCGGTGAATCCGTAAATTGGACACTTGATTCTGATGGTGTACTAACCATTTCGGGTGATGGTCCAATGTATTCAACAGCTTATTCTAGCTATACTGCTTGGTCCTATTCAAAATATTGTGAGCAAATAAAGGAAGTTGTATTTGATGATAGTGTAACTTGCATTGGTGGATGTGCATTTGCAAGTTTTACCTCAACTGAAACCGAATATCCAAACCTCATAAAAGTTACTTTACCTTCGTCTCTAGAGTCAATATCTGCTTTTGCATTCTCTTATCTAAATATTAATGATATTTCTTTTCCTTCTGGTTTAATTGAAATTGGTGAAAGTGCATTTGCAAACACAAAACTCAAGTCAATAAATCTTCATGAAAATATGTTTATTGGTGGATGTGGATTTTACGGTTGTAAATCACTTAATGAAGTGATAATACCTAAAAATGTTATTTTTGGACCAACAACTATTCGTGCACAAGGACTAAATCGTCCTTCTGCAACTTTTGCTGAATGCACAAAATTAGAAATGGTAACAATAGAAGATGGATGCAAAACATATGATAATATATCCGAAAATGGACTTACAAACTGTCTATTTAATGGCTGCACTTCATTAAATACAGTAATAATCGGTGGAAATGTTGATTATATGTCAGTTAGAGCATTTGGTGATTGCCCTTCACTTTCTGATATGTATTTTTATACTCCTGATCTAAGCACAATTGAGGCTAAAGGTGCAAATAACGGTCTAAATGAATCTATAGACTCAAATAGCAACCCAACCTACTACGTCATAAAAGACAGCAAAACCGAGCAAACACTAAAAGATGCAGGATATCTGACCGATGATAATGTTGTATATCTAGCTACTGAAGATGATATAAATGAACTGAACGAGGCTTTAGAAAAAACTGCTGATACAAGTAAATTCACTGAGGATTATACTAAGAAGTTTACTGAATCTGTAAATTCAGGAAAAGCAATTTTAGATAAATATAAAACAGATAAGTTTTCTGGTATTACTCTTAAAGAAGTTAATGATGTAATTGATATTTTAGATAATCCTAAATATAAACCAGCCAACTACACCTCCGTCGACGAAGCTATTGCAAAAGCTGATAAATTAGATTTAAGTAAATATACAGATGAATCAGTTAAAGCTCTGCAAGATGCAATTAATGCAGTTGAAAAAGATCTTGATATAACTAATCAGGATAAGGTTGACGCTTTTGCAAAGGCAATTGAGGACGCTATTAAAGGTCTTATTGTAAAGAAAACTGATTCTAAACCTAATACACCTAATAACTCCGGAACATCAAAGAACCCCAATGTTAAACCAGCTACCAGTGTTCCGATAACTACAAGAAGTCCGTCTCAAGTTGCTAAAGATAAGAAAAATGCTAAAAAGAAAGTTAATCAGGCTAAGATTACAAATCTTAAAGCAAAGAGTAAAACCAAGAAAAAGATAACGGTTTCGTGGAAAAAGGTAAAGAAAGCTGTAGGCTATGAAGTTCAGGTTTCAAAGACAAGAAAGTTTAAAAAAGCTCTCTTTGATAAGTTTACGACCAAAAAGAAAATAACATTCAAAAAGAAACTAAAGAGCGGTAAAATATACTATGTGCGTGTAAGGGCATATGCAACCTACAAAGACGCATACGGCAAACCGCAGAAAGTTTATAGCAAGTGGATCAAAAAGGTTAGAAAGGTAAAGGTTAAATAGACATCATCCTTCTAAATTTATATATCCCAAAAACGGCAACCGCCTGAGCATTATGCTCAGGCGGTTTGCTTTGTATAATTTTATATAACTATTCCCCCGTTAACGCCTAGTATCTGACCTGTAATATACGACGCTTCGTCAGATATTAGAAATTTAACTGCTTTCGCAATGTCTTTGGGAGTGCCAATTCTTTTCAGCGGAATATCGTTTATAAGTTCATCAATATCAGATTGAGACAATTCTGAGTTCATATCTGTATCAATAATTCCGGGTGAAATGCAGTTTACTCTAATTCTGCTTGGTGCGACTTCCTTTGCAAGCGCCTTAGTAAAGCCAATAAGCCCTGCCTTTGTTGCAGAGTATACAACCTCGCATGAAGCTCCTACTTCGCCCCACATTGAAGATATGTTTATAATATTGCCGCATTTATAGTGAATCATATTCGGCAGAACAGCTTTGCATACATTCATTGCTCCGATAAGATTTACGCCTATCATTCTGTCACGCTCGTTTGAAGTCATATCTGTGAACAAACCTATTTGCGAAATTCCTGCATTATTGACCGCTATATCTATTTTCCCGAAATCAGATTCAATTTTATGTATCATTGTTGATACTTCAAACTCGTTTGAAACGTCTGCTTTGTAAATATTTGCATTTTGAGTGAAACATCTTATCTCATCAAGAAGCTCTTTAGCTTTTTCACTTGAGGAATAATAGTTAATAGCAACACTTATCCCCGTTTTCGCAAGCTCTAAAGCTATGCTTCGACCTATTCCTCTTGACGCACCGGTTATTAATGCAACCCTGCTCACAGACTTCACACTCCTAAAAATTTGTCTAAGTTAAATTATATCATAAAACTAAGCCAATGTGAAGTCTGCAAGAGGTTGAAAAAACACTTTTTCTGATTTATATTTAATCCCCATGAAGATTTGTAAAATCCGGTTAGAGACTTCAATACTATTTATGATTTTGGTCAACGAAGTTTTTTGAAAGAATTATATTATCCTCGCTTTTGTTGTAAACATTCCCCTGTTCATCTGTATAATTGTCTGTAACAACATAGGTCTCATAAGTTGGGTTCAATACCTTCGGACGATATATCTTTGTTCCGTCAACTGACTTTATCATCATAGTGTCTTTTTTCAAACTATCAAACATATTATCAAATCCTTTCTTTATAATATTATCTGCAATTGTATGTTTGATATGTTATAAATATTTTTGAAATTATATTGTTTTTAACTTCAAAAGAATGTATAATATTCTTATACTTTTAAATATTTCAAAATTATTAAGAAAAATATGCAAAGAAGTCTGCATATTAAAAGGACGGTTATTTTATGAAAAAAGAACAAAATAAAATAGTATTGAAGGGACTTTTAAGATTTTTACTTGCAACTTTTTTCTGTCTGGTTTTAATGATTTTTTGGGTAGTCTTTCACGATAAGGCGAGAATTTTGAACGATATTGTTTTCGGCCTTTGCTTTATACTGATTCTTGGAATGATTTTCGGTGATTACGGTTTAAAAATAAGCGAAAAAATGAAAAATCAGGTTAAATTTCACGGCAGTGAAGACTGTAAAAAACTTGGATTAAAAATAGGATTTGTAGGTGCAATTCCAAGCTATATAGGAGTTATAGCCCTGTTTTTAGCTAAGATTCAAGTCATTAAAGCACCGCTTTGGCTGTACGCTGTTTTTAATGTATATTTTTACCCTATATTTGATATGTTTTTAACAAATGCAGAATATCAAACTGTAAACGACCATAATGTACTTATTTTATCATCAATTCCCATTTACTCATTTATTTTTCTTATAATTTTACCGCTTGTGATGCCTATTGCCTGTCAAATAGGCTACAGTATAGGATATAATGACATAGACGTAAAAGCAAAGCTGTTTTATAAAAGTAAAAAGAATGTATAACTTTATTTGATTACTCATAATTACAAGCTCTTTTTCATAAAATGTATTAATTTCATTTTACGAAAAGGAGCGATTTATTTTGGTTAAAAGCTCAAGAAAAATATATGCTGCCTTAGGTGTTATTTTCTCGTACATCGTAATTTACAGCTTCCTGCATGGTATCAGCACAGATATTCCCAATAACTACAATGCCCATGAAAACGCAATCGCAACTTCTTCCTCATCTGACGATTCAAAGCCCATTATCATTTTAGACGCAGGTCACGGCGGAGTTGACGGAGGCTGTTCTGCTTATAACGGTGCTTTGGAAAAAGAAATAAACCTCAGTATTGAACTTTCTCTAAAGGCTATTCTTGAAACCTTCGGTTACTCTGTAGAAGTTACCCGCTCGACCGATACTTCGATTTTTGACCCCGGTATAGTGGGCATTTCAAAACAGAAAAAGTCAGATATGAGCAACCGTCTTGCACTCTTTAATAAATACCAAAACGCTGTTGCCATATCCATTCATCAAAATCAGTTCACCGACCCCCAATACAGCGGTGCTCAGATGTTTTATACCGAGACAAATCCGCTTAGTCAATCGCTTGCTCAGACACTTCAGAACACCTTTAGAAACAAGCTTCAAAAAAATAATGACAGAGAAATAAAAAATGCAGGAAAGGATTTATATCTGCTCTATTATTCCAAATGCCCGTCTGTAATGGTTGAATGCGGCTTTTTATCCAATAAGCAGGAAGCCGATCTTCTCCTCTCTAAGGGTTATCAAAAGCAGGTTGCACTAACAATTTTCTGCGGTCTGAATGATTTTATAAGAACTAATTATAATGAAATATAAACTATTCTAAAAAATACTGGTAATATGAAAAAATACAAAAAGCGTTCAAGTCTTTTATAGACCTGAACGCTTTTGTATTTCTGTGCTGATTACAGCCCGCCGATTTAAAATGTGCAAATTAAATTTCTAATAATCGAAAGACTTCGCTGTCTCGGCGGCGCAGCATAACAATTTACTATTTAACCTTAACCTTTTTTGCTTTTTTGATCCAACTGCTGTAAGCCTTCTTTAACTTACCCTTTGAATCTCTATATGTCGCATATGCTCTTACCCTTACAAAGTAAGTCTTCTTACTCTTGATTTTGCTTCCCTTTATTGTTATTTTTTTCTTTTTTGTATACTTATCATATAATGGTTTCTTAAACTTATTCTTTTTGGAAACCTGTATATTATATCCTTTAGCTTTACTAACCTTTTTCCAGCTTACAACTATCTTTTTCTTTGTCTTGCTCTTTACATTAAGACGCTTTATTTTTGCCTGCTGCATTGCTTTTTCCGCCTTGATCTGTGAAGCAGTTTTAGTCGCTTTTACAGTTGAAAATGCCTTTGGATTGGTTGGAATAATTGCAGTTGTGGGTTCCGCCGGCTTCTGTGCAGGCGTGTCGTTTGTTTTTGATGTTTCAGACGTTGCAGGCTGCACATACTCTCCAAGATTTTTAAGAGCATTATTCATATCGTTTATAACCGCTGTTCTTTGCACGTCATCTGCAGAAGGGTTATTATAAACGTCTACAAGTGCGTCATATGCTTTTTTGAACGCCGACCATTGATCATCACTGTAATCGGCTTTTTTCTTAATAGACACAGTTTCAAATAATAGCTTTTTCACTTCACCGCTCTTGTTCAAAACCAAACTATTATAAGCAGTTAAAAAGTTCTCATAAGCTGTTTTTTTACTGTTATATGTTGACCGTGTATCGCCTAACCTTAATTTAAGACTATTCAGTTTAGATGTCATTTCAGAATAACCGCTTACGCAATCGCTCAATTTTAACGCTTCGCATTTTACAACTGCCTGATTGTATTTTACCATATCCAAAGCATAAACGTCTCTGGCAACATAAGTTTTACCGTAGTTATCTCCACCGGTAAAGAATGTTTTAATCCAGCCCTCACACTGATTAGCAGACCCAATACCATTACCTGTAGGGAATCTAAGATAATATTTTTCCAAATTAGGATAATACAAATCATGAAGCTGTGACATCACGTTCATAACACGACTGGGCTCATAGCTGGTTTTAGCAAGGTCTTCAATATTATCGAAAACCTTTTGTGCAAAGTCAGGATTCTGCATCAATTTATACACTAATGTCTGAATAGGATCGTTGTTTCCTCTTCCGCCATTATAGATCTGATAAAGCTTGTCATTTTCAGAGCTTTCACCATCATTTCCCCAGAGAAACGCTCCCATCTCTACATCATAGAACATAAATCTCCATTTGCCGTCGCTGTACTTTCCTCCGGTCTCTGTATCAACTGTTCTGGTTCTCCAAACCTCCCAGTTCTTTCCCGACCAGTCTTCATTTGAGATATATGTTTCAACTGCAACATAGTCTGCAAAGCTGTCTAAATCTATCTTCTCAGAAATTTCTTCATAATCTGCCTTCTTTGAAAAATCCTTTGATGAATCCTTAACATAGCTTACAAAATCATTCCACAATGCTACGTCATCGTCCATACCCTCCTCTATCTTAGGAGCGTTGTTGTTTTCGGTATCAGGCTTGATCATTACTACATTATCCTTATTAACTCCGAAATGACTTTGTGCATAGTCGTCGTTATAGTCCTCCTGCATTGTATAAATTCCCCAGTATTCGCCGTTTATGAATGCAATACACGGAACGCTTGCCTGAGTTGAAAAATTTCTGTCAAGAACACAGGTTTGCAGAAGTGAGTCTTTATACTTTACATAGTTAGCGTCATTACCACCGTTTCTAAGAGTAATTTTCTTAAACGATGTAATAGTATTGCCCTCTGTATCCTTTGCTTTGCCTTCAAAGAAATCATAATTAAAGCTTTTTTCACCGTAATCGCTTCTTGCATAAAGCCTGAGGCTCTTTTGATACTCTCCTCTTGAATATCCGCCTTGAATTCTTATTCCGCATTCTTGTGAAAACACAGCTTCATTGTTCTTTATGTAGTCAATATGTACAGGTCTTTCCCAATCTTTACCCTTGTTAGTGCAGTTTTTCTGAAGATAAATTCCATTCTGATCACCAAACAAATTATCTGCATCGGTTACAATAGAAATTATAGGAACGCCTGAATATGTTTCATTTGTCTTTCCGACAAAGTATGATTTCGTAACAACATTGCTTGAATCTCCGTTTTTAATAGCAACGGCTCTGATAACAGTAGCCTTATCAACCTTTACTGTAGGTTCACTAGTTTTATCCCAACCCTCATGGTCACTATCAGTTAATTCATATTTACTTATTGCAGAAAGTACATTATCTTCACTGCTTCTGTCAACAACATTTATTTTTCCTTCATACTTATTAGACTTATCAGTAGGAGTACTTCCGTCAGTGGTATAATAGATTTCTGCACCCTCCTCTGCGGTGATCTCAAGATCAAAGCTGCTTTCAAACGCACCGCTCTCTCTTGAAAATTTCGGAGACTGTATAGCTGACTTAGCATTATTATTGCTTTCACCCGGCGTTGGGAATACCACATTACAGTTTTCATCTCCGTCAGGAATCCTTGCATAGGTAGTATCATCAATTAGAGAAGGAACAGTCAACTTATTTACACTTTCAGATGTGCTTGAAATCAAATCCAAATCCAAACCGTCACTTGAAAGATTCATAGCAATATACGGCTTTGAATCAACCATAGATGCGTCTAAGTTTTTATTGCAGTACAACACAAGATAACCATTTGCCGGAACAACAGCAGTACCATTTATGGTTTCTGTTTTAACCTCTTTAACATCACCATTCACATTCAAAACAGTCTTTTTCAACTGATAACCTGACACATCAACTGAAGAATCTGTTGGATTATAAAGCTCAATCCAATCGCACAGCTCGGTTTTAGTTTCGCCGTTTTTCTCATATACTGCTTTGACATCAGATAAATTCCCATTTTCCCCGCTGTTGCCCAAACATACCTCATTAATAACAATGCTTTCAGCTGCCGAACCAATTACAAAGGCAGACATACTAATAGCTGTGCAAGTTATTGCAGCAGCAGTTGCAAGACTTGTAATTTTCTTTAAAACGCCCATAATATCCTCCAATGTTCTAATTTTTGTAAATTATTATAACTTTTACAATAATTTTATCTGCGTTTGCCATAAAAAATGAATAAAAAAATAAAAATTATTATTCAAAATTCATAATCCGCTATTCTTATAATAAATAATAAAATGTCATTTGTCAACACTTATACAAACAGAATTTTTATTTTAACGGCAATACAAAATCCCGACAAAACAATTAAAGCTTGTCGGGATTCTGGCTATTCAATAAATAGCATTATAAATATTAAATTGTAATAATCACAACTTTGACAGCCCAACTGCTGTCTCAGCCATAAAAGCTGAGAAACAGCTATTGGTTCTGTCTAGTTTGGATAATTATACCCATTGGGCATATATTTAGGAATATTTAGAAGGCTTTTTCTTCCGCCCTTGAAAGCAAATCATACCCTGTTAAACGACGGACTTTATCAGTTTTTCCGTTACTTTATGTATAACTTTTATATCGCTTTCAATGGCAAAGTGTGAGTGACGTCACGCCACTACTTCACTTTTACTTTTTGGAGCGGTTTGTTCTTACTATATACTTTTTGAGTCTTTCCGTTTATATCTTTGTACGTTGTGTACGCGCTCACTCTGACATAGTATGTCTTTCCGCTCTTGATCTTCTTTGTGATCTTTAAAGTCTTCTTCTTTGTGTGCTTTTCGAAGATGATCTTGCTCTTCTTGAATTTCCTGTTAGTTGATACCTGGACTCTGTAGCCCTTCGCTTTCTTAACTTTCTTCCAAGTTACCTTGATCGTCTTCTTTGCCGTGCTCTTTACTTTGAGCTTTTTAATCTTTGCCTGCTTCATTTGACTCTTAGCTTTTGCTTTTGCTGCTTTTACAGCATCTCCTCTGCTAGTCGTCTTTACAACAACATTATTATTTACCGGCGGCTTCTTAATGTTAGTGCTGCCATTATTATTGTTGTTGTTGCTAGGCTTTTGATTACTTGGACCTTCAGGTTGTTTCTCCTTAAGTCCTTTGATTGCTTCCTCTAATGCTGCTTGTGCAGCTTTGAGGCCGCTCACTGTTAGATTTGCATTTTGTCTTGCTATTAACCTTTTTGCTTCTTTAATGGCGTCTGCTACTTTTGCGTAGCTTTCTTCTGTGTATTTACTACTATCAATTGCTTCTGCTTCTTCTACTGCTTTACTTAATTCATCTTTAGCTGCTTGTATTGAATCTAAATCCTTCTTCAAACCGCTGATTCCACTATTGATATTTTCTATTGCGGTTTGCATCTCTGTTACAGTTGAGTCTTCTGTGATTCCCTTTGCTGCTTCAATTGCATCTGTCAATACCTTATAGCTTTCTGCTGTGTAGGTTTCCTTTTCGGAATCCATCGCTTCTGCTTCCTTAATTGCATCCTGCAACTTACTTAACAGCTCAGTTCTGTCAACCTCTACAAGACCATCAATTGCATTATTCAGATTACCCGTTGCATTTTGAATTGTATTTCTATTAGCATTTTCCGCATCATTCAAAATTGCATTTGCCGCATCATATGCTGTCTGCAATGCTTCTATTTGACTATCTGCATACTTATATGCCGGATTGTCATCAAGAATTGCCTTTGCTTTTTCTACTGCTTCTTTAAGTGCAGGAATGTACTCGCTAAAGTCAGTTCTCTTAACAAGCTTTTTAGATGCTTCTTCAATACTAGTTTTGAAATTACTCAGCCCTTCTGATGTAACAGGTCCAGTAAGTACATAAGAAGAAGTGTACTTCGTATTTAACTCATTCAGCAACTCACCGAAGCCTGAATCTTTCCATGACTCTGCTGTATAGTCTGCTTCTTTAAAATTACCATAATTATTGTTTACGTCAGTAACGAATTTACTTCTTTCTTCTGGTGATGCTAAATCTGAATTCAGAACAAGTTCATCACTGTTTAGTGCTTCGCTAAGCTTTGTCATAGCATCTGTTACATCTGTACTCTTTGCTGCCGGATCATTATATACCTTCTTTGCATAATCATACAAAGACATATCATTTTCCTTATCTCCGTCAGTATCGATTACCTTTTCTGTAAACAAAAATGCTGCACTATTATAATAATCACCTTGATGAGATTTAATTGCATCTGCCTGCTTGATTAATGCATCCAATCCAAGCTTCATTGCTGCATTAGGATCCACTACCTGTACCTCTTTTACTGCTGTTGCACCCTTATATTCATCCGTATCATCTAAGCTTGCTTTGATCCAATAATGTCCTAAAGCAAGGTCGTCAGAATTGTACTTATATGACGGACTGTCAGTACATTCTGCATTACCGTGAATCTCAAGTTTAACCTGATTCTTCAAATCAGCATTTTCAACATTGTCTAACTTTACAGTAACGCTTGGCTTAAATCCGCCCTTTGTTCCGTAGTTGATGTCAGCACAGTTGATTTCTATGCTGCTGGTTTTACGGTCGTCCTGAAGGTCGACAACTATTTGATCTCTTGATAAACTATAATAGTTAGAATCTTTGCAGGTATCATAAATTTGAGATTTTATTGCTTCACTCGTAACATGAATTTTTAAGTTAGGATTCATGCCTCGAAAAACATTGGCACCGCCTATTTTTGATATACCTGTAGCATAAATATATATATCTTCTATACTATTACTATTATTTGTAACACTTTCATAAGCTAAATTTGACTGTAATATAAAATCATTGCCATTATAAAGATATTTAACTGTTTTTAACACCTTAAATCTAGCTAATTCATAGCGATAAGCAGTAGAACTTCCAGAAGAACTAGTATCCCTAATATATTTATTATACGTTAAACTTTTTGTAATTGTGTCATCACCAAAAGGCAAATACGTATTAATATTAGTTTTTAAATCAACCATACTAATATTGTGTCCATCAAAACTATCAGGTATATTAATTTCCTCAGAATTTAATGATAAATAATTAGAGTTTAAATATAACAGGCTATAAGGAGAAGGCAAAACAAATAAATCATTTGCACTTACTGCAAAAGATAAAATTTGTGTAAAAAAAGGTATTAACAATATTATTGACATTAAAACTGCGAATAATCGTTTCATTATTAACCATCTCCAGAAATCAATTTAATTATAATTAATCTTATTCATCTATATTCAAAAAAATACCAATAACATAATTAATATTTGATTCTAGATGATTAAAATAATTTCTAGCCACACATTCGCGTGGCTAGAAATGATATAAAATTTTAATCTTCTGGAGGTGTTTTACCACTTTGATAACCAGATAATATCTTAGGTATAATAACCTCACCATCACTATTAACAACATTGTTAATCCTGTTAAACAATGCCGAGCCTCCTAAGCCTGTAGCACCGTTATCCCAGTATGCAGCTACAATACCATAATAAGCAGCATAGTAATTTAGCCAATAATCATAATTTGCTCTAGCCTCTAGATTCTTTGCCGCATCGGCAGCTGAAGTTGTTGACTGTACTTTGCTTTCAGGTCCATACTCACCTATGAATACTGGCATACCTAAACGACCTGCAAAATTGTTGATTGCTGAAAATTGAGCCTGCATATATGCTTTGCTTCCGTATACAGATGCTTCTTCATTTTCTTGATACCAAGTTAATACAGAATCACTACCTTGATATGGATTATTATTACTGTTACCATCCCAGCAAAAGTCCTTAGGTTCGTAATAGTGAACATCAAGCATTAATCTGTTAGGAGTTGGGTCAGAAGGTTTAACAAATCCATTCATAGTTTCAGCAAATGCTGCACCAAAACCTACAACCATCAATACACGGTCATCATTATTAGTTCCCTCAGCATTACGTACAGCTTCAACAAATGCAGCATCAAGTGCATTTATATTACTGTATTCTGTAGCTGTTGGATTAGAATAACTATAATTAACAAGCTCATTAGCTGCCTCAAATATTAATCTCTGGTCATAGCCCGCAAAATTATTAGCAATGTCTGTCCATACAGCTGCAAATTTGTTCTTAATTGCCTCAAATTCAGCACCTGTTGTACTTATATTAATCCAACTTCCAGGAGTTTGTGGATCACCATCATTATGAATATCAATTACAACATACATACCCATATCATATGCATAACTTACAACCTGCTGAATTCTTGCCATATAAGCATCGTCAATCTGGTTGTTACCGTCAATTGTATTCATATATGAAATAGGTACTCTGATTGTGTTAAAGCCAGCAGCCTTTACAGCCTGAATAAGCTTTTTGGTAGTTTTTGGATTACCCCAATCCTTTTCATTTACAACACCACTAGTAGATGCCTCAAGTGAGTTACCTAAATCCCAAGCAACTCCCATGTTTTTAGCAATTGTTGAAGCTGACTGATTTTTTACAGATGTGTCAGGATTAACGTTGCCTTCAGTGTTATTATACACCTTAATCTCTGTAACTGTACACAAATCATAAGCAGCTATAAAGCTAGTGATTGTGTTAGGTACTTCTGTGGTGAATGTATATGTGCCTGCTGCCAAATCTACATAATTTGGATCAACAGCCGCATATGTCATATTACCTTCTTCATCAAGTACACCAGTTGGTAACATGATTTCTGCTTGTGCATAGTTGCCCTCAGCATCAACGCTTTCTTTATCATATGTTACTGTAACGTCAATTGTTGGGTTTGTCCATGCATTTAAATCAATTGCAGTAACCTCGATGTTCCACTCGGTAGCATTAACTGTTGCTGCTGTTGCAGGGTCAACTGTTAGTTTGTTGCCTTCGGTTACACCCTTTTGCCATGTACCTGAAATTGTAAATGGCTGCTGAACATATATACCTGATATTAAATCAAGTGATAGTATCTTTACCGCAGATGTACCAAGCTGTGCACCTGTCTGGAGATTGATTCCGTAAGGTGATGTGCCCGGTGTAAGTTTACTCTCAATTGCTGAGATTGGAACCGTTACTGAATAAGTATCAGTTGTATTAGGTGTTTCTACTTCTCCACCAGTAGCGTCATATCCGTTAGGTCCTACTGTTGTTCTGTTCCAGCCACCCCAGTTTGTGTCGTATACAAGGAACTCAAATGTATCGTTGAATCCAACATCAGGTTCGCCTGCTTGCGGTGCTGCCGGTTCTCCTACAGTAGTATACTGGAACTTAATCTCAAATGCAGATTGCTGATAATATACAGACCTCGGATAGTTTGCAATGAAAGTTGCATTACCTGTATATGGACCGCCATCTGTAATGAGATTTGTATCAGCATTTGCACTTAATGTTGTGCCTCCTAAAAGGCTTGTTGCTGCTAATGCTGTTGCAGCAACACATGAAAGCAATTTTTTAAACTTTCTCATAGTCTAATCCCCCTATCTGATTAAATATTTAAAAAATTGGTTTCGCTCTCCAACATAATCGCTCTAGAATCAATTATGTCTTCAAACTTGAACGTGTTGCCGTAAATCGTTTACGGCTACAATTAAATAGTGCGTCGGTTAACCTTAGTCTTTATTTAATTGTCTGATTTTACATTAATATATTATCCTTTTAATGTCAATAAACTTGTCCCGAAATTCCATTTTATGTCTCGAAATAACAAAATTAGCATATGTATTTTATATAAAATTTACTAGTAATTTGTCGATATTTTGGTCATTTCATTACCTTTTTTTCAGCATTATTCTAAAATTTTTGCCCTATCCTTTCTTTATAACTCGTCTACCTTCCTTTTGTATGTCGCTTCAAATTCCTTCGACCGACCCTTCGACAACGGTATTTCATCATCGTTGTTCATAAATATTTTTTCATTCCTTATGTATGTCTTGATTTGCGATAAGTTTACTATGTGACTTCTGTGCGGCATGAAAAAATCAAAATTGCTGAGTTCTGAATATATTTCGTTTATTATTCCTCTGCATATATAATCATTGTCATTAGTTATTACTATTACCTCTCTCTTTTTTGTTCCGCAGGATATGTACATTATTTTGTCCGCAGATATTAGTATTTCCCTGCCGTTTAATTGCTTGAATTTTATTACGTCCTTCCTTAGAAAGTTCGCAAACCTTAGATAATCCTCTAATATCCTGCTTATTTCTGTTTCCTTGCACGGCTTTTGTATGTAGTCGAATGCGTGAACTTTATATGCCTGTTTTAAGTATTTAAAATTGTCGGTTATAAATACTATCTGTACTTGCGGATCAATTCTTCGTATCCTTCTTGCCAGTTTTATTTCTTCTATTCCCTTTATTTCTAAAAAAATCAAATTGAATCTGATGTGAGTTTGTAATAACTCTTTTCCGTCAGTATAAGTGAATACGTGTACCTCTGCATTAAATTTTGGAGCATCTCTATATAGGATTTCAGTTATTACTTTCGCTTCATCATTATCATAAACAGCAATTCTATACATTTTATCACCCTCCAAATATACTATACCAAAATTATACAAGAAGAACAATACATCTTTATCTAAAATTTGATATATTTTTCAAAATTTTTATTTATTATTTACAATTACTACAAAATAAAGGTGTGTACCTTTACAGTACACACCTTATAAAAAACAACGTCTGAACCATCCCCAGTTCAGACGTTGCTCGCCTATACAGGCATATATTTAGGAATATTTAGAAGGCTTTTTCTTCCGCCCTTGAAAGCAAATCATACTCTGTTAAACGACGGACTTTATCAGTTCTGCCGTTACTTTATGTATAACTTTTATATCGCTTTCAACGGCAAAGTGTGTAGCTTTTTTCCACTACTTCACTTTTACTTTTTTGAACGGTTTGTTCTTACTATATACTTTTTGAGTCTTTCCGTTTATATCTTTGTACGTTGTGTACGCGCTCACCCTGATATAGTATGTCTTTCCGCTCTTGATCTTCTTTGTGATCTTTAAAGTCTTCTTCTTTGTGTGCTTTTCGAAGATGATCTTGCTCTTCTTGAATTTCCTGTTAGTTGATACCTGGACTCTGTAGCCCTTCGCTTTCTTAACTTTCTTCCAAGTTACCTTGATCGTCTTCTTTGCCGTGCTCTTTACTTTGAGCTTTTTAATCTTTGCCTGCTTCATTTGACTCTTAGCTTTTGCTTTTGCTGCTTTTACAGCATCTCCTCTGCTAGTCGTCTTTACAACAACATTATTATTTACCGGCGGCTTCTTAATGTTAGTGCTGCCATTATTATTGTTGTTGTTGCTAGGCTTTTGATTACTTGGACCTTCAGGTTGTTTCTCCTTAAGTCCTTTGATTGCTTCCTCTAATGCTGCTTGTGCAGCTTTGAGGCCGCTCACTGTTAGATTTGCATTTTGTCTTGCTATTAACCTTTTTGCTTCTTTAATGGCGTCTGCTACTTTTGCGTAGCTTTCTTCTGTGTATTTACTACTATCAATTGCTTCTGCTTCTTCTACTGCTTTACTTAATTCATCTTTAGCTGCTTGTATTGAATCTAAATCCTTCTTCAAACCGCTGATTCCACTATTGATATTTTCTATTGCGGTTTGCATCTCTGTTACAGTTGAGTCTTCTGTGATTCCCTTTGCTGCTTCAATTGCATCTGTCAATACCTTATAGCTTTCTGCTGTGTAGGTTTCCTTTTCGGAATCCATCGCTTCTGCTTCCTTAATTGCATCCTGCAACTTACTTAACAGCTCAGTTCTGTCAACCTCTACAAGACCATCAATTGCATTATTCAGATTACCCGTTGCATTTTGAATTGTATTTCTATTAGCATTTTCCGCATCATTCAAAATTGCATTTGCCGCATCATATGCTGTCTGCAATGCTTCTATTTGACTATCTGCATACTTATATGCCGGATTGTCATCAAGAATTGCCTTTGCTTTTTCTACTGCTTCTTTAAGTGCAGGAATGTACTCGCTAAAGTCAGTTCTCTTAACAAGCTTTTTAGATGCTTCTTCAATACTAGTTTTGAAATTACTCAGCCCTTCTGATGTAACAGGTCCAGTAAGTACATAAGAAGAAGTGTACTTCGTATTTAACTCATTCAGCAACTCACCGAAGCCTGAATCTTTCCATGACTCTGCTGTATAGTCTGCTTCTTTAAAATTACCATAATTATTGTTTACGTCAGTAACGAATTTACTTCTTTCTTCTGGTGATGCTAAATCTGAATTCAGAACAAGTTCATCACTGTTTAGTGCTTCGCTAAGCTTTGTCATAGCATCTGTTACATCTGTACTCTTTGCTGCCGGATCATTATATACCTTCTTTGCATAATCATACAAAGACATATCATTTTCCTTATCTCCGTCAGTATCGATTACCTTTTCTGTAAACAAAAATGCTGCACTATTATAATAATCACTTTGATGAGATTTAATTGCATCTGCCTGCTTGATTAATGCATCCAATCCAAGTTTCATTGCTGCATTAGGATCCACTACCTGTACCTCTTTTACTGCTGTTGCACCCTTATACTCATCTGTTCCTTCTAAGGTTGCCTTGATCCAATAATGTCCTACAGCAAGGTCGTCAGAATTGTACTTATATGACGGACTGTCAGTACATTCTGCATTACCATGAATCTCAAGTTTAACCTTCTCTTTTAAGCTAGCATTCTCAACATTGTCTAATTTTACAGTAACACTTGGCTTAAAGCCGCCCTTTGTTCCGTAGTTGATGTCAGCACAGTTGATTTCTATGCTGCTGGTTTTACGGTCATCTGTCAAATCTTCGACGATTTGACTTTCACTAACAGGATATGAACCAGATTTTGTTCCGTCAATTATCTGCTGTTTAACACCGGAATCTTTTACTACGTGGATTTTGGCATTAGTAGCATAAAATACACTCCTAGAATTAATCTTAGTCTCATTAAAGCTTACACTTGAAGCATGTATATATATATCAGTTAAAGAACTTGGACAATCTTGAAATGTACGTTCTTCAAAGTGAAGAGTTTCAGTATTTGTGTATGTTACAGTAGTAAGAGCATTTAGATAGCGAAATGCTCTTCTACTTGTACTAGCATATGATGAATTTGTCTTGATTGACTTAATAGAACTATTGCCTGATGAACTCGCTTCTAATGATTCAATAACAATAGGTAATTCACCATTTGATTTGTCATCATAACTATTAGGCACAATTAATTCACCATTAGAAAGTACAGAAAAATCAGCATTTGTATTTAGAATAGCCGTATATGCTCCATAGCCAGGTGCATATATAAAGGAAAAATACTGATTATAGTCAAGAGCTGAAACAAACATAGCCCCTGTCAGCGATGTAATTGCCATTGTCGCTGCTGCTACAATGGATAAAAGTTTTTTAATAATCATAAAAATCATCCTTTCTAAAATAAAAAAAGTTGCAGGCTATATTTAGGTAAACAACATTTGATTAAAATATGCAAATCAGTTTTGCGGACAAAGCGCCTGCATACCT
>CANQCK010000019.1 GCA_947589185.1 uncultured Clostridia bacterium | reverse complement strand
TATCAAAAGACCTCTCGAAAGTCTGCAAACCCGCATAAATACTGGGTTTTTACGACTTCTCAACTTATTCCCACTCGCTCCCGATAAATCAACCTTAAACGATTTTGTATAGATGATTTGTCTTGGAGTGTTTGTACTGCCTGTATTATTCATTATTTTTTGGCTGTCTGATTTTTTGTTGCCATATTGTTGCCACTTCGCACTAATGCTATGCCTAAAAGTAACGCTACCGAATCAAGTACAATTCTTGCAATTTTTTACAAAAGCTCTTGCTTCACTCAAGCGTAGATCCCAATGTTTTTGAAGCATCCTAATTATTTGTTCTTCGTCAACACCAACTTCTATCATTGAAATTGTTGATTTTTCTATCCCTAGTATTCTTTCTTCAAATTCGGCATCGCTGATTCGTTCATCAGCAGTTTGGCGGATGCCTTCTAACAATTCCCAACCAAACCCTCTAAAAGCTTCTCTAAATGAACTTGACATAAATAATATTATTCCTTTCTTTGACTTATATGTACCCCATTTCTTGACAGTAATCAGACACAGCCTTTTTAAAATTCTTTATCCTTGCTTGAAATCCTCTGTGAACTGTGATCAAACTGCTCACGCTCATTTCGTTGCAAACAAGAAGTTCGTTTGCGGAAAGTTTAAAAGATTGAATCATTTGTTCATTGATAATATCGTTTGGGTTTTCATATTCTTCGTATTCGCCTTGACAAAAGCTTATAAGGACTTGTTTATACCACTTACGAATTAACTTGTCCATGCATCTATGAATGGCTTCTATAGAAGATAGAACACTATTGGCTTTTGCATCAAATCCGTCTTCAGTCAATATTTCAAATTTACCAGACGCATGGGCCATCTCATTCCTTGTATCAACTAAATCACTCACAGCTGAAATCTGAGAGCGATCTAATCCAATGATTTTAAAGAGTTTTGAAATCTCTTTTTCTGGCATAAGGCTATATACAAAAACGGAATCTGCATCCTCAATTTTAAGGTCACGCTCTCTACCGTTATATGCACGTGCAAAAACGATAGCATCCCTGTACCTATCCGGTTCAATTTGTCCGATTTTCCATGCTGTACAGTATATATATGTCATATACATCAGATGAACACCGAAATAAGCAAACTGGTACTGTTCATATTTGTAATTTACTGCTATGAGACTCGTAATATTCTGCACATAACTTACAATATCTTCTTCATCTTCCGGGTTGATCGGTAGATAGCTAAGAATTTCTTGTAAATGCGGAACCTCAATATAGTCAACTTCTTCCGTCACATTTACTCACCCCAAACTTCCTTTATACGGTTTTCAATTTTCTCCGTAAATACTTTTATAAGTTTCTTAGACGACTCTATTAAAGACTGCTCATAAATTATTTTGTCAAGAATCTTCTTCTGTTCCTCAAGAGATGGAACTGGAATGCGATATTTTTTGACATAATTAATATCAACTCGTTGCTGACCAGCGGTTCCTGTCATAAATAATTTTCCCCCATCAATAAATTCGGGCGTGTTAATGTGGTAGAAAATCCACTCAGGATATACGAGAGACGCATTAGCACGAATTACAATATACTCAGTCGATCCAAAGCCAATACCATTCGTCAGATTCCGAGCAATAGCCGCCTTTCCGTTTTCAAAGCAAGGTGTTATCTTTGCAAGAAGAATATCATTATCTTTAAAATAGGTAAATCCCGTGAGAACCTCCACAAGCTTTCTGCTTTTTTTCGGTGTGAAAGATGCATTAAAAATATGGATGTCCGCCATAGGAACAAACGAAACTTCAGTTTCTCCAGACAGGTTCTTTACTTCGTCTTTTGATGGTTTAAAGATTGCGATATCTTCTAATGCTTTTTGGGGGCCAGTCGAAAAAGAGATTGTTGGTATATAACCATTTAATGCCATTTTGGCTCCAGTGATAACTTGTTGATATCCATCAAGTTCTCTAACAATGTGCCTTTGCACCTCAAGCGGTGGCAAGGGTATCTTTATTGAATTTATAGTGCTACTAACATTATTGATATTAGCTCCTTGTGTCAACACTTTTATTTCTTCTCTATATTTTTCGGACGCCAATAAATAAAAGTATAAATACTTTGGCAAACATTTATGGGGGTTTGTACGAATTATCCCCATAAATCCACCAGCGTAATAATTTGTATCTTGGTCAATAAATGCGACTTTTCCAATATGTTCTTTGCTTCCACTTGACATACAAATGAAAATATCATTTTGCTTTAATCGTTTATCCTCAGGCAAAGATACTGTCTCATCAACATAAATCTCTTTTACGATATTAAGTTCACCCGTTATTGTAATATTATCAGCAGGAAGAATAATATTTCTTGTCTTAAATGTAGTTTGTTGTGCTTTCTGGTAAGTTACCCCTCTTATTATCGTTGCAACATCAGAAAAAATAACGGTTGCATATCGGCTTTGTTCATTCGATACTCTATAACGGCTCCCTACAAGAATATTAGAATTTTTTCGCACCTTATCAAACTGTATAACTTCAAATCCCACCTTTATCATATCTGTAGTCTGATCCTTATCTAACTTTCGATACTCTTCATACTTTGCTAAATCGCTGGGAGTGTCAAGTTTACGGCGATGATTGTCCAGTGTATATCCGTCGCTCTTTACATCAAAATACCAAAAATCCTTTTTCTTCTCAGAAGATTTAACTTTTCGATTAACCTTTGTCGCATAAATAATATCAGTTTTTACTCCTGTGTACGGCAAAAATACGCCCTGTGGCAGAGAAATAATGCTCTGCAACTGACAATTCTCTAACAAATATTCGCGTGTTTTTGTCAAATCTTTTCGGAATAAAAAGCCTTCTGGGACAACAAGAGCCATTCTGCCATTTTCAGAAGCGCTATTAATTGCTTTCATACAATGTTGTACGCAAATACTATCACCATTAGTGCTAGGTAAATCATAAAGATTGCCGTGCTTCGTTTTTTGTGAATACGGCATAT
The DNA here is from genome assembly GCA_947589185.1 of uncultured Clostridia bacterium. Classification (GTDB taxonomy): domain Bacteria; phylum Bacillota; class Clostridia; order Oscillospirales; family Ruminococcaceae; genus UMGS1601. The sequence continues at coordinate 20,449 of CANQCK010000019.1, read as the reverse complement.
TGGCAAGTACGATGTCAAAACCTTTGTGATGAATGACTCCCTTTTCATCAGTATATGTTTCCGTTCCATCAATAGGATTTGCAAGGCTATCTAGCATTTGAATATTGCTGTGACCATCACCTGCCAAAATCATATTCATTTTAGTTATGCGAGCAGTATTTGTGATTTCATTGCCATAGACAGTACTTTCGCGCAATGTTTTTAGATTAGCTTCCGTTCTTGCCATATTATTGTAAATATAACGGAAACTTTCAATCAAAAATCCACCTGTTCCGCAAAAAGGATCATAGACTGTTTCACCAATCTGAGGACTAACCAATCGAACCATTGTTTTTACAATATGCCGAGGAGTGAAATATTCACCTAAGTCGTTTTTAGTAGAAGTAGATGCTTTCAAAAAATACTCAAAAGCATCACCTTTCACATCACTATCGACATCTGTGAGCATAAGAGGGTCAAGTTTATCCATGATCTCCTTCAGAATAGTTTCGTCACGGATAGTGAGGGGCGTAAAAATCTCCGTCTCATAAAGATCGTTGAGCCTTTTATAGACAGTATTATTTATATACTCAATGCGGGCAGATGGAGCAATATTTTTAATGCTATCCCAACTGCACGATGCTATATCAAATTTGGAGGCAATGCCGCTTTCACGCTTAATTTGTTCATTTTCACTTACCAGTTTCAGAAACAGAATGTTTGCAAACTCACCAAAACGCTCGATGCCTGCGCGTAGTCCATCACCACGCAACATATTATTTGCCTCGTCAAAAATTCTAATGAGTTCTTTACGGTCATATTGAACTTTAGGACTTACAGTATTAACTTCATAGGATGTCAAATAACGTAAAGCAAGCGCTTCACGGATAAATTCATCAATTTCTTCACCGTTAAGAATCGGTGGTCTGTTTGCCACAGTATGAAAAGCTTTACAAAAAACACCGTCAGTAGCAAACACAAGCGGTGCTTCTATAGCTCTAGCATAATTAATACCTTGTTCCAGTGCACTATCTATGCGAGCACCTTTCTTTTTTGCTTCTATAACAATGAGCGGCTTATCACTATCTTTTGAATACAGAACATAATCAGGCCGTTTCCCACCAAGTTTTTTTCGTTCAGTTTCTGTTCGAGGTTGTTCACAAAAAACATTTTTCCCTTTCCCTCTTAATTTCCATCCAAGATTTTCAAGGTTTCTATCAATTAATAACCTTGTTTCAGCTTCTAATGGCATAGTATTAGTATTCATTATTGATTCTCCTTAAAATAAATATTATGCTTTTTACAATACTTTTCAAAAGCATAAACTTGTTGAGGACGTGGGTTACTAGTTCCTTTTTCCCAACGATTCACTGTTGCATAACATACACTTAACTCCCTCGCAAGCGTCTCCTGGCTTATGTTTAGTTGCATTCTTAGCTGAAATACCTTATCCTTAAATTCCATAGTTTCCCTCCATGGCGAATGTTATAATTTATTATAACAAATTATAACATTTTTGTCAAGATTCTATGAATGTTTTTTTGAAAATTCGGCATATTTTACAAATTTATCACAAATAATTTTACACCCAAAACTTTCTTTAAATCAGCATAAAAATAGATAATGTATGTTTGTATCATGTCAAATATTATCATGACCAATATATTCTGTATAAGAAAATTGGTTTTAATTGCTAACCCAAGAATGTAACACATTCCTGGGTTAGCAATTAGAGCTATGTTTCTCTATATTGATATATCCAATCGTTTCTTGTTTTTCCATTTGTTTGCCGCTTTCAAAATCTCGTTTGCCTTATCAATTCCAAGATGTTTCTTAGCACCCAGCAGAGCATGCGGAACGGCTTTCTTTCCACACGAGTCATATATTCGCGATTTTTACGCCCTTGTACGTATCAAAATACGCCGAATACCGCTTTAATTGCTTGATTGGATTTTCCTTGATTTTCTTCGCCCACTCCGCAGGCTCACCCATCTGCTTAACCCAAAATTCATAAGCGTTATATTCCTGGATGCTGTTATCTTTCATATTATAACCCCTTCCTCATGCACACCGATTCCGGCATATCGACATACGGACCGTAATTCGGGATAACCTCATAGCCGATTGAACGGTACAATTTTTTATAAATTTGTCGTATTTTAACCTCTTGAGTTGCCAATAATCATAAGATATCTCACAAATTATAGCTTAATTATTTAATTTAGGTCTTAAAGGCAAAAGCCCATAGCAAGCAAATTTAGATATCCAAATTCGCTTGCTATTACGAAATTGATCCGTATTTTAAGAGTATTATAAAGTTAAGTTCAGCGTTCCTGCTCCATTGTACGCTCACGCCTACGTAGCTTTTGAAAGGCGAAATCTATAATTTTTTCCTTTCGCTCTGTAAGCATTGTCTTGTAAAATGCCTTTTGCAAATCGGTAATATACGGGGTATCATTGATAATAGCACAAATCTTTTTCAAGTCAATCTTTGGAGCAATTCGCTTTAATGCTCTATTGCAGTCAGGGTATTTAAGAGATGATAAGAAAGTATGGTAGTTGATTTTTTTATCGTTTATCTTGATTCCTGACAGTGGGATTTGAAAAATTCTTAAATCTCGTTCCTCCTGCTCATCAAGAACCTTTTGCATTATTACCTCATCAGCTTGGGGAAATAAGCAACTTCCGCAATCATATACTGGTGCTATTTTCATTCTATCAGTATCTACCTCATACAAAAAGCCCCAGTTCCCATTATGCCTATCCCAATTACCTATTAACGCATCAACAATAAATATGTCCCAAAACCACTCCTTGAGCTTCCTTGGATTAATTGCCCTTTGTTCTTCCATAGCACGTAGGATATCTGAAAGCTCTGTACCATACCCGTTATGCTCAGAATCAATTATCGTATTCTTCAATGATGCGAAATCTTGCAAAACAATGCCTGAGGAAGTAAAGTCCTTGCAGGCAACGACAATCATTTCTTTTCCATTCTTAGTATAAGTCCCAAGAAGAGTTTCTTGAACGGGAATGCCAATACTATCGAAAATATGACAACCAATATATTCAGAAACACATCCATTTGTATAGCTCATCTCCTTGTTTCTTGAAGGAGAAACAGGAAACTTTAGCATATACTGTTCGCCATTATATATAACTGAAATCTTACTACCGTTAGCACCGGTATAGGTCTTATTTCTTATTGGAAGATTTGTAAAATCTATCACTAAAACATCAGTTCCTTTCCATTCTTAGATATTTTTCTCGTAAGTACCAAGCCTGTTCTGAAGATATACTCTTATCAATCTCAGCAGAATTTATATCCGCATTTAACTCTCCCCAATTTAAATCCCAATGATAGTCTCTTTGACCGCTATCTTCAATAGCCCAAGATTTTTTCATATTTGCTAAAGATATTTTCAAATATTCTGGTAGTCCGCACTCCAAATAGCTTTTGTCTTCAGGCAAGCCAGTTTCGGCATTGTACTTTTTTGGCTTTTCAAGCATCATAATATCCTCCATAGAGCATCCCAACGCTTTTGCAATCTGGAAAACGGTTTTTGCAGAGCAACGGTCAATCGAGCTTTGTCCTGAACAAATATCTATAATTGTAGTTTTAGGTACACCACTTATTTTTGACAGATGATACTTGGTTATATTCTTTTGATCTAGTAAAAGCTGTAAAGTCATAATCATCAACTCCTTTATTATATTATATCGGTGTACCGACCTTTTGTCAAGATAAGATGATTGACAATATTGCAACCTTGTTTTATTAATGAGGTCTTAGGGGCTATCCCCTAACAAGCGAATTTGGATAGCCAAATTCAGTGCTTGGAAAGACATAATCGTCATTACTTTCTGACAGAGCAGAAACACGAGCAGTCTGAACAGTTACCGTTCTTTTTATCACCATTCTCGTCATAATCTTCTCCTTTCATCTCTCCGAGGATAACGGAGATCAGCTCGATTGTGTCGAGGAGTTCATCGTCTATCCCTCTGCCTGCTTCAATTCGTTTTAACTCATCGAGGACGGCGGCAAGCTGATTTCGGAGAGCCTTATACACTCTCGGGTTACCCTGCACGACCACATCTCGATATAGAAGCCGTCTTGTGATATAGTCCTGCTTAGTTAACCCTGAAAGACGAACTAAAATATTTATTTGCTCGTTCTCTTCTGGCGAAACTCTAAATCCAATCGTTTTACTTCTCCAACGATTTCGGTTATCTAAATTTTTCGCTGACATTTTACTTGTTCCTCTCTATATCTAATTTATCTGCCATTTCAGCTTGTTTTGACGGAAATAAATGTGCATAGTTATAAGTTATGTCAATACTTTCATGACCTACACGGTCTGCAATTGCTACTGCCGAAAAGCCCATATCAATAAGCAAACTAACGTGGCTATGACGAATATCGTGGATACGAATTCTTTTAACACTTGCTTGTTTTGAACCTCTGTCCATTTCTCTATGCAGATAGCTTTTTGTAACTTGAAACATTCTGTCCTCAATACCTATATCATAGAGCATTTTTAAATAGTCCTGCAATTCTTCACAAAGAAATTTCGGCATTTTTATGGTGCGATTACTCTTTACCGTTTTCGGGGAAGTAATAACATCTCTGCCGTTTAAGTGTTGAAACGATTTATTGATTGTAACCGTTCGCTTTTCAAAATCAAAATCAGCAGGGGTGAGAGCTAACAGCTCGCCCTCACGGATACCGCACCAATAGAGCATTTCAAACGCATAGTATGACATAGGTTTATCCATCATCGCATCGGCAAACTTCAAATATTCCTCTTTCGTCCAGAAGAGCATTTCACGATTTTTCTTTTTACCCATACTGCCAGCCTTTTGACAAGGATTTTCTTTCAGGTTGTAGTACCTGACAGCGTGGTTAAATATTGCAGATAGCTGATTGTGAATTGTTTTCAAATATACGGGAGAATACGGCTTGCCGTTATCATCCTTATAATTGATAAACTCGTTTTGCCAAGTGATTATATTTTGTGCGGTTATATTGCACATCTTCAGCTTCCCGAAATAGGGCATTAGTTTTGTTTGGATAATATGTTCTTTGGTTGCCCAAGTGTTCTCTTTAATGCGAGTTTGCATATCCTCGGTATAATGCTGCACAAAGCTCCTAAAGGTCATATCCAAATCACCGCCCAGCTTGTTAAGCTGTTCCCTTTCCCAAGCCTGAGCTTCACGCTTTGTCTTGAAGCCCCGCTTTTGTGTCTGTTTCCTCTCGCCATCCCAATCAGTATAGCGATATATTACTCTCCAAGTATTTGTTTTAGGTTCTTTATAAACTGCCATTCTTAATTCCTCTCTTTCTTATTTGTACCGTAACAAGCTCTTTCTAAAAAATACTGTTTATTCACACGCCCTGAAATAGTCAGGAAACCTTGTGATTTCAATTCGGCATTTAACTTTTGCACTATCTTGTAGGCATAGGACTTTGAAACGCTTAATTCTTTTGCGACTTCTTCCACTCGCATAAACATTTTACTTGACATAATTATCTCGTCTCCTTCCGTAATTTTAAATAAATGTTTAGGTTTTATCCAATTACAGTTCCTGCCTCCTTTTCTTTGGTATTGCTTTGATAATCTTGTACTTTGCTGTTACTTAAACTTATTTGTTTAGTACAATATTATTATACTAATCATTTATGCTTATGTCAAGTGGTTTTCAAAAAAATATTAAACTTTTTTGCTATCATCATCTTGACAACACTTAAATCTATATGATATACTTATTGCGCAGTAAATAAACAAGGAGCGTAATTGCTATGGCAATCGGTGAAAGAATCCGTTTCTTTAGAAATTTAAGAGGTATGACTCAAAAGTATTTGGGTATTCAAGTGGGTTTTCCTGAAAAGACAGCTGATATTCGTATGGCGCAGTATGAAAGCGGCTCAAGAACACCGAAAGCTGATTTAACAAATACACTTGCAAAGGTATTTGAAGTATCCCCACAGGCTTTAACTGTTCCCGATATAGACAGCTACAACGGTCTTATGCACACTTTATTTACCCTCGAAGACTTATACGGTCTTAAAATCACCGAGCCTGACGGAGAAGTATGCCTGCACTTAGACAAGGGAATGGGTACAAATTACATAACGATGTTTGAGATGTTCTCTGCGTGGAAAGAACAAGCCGACAAGCTCAGAAACGGGGAAATTACCAAAGAGGAATACGACCATTGGCGTTATAACTATCCTGCAAGTAATATCAAATGATTTGCATATAAACGCAAAAAGAGCTATCTGAATTCAACTTGAAATCAGATAGCTCTTTACTTTTACAATAATTCAAATAATGTTGCCATTTTGTTGCCACAAGGGACACTCAAACGGATAAAACCACATAACTACGGGCTTTCTTAGAGGTGAGAAATTACTCAAACTCAATAGTCGCTGGCGGCTTTGTAGTTATATCATAAACAACTCGGTTTACGTTTCCAACTTCATTAACTATCCTGCTTGCACAGGTTTCCAGAACCTCGTATGGTATCTTTGCAAAATCAGCAGTCATAAAGTCGGTCGTGGTAACCCCTCTTAAAGCAAGGGTGTAATCATAAGTCCTGCCGTCGCCCATTACGCCCACAGAACGCATTGAGGTCAGTACAGCAAAATATTGGTGAATTTTTCTGTCAAGGCCCACTTTTGCAATCTCCTCTCTGAAGATCCAGTCAGCGTCTTGAAGTATCGTCAGCTTCTCATCTGTTATCTCACCGATTATTCTTATAGCAAGACCTGGTCCCGGAAACGGCTGACGCCATACTAAAGTATCTGACAGCCCAAGCTCCTGACCTAGCTTTCTAACCTCGTCTTTGAACAGCAAGCGTAACGGCTCTATTATCTCTTTAAAGTCAACATAGTCGGGAAGCCCACCCACATTGTGGTGGGATTTTATTACTGCGGCATCACCAGTTCCTGACTCAATAATGTCAGGGTAAATCGTTCCCTGAACAAGATAGTCAACCGTGCCGATTTTCTTAGCCTCCGCCTCGAAACAACGAATAAACTCCTCGCCTATAATCTTTCTCTTGGTTTCAGGGTCGGATACGCCTGTCAGCTTTGACATAAACCGGTCTTTAGCATTCACTCTTACGAAGTTTATATCCCAGTCTCTAAATGCTTCTTCAACCTCATTACCCTCGTTTTTTCTCATAAAACCGTGGTCGACAAAAATGCAGGTAAGCTGGCTTCCCACAGCTTTTGACAAAAGTGCCGCCGCAACAGATGAATCCACTCCGCCCGAAAGCCCTAAAAGAACCTTTCCGCTGCCTACTCTTTCTCGGATTTCCTTTATCTGAGTTTCAGCAAAGTTTCCCATAGTCCAGTCGCCCACACAGCCGCAAATGTTGTAAAGAAAATTGTGAAGAATTTTACTTCCGTTTTGTGTGTGATTGACCTCTGGGTGTAACTGTATACCGTACAACTTTTTGTCTGCATTTTCAAATGCTGCATTTGGACAGTTTTCTGTACGTGCGATATTTTTAAATCCCTGAGGAATCTCGCTTACATAATCAGTATGACTCATCCAAGAAACAGCCTTTTCATCAATACCCCTGAACAGCAGAGAGCTTGTATCATACTCGGTCTCAGTCTTTCCATACTCGCTTGTAACGCAGGTCTCTACCTTACCGCCGAGAGTATGAGCCATAAGCTGACAGCCATAGCAAATTCCCAGAACAGGTATACCCATCTCAAAAATCTCACTTGAGATACTGGGTGCACCCTCTCCGTAAACGCTTTGAGGACCGCCTGTGAAAATAATGCCGACAGGGTCAAGTTGTTTAATATCCTCAATCGACATTTTATTGTAAGGCTTGACCTCACAGTAAACTCCGCATTCACGAACACGTCTTGCTATAAGCTGATTATACTGACCTCCGAAATCGAGGATCAACACATATTGATGAGTCATACAATTTCTCCTTATTTTATAATACAAATATTTTATCATATACGACATTCTTTTGCAAGATAAATTTAAGGCGAATTTCTTATACAAAAACCGCCGAAATGGTGTTACCCATAACAGCGGTATATTTTACGGTCTTATTCTTTCTAACACATCTATCATTTCGTTCCATTCACGGATATGCAGATGTTCACATTTAGGTCTCTGTATGTTGGAACGATCTTTGTAGTTTTTTTCTGTATCGTTATCATACCAAACAGGATAAATGCCGACCTGTGCCGCTCCTTCAATATCCGCTTGAGGATTGTCGCCGCAATACCATACGTCTTCTGCACGCAGGTCAGCTTTTTGCAACGCAATATCAAATAAAATCCGATTTGGTTTTCTAACCAGATAATCGCTTGAAGTCATAACATATTCAAATCGGTTTCTTGGAAGCAATCGGTTGAGCCGTTCGGTTAAGGCATCTCCTGACCATAGAAGATTGCTTATAACGGCACTTCTTATGCCTTTTTCATTTATGTAATCGAGCATTTTATCGGCATCAGGCATTATTGCACCCGAAGAAGCACCGTTCCAAAACACGATTTCCATTTCAAGAGGCGTCAGTGAAAATTCAATCCCAAGATATTCGTATAATACTTTATCGCCAACTTGACCGCAAACATCATAACCAATTTCTCTAATACTTTCGATGTGCTTATCAAAAATCAACTCTGCTCCCTTTCTTACATCCTCAAGAGTACAGTTGTTAGGGTTCTTTGTGGCGTACTTTAGCAATTCAGCGTTGCCTTTATCAGAATCCCAGCCGGGTTCATACAAAAGAGTATGCCCGTTATCAAATAAAATCATTTTAGGATATTTCATTTGAATTCTCCTTCTTAGAATTAAATATATAATTATCTATTAAAATATGATTTACTACTTTATTGATTTTATAAAAGATATAATTCCTTTATTTGCTTGAAATATTTTTCTTTATCAACAATAGAATCAAAAATAGAGGATACACCGCCAATCTGACTTAATGAACCAATTAGAGGTGTATTTTCAAATACAGTGCCTACTAACTGCTGTGCCGTTGCTTCTGCAAACTTATCTGCAAAAATAACTTTAATTTCCCTGCCAAAATAGTTTTCTATTTGATAGTCAACAAATTGCGTAAGTCCGCTAGCATTGTGTAAATCCGCAACTAAAGCCTATGCTTTAACTATTCTTTTCTCTCGCTCTGACAAATTGTTAGCAGATAATGCACCATATATTTCTTGCTTAATTCTGTCGTCAATATCAAGTTTGCTAAAGGCAGTTCCAAGCCACTTACTGTATGGAGCATATGTATCTTGATACAGGAAACATAATCTCATTAGCCGTTCACAAATTCTTGAACAGATAATTCTTGAACCAATTTCATCTCCACATTCCCCACAGCGTTTGACAAATGCCTGTTCTGATGATATGTTTTCCCAATTTGAAGAAATCAAATACAACTTAACATCTCTAGGATAATACTTGATTTTAGAGATAATCTCAGTGCAATGCAATCTGTCAACAAAAAATTGCCCTGACACTAACGAAAGAAGTCTATGTTCAGAAATAGCAAGCCATTCATAAGGTTTAATATTGTTCAAATCAGATGTGCCAAGCTGATCATTTAAATAATCATCGAATGTCTTAATAAATATCAAAGGATTTACCGTTCCCGCTTTAATAAATTCAGGATGTTGAACGCCGCAGTCGTTAGGATCAGGTTCAGTAAAATTAACACTATAACCTTTATATGTATAAGGAAGATTTTCTGACAATACAGAAAAAATATAATTCTTTTTAGAAATATCCTCCTTGCTCAAAAACAAATAAAACCGAGGTCCCCACATATGGTCTGTCGATACAGCATCATCATATCCTAAAACATCAGAACCATATCCAATCAAACCGGCGGAATACTTTAAATCAGGAAATTTATCTTTAATGATTGCTTTAGCACAATCATTAAAAAAATTTCTGCAAAGCTCCATTCCCTTTACAAATTGACTCATTTTTATAACTCCTTTAAATAATCATTTTGACACTCTGTTCATTTTATTTCCCCTCTATGTAATCTCAAACACGAGACTTATTTCTAGTGTCTAGATATATATCCTCTTGCATAAAACCTAGTCTTTTTCAAAAGCTATTTTCTGTAATCCATTTGTGCAACAATTTCATTCACGATTTCTTCTACACTTAGTGTTCCATCTATTACATAGTCAGATGATGACAAAATATCCTTTTGCATTTGGATAAAGGCTATTCGTGCATATTTTAAATACATTTCCAAATCATGACGTATCTCATCTGCTGTGGCATCACTCATATCTCTTAGAATTCGTCTTGCTAAAGATATATCGAGTGGAGTGTCAATGAAAAAAGCTGTATCAATGTACGGTTTAATTGTATCATGGCAATAAGCAAAAGGATAGTCTAGTATCAAGTAATCGCATATTCCCGCACATTTGATTTTTAAAATGTCATCTTCTAAAGGTGTTAAATTCCAAACATTATAATTTGCTCCATCTAGTACCCATTGAAAAAAGTTATCGACTTCACCCTCAAAATTATAATTGTCGAAATGCAGAGATTGTGAATTCCGTAATCGCTTCTTTAATTCATTGACAATAGTTGTTTTTCCTCCGGCAGTAACTGCGGCAACAGAAATTATTTTCATATTTGAAACACCCTTTCTATGTCGTTGAGCCTGAGTCTTTTCCTCGTTTTTGCCCTTATGAAGCATCTTATCGCTTTATTTTATCATCATCTCTGCAGCAAAGACTGCAAGCACGCCTAAGATAATACTTACAGCAATGTAGCAAAAAGCAACAGTTAAACTGCCGTTTTTTATCAAATCTACTGACTCATATGCAAAGGTAGAAAATGTAGTAAATCCGCCGCAGACCCCAACTTTGAGCATCAACACAATTTGCGGATTGATTGATTTGCTCTTTGTCGCTGCTGCGGTTATAAGACCCAGCAGAAATGCCCCTACAAAATTTATAGCCAAAGTTTTTATCGGAAAACCATTTTCCAGTTTTAATGGCAATAGTCCAACTAGGTATCTGCAAACTGTTCCAATAAAACCGCCTATTCCAACAATAATACAATTTAACACTACAATTTACCTCCGTATTCATCTTGGTATCAGACATATAATTAGATTACCATTTACTATTCAAAAACACAACAAAATATGTTATAATATGATTATAATTGATTGCATACTAAAAATCAATTACTAATATTCTGCTTAATGTAAATAAAAATCGGAGGAGAAAATGATTTACACAGTGACCTTTAACCCGGCATGGGATTATATAATAAATGCAGACAACCTAAAAGCTGGTAAAGTAAACAGGACAAGCTCAGAGGAATTACAGCTTGGCGGTAAGGGGATAAACGTATCTATTGTATTAAAAAATCTAGGAATTGAAAACACAGCACTCGGGTTTATTGCAGGCTTTACAGGAAAAGCCCTTGAACAAAGTCTGAAAGAAAGAGATATCAACACAGATTTTATAGAACTTGACAAGGGAATGACCAGAATAAACATAAAGCTGAAAACGGACGTTGAAACTGAAATTAACAGCAGAGGACCAGAAATCACAGACAGTGCAATGGATAAGCTATTTGATAAGCTTGATAATATTCATAACGGGGATATTCTCGTGCTTTCGGGCAGTGTTCCGAACACTCTTTCAAGCGATATATATGAAAGAATTATGGAAAAACTTCAAAACAGGGAAATAAAAATTGTTGTTGACGCAACAGAGGACTTGCTTTCAAATGTACTGAAATACAGACCTTTTCTGATAAAGCCCAATCATCACGAGTTAGGTGAGCTTTTCTCGAAGACTTTAGAAACAGATGATGATATAATCAACTGTGCAAAAGAACTTCAGAAAAAGGGAGCATTAAATGTTCTGGTTTCTATGGGCGGCAACGGTGCAATACTAATTACTGAAAATAGTAAGATTTATAAAACGGGCACTCTGGCAGGGAAAGTGATAAGTGCTGTCGGTGCAGGAGATTCAATGGTTGCAGGCTTTATAGCAGGCTATATAGAGTCAAACGACTATAATTATGCACTCAAATTGGGAACTGCTGCCGCAAACGCAACAGCACTATCCAAAGGTCTTGCTGAAAAAGAAAAGGTAAACGAACTTTTGAAATTGATATAACTTATGATAATCTGAATTTGTTCAATAAATAAATGTATTGTTTTCTTCGTGGACTTTCCAGCTGTTTACATTAAGATAAAAAATATTTCTTTCAAACATCTTGACATCACATTTCTTTTATGATATAATTTTTGATGTTCTTTAATAAAAAGGAAGATTCACTTAATTGGAGAAATACCCAAGTGGTGAAGGGGCTCCCCTGCTAAGGGAGTAGGTCGGGAGACCGGCGCGAGGGTTCAAATCCCTCTTTCTCCGCCATCTAAAAAGCACTGAAACGCCCTATTTTCAGGGGTTCTCAGTGCTTTTTATTGTTTATAATGATTATAAAATCTTATAATTAAAAGTGCCTATTTTAGGCACTTTTATAAATCGTTAAAATCAAAGTTTCCGCAAAGTTTCCGCAAAAAAGAGCGTAAATTAGGCGTTTATATTAAAAAAGTATTATAGTGTTTCCTTTACGATTACCGCCCAACAACCCTGCCGGGCATTTTTTACGCATAAGCCTCCCAACGAAGTTTAAAGTTTATTGCTGCTCCAGCATCATCAAAATAAAAACCGTCTGATGTTGTTTCTATCTCATTAGAAAAAGTACCAATGCTATCACTATATATTAACTCTCCATTTTCCCACCATATTATTAAACATTCATAATGTTTTACATGGTATTCATCTGGATCGTAAGTTGATGTACCACCATTATGATAAAGCTTTATTATTTTAGGTTCAAAACCACATCTTACGAATTGTCTTCCACCACCAGTTTGTAATTGTTGACCATCGTCCCTCTCTGTACCTGTATTAAACTGTTTTGTTTTTGATGTGAACTTTGCTAAAGTTTTTTCAACAAATTTCTGAAATCCTGATTCGCCTAACTTTGACATTATTATTCACCCCACACTTCTTTGCATATTCTTTCTACTTCTTCTACAGTAATTTCTTCTTCCTCAACTTCAAAACTACCGCCTAAATCATCCCATGCTGAGCCTGTCCACGCATAGTTTTTTCCTGTATCTTCTACATTGTAAACATCTCCGCTGTTTAAATCTTTATTGGGCAAATTATTGTATGTATCAACACTGCCCTTATATCGATATACATTCACAACATCAGACTTTTTAGCATACACATTGGGAAGATTATTTATTGTTTGCTTATCAGCAGCACTCAAAAATCCATTTTTTGAAATTGTTGCCTCAGAATGTGTATGCTCCTTAGAGGCATAGTCACTGTGCGTATGTCCTACATCTGCTTTCCCTTGAAGTTTCCCTGTGATTTTCTCCAATAAATACTTTATAATGGCTAGAATTTTTACCTTTGTCATACAAATCCCTTCCTTTCCTTTAATCGTTAAATCCTTCAACTTCTGATAATATATTATCTATATCAGAAATTGTAATTTCTTCATCAGCAGCAGTTCCTCCCGAACCGCCGCTAACCACTCCTGCTTTGAAAACTACAAAGGTAACGACATCTCCGCCAGAATCAAACATAGTATTATTAAGCTGAATTTTTCCGCTTTCTATTGTATAATCCTCACCCTCAACTGCAAACAAGCCGTTTATGTAGACGTGTACTGCTTGATTTTCGTTATATGTAAACGGTAATTCAGCGTGTCCGCTTTCGTCTGTTTCAGCTGTGTAGATCTTTGAAGTAGCAGGATTAACATTGATTGTCAGCGTTTCTTTAAAGTTGTTATACCATGTTTCAAATGATAGTTTTTGTTCTGACATCCAGCTTTCAAATTTATTTGTTTGAGTTGTTTGCCATTCCTCTATTTCTTTTTGTTTTTCTTCGCATGCTGTTTGGAACTGTAAGAATAATTCACTTGTATCAACTTGTTTAATTAATCCTGTTACCCATCCGCAGTATATTTTATATGGTCTACGGTCTGTTATATCGCTTTGCGTTATCCTGTCCGTATTTGCTTTCACATAAACATGTGCAAGCACAAGCTCTTTCAATTTTGATGTATTGTTTATTTTAGGCAATTGCGGACTTGTAGAAGGTGTTCCTTCTTCTACTACAATTCTTATTACTCTTGCATTCATATCACATTGCAGACATACAGCGTCATATCTGTTAAGGTTTGGATGAGGTGTTATTTTTACAGTCTGTATACTGTCAATTTTCACCCATTTATTATTTATAATTGCCCTTCCTGTACCGATGCTTAATGTTAAAGGACCTAAGCTTTTTACAATGCAAGCATCTCCTATATTTGAATATACACCATCGCTTATCAGCCCTTCAAAATAATTGCTCATATCGTCAGCATTATATGTTCTATCGTTATCAACACTATTGAAAAAGCCATAATTTATTGCCATACTTTCAAAGCCTCCTTTTTAAATAACTACAAAATCACTGAACTTAGGAATAATAGTCCTACCTGTTTCATCGTGAGTGTCAATCACTTCCGAAATTACTGCTTGTGCTTTAATACCGTATTTATTTACGATAACCACCTTGTCACCAACAAAGAAATCCTTTCCTAGTTGATATTGACCGTAAGATTGAATATCACATTCAATGTTTTCTTCTATTTGGGTTTCTTGCAGAGCCTTTTCACCCTCATATTTTAACGCATCTCTGTATGACTTTTCCTTATTGGTTATAGTATCATTGTTGAAATATTCGTCTGATGATATACTGCTTGAAATATAAGTTTCATATCGTGAATATCCTGACATATCATCATTTACGGTTTCAATAAAGTGAACTCCCTCCACTTCATCTCCTACAACTATAGCTACGTTTTTTCTTTTTTCTGTACTTCGTGTATACGAGGATGTCGGAATGTCAAAATATTCATAACTAAACTCTATGTTTTTGTTTTCCTTTACCTTTTTAATAATATAATCAATATCGCCCGGTCGAAATGATTTTTGAGTATTAACACAAGGAATTATCCCATATTCATATGTTTTGCACTGTGAAATCATCCAATCTCCAACATAATCGTGTAATCCCTTTTCAACAATTATATGCTCGTGTTGATCAGTTTCAAGAAAGACTAACTCAATATGTTCCATCTTCCTTTGTGAATTATCAGGGTTCAAGATATTAGCCTCAAAAACTTGATTTAATACATTTTGCAATGTGTCTGTAGTAATATTATCATTCATTATTACACGCTGATTTAGAATTGTTTTTAAATCTTTGCCGGTAACAATAATATGATCTCCGCTTTCCTCATTGGTTTCAACTTTTATACAATCTATTTTCATCACATTATAATAGTAACTGTTTTCATCGTCCATATCCTGATCTCTTACTAGGTAAGCACCTGTTCTCAATAAAGATAAAACTTCCGGCTCGGCTGATAAATATAATTCAAAATCCCCAATATCACAATAGCAAGTATGCCATATACAACTTATATAATTATCGATCGGAAATCCTATTTTTTTAAATTCTCCATCTAATACATATACGTCCATTGTCACACTCCTATATACTCGGCAATTGTACTTATATCAACGTTCAGCGAAGGCATATCAGAAAACTCGCTTATAATTGTAAAAATATTTTCTCCCGGACATAGCTGAAACCATTGCGAACCGTCAGCTATTTGTGTAAACAGATTTGTTTCATTTCCGTCTCGATAAAGCTTTGCACTTTTTTGTCTGGTATTAGTGTTTATAATAATTACATCGCCAGTTCTCATGTCTGTATTTATCTCAAAGTATTGACCGTTTATAAAATTTGTAATTCTTATCGGAGCTGATGTGGAGAATTTTGCATAAATAGTAATAACACATCCTACTTCATGCTCTCCCCTGTTTATAATTACCGTTTCATTATTAGATTTTACTTCTCCAAACGGTACGCCTTCCTTTGGTAATGTACACGGAAATTTGAATAACTTTTTAATATTGGACAACGACTGCACATCTGCATATTCATCAAGCAAAAAAGGATTGTTGCATATAACGCTTATATTTGCAGTTTCATTTGTAACATTAGGACTACAATCAAAACTCTCTACATATCCGCTTATATGTACTTTGCGATGCTCGTTTTCATAATAAAATATTACACTTGACAACGGCGAAAAAAACTCATACAAAGCAATCCTGCTAGCCTCTATATCACCTCGCAGAATTACCTGCAAGGTGATATTTCTATTAGCTAGCTTTGTGCTGTTGAATACCGAACCGTGACCTATAGCAGAGGCTGTAGTGTTGACATTAGCTGTAATGGCATTAAAACCTTCAGCAACCGTGAAGTAGTTAGGATTATCAGTAAGGTTCAAAGTTTTATTTGCTGCATTTTTTACTATTAAACTAAACACATCTAATCATCTCCTATACTCCTTTCAACCCTGCTTTAAAATTCAAAAGATTTCTTGATTGCCTATAGATTTCAAGCCTGCTTAACGCCTTTGGACTGTTGTTCGTTTGATAGAAGTTGTATGTAGTATTGCTATTATTCGTGGTAACTGCACCGCCTGAACTTAACATCATACCTCTTTTTGCACTACCTATTAAGATATTTGCACTATCTGTCATTTTATTTGAAAACTCTTTCATAGTATTAACCGCCGAGCGTGTTCTTGTGGCAATACCCTTAATAAAACCGTCTATAACATTACCTGCAATCTCATATCTAAATACTCTTGACGGAGATTTGATTTTCAATTGCTTCTTAACAGTTTTAATAATGCTTTTTGCCCATGCTTCCACTGTATCGCTAACATCGCTATTCTTACTCTTAAAGCCTTTGATAAAACCTTCTACAGCTTGCTTTCCAACCTCTTTTAAGTCCTTTTTCAAAGTCTTTAGTTGTTTATTGATTGCCTTTGTAAAATTATCTTTAAGAGATTGTACTTCAGATTTGTAATAATCTTTAGCTATTTGAGCCGAGATTTTCTGCTTCTCCAGATAAGCAGTATCGAAGGCTTTCAGTTCCTCCGGCGAAAGGGAGAGAAGTTTAGCAGCTAAATCTGCACCGTCTTCAGCACTCATAGACGTTATAACTCCCATGAGGTTACTTGATACCTTTGATTTTAAGGCTTTCAAATTAGAATTATATGCCTCTAGATAGTTTATCTGTTCATTCAAATTTGAGAGCTCGATTTTGCCGTCGTCATCTCTTTCAAAAAGACTTCCGTAATCACTTAGAGTGTTTTGCAAATCCTCCTGCTTTTGAGCAATTTCATCATACTTATCCTGATATTCTTCTGAAATGCTCTCAAAAGCCTTCTCAACCTTTTTAACAGCCTTGCTTGCACCCTTTTCTAAAGCCTTTGAAAAACTATCGGTCAATTGTTTTGCAACTTTATCAAACTCTTTTTTAGCCTTATCTATGCTTGACGAACCTTTGGGAATGGAGTTGTTAATAAGGTTTTTAACGGTCTTAACAATATTACTAGCCTGTGAATTGATACCGTTAGTAAAATGCTTTACTAGCTTTTCGCCGACCTTTGAATATTTACCGTCATCTACTCCGAGCAGTAATGCTTTAAGTGAAGCACCACCCAAACTCTTAGATGCTGCTTTAGCTTTTGCAATAAGTGATTTTATAGCGTTTATAAAACCTTGAGCAAAGTAAATACCTGTTCTTGTTGTAGCTTTTGATGGAGAATGTGATTCTATAGATTTATTTAAATTTTCTACTCGGTTTATTCCCCATTTCATAGTCATCTCTTCTGCTGTATGATCAGTTGAGGAAAGTCCTATAATGAAACCCTCACCGAAATTTTTACCAGTAGGTACTAAACTTACACTTTCGAGACCTCTTTTAGCTGCTTTTGCAATAATTTGACCATTTTCCACAACAAGAGAGACATTCTTATTCATTCCTTTGCAAAAACCAGTTATTCCATCATTGCCTGCTTTTCTTCCGCTCTTTTCAAATTTATCAAGTTCTTTAACTGCTTTATTATAAATTGTTTTTGCATTGTTGACGGCTTTTTTAGTAACTCCTGCCTCACCATTCTCATATGCTTTGGCTAATGATTCCCAAGTGCTTTTAGTGTTCTCAACCTGATCGCTTAGCATATCCTTTGTGGCATTCTTATAAGATATAAAATTGTTTTTAATATTTAACAAAGCATTGCTAATTTTTTTCTCACTTCCGCTAGCAATTGCAGCTGAAAGATTTTCATAATTTTTAATGGTGTTTTGATTTTTGAGATACCTTTCATTAGCAACTTTATAGCTTTCGTTTAAATCCTGCTGTATTTCATACTGTCCCCATAGTTCATTTTGTAGGTCTACAACAGCATTATTGTACGCAATTAGCTTTTCTTTTGCTGTCCCTTTTATTTTATTTTCTTTTGCCCATTGGTCTATACTTTGTCCTTGTATTGAGATGAGCTTATAATACGTATCTATCATTGTATTATTTTGCTCTTGAAGTTTATTGTATGCTTCATTTTTAACATCTCTAAGCGTTTTTTCATCTTTAATTGCTGAATTATACAATTCTTCATTTGCAGATAAATTTGATCTTGCCTTTTGTAAATCTATTAATTTTTTTAGCTCCGTTTTTTGTGTCTGATAATTAGTTATAAAACCGTCTTCTATTTTTAACTGCGAACCTAATGCATCATTAAGTGTTGAAGTTATAAAAGTTGCTCTATCTTCATCACCTTTTTTTATTTTGCCATTTCCATCAACTATTTTATCTAGTTCTTTACGTAACCTATCATAATAGCCAATTTGAGAATCTGCTTTTTCGACTTCATCATCTCGCCGTTCCTCAAGTTCGTCATAAGAGGAAATAAGTTCATTTACCGTATCAATACTTTTTTGTTGTACATCGGTTAATTTTTGTGTACCCTCAGATGCTATTCCAGCCTTTATAGCATTATCATTAATAATGCCTAGTGTTATTGCTACGGCTGACAAAGCACCTAAACCTTTTGATAAACCTTGTATTTTGCCCAATCCTGACACTATTGTACCTAAACTATTTCCAAAGTTAGCCACCTTATTAACCACAAAAGCAGTAGCAATTGTGCCGCCTATAGTTTTAAGGACTGGAACTATTTTTTCAAGATTATTAACACAATAGTCTGCAAATTTTTCTACATAAGGCAGAGCCTTTTGAGCTAAAGGTGCAAGAAAATCCATCTGAAGCCTACGACCTATCGTTTTGAATTGGTCTTCAATGTTATCATATTTGATTTTCTTAAGCTCTTCCATTGAATCTTTAGTATCATCAACTCGACTAGTTACGTTAGTTAAGGCTTTTACACCCTCAATGCCTAAGTCTTCCCACATTGTACCGAATAAGTCAACGCCTGCTTGATTCTGTTTGACCTTGTCGTCCATGTTCATCAGCTTTTCCAAAACCTCTTTAGTGGCTTTTTGTGCTGATTTTCCTCCTTTGGCAAATTGGTTTCGTATTTTTTCAACAGTCTTACCAGATTGTGAGGAAGTGGCAGAAAGCTCAGATTTAAGCTCTAACAATTGGTCACTGTATTCTTGGATTTTATCAGCGTTCTTTTGACGAGTTAATTCAGATGTTTTAGAATTAAAATTTTTCTGTTCAATTTGTGCATATTTAAGGTTTTTTTCGACTTTTGAGATTTCACTATTTAACTCAGCTATTTCTTCATCACTAACACTCGAGCTATATCCTAAAAGTTCAAAGCCTTCTTTTGTGCTATCAGCTGTATCCTTAGTTCGTATACCGAACTCTTTCATAGCATCACCCAACTTGTCTACGCTGAAAGTTCCTTTTTCTGTACCATTAATAAGAGAACTAATAAACTGGTCTGCATTATAACCTAATTGCTTATAATGCACTGCATACTCGTTGATTGTATCAAGCAAATCACCGTTTTTATCAAGACCTTGCTGTGCACCTTGAACAATAAGATTATAGGCTTTATCACTGGAAATTCCGAACTGATCCATAAGCATTTTTACAGCTCTTAAACTCTCAGTAACATCATATTCATATGTATCTCGCAATGCCAAAGCATTTTCAGTCATACTTGATAACTTAGATGGATCTGTTTCATTTGTTTGCTGTTTTACTTTAGCCATAACATCGGCAATATCTTCTAAACTATCACCATAGTTATTCTTATAGAGATCGTCAATTTCTTCCTTAAACTCAGCCATAGCCTCAGTTGATTCGCCTGTCTGTGCCTGAAAATTGCTATATGCTTTAGTGCTTTCAACGAACATATTTTTAATTTCTGTTGCGAGATTAGACGCAATGTTTCTTATGCCATCTGCAACTAAATTAGCAAGAGCACCCTTCATCACAGTAAAGCCGTCTCCGGCTTCCTCTGCTGAATCGTCAACCTTTTCTAAAGTATTATCAAATTCATCAGCAGCTGAATCAGCTTTCTCTAAA
>CANQCK010000018.1 GCA_947589185.1 uncultured Clostridia bacterium | reverse complement strand
AAGAGCAAGAAGTTCAAGAAGGGCAAGACATATTTCGTAAGAGTAAGAGCATACGCAACTTACAAGGATACAAAGGGCGTTACACGCAAGGTAACAAGTAAGTGGAATAAGAAGCTCATCAAAAAGGTTAAAATCAAGTAACTGATTACTCTTATATAATATTAATCTCCATATAAACATCAACGTCTGAGCATTAGTGTTCAGACGTTGAGTTATATAGGATTTAGCCATCTTAGTTGAAATAATATCATAATATTTAAACAGGACTTCTAATTTATTCCTGATATATAGTCCGAAAGGACAGCCCCCGATTTACTGTAAGGTTTATCGGGGGTTTTTAATTTAAACAAGGGGAAATCTTGACAAATGGAAGAAAATATGCTTTAATAAAAGTAATCTATAAAATGTTTTTGGATAAAAGTCGAGTACTTTTCAAAAATTATTTCAAGAGAGGAAGGTAGTTATAATGAAGTTAAGAAAGGTTTTAGCACTAATGAGTGCAGCGGCATTGTCGGTTACAATGATGACGGCTTGCGGAAAGGAAGAAACGTCGTCGAAGAGCGATGCAGAGAACGCAAAAAGCAATTATAAGATAGGAATTGTACAAATGATGGAGCACAGCTCTCTCAATACGATTAGAGACTCTATAAAGAGCCGTCTTGACGAACTTGGATTTAAAGACGGAGACAACTGCACAATTGATTGTCAGCAGGCAAACGGAGAGTCTACGACGATAACACAGATTCTTGATCAGTTCAAAGCTGACGGAGACGATATTATAGTTGCAATAACTACTCCGTGTGCACAGCTTGCGGCACCTTATTCAGCTGATATACCTGTAGTATTCTCAGCGGTAACCGATCCGGTCGCAGCTGAAATTGTGGATTCGCTTGACAAGCCGGGCGGAAACATTACCGGAACTTCTGACGCACTGGAGATCTCAAAGATATTAGATTTTGCGATGACTTCAACGCCTGACTTAAAAACTTTGGGTTATCTGTATAACACAGGCGAAGACAATTCGGTTTCCTGTTTAGAGAAGGTAAAAGCTTATTGTAAAGAAAAGAACATTAAGCTGGAAGTTGGTTCTGTAACGAACACTTCCGAGGTACAGGAGGCTATAACAACGCTTGCAGATAAGTGCGACGCTGTATTTTCACCGAATGACAATACTATAGCAAGTGCAATGGGAACGGTTGCACAGGTAATGAACAAGGCAAAGAAGCCAATGTATGTCGGAGCAGATTCAATGGTTCAGGACGGCGGTTTTGCAACTATAGGAATTCAGTATAACGACTTAGGAATTGAAACGGCTAATATGGTTGCGTCTATTCTGAAGGGTGAAAAGAAGGCAGGCGAGATACCTGTTAAGGTCTTTAATGAAGATTTGAGTACATTTATCAACAGATCGACGGCAAAGGCTATTGGATATGAAATTCCTGATGAAATTGCAAATGCAGAAAAGACAGTATTCTTTGACTAATGAATATTATGAGGACTTTCTGTTTTGCATATTAAAGGCTGATTAAAAAACTTTAGATAAGGCTAGATAGTCGATCAGGGGAGTCCTATAATGGGATTCCCCTGTTTAATAATTTTGTATAGCGGCTGAAGTTCATTTGGCTGATATACTTTTTAAGGAATGATATTTATGTCAGTTATAAACAGGATAAACAAAAAAAGCATAATAGAGCTAGTGCCGAAGCTGATTTTGGTTATTTTACTATTGGTTATAATTAATACGCAGATGACCGAGTCAGTTGTTTTAGGAACTCTGGAAAAGGGTTTGATTTTTTCGTTTCTGGCACTTGGCATTTTTATATCGTTCAGAATACTTGATATACCTGATCTATCGGTTGACGGAACATTTACATTAGGTGTTGCCGTATCGGTTATGAATGCTTATAACGGGCATCCGATAAGGGGAATAATTCTTGCGGTCATAGCCGGAGCGATAGCCGGTTGTGTAACCGGTCTTTTGGTGACAAAGCTTAAGGTTCAGCCGATTTTGGCTGGAATAATAACAATGACAGCATTGTACTCAATAAATCTTAAAATTATGTCACGCCCCAATATTTCTTTGTGGAAAAAAGATACCTTGTTTACATACTTTGAAGAAATGTTAGGAGAAAATAATAAGGTCATTGTTGCCGGAGTTGCATTGGCGGCAGTGTCGGTATTATTGTTCTTGTTCTTGAAAACACAGCTTGGAATGTCGCTTAGGGCGACAGGTGATAATGAGTTTATGGTAAGAGCATCTTCAATAAACTCTGATACTATGAAGGTGCTTGGATTTGCTTTGGCGAATGGTCTGGTTTCGCTGTCAGGAGCTATGTATGCTCAATATTCCAGTGCCGGAGATACAAACAGCGGAACGGGTATGCTGGTTGTCGGTTTAGCGTCAATAATTATCGGGGAGATCTTTTTCAAAAAACACAGTATATTATTTGGAATTCTGGCGTCTATTATAGGTGCAACTGCTTACCGTTATGTACTTGCTTTTGCAATGGGTCTTGGTATGGACAGCAACTATACAAAGCTGTTTTCAGCGGTAATTGTGGCAATAGCAATTGCTATTCCGGCAGTAAAAGGATATGCCGTCGATTTTTATAAGAGATACATATTAAAAGACAAAGGCGGTGCTGAAAAATGCTGAAACTTCAAAATGTAAGCGTTACTTTTAATGCGAATACGGTAAACGAAAGAAAAGCACTGAAGAACATAAATCTGGAGCTTGAAAACGGTGATTTTGTAACTGTTATCGGTTCAAACGGCTCAGGCAAATCAACACTTATGAATGCTGTTTGCGGAAGCTGTAACATAGACAGCGGACAGATTTTCGTCGGCAGTAAGAATATTACCTATGCAAAAGAACATAAACGTGCAAGATACATCGGACGGCTTTTTCAGGACCCTTTAAAGGGAACTGCACCTAATATGACGATTGAGGAGAATTTAGGTCTTGCGTATTCCAGAGGCAAGAAGAGAAGTCTTTCTATTGGGATTTCAAATAAGGATCTAAAAATGTTCAGAGAAAAATTAGCTGAGCTTGATATAGGTCTTGAGGATAGAATGAAGACCCCTGTAGGACTTTTGTCAGGCGGTCAGCGTCAGGCACTGACTTTGCTTATGGCTACTATAGTCACCCCTCAGCTTTTGCTGTTAGATGAGCATACGGCAGCACTTGATCCTGTTACTGCTGATAAGGTTATGTCTATAACAGAAAAAATCGTCAGCGAAAATAAAATAACAACATTGATGATAACTCACAATGTTTCAAACGCTCTTGAATACGGAAATAAGACTTTAGTTCTCAGTCAGGGAAATATTCTTGCTTATATAGAGGGCGAAGAGAGAAAGAATATGTCTCTTCCTAAAATTATGGAGCTTTATGCTGATTCATCGGGAGATATTATTACTGATAAAATGTTGCTTTGATAAAATAAACGCCTAAACTCATTTGAGTTCAGGCGTTTTTGCTATTTTGACATATTAATCAAGTCTTTTGAAAGTGATTTTCCCAGAAGTTTTCCTGTATATATCGCTTCTTCAAGAGAATTTCCGTGACTTCCTACCTCCACAAGCAAAGCACCTGTTGAGAGTGACTGATTATAATTTCGGTAGTCGAACAGTATAGGTCGGTCAAGACCAGGATAATCAGTTTCAATTTGAGACTGTAAAGAGCAGGCAAAGGTGAGATTAGCCAGATAATTCGGCATACCCATAGAGCCGTCTGCGTAGTCGGCACAGGATATTATCATAAGCTGTGCTGCACGTTTGCCGTTGACCTCTGTTATGGGGGAAAGTCTCAATCCGTTTTCCTTTTCAATAGCGTCACGGTGAATATCTAAAACGACTTTTATCGAAGGATATTTTTTTAGAATTTTAGATACTGTGTTGTAACTTAAATCATATGCTGAATTATAGTCGGGATAGTCGTGTATTGTTGTTGAATGAACGGTTTTTATTCCGTTTTTTTCAAGCTGCTTGCATATTGCATTCCCGATACGAATCATATTTTTTTTAGCGTCGGTGGTCTTGCAGGAAAATGATTTGTCATAATAATCTCTTGTATAAGGTTCAAAGCTCTCGGTTGTATGAGTATGATATATCAAAACCTGAGGTTGGTCGCTGTTTAGTTCGATTTTAAAATCAGGAGTTTTTTCACTCTGTTTAAATACTTTTTTATTGCTTAATTCTGTGCAGTTTCTTACCTGTGCACCGCTGTTTAGCGTTACAAAGTTCGTATCGGAATATGTTCCGTAATGAACATCTTCAATATCCCCGTCACGGCTTTCTAATTCACTTGGGTAGGGAAGCGGATTTTGCTCGGTAATATTGTCGCTGTTTTCGACAATGCTTTTATAAGTTTTTTTGCTTTTGGCGGGAGTATCGCTAGCCTCTGTCTCATTAGGAGCCATATCGATGGCCCATGTTGATTTTCCGCCTAAGTTAACTCGATAAAACTCGTTTGAAGGTTCATTAATTAAAGTTGCACCGAGCTTTTTTGACAATTCTGTTATGTAGTCGGTATTATCTCCGAATGACATTTTTGCTGATGAAGCCGCCATTGAACCTGTGACGTTCAGTATTTCATTACCGTAGTTCATTCCGATAAGAACAGCCAGCGGTGTTATAACTACAGCAAGTATCACACAGATCGACTTAACTATAATTTTTTTATAATCATTCATTTTTCATATCCTGTCCTTTCGTTGATTAGAACAAGAGACCAAAAATCAGAGGCAAGAGTGACTTGCACAGTAAAAACAAAGCATTCGTTGGAGTCTCTTGTTAATATATCTATATATTTATACTTATGATTTAAGAATATGAAAAATGCTTACGGATGATCAAGCGATATAAAGTACATATAATCAGACAATTAAAAGGTGCAGAAACAGTAATCTCTGCACCTTTAATCTTAGTTTTGATTTGAAAACTTCTGTTTTACCTGATCGATCTGCTGTTGTTCTACCTGTTTTGTAGAATACCAGCCTTTTTTTGACATCTGTTCATAAAGAGTGTCTTGAATACAAAGGGCTTCATTAAGTGCCTTTGAGAAGGTCTGACGTACATTTCCCGAAGTAGATTCAATTGAGCCGTGCATATAGAGGTCGCAAACTCCCTTTTCGGTAAGAAGCAGACCCTCCATTAAATCCTTGTCGTTCATTAATTTTTCTCCTTTCATAGTTTGAAAATCAAGAATTACATACTGCTTGTTTACCTATAGCAGTCCATAAAAACTCTTGAAAATCTGGTCGTGCTTGCTTGACAAATTATTTACGCAATTTATCAGCTCAGCGTCTTCTAGTTTTGAGATAACTTCCTTGCATTGACTTTTGAAATATTTTTCGTGTCCCAATGCGTCTTCAACATAAAGTAAATCTTTTGAAGTCATTTTACTTCACCTCCGAAATTACTATGTGCAGGTTTGGTAAAATTATACGGATAAAGAAAATTTAAAATAAATATTTTGCAAAAGATAAAAATTTTTATTAAAGTCTATTGTTAATGAGGAGATTTTATGATATAATATTCTAGTCAATGTACTACGCCCCCTTAGTTAAATGGATATAACAAGTCCCTCCTAAGGATTAGTTATCAGTTCGATTCTGGTAGGGGGTGCCAGATTCTGTGCTTTATGAATTTATTATAGTCAGGCATAGTAGTTGATTTGGAAAGTGTAATATGATATAATGCTTTTTGTGTTGTGCAAAAAGTATTGACCCGGAGACGTATCGAAGTGGTCATAACGGGGCTGACTCGAAATCAGTTAGGGAGAAATCCCCCGCGAGTTCGAATCTCGCCGTCTCCGCCAAAAAGTCCAGTAACCATGCGGGTTTCTGGACTTTTCTTTATACAAAAAATGTGAAAACATCTATGCTGTTTACAATACGGTGCCCAGCGAAGGCTTAAACGTAAATCTCTGGCGAAAGATAGAGCCATTACCTCTAAAATAAAATATCCCCGTTTTATGAAAATGAGTATTACATCTGCACTATGAACCGTGTGACGGACAGCTTTTGGAAGGTTAGCAAAACATATGATAATGTGCATATCGTTTCGCTGAAAATGTTTTTGCGACATACACGAAAGAATACAACAAAGCGACACACCTGAGATTTGTGCCGTCGTTTGTAAAATGATTAAGGAAATTACTATTTCAAACGGAGTTGTCACAAAAGATAGCTCCGTTTTTGTCTGCTTGGATTTATGAACTTTTCCCGTATTTCCTTTATAAATCCGCAATAATCCTTGATTTTAAGTCTAAAAAGTGCTATACTAAAATTGTATAAATATAGCTACCCGAAAGTGAGGATAATTTAATGGATTCCAACATCGAGCGCTGGTACTCAATGAAAGAAATTTGCGAATACCTCGGTGTCAGCCGTGACACCGTTCTTGCTATTGAGGATTTGAAAGAGATCCATAATCAAAAACAGTAATTCGTTTTGGAGGTGCACTATGGCACTTGATAATAAATTAGGGTTTACAAGCTCTGCCGACCTTCCCCGTGAGGAAGAACGCATCAGCAAGAAAAAAGCTGTAGAATTATTTGAAAACGGTGTACTTGATTCTCTCCCGGCGGGTAAATTCTCCACCTTGCGGGCAATCCACAAGTTCCTATTTGAAGATATTTACGACTTCGCCGGCAAGCTTCGTACGGTGAATATGGCAAAGGGCAATTTTCGTTTTGCTCCTTTAATGTACTTGCAAGCGGCGCTTGAGAACATCAATAAAATGCTGCAGTCAACTTTTGACGAGATAGTTGAAAAGTATGTTTAGGTGAACATCGCCCACCCTTTTCGTGAGGGAAACGGCCGCTGCACACCAATTTGGCTCGACCATATCTTGAAAAACGAAATCGGTAAGGTTGTCGATTGGAGCAAGGTTGATAAAGAAGATTATCTGCTCGCAATGGAGTGTAGCCCAATTAAAGACATAGAAATCAAACACCTTTTAAAAGCGGCACTAACCGATGAAGTCAACAGCCGTGAAGTCTATATGAAAAGCATCGACCACAGCTACTATTATGAGGGTTATACAACCTTTAAGACAGAAGAATTGTAATTTTTCATTTAACATAAAAACCAAGCTGAGCAATGCAAACTTATAAAAGAGGTAATCATGACCTACAAGGAAAAAATTCAAAAAGCAGCAGAAAAGAAAATTTTTGTATTGTATGATTTAATAAATAAGAACCCGTCTGTTAAGCAGACCGAACTTGCAGAACAAACAGGCTTGCAGAACAAACAGGAAAGTCTGTCAGAAGCATAAAGCGCATTATAGACTCTCTGAAAGAGAAACAATATATCCGTAGAGTAGACGGAAAACGCTACGGAAAGTGGGAAATTTTGGTTTAAATCTTATTATCCCACATGTATCTTTTCCTCAAGCCAAGGGTCAATGGAATCATTAGTGCGAAATTTGTAGATGATTGAGGGAAAATAACGAAGGAGGTCTAACAGTGATCTTAGATAAAAAGCAGATGACTGAAGAAGACATCAAATTACAATATATAACTCCGGCAATACAAACAAAATGGGGACTCGACCGTATTACAATGGAAACCAAAATAACCGATGGTCGAATCAATCTTAAAGGAAATATTGTGATCCGTGAGAAGCCTAAGAAGGCGGACTATGTCCTTTACTTAAATAAAAATAAACCCATCGCTATTGTTGAAGCTAAGGATAATAACCATTCTGTTTCCTATGGGCTGCAGCAGGCAATTACCTATGCTCAAATGCAGGATATTCCTTTTGCATACAGTTCCAACGGTGATGGTTTCCAAGAACACGACCTTCTGACTGGTTTGGAACGCACCTTATCTATGGATGAGTTTCCCACCGTAGAAGAACTCACTCTGCGCTGGGAAAACGAATCGAACGGCGGCGAAGGAATCTCTGCGGAGGAAAAGAAAGTAATCGGACAACCGTATTACTCTAGTCAAAACACCTATGATCCCAGATATTATCAGCGTAATGCTATTAACCGTACAGTTGAAGCTATTGCCAAGGGGCAAGAGCGTCTTCTTTTGGTAATGGCTACGGGTACCGGTAAAACTTATACAGCTTTCCAAATTGTTTATCGCTTACTGAAAAGCGGATTGAAGAGAAAGGTGTTGTATTTAGCTGACCGTAATATTCTTGTAGATCAGTCTATTCAACAGGACTTCTCTCCGCTTGAAAAAACCATTCATAAAATCAATTTTGCAAAAGATGATCCCGTTACCATCACTTCTCATGAAGTTTATTTCTCCCTTTATCATCAGCTTGCAGGTAATGAAGAAAATGAAGACGAAGGAAGCGGCGAAGAAGCAGTTGCTCGCTTCGCAAAACTCTTTAATAAAGATTTCTTTGATCTTATTATCGTTGATGAGTGTCACAGAGGTTCTGCAAAAAAAGATAGTAATTGGAGAAAGATCCTCGATTATTTTTCTTCCGCTACACAAATCGGTATGACCGCCACGCCGAAAGAAACCAAATATATTTCCAACATTGATTACTTTGGGGAGCCTGTATATACCTATAGTTTACGTGAAGGAATTGAAGATGGCTTTCTTGCACCATTTAAAGTTATCAATATCAAAACTGATATTTCGGATGGATGGCGTCCTTGCAAAGGTCAGCTTGATAAGTTCGGTAACGAAATTGAAGACCGAATTTATACCAATAGCGATTTTGATTACAACATTATTTTGGAAGACCGTACATACGAGGTTGCTAAGGAAATAACCGAATACTTAAAAAGCACGGATAGAATGCAGAAAACCATTGTATTTTGTGCTACCGAAGATCACGCAGAGCGTATGCGTATTGCTCTTAATAACCTTAACGCCGATATGGTTAAGGACAACCCTGACTATGTTGTGCGTATTACAGGTTCTGATACTTACGGAAAAAGCAAACTGGATTATTTTATTTCCGTTTCTTCGCCATACCCTGTTATTGCCACCACTTCAAAATTGCTCTCTACCGGTGCAGATTGCAAAATGACAAAACTAATTGTCCTCGATGAAATGATCGGTTCTATGACCGAGTTTAAGCAGATTATTGGTCGTGGCACCCGCCTTCGTGAAAAAGAGGGCAAGAGCTACTTTGTTGTTATGGACTTCCGCAATGTAACAAGACTATTCTCAGATCCCGATTGGGATGGACCTATTGAAATGGTAGACGGTTATGATCCGGAACACAAACCGACACCAATACTTACAAAATCCGGAAACGGTGATGATCCAGTTACACCGCCGACCGTTGACAAGTATATCGTAGATGAAAACGGTTGCGATGTTCACATTATCGGTAAGCGTGTTGAGGTTTATGATGTAGATGGCAAACTTCTCCGTCAAGAAAGTATTGTAGACTATACAAAGTCCAATATTCTCGGAAAATACGCTTCCCTTGACAACTTCATTCTTAAATGGACGTCTGAAGAAAAGAAGGAAGCCATTCGAGAACTGCTGAAAGAACAAGGCATCGACCTTGAGCAAATGAAAGCAGATCAAGGAATGACTGATGTAGACGACTTCGACTTTATTTGTCACGTTGCCTATGACCAAAAGCCACTCACTCGCCGTGAAAGAGCAAACAATGTTAAGAAACGTGATTTCTTAAGCAAATATAGTGGTGTAGCAAGAGAGGTTCTTGAAGCACTGCTTGACAAGTATATGAACACCGGTATTTATGAAATTGAAAAGACCGAAATTCTTCAGCTTGATCCTTTCAAGAAGTTCGGTAAACCTTCCAAAATTGCCACCTATTTTGGCGGCAAGGCGGGCTATCTCCAAGCCATAAGAGAATTGGAAGAAGAATTATATAAAGCAAGTTAAAATCAGGTGGTTTTATGGAACATAAGCATATTTGCGATCTGACACCGACAGAATTCGAAAAGTATTGTTATGACTTTTTGAATGGATATGCCCAAAAGGAAGGATTGCAGGATTTCAAGATAATTCACAACACAAAAATTAAAGTTTCCGATGGTAAATATCAGATAGATGTTTGTGCTGAGTTTACTGCCATGGGCTCCAGATTCAAAGTTTTGTGTGAATGTAAGAAATACAAAAACAGAGTAAACAGAGATAAAGTGGCTATTCTGCACCGCAAACTCGAGAGCATCGGCGCTCAAAAAGGCATCTTGATTTCAACAAGCGACTTTCAAAGCGGAGCTGTTGAATATGGAAAAGCTCACGGAATTACTTTGATTAAAGCCGAAGATTATCATTTTGAATATCTTTCCCATTCCAGCGGTCAGCAGCAAAGCGATGACAATAATCCATTCCTTTATGCCGAAAAACATATGCCACCTTATGTTGCGTTTGATTGCACAACCGATACCGAGGAACCTCTTAAAATATATCCCACACGGGAAATGATTAAAGAACTCCTCATAGAACAGAACCACAAGATTAAAGAGATATTAGGTATTGACGTACCTCTCGACTTTTCAGAAATATAAGAAAGCGCAGGTTAAATTATATGAGCAATCTATCAGGATTTGTAAAAAGACTTCGTGACATTATGCGCAATGACGCAGGTATCAACGGTGATGCCCAGCGCATTGAGCAAATCGCATGGATGCTTTTTTTGAAAGTATATGATGCCAAGGAGCAGGATTGGAAATTCGATGATGATAGCTATACGTCAATCATTCCCGAAGAATGCCGTTGGGCGAATTGGGCAGTTGATGATAAATCCGGTTCGGCAATGACCGGCGATAGATTGCTTGATTTTGTTAATAACACTCTTTTTCCTGTGCTTAAGGGTAACGATATCAAAGACTCTAATGGTAATGTGTTAATCAGCGGCGTAAAAGTTGACGCATCAACCCCTATTAAAAAAGCTATTGTGCAGACAACCTTTGCAGATGCAAACCAATATATGAAAGACGGTGTTCTTCTTCGTCAGGTAATCAATGTTATTGATGAACTTGATTTTTCCGACTATGAAGAAAGCCATGCATTTGGTGACATTTACGAATCTATCTTGAAGGAACTACAAAGTGCGGGTTCTGCCGGCGAATTTTACACCCCTCGTGCTGTTACTGATTTTATGGCACAGATGATTCAGCCGAAAATCGGTGAAACAATGGCTGACTTTGCATGTGGTACAGGCGGCTTTATTACAAGCTGGCTCAAAGAATTGCAGAAACAAGTACGCAGCACAGCCGATGCAGAGAAATACGGAAACTCTATTTACGGCATTGAGAAAAAACAATTTCCCTATATGCTTTGCATTACCAACTTACTATTACACGGCTTAGACATTCCTCGTGTATATCACGATAACTCTCTTTTAAAAGATGTTTTGGATTACACCGTGGATGATCAGTTTGATGTTATCCTTATGAATCCTCCTTATGGAGGCAGTGAAAAAGCAGATGTGAAAAATCACTTTCCATCTGACCTTGCAAGTTCCGAGACCGCAGACCTTTTTATGTCAGTAATTATGTACCGCTTAAAGAAAAATGGTCGTGTTGCGGTTATCCTGCCGGACGGCTTCCTGTTTGGCACTGATAACGCTAAGGTGAACATCAAAAAGAAATTGCTGTCCGAATTTAACCTGCATACCGTCATCAGAATGCCGGGCAGCGTGTTCTCACCGTATACGTCGATTACGACGAACATTTTGTTCTTTGACCGTACAAAACCCACCGAGGAGACGTGGTTCTACCGTCTCGATATGCCCGAGGGGTACAAGCATTTTTCAAAGACCAAGCCGATGAAACTGGAACATTTTAACCCTGTTCTTGAATGGTGGAACAACCGTCGGGAGATTGCTATTGATGGTTTTGATAAGGCAAAATGTTTTTCCGTGCAACAACTCACTGAGGAGTTGGGTTACAATCTTGATCAATGCGGTTATCCACATATCGAAGAAGAAATACTTGATCCTATGGATTTGATACAGCGTTATCAGGAAGAACGAGCATCTCTCAATGCAGAGATTGACCGAGTGTTGACTGATATTACCGTTATTCTCGGAGGTGTTCAAGAATGACACCGCAGGAATTAAGAGGAAGTATTTTAAGTTTAGCAATACAGGGAAAGTTAACAGAACGATTGCCTGAAGATGGAGATGCAAGAGCGTTGCTTTTCAATTCTGTTGTAGAAGATAATGTTGATGGACAACGTGTCAAAGAGAAAACAATTACTGAAATAAATGATAATGAGAAAACTTTTGATATTCCGGACACATGGGAATGGATAAAACTTGGCAATGTGTGCGTGATAGCAAGGGGAGGATCTCCGCGTCCAATTAAGGAGTACATTACAACTGCCGAAGATGGTATTAACTGGATTAAAATCGGTGATACAGAGAAAAACGGAAAATATATTAGTGCAACGGCAGAAAAGATAAAGCCTTGTGGTGTTTCAAAAAGCCGAATGGTTCATGCGGGTGATTTTCTTCTTACAAATTCAATGAGTTTTGGAAGACCGTACATTTTAAAAGTTGATGGTTGTATACACGACGGCTGGCTCGTAATCAGTCAGTCTAAAGAAATTTTTGATCAAGATTTTTTGTATTGGTTGTTGTCTTCCAACTACGCATATATGCAGTTTTGTGGAAAAGTAAGCGGCGCAGTTGTGAAAAATTTAAATAGCGAAAAGGTTGCAAACTCGGTATTTCCTCTACCTCCTCTTGCAGAGCAGAAGCGCATTGTAGCGAGGATCGAAGAATTACTCCTTCTGATCGATCGTTATGAGCAGGCATGGAACAAGCTGGAAGAGTTCAACAAGCGTTTTCCTGTGGATATGCAGAAATCTATCCTCCAGATGGCCATTAAGGGCAACATCGTCCCGCAGCGTCCCGACGAGGGCACGGGCGAGGAGCTTTACCGCAAAATTCAGGCGGAAAGGCAGACGCTCATTAAGGCGGGGAAGATAAAAAAGGAGAAGCCCCTGCCCGAAATTTCGGACGACGAAAAGCCGTTTGATATTCCCGAGAGTTGGAGGTGGGTGAGAGTAGGCGATTGCGGTTCATGGAGCGCAGGTGCAACGCCCTCAAGAACAAACATCGAATATTACGGTGGAAATATACCGTGGCTAAAAACAGGTGATTTAAATGACGGATTTATTAGCAAAATTCCGGAATATATCACCGAAAAGGCGCTTAACAAAACTTCCGTGAGATTAAATCCGGTCGGTTCTGTTTTAATGGCGATGTATGGTGCAACGATAGGCAAACTCGGCATTTTAGAGATTGAATCAACTACAAATCAAGCCTGTTGCGCATGTATAACATATAACGGCATTTATAATAAGTATTTGTTTTATTTCTTGTTAGCGTGGAGAAGTGAATTTATAAAAATGGGCGAAGGCGGTGCGCAGCCTAATATATCAAGAGAAAAAATAGTAAATACGCTAATCCCCCTCCCACCCCTCGCCGAGCAGAAACGAATCGTCGCAAAGCTTGAGGAATTGCTGCCGCTATGTGAAAGGTTGAAATAATAACCACAATAAAAATGATATTATATATAAGGTAAATAAACTAGGAGGTATATTTATGGCTTCATTACTTTCCAAACTAAGTGGAACAACTAAATCTGTCCCTATAGAGCCAAGAGAAATATTTATGGCTTTACCACAAAAAGATAAAAGATACGAGTACCCAAGGGATGTTCAATCTGAGGTATGGAAAAAATGGTTTGATGTTAGGAATGAAAAAAACTGCATCATAAAAATGAATACGGGTAGCGGTAAAACAGTTGTTGGCCTGATGATATTACAAAGTTGCTTAAATGAAGGTAAAGGACCTGCTGTATATGTGGTTCCTGATAATTATTTGGTAGCGCAAGTTTGCGAAGAAGCTAAGAAATTAGGTATATTGACAGCAACTGATCGGGATGACTATTCTTATACCGAAAACAAAGCTATATTAGTAACCACGATTTTTTCTTTGGTTAACGGACATAGTGTTTTTGGTATGAGACAAACAAACAATTATCCTATTGGTAGCATATTAATGGATGATGTTCATGCATGCCTTGATACAATTACAACACAGTATTCCATCAGAATCCCTTCCACTCATGATCTCTACAAAGAAATCATTGACCTGTTCTCTGAACAGTGGAAAGGGTATAACAGCAGCTCATATATTAACATTGTAAAAAATAGCGATCCAACCAAAAATGCTGTTATTCCTTTTTGGATGTGGCAAGAAAAACAAACGGAAGTATATACATTGCTTTCTAAATACAACAACGACGAAGAAAAAAACCACTGTATTTATTTTAATCTTCCATTACTTGATAATTCCTTATTAACATGTGATTGCTTTGTGACAGCACGTAATATTGAAATTGTACCTGAAGGAATTTCTGTCACTAAAATCAAAAGTTTTATGAGTGCTCAAAGAAGAATTTTCATGAGTGCTACCCTTTCGGATGATAGTGTTTTTACTTCGGCAATTGGATTACATGAGGAGGACGTTCGTAGTGTAATATCGCCTGACAATGCAAATGATATTGGCGATAGACTCATACTGTTTCCAAGGCATCTTAATAGCGAAATAACAAATGATGATATTAAAAACAAGGTGTTTTCAATTGCTAAGGATTACAATGTTGTTGTAATTGTACCTTCTTTTGAGAGGGCTAAATATTGGGATCCAGATGGATCCATAACAATTACAAAAGATAATATTGAAAGAGCGGTTGCTGCGTTAAAAAAGAAACATATTGGGCCCCTTGTTTTTGTCAACAGATATGACGGAATAGATTTACCAGATGACGCTTGCAGAATGTTAGTTATTGACGGATTGCCTCCTTTGAGAAACGAAAAAGACAAGTACATTCAAAGCGTGGATTCATCCAGCAATATTCTTAGACGAGAACAGATACAAAGAATAGAACAAGGGATGGGAAGAGGCGTTAGATCAAATAGCGATTCCTGTTGTATCGTATTGATGGGAGATAATCTTTCCGATGTCCTCCTTCGCAATAATGGAACTTCTTTTTTCAGTAACGCCACAAAAGAACAGTATAATTTATCCAAAGATCTTTGGGATTTGTTAAAACAAGAGATCCCGAAACCGACGGTCGATGATGTTTTTGAATTAGCTGATTTTTCACTTAACCGAGAAGTGGAATGGATTCAAAAGAGTAAGGAACGTTTGTCAGCTGTGCAATATGCATCGGAACCACAATTTGACGGCAATGCCTTAGCGCTACGAAAAGCCTACGATTTATCAATGAGTTTACAATGGGAAAAGGCTATAGAAGTCCTTGATGGAGCCATTAATAGTGAAACGCAAAACACAACTAAAGGATATTTACTTCAGATTAAAGCAAAATTCACAAATTTCATTGATAGATCAAAAGCACAACAAATTCTGTTATCGGGAAGAACTATGAACATGAGCATCCTAGCTCCTATTAGTGGCATTCGATATGACAAAGCTATTAATAATACAGAACAGGCCAAAGCTATTTGCGGTTACATAACAAAAAAGCAAATAACACCAAATGATTATGTAATCCACGCTAACGCAATAGCTTCCTCTCTTGTCTTTTCACCGGATGCCGATAATTTTGAAAGCGCTCTTCAAGATATAGGAAATCTTATAGGTTTCACCTCAACTCGTCCAGAAAAAGAAACGAATGGAGAAGGGCCAGATAATCTTTGGGCAATGGGAAACAACAAATATTTTGTAATTGAGTGCAAGAGTGCTGCCACTGTAGAAACAATTAAAAAAGATTATTGCAACCAGTTAGGCGGTGCTATAAGATGGTTTTCCGATGAATATGGAGAATCGTGCTTTGCAACTCCAGTCATGGTACATAAATCAACAATCATTGATAAAAAAGCAACCGCAGTTCCAAACATGAGAATTATAACTCACGAAAAGTTGGAGTCTTTCAAAAGAAATATAAATGAATTTGTAATTGCTGTATCACAAAATGGAAATTGGCTTGACGAAGTAAAAATAAATAACCTATTAAATCAATATAAGTTGCGAAGTAATAATATTTATGATAATTACACCTTACCTTATCGTAATGAATGAATATTCTTAAAGTAAAGGAGGTAATCTCATAAAATGAATGAAATTAAAATTAGTTCTTTCATAGAATATTTATCATATGTTGAAAAGAACTATTGCAGAGACCATATTTTTCGTGGGCTAAACAATTTAGATTATTTACTGATTCCTAAAATAGGTCGTAAAGCTTATGTGGCTAAATGTAATCCTGATTTTATAGTTGATGAACTACAAGATATGGAAGAGCAAATCATGCATGATTTTATTAAAATGTCAATTCCTCATATGGATTTAAGAAACATAAGTGCTTGGGATCAATGGACAATAGGCCAACACCATGGATTACCTACAAGATTTTTGGATTGGACGGAAAATCCTCTCATTGTTCTCAAAATTGCTTTTCAGGTAATTCCATTGACCATCATACTTGTCTTTTAAAAACAACTTGTATGTTGGCCAGATGTTTTTTGCTTTTGTAATATTTAATATAAGATTGAAATTTTCTTCTTTATTATTTAGTGGCTTTGTGTTAAGCAATTTCAGTAACTTAATTAAATCGTTGCCGGATAAGCTTTTTAAACAAAAATCAATATTACAAATATTCTCTTTTGCGGCTCTGCGATATGAAAAAACCATATCGCTATTTTTTTCATTCTATAAGTAATTATCCCACATTTTGAAGGAACATGATTTTTGACCATTTCAAATTTATGTATAGGTACTATGATATATACTTTTTCAAAAGCATTAAAATAATCATTCATTTGTGTAGACAATCTATCGTAGTTGTCGTATTCGGTTTTAATTTCATATGCACACAATTTCCCATTAATACGGCATATATCTATTCTACTATCCCCGATTGACATTTCAAAAGCAACAATATCGTGTAGGGATTTTTTCAAGTGCTTTATAAAATGATATTTAACAACTCTTTCACAAATATAATAATTCATCAAAAGGTGATTTATGAACTCATTTGAGAAAGTTTTATCTTGCAATGCAACTAACAGATCTTCCGGAGTTTTTGAAAAAGCATATTTAATTTTTTTCCATCTAACTTCATCAGGATCATATATATTATAATCTTTATTCAAGTATTTACATATTTGCACAATCTCGGTGATAGAATATGCTTTTAATACATCTTCATACATTTTTAACTTCCTCCTTTCTCGCATCACACCACATAATACTCATATTTATGATTGATGCAATTTCTAAAACTTCAGAATACTTTATAGTACCTCTCGTAATTTTATTGGAAATGTTTTGAATCGTTGTTTGGTTTTCTTTTGAACGATTAAGATTCATCTTATTTACAACTTCTGTAAGCGTCATTCCGGACCTTGCTATATTAGCTTTGATTTCTCTATGAATCGGATTGCTTTTCATATAATTTACACCTTATAAAATCATATTTTGTCAAGCCTTTAAATCACTATTATTAAAAAAATGCTTAATTACAAAAAATACAACGAATATTCTGCTGTTCATTACACTTTTTACGACGAACATTAAAAATTAGAAGATTTTTTAGGAATAGAATTACTATTTTAGCAAATCTTATGAATTTTGTATTGCGTTCTCTCGTGATTTCTCTCCAAAATCTGCAAAAATGCCGATTTGAACCCACTATGAAAAAATGCAGTTGTAACAAGGGTTTAAGTAGAAAAAGCCTTGTTTTATGCGGCTTTTGGTGTAGACGAGACGACCTGAAACTGACACGAAACGACCGGAAGTTTACACAATTGAGACCTCGCAAAGCTATTAACTGGTTTTGCGGGGTTTTGTTGTATGTAGAGTTTTTGAATAAATTAGTCACTCCAAATCACTATATAACAAGTAAAATTTGTTGCAATTTATTAATAGTATGGTATACTATTTGTTGTTAAAACAAGTAATTTTTTATTAAGGAGATTAATTGCTGAATTTACTTGGCTGTAAGATGTAGTTATGGTTAAAGAATAGAATAAGTTTTGAAAATGAAATTGGTTTTGCATTTAAAGAAAAGTAATGTTGCAGAAACAACAATTAATTTATTTTCATAAAGAGTGGTGTT
This sequence comes from uncultured Clostridia bacterium, assembly GCA_947589185.1. Lineage (GTDB taxonomy): Bacteria > Bacillota > Clostridia > Oscillospirales > Ruminococcaceae > UMGS1601. The sequence continues at coordinate 5,496 of CANQCK010000018.1, read as the reverse complement.
AAGGTGAATTATGAAATAACAAAAGAATTAGTTGAAACAATAACTCCATATATTGTTCCTGACAGTATAAACATCTCCGCTAATAAAATGAATTGGAAAGGCAGTAAGTATTATTCCGATTTGGTGACGGCAGAGCAAAAGCACCGTGTCGGCTTTGAGGTGTTTGATAACGAAATCATTGTATTTTATTTCACAGACCACTGCCATTTTGAAGATTATTCTTCTAACAGTTCAGACATAGAGGATAATTATATTATACGGGCAAAAAAGTTTATTACAGAGTTATTCACGTTGCCTATTCGCCATGTGGAAACTTATAAAGGTGATAAGTTGGTTTCTGAAAAGTATTATATAGTGCATCCAGACGGCAGAGAGGAAAGTAAAACAGGTGTTATTTGTCACAGTATTATTCGTCAATTAAATCCTTTTATAAAGAAAACAACTATAACTACTACTTGGAAATATGATAAGTCTATTGAATCATTCACAAATATTCAACCTAAAATGTAATAATGACTAAACAACATATTATAGAATTGCAATTGTTTTGTAAAAAGTGCTTGAATATTTGCTTTGATTATGATATAATTTAGTTAAGTTAAACTAACGGAGGATTAATTATGGAAAGCAGAATGAAAGAAATATCAGCACGCCATAACAGACATATCAAAATAGGATATATTCCCGGGCATTTTGCAACAAACCACTCTCATGTAAATAATTATATGGATATGACGAGGCTTAAAACTCAGCATAAAATGGCAAAGGAAACTGCAAAAGAGCTTTCAACAAAGCTGATGTCTGTTCACATAGACACGATAATATGTTTAGAAGGTACTGAGATGATCGGTGCATTTCTGGCAAGCGAATTATCAGGCGGAGGAATGAATATAGGTTCTGATATAAATGTGCTTACCCCTGAGCTTAATTCAAACAACCAAATGGTATTCAGAGATAACACTCAGAAAGCCGTTTGGGGTAAAAATATAATGCTTATGATTTCATCCGTTTCAACGGGAAAAACAATTAACAGAATGGTAGAATGTCTACAGTATTATAACGGAAATTTAACCGCTATTTCGTCAATTTTCTCGGCAAGAAAAGAAAGTCACGGATTTGAGATAAACTGTATTTTCTCAGCAGACGACATACCTCACTACGACACATATCCGGCAGGTGATTGTCCGCTTTGCAAAGCAGGTCAGAAGGTTGACGCAATTATAAACAGTTTCGGCTATTCAAAAATTTAGGCTTTTGGATTATAATATTAAAATAAAGAGCAAGGCTATATGCTTTGCTCTTTTTGTGTTTATCTGTTGTATTAAAACCAATTAGTTTATTCGGCTCCGTATTGTTCAATATAATCTGCTATATCGTTGAGATATTCTCTGCCGCCGATTATACCTTTTTTTATGCAGTCGATAATATCATATATGTTTACAATTGAATATACGGGAATTCCGAAATCGTCTGCGGTTTGCTGTACTGCGGATTTTTCACCTGTGCCTTTTTCCATTCTGTCAACAGAAATGAACATCGCTGTAACATTTACATCAGCCTGAGCCTTTAATTTCGGTAGCGTCTCACGAAGAGCCTTGCCTGAGGTCATAACATCTTCTATGTAAATAATCTTTTCGCCGTCTTCAAGATTTTTTCCGACAAACATTCCGCCTTCGCCGTGATCCTTGACTTCCTTTCTGTCAAAGCAGTAATTGGCGTTTATTCCGAAATCGTTTGATAGTGCAATAGCTGTCGAGCAGGCAAGCGGCATTCCTTTATATGCAGGTCCGAACAGAGTGTCAAACTCAACATTGTGCTCTTTTATACACTGTGCATAATAATGACCCAGCTTAACTAGCTGTTCTCCTGTGCAGTAGCTTCCGGAATTTAAAAAATAAGGAGCTTTTCTTCCGCTTTTCAGAGTAAATTCGCCGAATTTTAAAACTCCGCTGTCCTCCATAAATTTTATAAATTCTTCTTTGTAAGTCATCGTATTTCATTCCTTTTCTATTACCAAGTGGTTTTGTAATTATTTTAGCATATGGAAAAAACACTGTCAAGGCAACGGTGACGTTGCCCGCCGAGCCGGTGGGGGCTCTCTGCCTTTGAAAAAAGTTAGTATAATGTGTTTACTTTATACAACGGCAGGCTTGTACTCTGCGAAAAAGGTAAGTTTTTGTTTCTAACTTCTATTCTTTAAACGGTGATGTTGCATATTAACTGTCAAAAATAAGACTTGGATTTTTTATTCAGTATGTGTATTTTCAATTTCAGAAGCTTTTGGTTTTATAGTGACGAATATTCTTTCAAGTCTCTGATCGTTTACTTCAATAGCTTTAAGAGTGAAGTTTCCTATCTGAATTGTGTTGCCATACTCGGGAACTCTGTCAAGAGCGTCCATAAACCAGCCTCCGACCGAAGTACAATCGCTGTCGATTGTATCCTCAGGTAAATCAAGTCTGTCAAGAAAATCGTTTATCGACAAATTAGCCGAAACCTCATAGCTGTTCGATGAAAGCCGAATAAATGAAGTATCCTCCTCGTCGCTCTCATCATAAATTTCACCTACAAGCTCTTCTATTATATCCTCCAAAGTAACTATGCCCTTAGTGCCGCCGTATTCGTCAATGACGACAGCCATATGCACTTTTTGCTTTTGCATAAGATTTAAGGTCACCGATATTTTCTGATACTCAGGAATATATAAGGGTTTTTTCAGTATAGGTTTAATATCGTCAGCATTGTTTGAGTCTTTATTAAAGTAAACCTTAAAGAAATCGCTTTGGTGAAGAATACCTATAATATTGTCAAGAGAATCCTTATATATAGGGAAACGTGAATATTGTGCATTTAAAAATTCGTTTTTTATGCAGTCCAGACTGCTTTCAATATCAATAGCAGTGACATTAACTCTTGGTATTAGAATTTCATTAATAGTTATCTCGTCAAATTCAAGAGCCGAACGGACAAGATCAGATTCCTGTTCTTCCAGTACGCCCTCGTCCTCAATTTCATCAATGATATATTTAAGTTCTTCTTCAGTTACAAACGGTTCCTCTTTTTTTGCACCGAAAAGGTGTGTAACTCCATTCTTAAGCTTTGAAATCAAGAATATGATCGGTTTTAAGAAGGTCATAATCGCATTAAGAATGGGTGCCATAAATAATGACATTTTTTCTGCATTCTCACTTGCAAGACTTTTTGGAATGATTTCTCCGAATAAAAGCACGACAACAGTCATAACAAGCGTTGCTATTCCAACGCTTCCTGCACCGAAATATTTTGTAAACATAACAGTTGCCAGTGAAGCTGATAATATGTTTACTATATTATTGCCTATTAATATTGCCGTCAGAGCTTTGTCGAAGTTATCAATTATATAAAGTGCCTTTTTTGCCTTTTTTGCTTTTTTAGATTTGTTGTCCGCATAAGATTTTATTCGTATTTTGTTTACTGATGCAAATGCCGTTTCGGTTGATGAAAAAACAGCTGATAAAGCAACCAGTATAACGATTATTGCAATATACATTTTTTATCCTTTCAGTTATATATTTTCTGTGGTGAAAAATATTATAAATAAGTATAGCATACCTTTAATTAAAATGCAATTATTGGGTTATTCGGCTTGACTGATCTTGTATTTTAAGGTATAATTAATCATTAATATTTGGTCATTTTACCGCTTGGGGGAATTTTAATGAAAAAAACTAGAGAAGTTGAAAAAAGCTATGATAAAATAGACGGCAAAATAGAAAGTACCCCTGATATTTTTGACAGGATAATGCACATCAAACCGTTTTCTGTGTTTGAAAAGTTTTACATTAAAAATAAATCAGTGCTTTTATACTTGTTTTTTGGCGGATTGACGACTTTTGTAAGTATTTTCACATTCTGGCTTTCAGAGGTGTTAATCAGAACAGATTTTGATGTTTCAATTCTGGGGCATATCTACAGCACAAAGGTTGTATTGTCTAATGCAATATCGTGGATCTGTGCAGTGCTTTTTGCATTTTTTACAAACAGAATATGGGTGTTTAACTCTCCTACAGACAACTGGAAAGACTTTTTTAAGCAAATGTTTGCCTTTTTCGGAGGAAGATTCGCAACATTTCTTTTAGAAACAGCTATACTTGTAGTATTTGTTTCAATGCTTGATTTTAATGAAATGATTATGAAAGTTATTGCACAGATTGTCGTACTTGTGTCAAACTATATAATTAGCAAGCTGATAGTTTTCAAAAAAAGAAGATAATAAGATTTATATTAAACAGGCATTACGGTTACATATCCGGAAGCAAAGTGTGTCAGCACATTAAAAGTAAGGACGGTGTTTAAAATAATTAATACTATGATTAAAATTTTAATGGACGCTCTAAAAGATACATTACTTATGATACCTTTTTTGTTCGGCGTTTATATATTGATTGAATATATGGAGCACGCGTCCTCAGATAAAATTGAAAGGGTTTTCAAAAGAATGGGGCCTTTCGGACCGTTAGGAGGAGCTGTGATAGGTACTGTTCCTCAGTGCGGAGTGTCAGCCGCCGCCGCAAATCTTTATTCGGGTAGGGTTATTTCACTCGGAACGATCATAGCAGTGTTTATTGCAACAAACGACGAGGCAATTCCGATATTGATTGCAAATCCTGAAAAGATCTCCGTTTTGTGGAGGCTAATAGTTATAAAAATAGCAGCGGCGGTATTAGTGGGAATATTAGTCGATATAATATATAAGTTTTACAGAAGAAACAAACCGGCAGATAATGAAAATCATTTTCACGAGCTTTGTGAAAATTGCGGCTGTGATGAGCACGGAATTCTATTTTCTGCACTGATACATACCGCTAATATATCATTATTTGTATTTATAATTACTCTTGTGCTGAATGCAGCTATTTCGTTTGTCGGCGAGGACACTATCGCAAGGGTTATGATGAGCGACAACTTTTTTCAGCCGTTTGTTTCGGCACTGGTCGGGTTTATTCCCAACTGTGCGTCGTCGGTAATAATTACTCAATTGTATCTTGAGGACGGGATACTGTCTTTCGGCTCTGCAATTGCAGGGCTTTGCACAAGTGCAGGACTGGGATTGCTGGTTCTTTTTAAGACGAATAAAAAACATATGAAACAAAATTTTATGATATGCGGTATTTTATACGCAGCAGCAGTTCTTATCGGTGTTTTTATTAATGCTGTAGGCTTGAATTAAAAAGTGCTGAATAATCAGGATTTTTTTAAAGTATCTATTAAATAAAAAAGCGGAACAAAATTGTTCTGCTTAGTTTGTCGGAAAAGGTTTTACGAATCGACTAAAAGTTTTCGATCAAGCCTTTTTCAAAAGGCTTGCGGGTCAAGGGCGGAGCCCTGTCGCTGACGAGACGTCAGCGAAATGTCTTACGGAGTGCGCTCCGCATAGAGTGAATTTAAAAATAGTCCAGTGGACTATTTTTAAAGAGGGGCATGCCCTGCAAGAGAGGGCTGCCCCTAAAAACAGAC
>CANQCK010000017.1 GCA_947589185.1 uncultured Clostridia bacterium | reverse complement strand
AATCCAAACGAGCAGGTCATTCAGTTAAAGAGCCTGGAGGCATTCCAGAAAGCCGCCGACGGAAAAGCAACAAAAATAATTATACCATCGGAAATTCAAGGACTTGCCGGTCTTGCTGCCGGACTTAAAGGAATTATTTCAGATAATGACAGCGTTAAGTAAGTAAAATAATATATTAAAAATCCTGAGAAAAAATTTCTCAGGATTTTTTAGTTCATCTACAATTTTCTATTAATTCAACTTCTTGCATCTGTCGGCTGAGCACCGTTACATTCGGTTAATTTTGAACAGCCTTATTGCTTATTTTGATAATATTAAGTTCTTCAGCGGATTTGACTACAGACTCGGCTATTGATTTTGCATAAGCGTCAAGGTTTTTGTCAAAGAGAATGTTATCCTCATCATCTGTGATAAAACCAAGCTCTACAAGACAACTTGGCATATTTGATTTCTCATTGACTACATAATTGACTTTTGCGGTAGGGTCGTAACCCTGATAGCCGTACTGTACTCCCCTATTCTGACTTATACCCACCTCGTCAAGACCTTTTAAAATATTCTTTGCAAGCAGTGTGTCATCATCGGGAGCGTCATAGTTCACCCAGACCTCAACCCCCTGACCTGTTTCTGCACTGTTCCTGTGTAAAGACACCAAAAGATCTGCGTCAGCATCGTTTGCCATTTCAGGTCTTTGATATAACTCGACGTATTTATCTTCTTTTCTTGTCATAAGAACATCTGCTCCAAACTTTTTAAGATTCTTTTCCACAGCAAGTGCTAATTTCAGATCATCATCGCTCTCAAATCTTGATTCGTCATTTGACAGTGCCCCACAGTCGCCATCGCCTCCGTGACCTGCATCAACACACACTAGAAGCTTTTGACCTTCTCCTATTACAGCAGTATCGGTTTTTGCCGCCTGAACCGCTTTATTTTTCTCATCATCTGAAAAAGCACCTATAATCGCCTTTATTCCCATAACTATAAAAATAATAATCAGAACAAAAATGCACAGGGCAATAATTACCCTGTCCCAGTAAATGAACGTTTGCTTATTTTGTTTCTCCATTCCTTATACCTACACATTCTAAATATAATGCTTTGTTTTGTTCCTTATATTTTTATAATCTTTGTGCCTTATCTGTCTCTATGGCAAATGTGTAAATTTACAGAAGCGTACGTTCGTTACAGAATTCACATTCGAGGTTATCTCCGTAACCCTTAAATGATTTTGGAAGATATTGCTCACAATTGGTTATACACTTTTCATTTGAGCATTTCAAGTTATTATACTCTTTACCCTCAATAAGCTTAGGCTTACAGCAGTATTTATCAAGCAGCGTGAGAATAAGTGCCATTCGCACATAAACTCCGTACCTTGCCTGCCTGAAATAACAGGCTCTGCTGTCGCTGTCAACATCAACAGTGATCTCATCGACCCTAGGCAGCGGATGTAAAACTGTCAAATCAGACTTTGATAGCATAAGCTTGCGTCTGTTTAATACATATACATCTCTCTGGGCAAGATATTCTTCCTCTGACGCAAATCTTTCTCTTTGAATTCTCGTCATATACAAAACATCCAGCTTGTCTATGCCCTTTTCCAGAGCGTCGGTTTCTTCATATTCAATTCCGCCGGCATCTAAAATATCTCTTATGTATGACGGGATTTTAAGCTCCGGAGTTGAGAAAAATACAAATTTATTACCCTTAAAGCAAGACATAGCCTTAACAAGCGAATGTACCGTCCTCCCGAATTTTAAATCTCCGCAAAGACCAATGGTCAGGTTATCAAGCCTTCCTTTTTCCAGCTTTAATGTGAGCATATCGGTAAGCGTCTGCGTTGGATGAAGATGCCCGCCGTCGCCTGCGTTAATTATAGGACAGTCAGATGTGAGAGCCGCCGCCTTTGCTGCTCCTGCCAACGGATGTCTGATAACTAAAACATCAGCATAGCTGCTTACTACTTTTGTAGTATCCTTGAGATTCTCCCCCTTTGCTACCGAAGATGTAGACGGATTGTCAAAGCCTATCAGTGTTCCGCCCAGCTTCAGCATAGCAGTCTGAAACGACATCTGAGTTCTTGTTGATGGCTCATAAAATAACGTCGCCATTATTTTACCGTCCAGCTTGTGAGCATAACTTTCAGGGCTTTCATAGATCTCTTTCCCCAAATTTACTACCTGCTCCCACCATTCAACAGAATAATCATTTAAGTCAATTAAATGAGAATATTCAGTTTTTACGTCCTTCATCTAATCATCATACCTTTCTTGCGTAACAATCTACGCTATCCCAAAATTTATTTTGAAAACTTATCTAAAAACTCATTTCTGGTCATAACTTTATTAAGCAGTTCAAGCAAGGCAGAAGTCGAAATATGGCTCGGCAAGTCCATAGACTTTAAAAGCTCCTGCCTTTTTCTCTTACTGTTCTTCATTCCTATAAAGCCTAAATCAAAAAGATCAAGATTAGTTATACAGTCACCTTTCTGTTCAAACGCTGATTCACTGTTTGTCAAAACTCCGGCTTTGTTAAATGCCTCAATAATTATATCTTTATCAACGCCCTCAACACCTATTGTACCCTCCTTTGATGGCTTGCCCTTACGCCTTTCTTTGCCAAAAATCTCGGGTATGTACACATTTGTTATTTTATCACTCGAAACAAATCCCTTTATATGGTTTCTTATCCTAAATCCTGCCGAATCGGAATCAGTAAGGATTATAATACCTCCGTTTTCAGCGTAAAACCTTATGAGGTCTGAAATCTCATTATTTTTATAAATACCAAATCCGTCGGTTACTATGATCGGTGCGTCAAATATTGAGGAAAGCTTTATCTTATCATATTTTCCTTCAACAATTATAGCTTTATCAATATGTATCATTTTATCATCTCATCAGCATTTTGGTAATTGTCTTTTCAAGAATAATTCTTGAATCTGTCTTTGATGACTTTAAATCTAAATCTGCTTCACTTAAATACTGTATACATTTTCTCAGTCTATCGGTTTTATATCCAGAGCAATCCCTATAAGCATTCTGAATTTTAAATTCAAGGTTTTTAGGATACGAAAAATCATCTGCGGCATTTTTGAAAGTCCTCTTTGAATCCCTCGCGAGCCTCGCTCTGTATAAATCAACAAACGACGACGATATACCCCCGACTATTGTAACAGTGTCAAGCTGATCTGCATAAAGACTGTCAAGAATACTGAAGCTCCTTTTAGCGTCACCTTTTGCTATAGCGTCAGCAAGTCTGAATGCGTCTGTTTCGACCTGAGCTGAACAGAGCAAGTCTATATCATCATTTGTTATTTCACGTCCGTTCGCATAGGAACACAGCTTAGCAATCTCATTATTGATTATGAGCATATCGCAAAGAGTTTTTTGTGCCAGATAAACAGCGCTTGACTTTGAAATTGATGAACCCTGCTTTTCAGCCTTGACCATTATAATTTTAGCCAGATCATTCTGAGACTTGAATTTGAACTCACAGGCAACTCCGTTTTTTGCACAAAACACAGCAAATCTTCCGGTCTTATCAAGAAGCCTTGTCTTAGACTTATATACGTTTATTCCCGTCGAGTAAATTATAACAACTGTAGTATCTGGAAGATCGGACAAAATGTCCTTTAAGTAGGTCAAATCGTCTTTTTTTAAACCTTCTATATCTAAATCATTTATAGTTATGCAGGTTCTTTCCGAAAACATAGGAAGTCCCTCGCAGACATCGCTTAATTCGCCTAAATCAAGATTTTTACCCTCGAATATATGTAAATTCATATCCTGAACTTCATCGGGTACAACCTTAGTAATAAGCCTTTTTGTATACGCTTCTACCGACGCTATATCATGTCCGTAGAAAAAATAGAGATTATCAATAGTGCCTGTGCGGATACGTCTGGCAACTTCAATATCGCTTAACTGCGGCATTATTCCAACCTCCTTACTGAAAAATCTGAATCATTCTTTATTGCTATATGAAATGCGTTTCCGTTATCGCTTGTCAGGGATATATCAGTATTTTCATAGAGCAGCCTTTTATCATCATATAATATTTTTACGTTTGTGTCAAACAGCGAACTTTCCAATTTCTTTGTACATTCAACAGTTGTTTCGCCGTATGAAATCAAATATCCGCCGTTATTTAAAACCTTAACTTCATATCCGTCTGTTTTCAAAACAGTATTCTGCGATACATAAGTGACCTCATCATCAGACAATCCCCTGCTTGTCCTAAATGAATTTTCAATATCAACGTATATTGCTTCTCTGTAATTTGAATTGACATTATTTGCATTGTCATTATTGATAAACAGTGCCTCTACCGATTTGATACCGAACTTCTCAATATAATTTTCACAAGCAGCTGACATATTTCCTCTGCCAAACAAATCTATTATAACAGCTTGCTCTCCCTTATACAATAGCAAAGCATTAGAAAACTTGTCAGATAAAAGCAAAAGATGAAGCGTGCCTCTGTCAATAACAACAGACGCCGTTGTTCCGACAACTACCAGAACAGCACTCATTATCACAGGCAGAAAAGCAGTTTTAATACTGTTTCTGTACCTTATCAATGCAGCCGCTGATATGATTACAGCCAGTACAGCAAAGCACTTCAAATAGATGTTTCCAGTTGAAACATAGCTGAATGGAATTTTATTAAACAGACCTGCTAATTTTAAAACCAATTTTATACCCAACCCCGCGATAATCAGCAAAGGATCCGCAACAAAGGAAATTCCGCCAAAAAACGCAACAACTACCGCAAGTGCCAGTGCTATAGAGCATATCGGTATCAAAAGCATATTTGCCAACGGCGAAATCAACGATACTTCGTTAAAGCAGAATATACTTATCGGCAGCATACAAAGCGACAATGTTAAAAGTGAAATTATGTTTTCTTTAAGTGATATAAACCTGCCTTTAAAACTGCACTCCTTGATAACTAGAGATGCGGCAACTCCTATTGAAAATGCTCCGCTCATAGAAAGAAGGAATGATAAATTTCTTATTAGATATGGATCAAACGCTGTTAACAATACTGCACAAAATCCGAGAGTGTTCAGAGTATCTGATTTTCTGTTAAACAAGTCTGAAGCAAATACAACTGTTAGCATTATGCCCGCTCTTATAACCGAGCTTGACGCTCCTGAAAACACAATAAAAACCGCAATAAAGGCTTCCAGAATGATAAATCTTATAATTCTTCCCAGCCTTAAAGCATTTAGCAAAAACAAAATAATAGCCGTTATAATTACAAGATGCGTTCCCGAAACAGCAAAGATATGTCCTATTCCTGTTCTGTAAAGCGACAGCTTGACAGACTGTGACATCTCTGACTTATCACCGCAGAGCATTGCACCTATAAATGCACCTTCTTCACCGGGAAGTATGCTGTTTATTTTTTGAAACATAAAATCTCTGTAATGCATTATATACCGCTTGAGAGAGAACGGAACATCTGTTACTCTTACATTTTTTGCGTCAAAACAGTTAAGATAAATTCCCTTTGGCTTATAATAATCCTCTGACGAAAATCTGACAGAATTCTCAATTTTCTGCATTGTTCCTGTAAATGCAATTTTATCGTCATAATCCATATCTGTCATATCGGTATATGCAATTATTTCAGCATCTGTTTTACCATTTATCTTTCCTTTCAGCGTAAGCAGAACCTTATCAGACGGCTGCTCGTTTATATCAACTATTTCGCCTGAAAAGCCAACGCTTTTGTCAGTATATGAAATTATTTTATTATAGACAAGCTCTGTATATGTAATATTCGAGCAAACGGCAATTAATGCAGGAACAGAAACAATCAGTATCAACGATCTCTTGTTCTTCACAGCAAGGAACAACAACACTGCTATTAAAAAAGCTGAAATAGCTATTATAACATTTTGACTAACATTAAAAAATGAAGCGAGAAACAGACCAAAAAGATAAGAAAAACCTATCCACGCCATTTTTCGCCTCATAATAATCACCGCCTTTGCATAGCAAAGGCCACCTTTCTTCGGAATTTGAGCCGGTTCCGGCTATGCCGGAATTGCCGCTATACCTTTTTGCGGCAAAGGCTCAAAAACGTGCGTGATAAAGTATTTTTCACTCTAATCACCATTCCTTATTGGAATACTTACGTTTATCACTCTAAAATACAAGCCTTAAGTTTTTAACCCGCAGGCCACTCCAGCTTTCTTCCTGCAAGAAGATGAAAATGTATGTGAAACACCGTTTGACCTGCTATCTCACCGCAGTTATTTACAACTCTGAAACCATCATCAAGACCTTCGTCTTTGGCGATTTTTGCAATAACTTCATAAATATGAGCAATAACCGCCGAGTTCTCACAAGTTATCTTTGCAGCACTTTCTATATGCTCCTTTGGTATTACGAGATAATGGATTGGTGCCATCGGCTGAATATCCTTGAACGCATAAACCAAATCATCTTCGTAAATCTTTGTGCTTGGAATTTCTCCGCTTATTATTTTACAAAATAAACAATCGTTCATATTAATCTTCCTTTCCTTCCATCATTTCTGTAACAAAGTCGCTTACCTTTGACAATGCTTCATCAATTTTAAATTTATCGCCTATTCCTGCCATAGCCATATCAGGACGTCCTCCGCCCTTACCTCCTGTTATAGCCGCAACCTTTTGAATGAGTTTTCCTGCATGGGCACCCATCTCCAATGCCTTCTTAGAGCATACTGCCAAAAACTGTCCCTTTTCGCTTCCCGTTCCTGCAAATACCGCTATTATTGGTTCGTCAAATGACTTTACCCTATCTCCAAAGCCTCTTAGGGTATCAGCAGTTGCGTTTGTAAACATAGTCGCCATAAGTTTAACTCCGCAAACCGATTTCCAGTTCTCAAGCATTTTTTCCATTTCAGATTCAATTATTCTCGACTTTAGCCTTGATATTTCTTTTTCATAATCCTTGACCTTATTGTTCAAAGAATGCGACCTCTCAACCAGTTCGGACGGAGTTTTTATTTTCAATGCCGCCGCCGCTTCAGTTAAAAGAGTATTCATATTACTTATATGTTTATAAAGTCCTTTACCAGTTACACCTTCTATTCTTCTTACTCCTGCTGCAACCGAATTTTCTGAAAGTATCTTAAACATTCCGATTTGCGAGGTGTTCGACAAATGGGTTCCTCCGCAGAACTCAACTGAAAAATCACCCATACTCACTACCCTTACAACATCGCCGTACTTCTCTCCGAACAGTGCCATAGCACCAAGCTTTTTTGCCTCTTCTATAGGCATTTCTTCGACCTTTATATCAAGTGCGTCAAAAATCTTTTCATTGACAATACGCTCAACCTCATTAAGCTCATCAAAAGTCATTGCTTCAAAATGCGAGAAGTCAAATCTAACCCTGTCAGCGTCAACAAGCTGTCCTGACTGATGAACATGATCTCCCAGAACTTGCCTGAGTGCCGCCTGAAGTAAATGTGCACAGGAATGGTTTCTCATCACAGACATTCTGTTTGATACATCAATCTTAAACTCAGCCTCCTGACCTGCTGACAATGCCCCCTCAACTACTTTTATCTTATGGGCAAACTTACCTCCCACTACCTTTTGCGTATCAAGGACTTCCGCCTTGCCTGTTTTTGTTGTAATAGTTCCTATATCGCCTACCTGACCCCCGCTCTCGGCATAAAACGGAGTTTTAGCACAAATAACGTATGCCTCATCGCCGCAGCCTGCATTTTCTATAAGTTCTTCATCAGTTGCCAGATAGTCTATTGCCGAATTCAGCTCGCTCACATCATAACCAACAAATTCAGTATGGTAAGTTTTATCAATTGTCTGGAAAATAGTATCCTCAGCACCCATATATTTAGAGCCGCCTCTTGCCTTTCTGGCTCTTTCCTTCTGCTCGTTCATACATTCTGCAAAACCGCTCTCATCACAGGTGAAACCTTTTTCCTCTAAAATTTCCTTTGTCAGATCAATCGGGAATCCGTAAGTGTCGGAAAGAGTAAAGCAAGACTTTCCGTCAAGTACGGTATTGCCGTTTTCAGTCATATCCTTTATATACTCGTCTAATATAGACATTCCTCTGTCAATGGTTTCGTTGAAATTCTTTTCCTCGTTCTCAAGCAGCTTTGAAATGTAATCGTATTTCTCCTCAAGCTCCTCATACTCGCACTTAGAAGAATCCACAACAGTTTTAATAATATCTTTAATAAATCTTCCGTTAATGCCAAGCAGCTTCCCGTGACGAACAGCACGTCTTAACAGCCGCCGCATTACATATCCTCTTCCCTCATTAGAAGGAAGTACGCCGTCAGACGCCATAAACACAACAGAACGTATATGGTCAGTAATAACACGAATTGAAATATCCTTTTTGCTGTCTTTACCATACTCGCAGTCCGCTATTTCGCAAACCTTGTCTCTTACAGCCTTTATTGTGTCAACGTCGAATATAGAATCAACATTCTGCATCATAGCGGCAAGACGTTCAAGTCCCATTCCCGTATCAATATTTTTCTGCTTAAGAGGTGTATATGTTCCGTCCTCGTGTCTTTCAAACTGCGTAAACACAAGATTCCAGAATTCCATATATCTGTCGCAGTCACAGCCTACTGTACAGTCAGGCTTTCCGCATCCGTACTCCTCGCCCCTGTCATAGTATATCTCCGAACATGGTCCGCATGGTCCGTCAATTCCTGCCTCCCAGAAATTGTCCTCCTTACCCATCTTGAAAATCTTATCAAGAGGCAGACCTATCTTCTTATTCCATATTTCCAAAGCCTCGTCGTCATCTTCATAAACCGATACATAAAGACGCTCAACCGGTACCTCCAAAACCTGTGTACAGTATTCCCAAGCCCACTCAATAGCCTCTTCTTTGAAATACTCGCCAAACGACCAATTACCCAGCATCTCAAAAAAAGTTCCGTGCCGAGCCGTTTTTCCGACATTCTCAATATCACCTGTTCTTATGCACTTCTGACAATCGGTCATTCTCACGCAGGGAGGTTCGTCCTGACCTGTGAAATACGGTTTCAGCGGTGCCATACCTGCGTTGATTAGAAGCAGGCTGTTGTCATTCTGAGGTACAAGAGGAAAACTCTTTACTCTAAGATGTCCCTTGCTTTCAAAAAATTTTAAGTAAGATTCTCTAAGTTCATTAAGTCCTGTCCATTTCATATTAATTCTTCCTTTACGCTGTTTTAAATACGGCTATATCCTTTATTTTTCAATGCAAACAAAAAAACTTCACCCCAAAAATGGGACGAAGTTTAAATCCGTGGTACCACCCAAATTGCTGAAATTAAAATACTTCCAGCCGCTCTATGCCCTTAACGCAGACATACGTTGCGGTTTGCCGCAAGGCTCAGGGCAGCCACCGTATAGATTTTTGAAAACTTTCAGCTTGCGTTTCCTCTCTGAGAAAAATCTGATTACGGATAATTCCTTCAACGCCGTAAATATTTATAATGATTTATTAGTATTATTATACCAAATTACTAAAAGCACGTCAAGTACCTGTGCCGATTTTTCTGACAAGAAGCGGTATTGCTTCATCGTGAAATATTTTGCTTCTTATAAAATTGTCAAGTGCAAAGCCTAACCACGATATAAGTATCCACAAAAGTGAAAACGGCAAACATATTTGTCCCCTAAAGTTCATCGGCATATTTGAATAATCCCATACCTCAAGTCTTAGCCATATGTTCAGTATCTCTCCTGTTGCTAATTCCATAACCGTTATAAATATTGCCGAAATAAAACAAGCAGGTATCAAACCCAATCCTAACGCCCTTTTATCATTGAGAATGTTTATAAATATCATACAAATTCCGCCCAGAAGCCCCATTGATATATGCGTGAAACCTCTAGACATAAGCTCCGTCATTCCGTATGCAAAGCAGCCAAATAAGAATACCGTCCATATTTTCAGCGATTCCCTTGCCACTCTTTCACCTCCGAATTGTTAGTCATAAAAATAGTTTACCCTTATCATCAACTTTTAAAAGGTGTAAATTGTGGCTGTTTTGCTGACAATTTTATAACCAAAAAATGAGCCCTTTGGGACACCCTCCGTAAGGAAAGTGCCCCAAGGTGGCCCTTGTATCTGACTATTATTGTTTGATTTTTTGGACGGTGTTGCTTCCGTGGCTACGCCGTTTTTGTTGTATTGGCTTGATTTCGGATATGTTCCTCGAAAGCTGCTTCCATCTCTTTCGGAGACTGTCCACGAATGACTCCGATGCCGTTTCAGTAAATATTGAGCAGTTGTATCCGTTTGCCGTCGATATACTTCGGGGCAAAAACAACGATCTTCTCGATAAACGCATGCACCAGTTCGGCGGTTAGCAAGGTCGGCTGCGTCATTTGCTTCACTTTTCCGATAAACCGTTCAAGCCCTTCCGCTTTATCGGTTTCGGCAGTCAGCCCCGCTTCCATTTCGGGTATGTCAGCTTTCAGCGTCCGCTGTTCTTCCTCATACGCTATGGACAGTGTCGCATAGCGTTCGGCGGAAATTTTTCCTCTGGCGTTGTCCTCATAGAGCTTTTGCACCAATGCGTCAATCTCCCGCACACGGCTTTTGGCTTTGCCGAGTTCTCTGCGCTTACAAGCAAGCTCCTTCTGTTTTTCTTCGCCGTAGCATTCCATCTGCGCTTTGGCAAATTCCTTTTCATACGCCTGCACATAGAAGAACACTCTCCGCATACTTTCCAGCACGATCTGCTCTACCACCTTTTCACGGATGTAGTGGGCGGAACATTCATCGGAGTTTTTACGGAACGAGGAACAGAAGAAATATGCTTGCTCCCGTTTGTAGTTATTTGTCACGCTGTAATACAATTTTTCTTCGCAATCTGCACAGTAGAGAAGTCCCGAAAACCAACTGACAATTCCGTTTTTGGTAGGTCTGCGGCAGTGTTGCCGAAGTTCCTGCAATAACTCAAACACCTCTCGGTCAATGATTGCCGGATGAGTGTTCAGGAAGATTTTCCATTCTTCCTGCGGTCTTTCAATTTTGGCCTTATTCTTAAAGGACTTTGTTGTGCTTCGGAAATTGACCGTATCACCACAGTATTCTTGTTTAGATAAGATGCTTGCAACCGTATCGGAACACCAGTTGTACGGTCGTTGTGGCGGATTGCCGCAGCTTCTTCCGCTGGCAATCCAATACTCCGTCGGTGTAGGGATTTGGGCGGCTTTGAGGCGCTTGGCAATTTGCGTCGGGCCGAAGCCGTCCACGCACAGCGAAAAGATTTTTCGCACGATCTCGGCAGCAGGTTCGTCCACGACCCAAGATTTCGGGTCGTTCGGGCCTTTTCCGTACCCATAGGGCGGGTTGGTCGTCAGCGGGGTGCCGGACATTCCCTTGCTCTTGAAAACATTCCGAACCTTTTGACTTGTATTCTTGGCATGCCATTCGTTGAATAGGTCTTGCATCGGAACAAGGTCGCTGATACCTTTTGCGGTGTCGATATTATCCATAATAGCGATATATCTTACACCCAAACTGTCAAAGCCTTCTTCCAACAACTGACCGACAACCAAGCGGTTACGACCAAAACGGGTATGATCTTTTACGATAAGTGCACCAATCATTCCTTTTTCGGCAAGTTCCATTATCTCAGTGAAGGCAGGTCTTGCAAAAGTCGTTCCTGACCAACCGTTATCCACGAATACACGGGTATTCTTAAAGCCATTGTCCTTAGCATACTTCTCAAGTATAGATTGCTGATTCTTAATACTGCCCGAAGTGCCTTCCTGCTCGTCATCACGAGATAAGCGGCAGTACAGAGCAGTGAGCTTTTCTGACTGTTTCTTCATAGTTCTCCTTTCCACAGCCAGAAGTGATCGGATTTGTAGGATGAGTTTATCATATTACATCCGACTGTTTACTTCAACGCTTTAAAGCAAAGATTTGCAATTTGTTTGCATTTGCGTCAGACACCGCATTTTTTCTTCAATGCTTTCCGATTCGCATTCATCAAAGAAATTGCGGACGATACATTTCGAGCAGAAGATGTTCCCGAATAAAATGAAGCGGCTTCGGGAACATCTTCTGCTCGAACCATGCAAGGCGTTCCTCTACTGTCATCTGCTTCAGATAATCTGTGATCTGCTCCAGTTGTCGGCTCAGTTCTGTCTGCATGGCAATTTCATTTCCCTGTTCGTCTAAATATTTCATTGCGTGTTCACCTCCGTTATTTCCATTTAAGATTGCTTTTCGCCGGCAGCAGAAACGTCTGCTCGATCTCCAGTTGAAACTGCGCCAACTTTTTTATAAGCTCGGCAAGGGCTCGCATCGGCAAAACCGAGCGTGTTCGCTTTTCTTGTAAGCTGGTTCAGATTATTGTTCATGGCGTAAAACTGCCGCATCGCTTCATAAAAACGTTCGTCGGGCGCTTCTCTCAGCTCGTAATTAATCAAGAGCATTCGGATCACTGTAGACTTCGGCAGTTTCGCCATCGCCGCCTTGCGGTTCAGCTCGGCGCTTTCTTTTTCGTTAAGCCACACCCAGAGCTGAATGTCTCTTTTTCGTTTCGCTTTCTTCATGGTCATCGTTCCTTCCTGAATTTTGTTTTGTTCTTTACTGAGGTCTTAGGAGACTTCCTAACGAGGCGTTTGTGCCCTGTAGGAGTACAAACGCACTGCTCGTCAAAGTTTTACACAAGGCGGGCAGTTTACCGTTTGTCACCCTTTTGGGAGTACAAACGCACTGCTCGCTAAGATTGTGCAGGCTTCTTTATTCCGTTTTGAAAGGCTGTCATAAAACCTTCATTGACAGGGAAATTTGCTCTGCAAGGTAACGATCCTTTTTCGGCCGGTGCGGGAAAAACAAGTCCTGATACCGTGTTCTTCAAATAATTTCGGACTGTATTTACGCAGCAGCTTCGCATCGGTATTGAGCGGGGTATAATCGTCTTGTAACACCCACAGCAGTTCCGTTGCCGTTCCGTTCCACGCGGTTTTTGACTTCATAAAGGCGATCACTTTCCGAAGAAAAGGATGCTGTTCGGTCAGCACGGGATATCCAAAAGGCGGAATATCTCCCATCATTTCTGCAACCAATCGTTCGCCTTTGGTCATTTGCATTCTTATCACTTCCTTTCAACATTTTTTCGTTTAAGTATGATATGTGCCATTTCATCCGACTGTCGTTTTTATCTGCCTACCCCCATCAACAGCTGCGTTGCTGCGCTTGCTTCCTTTCGGAAGGTCATCGCACGGTCATATCCCAATCGGACGGCTATTCAGTTTTCAAAGGTCATGGGAGAAACTTCCCCTAACAGATTTGGAAAATAAAGCGGTTTTGTACCCCCCTGTTTTGAAAAAATCCTTTCACTTGTTTGGACTGGGGGAGGTATTCCTAACCCCCTCGGGAATGAAATTTTTTGGAATCCCCCTTACTTGTTCCGACTGGGAGAGCCCATTTTTCAACCCTCCTTGCAAAAAATTTTTGTCTCCCACTAATTCGCACCGGGAAGGGGCAATCCACAAGTCATTTTCGAAAAATTCCTCCCATTATGTCCGGATAAAGGACGGCGCTTTTTAAGTCTGCCGGCAAATGTTTTTCTGAATTTGGGCAAAAAAATAGAGCGTCCGATGTGACTCGAACGCTCTGTGCAGAGTCGATTTTTATGTAGCTACTTGCCAGTGCATCTTTGTTGTTGTGATGAAGTGTTTATATTTTCCAAACCTCAGCACCATCAAGTAGAAATCCATACAAGATCTTTTTTTCTGTCTCGCTTGCTTCCTCCGATTTAATTCGGCTTTGAATTTTGGGTATAATAGCATCTTTGTGGGCAATA
The DNA here is from genome assembly GCA_947589185.1 of uncultured Clostridia bacterium. Taxonomy (GTDB): domain Bacteria; phylum Bacillota; class Clostridia; order Oscillospirales; family Ruminococcaceae; genus UMGS1601. The sequence continues at coordinate 14,972 of CANQCK010000017.1, read as the reverse complement.
AAGCAATTCATATACTTTTCACATCGAGCAAAGTTTTCCCACATGTAATTCGAAAAATCTACTTGTGAATAGTCGAAGCTCTCTGGATTCAGCAAAAACTGTAAATGTGGTCTTCCCTCAGATAATTCCTTCAAAATGCTTATATCAGTTATCATATCATTGATATAGAGAAGATAGACACATTCCAGTTTGGTATCAACTGGATCGGGGTATGAGCGCACACCTGTGACTTGTTCTCGGCTAATTTTCAGTATTTCATTTAGAAATTCTTTGATTGAATTCTGATCTGGGGTCAACCATCCCGAAAATATAAAGTCATAGATTGCCTCTATCGGCAGCTGCGCAAAGTTTTTGCATAAAATGCATTTATATTTCTGTTGGATAGCGTCACTCATGATTTGCTGATAAAACAACCGCAATAGTATAACTTTCTTGCGGAAACCCTCTGTGGCATCAATGAGATCTTGAATTTTGTTTGTAGTTACTTCATCCTTTGATAGGAAACGTTCGATAAGATGACGAAGACTGTTAAAATGTACATTTGCCGCATACTCAAAGAATTTTTCGCAACCAATAATTTGACGAACAATCTCAAAATCGGTGGAAAATGCTAATGAACTGCAAAGCCTTGCAAATTCTCTTACGCTTTGACTAAAGTCTGGCCATCCTATAGAAAAGAAAATCGAAGCGACGGTTTCATCGCTTAACAACTCTTCTACAGACGATGCAATTTGCTTTTTTTCACCCTCGTCCAGATCTACTAAGTTAAGCAACAAAACTATATTGGAAAGTGCAGAAAATGACGATTGCCATAACCCATATGTCTTTGCAGTCACAATAGAATGGCAAAGATTCTTAAAACAATTTGTAAGGAATTCGACTTCGTGTTCACTGGCATTCAGATGTTGTACGTTATATGCTTTTACCAATGCGCATAAATCTTTTGTCGAAATAAATTTTGCTATAATATCAAGATCAATAAGTTCCACGGGATATTTTTTATTTTCAAACGGTACATCAAAAAAATTAGTTGGTCTTTCGGCTGCATCGCTGTTAGCACACATAATGGCTTCAATATATGGCCTAAAGAAATCTTTTAAGTCTCGAAATCCTTGGTACAAAATATGGTTATTATAGTAGAAAAAATACTGTGTTATAGCCAGCTGTTTTATTTCATAAAGCTTTGCGCACGATGTGCCGCCGATGTGAATCGTATCCCTATTACTCACATCTCTTTTTAATTTTTGCAACGCTTCGTGCATTGAAAGTCTTTTTTGGGAGTTACTGTTGTAAATATCAAGATATCCAGAGAGTATTTCTCGTTCCCTGCTCGATGCAGAGTTTTGAATAAACTGCTTAACCTTGGTAGAATCAAAGCCACGAGTATATGTTTTGAGCATCTCAATTACAGCAGAGTTATGTAGGTAAGCGACTTTTTGATTTGTAGGAAGCTCAGAATAGTCCATTCCCTCATAACTTTTTAATATTTCACTATAGCCATCGACAATGCTTTTGTAAAAAAGCCTTTCATTCAATCCTAAGTTTTTGCACCCAGCATTAAATAATTTTTTAATCTCATCATACTTGTTAAGAATATAGAGATCATAGATTTCACTTTGAAGTAAATCGTTGTTAAATAATTCTCCTATGCGAAAGCACATGTTTTTATGCTCATGGAGACAGTATATTGACGCTATGCCAGCATTCAGGAATAATTGTTTCAGAGTAGTTGCTTCTTCGTCCTCAGACTTCATAAATGTTGTTAGCCTTGTATAATCACTTTCAGAAAATAGATGCAATTTCCAATCAATGACCTCATAGCTTTTCACATGTAACAGCTTTAGTATCTGCTCATAACTGACAAAGTCAAACTGAGACATAAACTTTACTGCATTTCCTAATAAAAATAGATCCTTCTCTAATGCCGGGTCGGCAATCACACGCAGAAAACTATAAAGGCGTTTTCCAATTTCATTTGATAAATCAGTTGGAATTTCTTTGATCAGCGGCATAGAATGGATATTGATTACCCCAATATTGTGGCTGTTGAAGTAAGACAACTGGGTGTCATCGACGTTTTCCTGATTCTGTATAAGATAGCCAACTTTTCTATTTTCATCTAACGCTCCGTTTTGTGAACGCATGTAGTTTAGCCAGCTAAGAATAAGCTTGATGTTATAGTCATTTAACGAATATCCCAAAAACAGCACAATATGATCAGTCAGCAATGATTTGATGAAAAGTTCAATCAATACATGCTCCTGCGAATAATCTAAGTAATCCTGCTCTTTGAGAACTATACTGGCAGGGTCGGACACATCTCCATGCATTTTGATGATGTACTTGACTTTATCAGCATTCAGCAAATCCTTATCGTGGACAATTACCTGATACTGTTCACAAAATATATTTTTTGATGCTTCAAGCAGGTGGTCATAATTTGTGGTAATAATATGCGTTGGGTTTATATCAAAAATAGCTGATGAAAGCGGTGCGTCTACCGCTACGGTGGGGATGCTTTCCTTTAATATACGATTATATAACCTTCTATCTCTGTTAAACACATGTTGCGGTATCTTTAGATACTCATCAGTCGAAAAATCAGTTTTCAGCAAACAGGTGCTTTTACAGTCTTCTTCTTTATGCCTGCAAGAATCGCACCTTGAGTAGTTTATTGCTTTTGCCATATTTTGGATCAGAGTATCCCAGCTGGGCATTCCAGCCACATTCTGAGATACCCCGGCACCGACAAAAATGACCAGCTTTCCCTGTTCTGCCTTTTCCCTAAAAAGATTAATATATTTGAGCAGCTCCTCATGGCTCATAAGCGTATCTGCCCCCTTTTTTCTATATTGCTGCCTTATTTTCCCTCAAACCTCTCTACCAACTGCATAAAGCTCGAATTCGGCATCACCTGCTTTGACGGTATAAACAGGTATCGCCATTTTTTATATCCATTTGCCTTGCCCCAGTGGGAGGCCACCTCGCAGTACTGGATGCCACGCTTTTTCTTGGCAATGACATTCGGGTCGTTGAGCTTGTCCTCGCCCTTGACCTCAACCAGATAAATCACATTTTCTGTTTCTACAACAAAGTCCGGCTCATAGAGGTGCCCGTGGTTATAGGTGATATTAAATTCCTGGGGAGCAGGGCGAAGCCAGTTCTGCACGTCAATATCTGTCTCCAAAACACGAGCAAGCACCAGTTCCGGCTTGCTGTCAAATTTGGCTTCGCTGAACACGCCATTCTTGATCCCCTCAAACAATACGGACTGGATATTTCCCGAATAATCATCGGAGAATAGATTGACTCGCTCGGAACAGCTATAAGACGGAAGCAAATTGTAGTTCCGCGTGCCCACCACGTCTTCCTGCAAAAGGCCGTTTTCACAATAGAAATGCTGGAGCATTTGCGTATAAATTTTGTTTCCAATATCACGCTTGTACATCATGATAATGTTCTGCATCCCATTGACGCCATAGTGCGCCTCATAATGGTCGCAGACCTGTGTGATCAGTTTGAAAAGCAGCGTGGAGCATTTTTCATAATCGATCTCCGGCTTATGGCGGAGTTGTTCCAGAATGACTTTCTTCGGATTGTAACCCTCAAAGTCAATAGCGTCACCTTTGATACGCTGCCGATCCTGCATATCCTCCAGATTTTGAATAAGCAGTTCGTTTTTAATCGACACATGAGTAAATTCTGCCATATCCAAGTCGAAGTCCACGAACACATATTCCTCTACACCGGCATCCGTTACTTTGATGCGTGGAACAGGAATAAAACCGTTTATAGCAGCCCGGTGTGTTTCCTCCGTTTGATAGAGAATCCATGCGGCAAGCGGCATCTCATTCTCTTTGAAGGCCTGTCCCAGATCCTTGTCTTCGGAAACTTTTTGCCGGACGGTTTCTGCAATTTGCCGCGTCTGCTCCGGCGTGACAGTATGCGTCGGCGTGTGCTGGATGTGTTCCACCACTTCTTTTTTGATTAAATCTGCCGCCTTTTTGATCAGCGCATCTGTTTTTTCCGTTTTCTCTATCTGGGTATGGGCATATGCATTCTCTAATTCGGAATCCGGCTCGATGTTGAAAGTCAACTGCGGATAGACCACCTCTTCCGGCTGAATTTCCTCTACCTTGATCACATTCCCGGCCTTGAAAATAGAATCGCCGCGCTGCGCCTCCTCCAAAATATCCTGAAATTTGTCGTGGGCAGTCAGCATCACGGCGTCCACATCCCGATCCCCGGTGCGCTCGCCGTAGGGTAGACGGAGTCCTCGCCCAACCATTTGCTCCCGAAGAATCTTGGAAGCGGCTGTGCGGAGGGGTACGATGGTATAAAGATTGTTGACGTCCCATCCCTCTTTGAGCATATTGACGTGGATCACGATTTCCACGGGATTTTCCGGATTTTCTACATCGAGCAGCAGTCGGGTTTTGGCTTCCGTTTCCGCTCCTTTTTGTTTGGAATGGATGACGATTGTTTTATTTCGATATGTGCCGTCCCTGAATTCATCGGAGCGGATATACTGCTCCACCCACGCCGCGTGATCCGTATCTTTGCAGACCACAAGCATAAATGGCTTTACAATCGGTATGCCGTGATTGACGGCATAGACCTCCAGCTTGCGCTTTGCATTTTCATGGCAGGTAATCCCATCAAGGAGCATCATCTTGTCCAACTGCTCGTCTCCGAAGTTATAAAAATCTATGTCAGAGCGGGTGACAGCAAAAGGCGTTCTTGTATACCCATCCTCAATGGCCTTGGAGAGCGGATATTCATAGACAACATTTTTGAACGGAACCTGTTTGCTGCCTTTTGTGACAAGCGGGGTGGCGGTAAGCTCCAGACCCAGTAACGGATGCAATTCATTCAGGGCAGCGGCGCCACGCTCCGCCCGGTAATGATGGGATTCATCCATGATCAGAACGAGATCGGGGAGCGAAGTAAGATACGCATAGAAGGAGTCGCCGATAATCTCGTTGACCCTTCGCATATTGGCGTCTTCCTTGTTGAATTTATCGATGTTATAGACGAAAATGCGGATATCGGACTCAAAATAGGAAATTTGCTTTGTCTTGTAATCGTCATCCGTGATAATCTGCGGCGCTGTGCTGAAGCAACCAAGGCCACGAAAGACATATTTTGCGCTGTTGAAATCCGATAGATCACGCTTCAGCTTGTCATAGATCGTGGTGTTCGGAGCCACGACAAAGTAATTTTTGATGTTGTGCTGCGTGTAAAGATAGGCGATAAAAGCACCCATCAGCCGGGTCTTGCCCACGCCGGTGGCAAGAGCGAAGGTCAGAGACAGAAACTCCCGCTCAAAATCCGTGCAGATCGGGTACATGGCATGGACAGCCCCGAGAGCGCCGCGCAGATTCATTCCTTTCCGCAGGGTGACGCTGTTCAAAATGCCTTCCAAAATTTTAAGCGAGGCGGTCTGCGGCTTGCGCAGCGACATGACGCCGCTGATATAATCCGTGGTATATTGGGGAAAACGATCACTCATCCGACTCGACCCCCTCATCGTCGTACACAGGCGAATGCACGATATTCAGATTGTAATTCTCCCGGCCAAACTCGCAGTGGGAAAGCAGCATTTGCGGAATTTTCTTGATTGTGATGTTGCCATAGGCTTTCTCCAAACCGGCATCATAGGAACGGCAGGCGATAATGAGATATTCGCCGTCTTCCATGGAATCCTTAATTGAGTCCAGAAATGCGCAGTTCAAATGGCGGGTGGTTACAAACAGATAGCTGCTCTCGTTGCCGACGGACTGTTTCCAGAACACGGCGCTGTCCGGCTGGTAAGTAAAGCCCTCATGCAGAGCCATAGCCGCTGCCAGCATATTGGCGTCATAGTCGGGGTTGATGACGGCCTCGCCAAAGGCGTCCTCGTTGATCAGCGAGTGGGCAAGCTCATAGAAGCGGTAACCGCCGCCGCCCTGCCAGTTTTGCGCTTTCGTAATACCGCCTTGATCCTCCCCGGCAATCACCTTGTCCAGACGTACCTTGCAATGGGTGTAGGCGTGATCGCCCATTTCAATGCCGATATACCGCCGGCCCATCTTGTGAGCGACGGCAGCGGTGGTGCCGGAACCGAGGAAACTGTCTAATATCAAATCCCCCGGCTCAGTTGACATTTCTATAATTCTTCTAAGCAGTTGCTCTGGTTTTTTGCTCCTCGGAAAATTTACTCCCCCTTCATTCGCTATATCAGCTTTGGGAATTTCTCCATGCTTCCATAATGTTGTCATTTTGGTTGCCTTAGTCAAGTTGCCTTCAGTAAGCGTAGTGGTATCTTTAAGCCACGAGAGCAGTTCGCAATTGTAATAATATAAAGTAGTTGGAATGCCTTCGTTTTTTCCTCTGCTTGGAATATAGTCAACTGAATACAGCTTTTCTTTCTCAAGTCCAGAAATAATGTCATTTTGGAATTCATTCTCTTTCTGAACTCTATTCCCTCGGAATAAACTATCAAGATGCTCAGCAAACGCAGCTCTAATTTCTGGCTCTCTTGTTTTAGCATCTCGAAGTGAGATGGACTTAATCTCAACACCAGAGTGCTCATAGACACGAACGGTTTCCCCGTTTGATTTTGCTACAAACTCTCTGATCAGCTCACGGTTTCCAAAATTAAAAATATATCGGTTGTAACGTTTTATAATATTAAACCCAAGTTCCTCATGGCTATAATTTTCTCTATTGGGAAGAATCCCTTTTTTGTAAAGTAAAATATGCTCTGTCGTATTCACAAGGTAACCGCCCTGCCCCAGACCTGCAACAGCAGATCTCTCATAAGTAATATGTGACACAAAATTTTGACGTGAAAAAATTTCATCAAGGAGAACCTTGCAGTAATGCACCTCGATATCATCTAGGTGAATCCATAGCATTCCATTAACATCAAGTAGATTATAAAGCAAACGGAGTCTCGCATTCATTAGATTAAGCCAAATTGAATGCTCTAAATTATCGTCATAGTTCTCAAACGCCTGACCAGTATTGAAAGGTGGATCGATATAGATACACTTCACCTGTCCGGCATACTTGCTCTCCAGCGCTTTCAGCGCCAACAGGTTGTCCCCGTGGATCAGCATATTTTCTGTATCGGGATCGGCGGCAGTGTTGGACAACTCTGGCCGTTCGATTAGCAGCCTCGGCTCAATACGAATCGGCTCGTCCTTGCCGACCCATGTCAGTTCAAGTTTGTTGGACATTTCTAAGTGCCTCCTGTTCCTTTCCCGCCAATTTTAAAAGTTGACATTGAAGGTTACTGCGTATCTCATCGTCTGATAAAGTGTAATTTGGTTGAGCCGTGCCTCCCAAGACGATTCCGGCTTCCGCAAATATATCAAGGTATCCTCCGTAGTTCAGACCCATCCTTAGTTCTGCCGAGCGCCGGTCAAAGGGATTTTTCATTAACTCCTTGAATGTTTCCACAAAATCAGATTCCAGTTGGGATAGCTGCTTCTTGCTCTTCAAAAACTCAATCAACGTACTGATACTATCCATTCATGTTCCTACAAAATTTCAAGTAATCTCAAATGAATTTTCAATGGTATAATCAGCCATAAGCGGCGTGCTGTTCAGCATTCCCTCATACCTCACCAGCACCACATTTCCCATCTCCTTCGCCCGATCTACGCACCCTTTGGTAAAGCCGGATTTGGCAAAGAGGTAGAAATGCTTGTTTTGATACGGGAACAGCTCGCTGCGCTCGACCAACGTTTCCAGCACGCCGAGGTCGACTTTTTCGTTCGTCCATTTGCATTCCCCGAAAAGGGCGGTGGTTTTGTCCTGCTCGGCGAGGATGTCAATCTCCGCCTGCCGTTTGTTCTTAGGGTCGTTGCCCCACCAGTAGCCGAGGGAGGAAAACTGCACCGGGCATTTCCCGGCAAGTAGCAGCTTCCAGAGATACTGCTTGCAAATTTCCTCAAAAACCTTGCCCATGTAGTCGGGCAGAAACGGCTCGATGCGCCGATAGGCGAGGTCGGCGGCTCCACGGACGATGATGGAATTGTTCTCCGGCACAAAGCGATACCAAAAGCGGAACAGGTTATCCTCAATGGCATAGATCGCCTTCCGGGACACCTTTTCGCCGTAGGGCGTTTCTTTTCGGATAATCCCGAGGGCGACGAGGTTTTTCACATAGGTGGAGCACACATTGGTGTCCTCACCGACCTTGCCGGAGATCTCCGACATCCGGGTGGAACCGGTAGCGATTGCCGTGATGATGGCGTTGTAGAGCGCCGGTTCCCGCACCTCTTGTTTGAGCAGGTTTTCCGGCTCCTCAAAGAGCGCCGAGGTGGGATTCAAAAACGTATTCTTGATATTGTCCTCGACACTCATCTTATCGTTTATTTGCAGCAGATACTGGGGCGTTCCGCCGACGATCCCGTAGAGCAGCGCCTTATCCCCGTCGGAGAAATTTTCAAGATACCGGCATGTCTCCTCAAAATCAAAGGGAACGATCTTCATCTGCGCCGTCCGTCTGCCGTAAAGCGGTGCTTTGTAGGCGAGGACGTGATCCTCCATGTAAGACAAGGACGAGCCGCAAAGGATCAGCATCAACTTCGAGTTGTCCTTGTACTTGTCGATGAGCAGCTGAAGCGTGGAGGCGAGACTTTTTTCCGACCGGGCGACATAGGGGTATTCGTCGATGGTGAGAACAAGCCGCTCCTGTTCGGACAGTTTGAACACATACTCCAAAGCCGCTTGGAATGAGTGAAAGGAGCCGTCCGTTTCGATGCCGGTACGGTACTCCAGAATGCTCTTGCTGAAGTTTTCGAGATTTTGCTTGGTGTTACTCTCAATGCCCATAAAATAGACGGCATTTTTTCCTTGGATAAATTGATTAATCAACGCCGTTTTTCCCACACGCCGCCGCCCGTAGATAACCGTGAATTCAAATTTGTTTGAGGAATACAGCTTGTTCAAAGCTGTGAGTTCCCGCTCTCTGCCGATAAACATCGCATTACCTCCCACGTTAGGGTAGCTATAGTATAGCACAGAAAAACAAATTAGTCAAGTAGGGTTCGGCAAATCCCGCTTGACTAATTGTGATTTTTTGAAACTTCATAATAACAGAACAGGTGAAGGACTGATTTTGTCCCTAACCTGTTCCGAAAAATACTATGCGTAAATCAGCTTGACATTCACAATTTCCCGTGCTCTTGCTTGGATGCTATTCATTCGTCGCACCCACGCCATAGGATCTTGTGCTTTTAGCGCTTCGGTCACACCTTCCTGTACTGCCATCTGCTTTACCAGCCGGGAAAATAGTTCTTCCGCCTGTCAGTCTATGTCGGCAAGATAGCCGTTCAGTTTGCAAGTGGTTAGTAGGTTATGGTACAAGATGCGGTGATGCTCTTTCAAATACCGCCGGAGCCACTGTTCCCATAACCCGATATGCTGTTCTTCCTCGGCAGGTAATGCAAGGTCAGGCAGATTATATGTGCCTTGCAGGGTGTAGCGAATGTCAGCCTTTTCGTCGATGTTTTGTCTGTTCATCGTGTAATCCTCCAATATGATTGTTTTCCTACATTCCAATCATTCCGGCTGATTACAAAAGCCGAAAGGAGAGGACTTCCTTACGGAGCCTCTCCCTTTAGGACTCATTTTTATTCGTCTATTCTACGCAACTATGTTTCCGTCGCTTATTTCGATAATCCTGTCGCATTGCTCGGCTACCTTTGGGTCGTGCGTTACGATTATTACCGTTCTGCCTTGCTCGTTAAGCGACTTGAATAGCTCGATTATCTCTGCCGATGTCTTTGTGTCTAGTGCACCCGTCGGCTCGTCGGCTAGAATCATACTCGGCTCGTTTACTATTGCCCGAGCTATTGCTACCCTCTGCTTCTGTCCTCCCGACAGCTTGTTGCACGGCTTCTTTGCTAGCTCCTCAATGCCTACTGCTTTTAGTGCCTCAAGTGCCTTGCCCTTTTTGTTCTTGACCTTTTTCTTCGAGAACGACAACGGTATCATTACGTTTTCTATCGCCGAGAAATCTTCTACCAACGCAAAATCCTGCATTACCATTCCTATCTTTTCGTTGCGAATCTTTGCATACTGACGCTCAGACAGCTTCTTTACAAGTGTGTCGTCAATTGTGTATTCCCCGTCCTGATAGTTGTCAATACACGCTAAAATGTGCAGAAGCGTTGACTTCCCCGCTCCCGATTTTCCAATAACAGCTACCATCTCGCCGTCGTTGATTTCGCACGATACGCCGTGCAGTGCCTCGAACTCGTTCGCCTTCTTTGGATTGTAAACCTTTACAATGTCGTTGAGTTTTACCATGATGTTTTCCTCCTGTATTATTTATTTAAAAATAATTTATATACCTACCTGCTCGCTTTTATAATCTCACGAGGTGTAGATTTTCCTATTATCAGTACAGGCATAATAAGTGCAACGATCAATGTTATAACCGCTATACATAAACATCCTATTAACTGCCAACTTCCAAAAGTAACAACTGTATTGTTAAGCAAACCTGCAATTTTAGCACCTCTCAATGCCACATATGCCAGAATTGCCGCAACAGCCTCAGATATAAAAATACTCAACGCATTTATCATTGCACACTGTCGCCATCTGCAACCGCACATATAGTAAATACCATAGTTTCTTAATTGTTTATTTGTATTAACCGCCGACATACTCAAAACGCTGACTATAACAAGCAGAATTATTCCGCCTATTATCGGTGCGAGAACAGTCATCTGATTTTTGATTTCTTTCAGGCTGTTTTCACGAATTTCCTTAAATTCAGTAGACGAACCGATTTCGTATGTAGCGTTAAGTGCCTCTGTATATTCTTCACTACTTAAGCCATCCTTAAATCTTATCATCATTCCCGTGCCAGTAAGCCAGCCAACACAATTATACTTATCAAGCTCATTCATAGATAATAAAACAAGCGGTATACCTTTTTGATTAACATCATAACTTTCAAACATATCCTTGGCGGTTAGTTTTATTGATGAATCATATTCTCTTATCATACCAAAGCTTCTTGTTCCGTTTTTCATAACTCCAATTATCTTTATTTTAAAATTCTTATATCCGCTACCACTAATTAGTAAAGACTGTGTATATATATCTCCAACCTTAAGACCATAATAATTTTCAGTTATAACTGCGTGCAGAACATTTTCTTCATCATTGTAATTATCAATTTTTGATAGCCATTCACCGTCAATCATTGTAGGAGTATATAAATTCGTAACATTATCATAATAACCATAGACATTAGCATCATATGGATTCTCTTTTGTAACACCCTCTATAGCAGCTTTAGCTAGTTCACTTTCCGTTAACTCTGCTTCTATAGGTATCTCTTTAGAGTAAAGAGCATCATCAAAATATTTACTATAATTTGATAGGGCTTTTTTATCTTTTGTAGTATCTACCGTCGGGTTATCCACAAATATATAAGCACCATCTTTACCTAAATAATTCTTAATAGGTGTGTAGTATTTCAAATTCTGCAAAATACTAGATAATGCGAACACTATCATTACAAATACAAAAGCAAGCTGTATGATAATAAATATATTGAACTTAATATTTCTGACAAATTCTTTCAGTGCATATCTACGCATAATGATACCCCCCTTAATTACTGTTTCTCAGTATCAGAACAGGCGTCTTTCTTAGATGCAATATTATCATAATATTCATTATGACATATGACACTGCTACATACATTCCTGCCATTATTCCGTAAATCTTTAGACTATATACCTGATTTATGTACGGAAACAGCCCATCAATCCACGGAAGTATATATTTATCAAATACCAGAGTGCATATAATCAATAACGGTATCATAATTATCATTATCTCACTCAGATACATTCTTCTTGCCTTGTTAGCAGTACAGCCGTTAAGCCTAAGCACAGCCAGTGTGAATTTTCTCTTATCAAATATGTAATTAAACAAAAGTGCAAAATTTATCGCCGATATTATTGCTATAAATAACGATATTGCCATATTCGTTTTATAATAATAAACCTGCTCGGGGTCAAATGTCTCAAGCTCAGGAACTTCACCTATAATTCTATCCGAAAAATATTTATTATAAATATCTATGAGACTATCATATTCCTTTTGTGTAGGGTATCTGTTCAAGCTAATAATAGGTGAACAAGTTATTGAATAATCATCAGGCAATAATCCCCATGGTAAAACAATCTCCTCTATACCACGATCTTTAATGAAACCTATAACTCTATATTTGTCACCGCCAATGATTACATAATAATCATCGCCCTCTTGCGTTACCAATGATTTTTTGCTACCTATCAATTTATATGATATTACACAAACCCTTTCTTTATTTTTAATTTGCTTTTCAGAAAACCACTCTCCGCTTTTCCATTGTTTTTGCTTTACCGCATATTTATAATAAAGATCCAAAGGTTTATATGTACCATTATCATATTCAACCGAAATGATTACATCATTTTTACCTTCCATATATAAATCTGCTAACTTATCTTTAAGTAGGTTGCCGACTTCTCGACCAAATTTGCACATTACTTTATAATCTACAGGATTTTCTTCACTAATATCAAGTTCATAACAAAATTCAGGCCAATCATCATCATTTGCTATAATATCATTATTCAAATTTATCTGATTTGTCTCAGCCTTATAGTTTTGAAAAACGCCGTATGAAAATAAAGAAAGCAAAATACTACTAACCTGGCATATTATAATTATTACAAAAATAGTGGTTTCTTTAGTGATTAAACTTTTAATATTCTTAAATACATATTTAATCATATCGGCAACCTCCAAAAAGATAAAAAATTTATCCTACAGTTCTTGTGATTGTAGAGGCAATTGAATCAGCTGTAGAGGGTTTATAAACAGAAACCTGATGCACATAATAAACATTTGTACTAGTACTACGCCAATCAGAAGCCCCTACTCCAGACTTAGCGCCTGCAGCAATTGTGCGTGTATCAACATATTTTGTCTTTACTTTTTTTGTTGTTTTTCCTACAGTTTTAGCACTTAAAATAGCTGTAATACTGCTGCTTTTCAAATTATCAGCAAAAGTATTAACTACATGAACCGCTGTATTATGTAGATATTCCATTTTTACATAACCTTTACTGTCCTTTGCACTATAACTATAACCATTTTTAAATGGCTTGTCATAGCCCATAACTGCTACCGCACAAGTAGAGGCAATTAGTAAAACTGCTAGTAAGATAGATATAAGTTTTTTTGTTCTCAATTTGAACACTTCCTTTCAAATATTACCACTATACATATGTATTATATGCCAGTGCATTTATTATACAATAAATTATAATATTTGTCAAATAAATCTATATAATGTAAAATAAGAAAGGAAAACATCAAAAATAGAGATTATTTATCTTTGTTAAGAATCTCTTTAGGCTGGGTTTTACCAATTATAACAAGGGGCATAACCGCCGATAAAATCAGATAGATAATTACTGCTATAAGCATAGCTGCAACTTCAAAAATACCTGACTTGATTACCGTTAATGAGGTTTGCATAATGATAAATATTGCCGCAAAACTTATGACTCCGGCGATTATAGACATAATTAAAGAATATATAAATGATATAAATGCACAGTCACGCCATTTTGCTCCGCATATATAGAATGTAGCATAGGTTTTAAGCTGTTTGTTTATAGATATACTTATTACTGATATTGTAGTAATAAGCAAAAGCAGGAAAATACAAATCGCTATCGGTAGAAGTATGTATAGCTGTTCATTAATATAAACAAAACTATTTGTTTTTATTTCATCAAGGGATTTTGTATAGGTCGGTGAGTAATTATAAGATAAGCTTTCATATATTTCATTAACCTTGCCTTCACTCATTCCATCACATATTATAAAGCACATTCCTCTGACTGCAAAGTCGCCGTCATAAAGGCTGCTCTTCTCTATTTCAGACTTTGGAATACATAATCCCCAGCCGTCCTCAACCTGAGAATTAAAAGTGTAATACATATCAAAAAAGTTAAAACGATTAGGTACATCTGTCTGAGAAAATGCAGAATACCCCACTATATATTGTTTATTATCCATTGTTCCTATGATTTTAACTTTTTCAGATAAATTACCTTCTTCATTAAAAATAGTAACTACATCTCCCGTTTTAAATCCAAAAGGATTATCAGGAGTTACTACTGCGTGGATATACTCATCTTCAGGCAGATTATTCAGCCAGCTTCCGCTTTGAAGCTGAGGAGTATACGCATTTATCCATTTTTCTGAAAGAATAGCTGTATCAGGATGATACTTGTCTTGCTCATCATCACTTATATTGTCACTGGTTAAATTTACAGTATAAAACCCACTGTAAGTAAATTCGCATTTTGCACCATTTAAATTTTTTGTTATTTCATTTTCTGATACAGGAATATCTATATTGCATAAATAACCTTGTGAATTTATTTCATCTGCAAACGGTTTATAATATACCATTCTTGATTCAACTGTACAAACAAGAGTATATAGTATTGACATAACCGCAGCAAGCTGTATAACAATAAGCGTGTTCATAAATTTATTTTTCTTAAGCTGTCTTAATGCAGATTTCAATATCATTATATATCACCTGCCCTTAATTCAATAATCGAACGCCTTGAAATATACACACTTATCATAATAAACAGAATTACAATGCTCGATATTGCATAGATACCGAAAATTGCAAGATACAAAAGCGGACTGTAAGCATAATCTATATATTCAAATATGTTTGAAAGCAATGGCAAAGCAAGCTTATCAAATACAAGCTGCGTAAGAGCAAATATCGGTAAGCCTATTATAACACACTCCAAAAGATATGTAAATATCATTCTCAGCTTTGTACAGCCGCAAATTCGGAAAATCGTCAGCATTTTTATTCGCTTTTCAAGGACAAATCTGTATAGCACTGCAAAATTCAGTGCTGCAAGAAT
>CANQCK010000016.1 GCA_947589185.1 uncultured Clostridia bacterium | reverse complement strand
CAGTATATTGTTTAATATTTAATTTTACCTACCATGAGGGGGGTTTTTGTACTGTCTGCACAATTTGGGGCAGCGCAATTTTCATCAGCCGTTTTTAATATTAATCCTTTTTTCTTGTTAACTTTATCCCTCTTAAAATAATCTTTTTCGCTTTTAAAGCGTCTTCTTTGGAAAGCGGAGGCGTTTCTTTTAACGGATACTCTATTCCCAAAGCTTCGTACTTTGATTTTCCCATATCGTGATAAGCCAGTACGTCTATTGATTTGAGATTTTTTAGCGTTCCGATGTATTTACCCAATTCAAAAAGATAATGTTCATTAAACGTTATGCCTGGCACAACAACGTGTCTTATACAAACAGGAATGTTTTTTTCTTCAAGGTATTTTGTAAAGTCAAGTATGTTTTTGTTTGAGAAACCGGTCAGTTTTTTGTGCTCGTTATCGTCTATATGCTTTATATCAAGAAGTACCAAATCGGTGTATTTTATAAGTCTGTCGAAATCCTTGATTTTCTTTTTATCATCTTTATTGAATAAAACGCCTGATGTGTCAATACAGGTGTGAATTTTCTGTGCCTTAGCGGCTTTAAAAAGCTCGGTCACGAACTTCATTTGCATAAGCGGTTCGCCGCCGCTGACGGTTATTCCGCCGTTTCTGTAAAAGCTCTTTTTTGAGTTGTATTTTGATATGATCTCCTTTACGCTTATATCTTCTCCGCCTGTCATATCCCATGTGTCGGGGTTGTGGCAATACTGACACCGCATAGGGCATCCCTTCGTGAAAATCACCATTCTTACGCCCGGGCCGTCTACTGTTCCGAAGCTCTCTATTGAATGTATGTGACCAAGCATTTGAGTTCTCTCCTTATAAAAGGGAATTGGTTAAGCAGCTGTTTAAAGCTTATCGTGGAATGTTCTTGATATGACTTCATCCTGCTGTGCCTTTGTCAGCTTGACAAAATTTACGGCATATCCGGATACACGAACAGTAAGCTGCGGATATTTTTCAGGATGCTTTTGTGCGTCTATAAGAGTTTCACGGGACAGCACGTTGATGTTCAGATGGTGACCGCCTTCCTCTGCGTAGCCGTCTAAAATCGACACAAGATTATCTATTTGTTCTTTATTTGCTTTTACTCTTGACATATTTATTCCTCCTAAATTTCTTTCAGTCTTTTTTATTGAAGCAGTTCGTTTTCATCATCTAAGCCCTCAAATAAAGTCGGAGAACCGCAGGCTGTAGTTCCTTCTATACAGTCGAGTGATTTAGCTGTCTTAACCTTTTTTTCACTGTCTTTATATTTAACTCCTCCGTTATTATTGACCTTGATGTTCATATGACCGCCTTTTTTTGACATAAAATCGTCAAGCATATTAACAATATCGTCTATTCTTTCGTCAGATGTTCGCATAATGATCCTCCGTTTGCATTTATATTAATACTCTCTGTTAAAGCTGTCAGTTTCTGAAAGCTCTATGTCAACGTCTATATCGCCGACGTATATTTTGTTATCCTTTCCGAGCGAGTCGGGTATAATTGAAAATGTATTGGAAATTCCGTCCTGAGCGTCTTTGAACGGCAGCTTTGAAACAGATTTAAGCGACGCAACAGCACCGTTTTTATCACGGGTGTGCATAGGATTTGCACCGGGTGCAAATGCCTCTCCTCCTTTACGTCCGTCAGGAGTTGAACCTGTGTTCTGTCCGTAAACTACGTTCGATGTTATTGTAAGAATTGAGGTTGTAGGTATTCCGCCTCTGTAGGTGTGGTTTCCTTTTATATAGTTCATAAAAATGTGTACTATACTGCTTGCGATCTCATCTACTCTGTCGTCGTCGTTGCCGTACTTGGGGAAATCTCCTTCAATTTCATAATCTACAGCTATGCCTTTTTCGTTCCTTATCGGTCTGACCTTTGCATACTTTATTGCTGAGAGCGAGTCAGCAACAACCGAAAGTCCCGCAATGCCTGTTGCAAACCATCTTGTTACCTTCTTGTCGTGAAGAGCCATTTGTATTCTCTCATAGCAATATTTATCGTGCATATAGTGAATGATATTAAGAGCGTTTACATAAACTGACGCAAGCCACTTCATCATATCTTTGAATTTATCCATAACCTCTTTGTAGTCAAGGTATTCAGAAGTGATAGGTCTGTATTTAGGTCCTATCTGCTTCATAGAAATTTCATCAACACCGCCGTTTATAGCGTAAAGCAAGCATTTTGCAAGATTAGCCCTTGCTCCGAAAAACTGCATTTCCTTGCCTATTCTCATTGAAGATACACAGCATGCGATCGCATAGTCGTCTCCGTGGGTAACTCTCATAAGGTCGTCGTTCTCATATTGAATTGAAGAGGATTCAATTGATGTTTTAGCACAGAACCTTTTGAAATTGTCGGGCAGCTTGACCGACCACAAAATCGTAAGATTAGGTTCGGGAGCAGTACCCAGATTTTCAAGCGTGTGAAGATACCGAAACGACATCTTAGTTACCATATGGCGTCCGTCAACGCCGATGCCTCCTATTGATTCTGTGACCCAGGTCGGATCTCCTGAGAACAGCTCGTTATATTCGGGCGTTCTTGCGAATTTTACAAGCCGCAGCTTCATTATGAAATGGTCAACAAACTCTTGGATCTGTTTCTCTGTAAAAGTGCCGTTTTTGAGGTCGCGTTCTGCATAAATATCAAGGAATGTTGATGTTCTTCCCAGCGACATCGCAGCACCGTTTTGCTCCTTGACAGCCGCTAAGTACGCCAAATAAGTCCACTGGATAGCCTCCTGTACGTTTTTGGCAGGCTTTGAAATGTCAAAGCCGTAAATTTTGCCAAGCTCAATTAGCTCGCCCAATGCCCTTATCTGTTCAGAAAGCTCTTCACGCTCACGGATAACGTCAGAGTACATTGTTATTCTCGTGGAATCTTTCTGATTTTGTTTGTCCTCAATGAGCTTGTCAACACCGTATAGAGCAACTCTTCTGTAATCTCCTATAATTCTGCCTCTGCCGTAAGCGTCGGGGAGACCCGTTATAATATGACTGGAACGGCAGGCTCTCATTTCGGGGGTATATGCGTCGAACACTCCCTGATTATGAGTCTTTCTGTGAACTGTATAAAACTTGCAGATGTCAGGATCAACTTCATAGCCGTTTTCCGAACAAGCTTTCATCGCCATACGAATTCCGCCGTTCGGCTGAAGTGCCCTTTTAAACGGCTTGTCAGTCTGAAAGCCTACTATGGTCTCTTTGTCTTTGTCAAGGTAGCCCGGTCCGTGCGAGGTGATGGTTGAAATTATCCTCGTGTCCATATCAAGAACTCCGCCGGCTTCTCGTTCCTTTTTTGACAGCTCCATTACCTGCTCCCAAAGGTCTTTGGTCGCTTGAGTGGGACCCTCAAGAAATTCTTCGTCGCCGTCATATGGCTCATAGTTCTTTTGTATAAAGTCACGGACGTTTATTTCTCTTTCCCATATGCCGTGATTAAATCCGTTCCATTCCTCAAATTTCATAGTCTTCATAGCTTGTTTTCTTTCTCCCTTTTTATGTTTCCAACGCTTTTTGAGCGTTTTTTCTCTTCATTTTAAAAAACAGATATGCTATTATTATTATATTTCGCTTGAATTATTATTCGCCAATATTTTCATTCAAACACAATATATAGTGGTTACTGTTTCTATTAAACGTCACTATTAGTTATTATAGTTAGATAATAAAAAAAATCAAGTGGCAATTTTCCTTAATATGATAATAAAAATTAATGGTTTTATTAATTAAACAAACTTATTTTCATAAAAAGCAGAATTAATGTAGATTGAAATATAAAAATAGTAAGATTTCTATAAAAAAAGTAATATTATTTTATGCAAAACATATAATGTAATGATTTTTTCGTTGGATAAAATGAGTTATATTTTACCAAAAATTCCATTAATAACAAATGGTAAACTTTTAATTAAATTTTATATTTTTACATAAATATTGGGTAAAATTATTAAAACAACTACAATATATAGTGTTTTTAAAATTAAAGCGGAATAACATTTATAATATCCGACAGTAAAAAAATTGTATGATTTATTAAATTATAAATACAGGGCGGCAAATTAAAAAAGTAAAAGCTTAAAACGTTTATTAAGAGGTCATCAGTGTAATTTATACGACTTATCAAGGCGGTCCGCTATTGCAAAGGATATTAAAATATGATATAATATATGCTGTATCGAAAAATTCAGATTTTGTGCTGACAGCGGATTGCAAGGAGGAACGAAATGGCAAAAACAAAAGTAGCCGTAATATTCGGCGGTGTATCTAATGAACATGAAATTTCGCTTTTATCTGCGACAAATATAATAAATAACATACCGAGAGACAGATATGACGTTGTTTGTATCGGTATAACCAAGAAGGGACGCTGGCTTCTTTATATTGGAGATACGTCAAAGATAGCCGACGGCTCGTGGGAGCAGGACAGTGATAATGTTTCCTGTATTCTTTCGCCCGACCCTCTGCACAAGGGGTTTATTGCAATACTTAATGACGGTCAGATACAGCCTGTAAAGGTTGACGTTATCTTTCCTGTTCTTCACGGAAAAAACGGAGAGGACGGAACTATTCAGGGGCTTTTTATGCTGTCAAAAATCCCGTTTGTCGGATGTGACTGCATATCGTCTGCGAACTGTATGGATAAAGAGCTTACGCACATTATTCTTCAGAAGCACGGTATAAAAACGGCTGATTGGATGTCTATCAACAGGTATGATATAGAGAGAGCGGATAAAATTGCCGGCG
The DNA here is from genome assembly GCA_947589185.1 of uncultured Clostridia bacterium. Taxonomy (GTDB): domain Bacteria; phylum Bacillota; class Clostridia; order Oscillospirales; family Ruminococcaceae; genus UMGS1601. The sequence goes on along the minus strand of CANQCK010000016.1, from coordinate 24,706 downwards.
AAATGGAAAAAAGACTTAAATACCCTATGTTCGTTAAGCCTGCAAACTGCGGTTCGTCGGTAGGAATATCAAAGGTAAGGAATAAAGACGAGCTTGTTAACGGTATAAAGAAAGCTTTTGCTCACGATAAAAAGGTAGTTGTGGAAACAGGTATTTCCGGAATTGAATGTGAGTGTGCTGTTATGGGAAACTGCGGTGCTATTGCGTCTACTGTCGGCGAGATAGAGTCTGCGAATGAATTTTACGACTACGAGGGCAAGTATCATAATGATGAATCCCGTACATATATTCCCGCAAGAATAAGCGAGGACAATATTTTTAAGATTAAACAGATAGCACTCAAGGCTTATTCCGCTATGGGATGCACAGGACTTGCAAGGGTAGACTTTTTCCTTACTGACGACGGCGAGATCATATTAAATGAAATAAATACGCTTCCGGGTCATACTGCTATAAGTATGTATCCTCAGCTTATGGAGTACGAGGGGCTTTCTCCGTCAGAGCAAATTCACAGACTGATTAATTTAGCATTTGAGGTACAGAGATAGATGAATAATAATGCAATAGGCGTTTTTGATTCGGGCGTGGGAGGATTGACCTGTGTATCTGAGCTTCAGAAAATTCTTCCGAATGAGGATATAATTTACTTAGGCGATACTGCAAGAATTCCCTACGGAACAAAGAGCAGAGAAACAGTCTTTGAATATGCCAGACAGGACGTTGCTTTTTTCCGCGAGCATAATGTAAAGATGATAATTGTCGCCTGCGGAACTGTTTCAGCCGTTATGATGACAAATCCTATCTTTAATGAGGGCGAGCTGTCAAGCGGAGTTCTGTATCCTGCTGTATGGGCGGCGTGCAATGCTACTAAGAATAAAAGAATTGGTGTTATTGCTACAAGTGCGTCAATAAAATCCGGCGGATACGGGAAAGCTATTCGTGAGATTATCCCTGACGCTAAGCTGATAGGCAAGGCTTGTCCTATGTTTGTTCCCCTTGTTGAGAACGGCTACACAGACAGGAATAATCAGGTCGCAAAAATTATAGCAGAAGATTATCTTAAGGTTATGATAGATGAAGATGTAGACACGCTTATAATGGGGTGCACCCATTATCCGCTGCTCAAGGATATTATTGCAGATATACTGGGAGATAAAGTAACTCTGATCTCTCCCGGTGCAGAGGCTGCAAAATACGCTCTAAGCGTCTTGTCTGAAAAAGATATGCTGTCAGGCAGCAGGGAAAACGGGAGACTGGAGCTTTATTGTACGGACAGTGTGGAGCTGTTTACCGAAAATGTGAAAGCGTTTCTAGGCTCTGATATTAACGGCACGATATACAGAACTGTATTAAAATAACTGCAGGAATTGGAAGAATCATAAAAGAGGTTAGATGATATAAAATGAATGAAAAGGATGTAATGATAACATTAAATACAAAACAATCCGACGGAGTAAACAGTGAACAGATAGAGATTATTACAAAGGGTAAGTATAATAAGTTTAAAGATGGTTATATAATTTCTTATGACGAATCGGAGGCAACCGGATTTGAAGGCTCGTCTACTGTTCTGACAGCAACGCAGAGCAGTAAAGTTGAGATAGAGAGAACAGGTTCTTCACAGAGTCAAATCATTATTGATAAGGAAAATAAGCATCATTGCCATTACGGAACGCCTTACGGTGCACTTATGATAGGAGTTACGGCAAAGGAAATTGAATCTAAGCTTAATGATAACGGGGGGAATTTGTTTTTTAAATATGTTATAGATATAAATTCCAGCTTTATGAGCGATTATGAGGTAAATATAAACGTAAAGCCTAGCTAGATGTTTTATAATTGATAATTGACATTATCATTTTTATAAAAGATAGGAGAAGTTTAATGACAAGTATAATTGACGATTTGACAGGTATAGTAAGCGGAGCTTTTGAAGACTGCGGATATGATAGAGATTTAGGAGCAGTGTCAGTATCTGACAGACTTGATCTATGTCAGTTTCAGTGCAACGGAGCATTTTCAGGAGCAAAGCAGTATAAAAAAGCTCCTTTTATGATAGCCGATGAAGTGGTTCAAAAAATAAGCAAAAATGAGATTTTCAAATCCGTTGAAATGGTAAAGCCCGGCTTTATAAACATTACCCTGAAAGATGAAGTACTTCTTAAAAAGGCAAAAGAAATCGCAGGCGATATAAATTTAGGTATTCCGCAGGCAGAAAAAAGTGAAACTATCGTTTTAGACTACGGCGGACCCAATGTAGCAAAACCTCTTCACATCGGGCATCTGCGTTCAGCCATTATAGGCGAATCTTTAAAGCGAATTGCAAGGGCTATGGGAAACAAGGTCATTTCAGACGTTCATTTGGGCGACTGGGGTTTGCAGATTGGTCTTGTTATTGCTGAGTTATCAGAGCGTAACCCTGATTGGGTATGCTTTTCATCTGATTTTGACCCCGATAAGGATAAGGTCAATCCTATTGACGTTGACGAGCTGAACGAAATATATCCTTTCGCAAGTCAAAAGAGCAAGTCTGATGAAGCCTTCAAAGAAAAGGCAAGAGCTGTTACCGCAGAGCTTCAAAGCGGTCATAAGGGATATATAGCTGTGTGGAAAGAGATTATGCGGGTTTCCGTGAGGGATCTTAAGGAGAACTACAAAAGGCTGTATGTTGACTTTGATCTTTGGTACGGCGAAAGCGACGCTAATGAATATGTGGACGAGCTTATAGAAATTCTTAATAAAAAAGGTTTAATGTATGAGAGCGACGGTGCTATGGTTGTCGATGTTGAGGAGGAAACAGATAAAGCACCTATTCCTCCTGTAATAGTAAAGAAGTCTGACAATTCAAACATTTATGCAACGACTGATTTGGCTACTATTATTCAGCGTGAAAAGGATTTTTCTCCGGATAGAATTTGGTATGTTGTAGATAAAAGACAGGGATTGCATTTAACTCAGGTTTTCCGCTGTGCAAGGAAAGCAGGAATTGTTCCCGACAGCACTGAGCTTGCTCACTTGGCGATCGGAACAATGAACGGTAAGGACGGAAAGCCTTATAAAACAAGAGACGGCGGAGTAATGCGTCTTTCTGATTTGATAAATACTGTTGTTGAAGCGGCTTATGAAAAGATGTCAGATGAGAACTTTGACACAAAAGAGGAAAAACGTGATGCGGCTCAAAAGGTGGCAGTTGCCGCAGTTAAGTTCGGAGATCTGTCAAACCATATTCAAAAGGACTATATATTCGATATAGATAAGTTTTTGTCATTTGAGGGTAAGACGGGAACATACCTGATTTACACAGTAACAAGAATAAATTCAATACTTAGAAATCTGGGAGTCAATAATGACGGGCAAGTGCTCTTCAGCGGAATTTATTCTGATATTGAGCGTGAACTTCTGCTCAATATAATTCTAAGCGGAGAAGCCTTTAAGCACGCTCTAAGCGAAAGAGCACCGAGCGTTATATGCGATAACGCATATCGTCTTGCGTCACTGTTCTCTACCTTCTACCACGACAATCACATTATGGGCGAGACCGATAAGAACAAGCAGTCAGGATGGATTTCGCTTTGCATATTGGTGAGAAAGCTGCTTATCAGGCATTTGGATGTGCTGGGAATAAAAGCAGTTGAAAGAATGTAATATTCAGCTCTCAGGGCTTATGTCTTGGGAGTTTTTTATGTTTTAGATAAAATTTGTTATTAGGGGCAGCCCTCTCTTGCAAGGGCTTAACCTGAAAATGCATAGCATTTTCAGGTAGAAAATAGACTAACGTCTATTTGCCCATTAAAAACAGACCACTGGACTATTTTTTTAGCTAAAACTGCTTTGCAGTTTTAGGTTACACCCCCCCTGTGCGGAACGCACTCCGTAAGCATTTCGCTGACGGCTCGCCAGCGACAAGGCTCCGCCCTTGACCCGCCCAACGATGACGTTGGATCCAGTTCGTGTTCTATCTTTGTAATATGTAAGCATACAGTATCTCACGCTAATTATTTGTAAATAATCCGACTTGCCGTTGCTCAATATTGAACATTTTGAATAACTTTCCAAAGGCAAAATGCCCCGGTGGCTCACCGGGAAAAAGGCTTGACCGAAAACTTTTTGTTGTTATTAGATATTATAAGATATAGTTCACTGTAAAATATGCGTTAGTAACTTTTTATTAATGCTTCACATTTGCAAAACTAATTATATAATAGTATAATAGGTATACTATTATATAAAAGAGGTAATACAATGAACTACAAAGTCAACGGCAGCGATATTGTACTGATTCAGCGTGATTTTGATTTGGACGAAACTCTCGACTGCGGACAGGCATTCCGCTGGGAGAGGATAAATAAAGACAGCAGAGAAGCCGTTTCTATGTCGGGAATTGAATTTGATAAGGCGTATAAAGGTTATAGACTTAACACCCCGCTTTTGATAAGTCAGAGGAAGATCGGCAAAAACAGTGATGAAAGTCAAATAACTTTACACAACACCTCTGAAGGCGATTTTCTGGAGATATGGGCTGATTATTTCGACCTTGAAACCGACTATTCAGCTTTGAAAAGGGAGTTTTCATCTGACGATACTATGAGCAGTGCCTGTAAGTTTGCTCCGGGCATCAGAATGTTAAAGCAGGATAAATGGGAGGCTCTTTGCTCGTTCATTATTTCTCAGAACAATAATATACCCCGTATCAAGGGGATAATTTCAAGATTGTGCGGGCATTACGGAGGTTTTCCGTCATACGATGAACTTGCAGAGGAATCAGTGGAAAGTCTGGCGTTTCTCCGTGCGGGATTTCGTGCAAAGTATCTTATTGACGCTGCGAAAAAATTGTCGGAGGGCGAGTTGGATTTAGACGATATTGCGTCAATGGATCTGGAATCTGCAAGAAAGTCTCTTATGACAATAAAGGGCGTCGGTCCAAAGGTGGCAGAATGTGCGCTGCTGTACGGTATGTACCGTACTGACGCTTTTCCTATTGATGTGTGGATAAAGCGTGTTATGGCGGAATATTATCCAAACGGATTGCCCGATTGCATTAAGGGAAAGGAAGGCATTGCTCAGCAGTATCTTTTTCACTACATAAGAAATATAGAAAAATAAACTGAAACTATTTAATATTTTTCTCAGTCTTTTGGCTTTAAAGGGAAAACCTTATTTGTTAATAATTTGTATATAGTATAAGGTGAATTTTATAATATAAGTATGACAAATATTTAGTTAAATGAAGTTAAAAAATCTTTTCAACATTAAGGGTGTTTTTTCGGAAAAGCCAAATAATTGGGTAGTTTTCAACCTTTTCAACAGAGTTTTAAACAATTTTTATGCAGATTTAAACCTTTTCAACAGCTTTTTCAACAGAATTTTGTGCTTTTTTAAAATCTTGTTGAATAATGCAAAAAATTACGGTCAATACTAATTCTAAGCGAATTTTATTGATGTCGGGGGTTTAATTCAATTATGATCAAGGGTATAAATAAACAAATTGTTGAAATCAAATGTCCAAAAAATGAACAATATGAGAAGATATTACTATTCACAAAACAGAACAGTGATATAAACCGCGTCAGCGAAATAGATGAGGATATGCTTGAAATGTACAGTTCAATTATGAGCCAGTCAAGGCAGGAGGCTCACGAGAGGAACAATGCTGTTGCGTGCATAGTTCTGCTTACGCTGGCTTGCCTGTTTCTATTGGGGTTTTTGGTTTTCACGCTTCTTTAAGGGTCAATTGATTTTTTGCTGAAAATATAATAATTTATTAAAAAAATCTTCGAAAGCTATTGGCTTTTGAGGATTTTTATGTTATAATGTATTTTGAGTAGTTGGATTTAGATTCGGGAGTTTTTATTTTATGAGCTTTGATAACAGGTATAATGGTAAGAAAAATTTTGATAAAAAGCGTCAGAAAAAAGGGTATGGAGCTTCCGGTTTCGGGAAAACTGCTGACAGTTATCACAGCAGCGATGACGCTGAGGATAAAAGTCTTATATTGGGACGCAATCCTGTAATTGAAAGTCTTAAAGCAGGCAAGCTGATAGATTCGATCTATATAAACAGCGAAGCCGGCGGTTCAATTTCTGTTATTTGCTCGATGGCAAGAGAACAGGGTATTGTTATAAAAAAAGTCAGCGAGCAGAAGCTTAATAAAATGGCGAACGGTGCGTCTCATCAGGGCGTTATAGCGATGACCGCCTGTGCGGAGTATGTTGAAATTCAGGATATACTTGATATTGCTAATAAAAAGAACGAGCCTCCGTTTATTATAATTTGCGACGAGATTGAGGATCCTCACAACTTAGGTGCTATTATAAGAACCGCTGAGGCAAGCGGTGCTCACGGAGTGATAATACCTAAGAGAAGAAGTGCGTCAATAAATCATACGGTATTTAAAACGTCGGCGGGTGCAGCAGCTTGGGTACCTGTTGCAAGGGTGTCAAATCTCAGTCAGGCGGTTGACACTTTAAAAGAAAACGGCGTATGGATTTACGGTACAGACTCAAGCGGCGAGGATTACAAGAGCGTATCTTTTGACGGAGCTGTCGGTCTTGTAATAGGTTCTGAGGGGTTCGGAATGAGCAGGCTCCTGAAAGAAAAATGCGATTTTTTGCTGAGGCTTCCTATGGTTGGGAAAATCACATCTTTAAACGCTTCGGTTGCCGGAGGCATATTTATGTATGAGGTTTTGAGGTCAAGAATGGTTTGATAAAAGACCCGGTCGCGTGTTACTTATTGATTGAAACGGCTTAGCGTCAGCAGAAAAAGTTGAAATTTTGAATTAATGGATTTTCAGGTGAGAATATCTTGCCTGTTATATAGAAATATGAATAAAAAAAGGAAACAGCATTATTGTAAAGGAAGTGTAGGAATTGGCAGATAATTTTGATCTTGACGATATTTTAGACGAATATTCTGACAAGGCTAAAAGTGTAACTCCTCTGTCTGACGCTGATGTAGACGCACTTATCGGTGTTGACGCAAAGGACGAGGATAAGGCTGATAAAACTGAAAGACGATCCATTATTGACGATTCAATTTTCAACGAAGTAATTGACGACGGAAGACCTAAGGATACTGTAAAAACAGAGGTCAAAAGTGAAAATTCAAACGGCGGGATAGATGATATGGATGTAGATTCTCTTGTTGAAGAGGCTGTATCTGATGTTGATGATACGCCTGCTTTACAAGATGAAGAACCTACGCTTGTTAAAGATGATAACTTAAATAATGTAGACGACTTTACACTTCCTGATATTGAAGTCGATGATGCTGATGCTGAATTTGAAACGGACGATGCAAAGAAGCATAAAAAGGGTCTGGCACAAAAGATAAGCAGTAAGATCGAAGCTGAGAGAGAAAAGATCGAAGCTGAAAAGGCAGAGGAAGAAGAAGCTGCAAGAGAGGGCCTTGAAGCGGGAATGGGCAGCAGATTCAGACTTAGAAAGACTTCTGGAAATACCGCTATTATTGAGGGGCTTTTGAAATTAAAGAGAGAAAGAGGAACTGTCAGCAGGGAAGCAAATGTTTCTCCTGTTAAGCGGCTTAGAATCAAAGACGTTGATCTGGGATTGGAAGGGAAAATTATTCCTAGAACAGAGCAACTAGAAAAAATCAACTTAGATATTGAGGACGATATAGTTTTTCCTGAGGGTGCTACTGATACTATGAAGCTTCGCATACTTGCGGAGAGAAGAAAAGATAAGGTCGACAATTTTGTATTGGAAAATTCAGATGCAGGGAAAGGTGAAGCGTCTGACGTCAAAGACAGCGAAGCGAAAAAACACGTTAAGGATTTTACAGATTACAACGAAGCTCCGAAAGTCCTCGATGATATTTTGCAGTTAAAGAGCAATCTTGTTATAAGACTTTGCATACTGGTAATTACATCTTTTTTCAGTCTATACATAGCGTTTGCAAACGACTTGGGCTGGCCTGTTATTGAAGCCTTTAAGAGAACAAGTGCGGAATCGTTTATTTTTACAAACATTGCATTAGGTCTTGTATCGGCGTTTGTTTCGTATACCGTTCTTATTTCGGGATTGAAAAAGCTGTTTAAGCGAAATGCCGATTGCGACAGTGTAGCTGCACTTGGTATAAGTTCCTCTCTTATATCGTCGCTGCTTTTGTTTATTAACCCCGGAATTATGCAGACAAAAGCTTATCATATTTATATGTCTGCCGCTATTTTGGGTCTTTTATTCAATACGCTTGGAAAACTCCTTATAGTAAACAGAACTGAAAGAAGTTTCAGATATGTTGCCGGCGACTATGAGAAGTTTGCGGTTACTAACGTTTTAAATGAGGACGTCGCCGCAAAATTTACTAAGGGTGCTCTGCTGAACGATTTCCCTGAGCTTGCTACAATGAGAAAGACTGAATTTAACAGTAACTTCTTACAGCATTCATACTCAACGGACGTTGCCGATAAATACAGTAAAAAATATGCACCGATACTTCTTCTTGCCGGTGCTTTAGTGGGATTGCTTGCACTTATTTGCGACAGAAATGCGTCAGGTATGTCTCAGAAAATTTTATCTGCTTTCATAGCTTTTTCAGGAACAATTTCAATTGCGGCTTCGTTTGCACTGATGCTTGTTGTCAATCTGCCGCTTGCAAGAGCTTCAAAAAGATTTTTGCGTTCGTCGGGAGTTATGCTTGGGTATTCGGCTGTTCAGGAATTTGCTGATACCAATGCCGTTTTGGTTGACGCACGTCAGCTTTTCCCTGAAGGAATGATCAATCTTGTTAATTTAAAAGCAATGTCTGCTACCCCTATAGAGGAATCTATTTTGATGGCAGCCAGCTTGTCCTGTCAGGCGGGAAGCGTTTTGCAGTCGATGTTCTATAATATGCTCAGAGGTAAGACCGAAATGCTCTACCCGGTTGAAAGCTATATTTATGAGGACGGCTTGGGACTTTCCGGCTGGATAGATAATCAAAGAATTCTCTTTGGAACAAGAGAGCTTATGGAAAACCATTCTATTGAAGGACTTCCTCCGCTGTCAAAGGAAAAGGAATACACAAAGGGCTATATTCCTATTTATCTTTCAGTTTCGGGAATCGTTTCAACGCTGTTTGTTATAACGGTAAATTCCAGTATAAGCGTAAAGAAATGGCTTCAGGTTCTTGAGAATCAGAAAATCACAACGGTTATCCGTTCGGTAGACGGTTTTATTTCATTAAATCTTATGTCTGAACTTTACGACATTTCACCTGATTCCTTAAAGCTGCTTCCTTTCAGATTCCACAACGAGTATGAAGAACAAACAGGTTTCATTCCTAAAGCATCTGCATCAATGCTCTGCTCGGGTCATTTCCCGTCTTTTGCAATGCTTATAAGCGGTGCAAAAAAGCTGCAGTTTGTTACTAATTTAGGTATGACAGTTCAATTGGCGGCTGCCCTTCTGGGACTTCTGGTATCTTTGGTTTTGATGATAGTAGGGTCGTTCAGTTCGCTTTCGGCGACTGCGGTCGTACTTTATAATCTGATTTTCTCGCTTATTACTATCGGTATTCAGTATTTAAGAAAACTGTAAGTATAAATATAAATAACTGCCGGCTTAAAGCCGGCAGTTTTGTTATGTTTAGTATAATATAAACTTATAAATTAAAACCTCCTTAAATATCAGGAGGTTTTATTATATCATCAATCTATGAAATCTTTGTATTCTTTTACAAAAGCCTCAGATACTATTTTACCTGCTTCTCCGTTGGGATGACCGCCGTAAATAGCCTTAGCAGGTCCGTCCTCACTGCTTAAATATGAAGCAAAGTCGAAGTATTTTGCATTGTATTCCTTGCAGGTTTTCTTTAACGACTCGTTGTATTCAAGCCTTACTTTTTCATGTGCTTCGTCGTAATCCTCAGGAGGAGCGTTGAATACTATTATTTTACAGCCTGCGTCTCTAAGAACATCCAGCACAGACCTTAAGTATCCGTCAATCTCCTCAGCGGTGTTTCCGTCTTCAGCTTGATATTCTCCTGAAATTATGTCGTTTGTGCCGAACGCTACGATAACCGTTTCGGCTGTCTTTGCACGCTCAAGCCAGTTGCCGTTAAGAGCGGCGTCGCTTGTTCTCGACCAGCCCAGACCGCAGTTGTAAAAACCGTAATCGTCACCTAACAGCTTTGAAATTCCGGCAGCCCAGAATTCGTATTTCATAAATTCTGTCTGACAGCCTTGAGTTATTGAATCGCCGATAGCGGCGACGTTGTGCTTGACTTCCCTCTTTGCTCCTATCATTTGAGGCAGGGGAATATTGTCACAGTATGAGAAGTTACCGTCATTGTATAGGTCTGCTGTAGCTGAGGTAAGGTTAGACATATTAGTACAAGGAATGTTTTTTCCTGTTAGTGTCCATTCCCAGACGAGATAATGACCTTCCTCAACATTGAACTGAACACTGTCGCTCCAGAAAACTTCGTCTGAGACAACGCTCTTTGTCTTTTGCCCGCCGAATGTGACTTCGGTTTTATTCTTTATTTCATCTTCAGGACCGCTTCCGCCGTCGGCGATCGACGCACTTTCAATTGTGTAGCTTCCTCCCGATTTGCCTGCGTATGCATTATCTCCTTTGTCATAGGTGGAATCAACCGTGTTGGAAAAGTAAAAGCAGTATTCTAAGTTTCCGTATTCCTCAACCGGGAAGTATGCACGAAAAGTCGCTTTTTCAACTTGGTCAACCATAGAGTTATTTCCCGTCGCAATAACAGTGTTTGATATGTATTTATCAAAATTGCTGTCTTTGTTTTTTGCCTTTATCGGCTCGCTTGAAGAACTCTCTGAATTTCCGTTGCACGCACAAAGCGAAATTGCCATTAATGCTGCAATAAGTGCAGAACCTAATCTTTTCATAGTGATTTTCCTCTCTGTGAATTTAATGTGAAAAATTATATTCTTCAAATAAGTATATCATATGACATTTTAATAGTCAAACTGCATAATGCCGCTGAGTTATTGCTTGACCTTGTTTGTTATCTGTGCTACACTGTCTTAAATATAATACTGAGTAATTCTTATAATAAGTATAATTGCATTGTTTTTGGCTGCAAGGTAAAAGTTACTTTATTTAGTCAAGCTATTGAAATAGGAAAGATTTTGTGATAAAATATACTTTATAATTACAGTTTGGTAAATTGCATCCGGACTGTTCGGAGGATTGGTATGGAATTAAAAAGGAAGATATATGTTGTGATCAGCACGTTGATTTTAACTGTGAGTTTAATTGTTCCGACATTCTCGGGATTTGCTGACGATACAGAATTGACCTATAAAATTGGGAAAGAGCTTACGGCCCAAAACGATTCTGACACATATTTTTTTGATGAGAGCTTTGGGTCTGAAATTGCGGTAAATGCTATGAAGCTTATAGCAAGCGTAACAGTTTCGGATTTTAATGCAAACGGCGGATTCGGTTTAAAATTTATTGTAAATAATAACCCCAACAGCGATGATTTTTATTTTCTTACAATGAGTACGAACGCATGGGCGTATACCGAAACTAAAGATCCTATAGAAGTTGAGTCTAAGGGAACTTATACTTTAGAGTTCGATTTGTCAAAGATGGGACAGATCGCAAGTATACAGGGGGACCTTTGGCAGGGAACAATGGTTCTTAACGGATTGCAGATTTTGGACAAGGATAACAAAGAGCTTGTTTCTTACGGAAATATAATTGAGCCTACAGTAGGTTATTTTAAAGCGGGAAAGGGTAAGGTCAAAAAAACTACCACTGTTCAGCAGACTACTGCGACTCAAGTTACTTCAACTACAACAACTTCTGAGAACCAGACGGTGTCTATAGCGACAACCGTGTTAGAAAATAACGGCGGAAATAATTTTAGCTTTTGGTGGATAGCTGTTCCTGCATTGGGTTTAGGAGTTATTCTTATTGTGCTGGCAATCGTGCTCACGAAAAAAATGAAGTAGAAAATTCAGATAGAAAAGCATTTTTTAAGATTATCATAAGATAAGGTGATTTTATGAAAAGAACTCTTTTAGCATTGATCGCAGCGATAGTTTTATTATCGACCGGCGTTTTTGGTATTAATGCTTTTGCACAGAACAATAAAAATTCGTCTGCTTCGCTTAGCACAACAACACAGAGTACTTATACTACTGCCGAACGCACCGACGATGATCCGTTTGCCGAAAGCAAACCGAAGATCGAAAAAGAAACGCCTGCTTTTTATTATATTCTAGCCGGAGCGGCTGGAGTGATAATAGTTTTTGCCGTTGTCGGATTAATAACCTCCAAAAACAAAAAGTAAGAAAATATTGCCTGAAAATGTGTCGTCATTTTAGAAATATGCTTATTTTTTGTGCAGTATGACTATAAATTATTGCTTTTTTTTGTTTAAGTAGTTATTGCATAAGTGAAAATTTTGTGATAAAATATATTGTGTAAAGTTGCACATAAGGCTAATTATGTCCAGATGGCGTTCTAATATTTGTGTGTGATTTATTCAAGAAGATTTGCGTGAATATGATTTCACGGGGAAGGAAGATTTTTTATGAAATTTAAAAGATTGATTTCAGGTGCAGCGGCTGCGGCAATTGTTGTATCATCATTTAGCTTTTCCGCTTCTGCTAACCCGAATGCAAAACCGTTAGAAGTAGGTTTTGAAACAGGTCAGAGCAGAGCAGACTCAAGTGATTTTGACTTTTTGGATAAGCCGTATTCATTAACATCAGGCGATTATTACATGGCTATGAGTGTTCAAACAGGTACATGGACCCACCGTAATGCCCTTGGTGTTAGCGATGAAGAAAAAGGTCAAAGAATAATGAACAAAAACAAACAATTTGTTGACGGCATTAACTGTTACTGTTCATGGGCTCATTTGTACAGCGGAGGTTATGCACTTATCGACAAGGATTCGAACGGTGTTGAGTTAGTTACTCCTAATGCTGCATACGGTCCTGCAGGACTGTATTTTGGTGAGGATGAAGGCGACAGCGGAATCAAGGAATACGCTCAGCTTCACGACGCTATGATAGCAAATAACGGTACATATACAGTTGGTATTCAGGGCTATAACTTTAAGTTAGATACTGCAACTAACTACGGAAGCGACGTAGGTGATCCCGGTAATGGTATTAATCTGTTATATATTTCTTCAAATATTAAATATTTAAAGGATAACGGAGTTACAATCAGCAATCCTGTTCTTAAATTATATAATACAAAAGAAGAATATGAAAAGAAGACTCCTTATAAGTCAATACCGGCAGATTTCTGGATCACCGGAAAGGGTGATAATGATACCGGTTACTCTCAGTATACATTTACAAACAACTGGGCAGAAGATGGTATAGAGGACAAGGAAAACGGCGGAACGTTTCATATTGATCCTAAATATCAGTCTAATAAAAAGACTCTTGACGTATTCGGAATTTCAGGTTTTACAGGTGCAGCCAGCAGCGAATTTAAAAATGGATTTGCAGGATGTCAATTCTTACCTGAATATGCAATGGAGATAACTTTCAATGTAAACGCTCCTGACAACATGATGAATAAAGCTATTTCTAAGCCTTTAGAAAATGTACTTGCAGAAGTATCAAGGATTATTAACGATGAAAGCAGTATTGCAGCTGTTCAGGCAAAGAATCCGTCTATGACAGTTGACCAGATCAAGGAACAGTTGGTTACTGCATACAACAAAGCTAAGGACGTATATGATAAATACGGTAACTTCAAGTCACTTTCAAAGTCACCGCTTACAGAGGTTCAAGCTACCATTGACAAGGCAGTTGCTGAACTCAAGAGCATATGTTCACAGTTCGGAATTCTCATTTGGGGTGAGCTTAACGGATACATTGAAACAGCAGAAGGACTTGACTTCACAAAGTATACAGAAAAGAGCTGGAAGGCTCTTGAAAAAGCAGTTGAAGAGGCTAAGGCTTTAGTAGAGAGAAACTCAAAGGGTGAGAATATCACACAGGCACAGATAGACGCTGTTACAGCAAAATTAAAAGCTGCTATTGATAGCTTGAAAGAAGTATCAGGCAAGGCTAAAAATTCATCAGGCTACGGATACCTCCAGTTTAAGGATAAAACAGGCAAGTATCAATGGTATAATGATGGAAAGAACTATAGAAACGTTAAAGCTAAGACGGTTAATGTTGTTACATCTGAAAAGGGTAACGGTAAGACATATACAGTTAAAGCAAAATGTGACGGTAAGGCAAAAGGATTAGCTTATTGCGATCTTGAAATTCAAGGTTTGCTTAAAAAGCACGAAAACGCAACAGTTACAGTAAACGAGGTTAAGCTCAACGGCAAGAAGCAAAAGCTCACAGGTGTTCCGTACAATCTGGCTGTTAATGAGACTAACTTAACTGTACCTCTGTTTGATTCAGAAGTAACTTCAATTCCTAAGGAAGCATACACAAGCACTGACGGTAAATGTGCTAAGGACGCTTCACCTCAGGCTCTTTCAAAGGGAGCTAAGAACGACTATGCTGCTATTAGTAACGAGTGGAAAGAGATAACAGTTGAGTTTACGGTTGAATGGGGCAACGCAATAACAACAAGTGAAAACGGTGCTTCAAACGGCGAAAACAATTCTGAGAACCCTGCTACAGCAGGCGGTGCAGCAATTGCAGCTTCATTGATGGTTGTACTTGGTGCAGGATACGTTGTTTCAAGAAAGAGAAAAAGATAATTAATTTCAAGACTAAAAATTAAGAGTACAAACTTAAAAGTTTGTACTCTTTTTCTATGATTTGAATTTTGAAAAAGTAACCGTATAGCCTGAGATTTTCAGCGACTGAGGTATATCATCTTTAAAAATAAGCTCGTAGTCCTTATCACCGATAGTGCCGTTTGCAATAGTATTGCCTTTGTTTGTTTTGTATTTAACATTGGTGGAAAGGGTGGATTTATCCAGGGCGGATATAATCATTGTGCTGATAGCACTGTCAGGAAGTTCATCACGTTTAGCTTCAAATTCAAGTTCATCAAGTTTGATTTTGTATTTGTCGTCTGAAAATGTGATCGTCATACCGCTTATACTTTCGGGTTCGGTGTAGGTAATGAGCCAGCTGTTTTCCTTTCGTGAAAGAGAGGCTTTGTATGTGTCGCTGTTTTCATCGTCGCTTTTTATCGTAAGCTCGCACGAGTAGGGGATTTTCAGTGCAGCGGGTTCTGCATTCTTTTTGCAGGAGACCGCAATAAAAAACAGAATTAGTATCAGCGGAAAAATAAGATATTTTAAGAATTTCTTCAAATCACGTCATCCTTTCATAAAAAAGACCTGTGTATGAGGACTTCCCGTACACAGGCTTTTCCTTAATCCTCAATTTCTTTGAGAACGAAAGGCAAGACATCTATTATATCCCTTGCGATAACAGACCGCTTTGACATACTTTGTGAGAGATACTCCGCAGAGCGTCCCAAAACGAACTGTCCGATGGCACAAGCCGAGATCGGCTCAACGCCCTGAGCGACAAATGACGCTGTCATTCCTGCAAGAAGATCGCCGCTTCCGCCCTTACTTAGCGAGGAGTTGCCGGCATCTGAGAGATAAACATTTTTACATTCAGGCGAAACGGCAATGCTTTGCGTTGATTTTGACAATACCGTAACATTGTATTCATCACTGAATTTTTTCACTAAGTCGAATCTGTTTTCTAAAAATTCGGAAACCGAAATGCCCAGAAGCCTTGAAAACTCGGCAGGGTGAGGAGTTAAAATTATCTTTGCCTTTGTGTTCTTTAGTACATTTATATTCTCACAAAGGCAATTTATTCCGTCGGCGTCGATAATTATAGGGATTTCGGTATTCTCTATTATTTCTTTTACAAGGCTGATGATATGAGCATTTTTGCCCAAACCGCAGCCAATTAACAAAGCATTTGAGCTTTTGGAAAGTTCGATGATTTTATCAGCGTTATCGCAGGAAATAAAACCGTTTTCATCACTGTTCAAGGAAGTATATGTTGCCTCAAAAATGCTTGATGACAAAGAGGATATAACGTCTTTAACGGAGCATAAATTCACCAATCCCACACCTGTACGGAGAGCAGACATTGTTGAAATCGCCGCCGCTCCTCTGTAATCTAAACAGCCGCAAACGCATAGCAGTTTACCGAAAGTGCCTTTATGAGCATTGTCTGGTCTGGGCGGCAAAAGGGATTTAACTAACTCTTTATCCAGTTTCACGATTTCAAAATCAGCAGGTTCCGCCTGACTAGGTATCTCAATGTCACGAGTTATGATTTCTCCGCAAAACTCCTTTGCAGGAGAGAGTAAAAGCCCTAATTTAAGGGCGTGAAAACAAACTGTGAAATTGCATTTTACAGTGCCGTCAGAGACAAATCCGTTTTTAGCATTCACTCCTGATGGCAGATCGCAGGCAATTTTTACAGACTTTGATTTTCTTACTGCACTGAAAAGCAATTTTACTTCATCGGGGAGATCTCCGTGAAATCCTGTACCGAAAACGGCGTCTACTATTATATCAGCCCACTCAGTCTGGGCTGCGGCACCGCTGAACGGAATTATTTCTGCTCTTTTGTCGAGCCTAGACATAGCCGCATTGGCAAGTGTTGATCTCGGATCCCCCTGCACAAGAATTATTCTTACATTAAGCGAGTTGCTTATCAACATATTTGCACAGACAAGACCGTCGCCGCCGTTATTGCCGCTGCCTGCAAGAATAAGAATGTTTTTTAGATTTTGCCTGTATGCAATTTTAGTTATTTCCCTGCATAAGGAAAGTGCGGCATTATCCATAAGCTCGTATAACGAAACTCCGTAATTTTCGGAATTTTTTTCTGCATATCCCATTTGCTCGGCGGTCAATATTCTTGGCATAATAATCTCCATTCATTTCTATAAAATTGTTTATTTTTCTTTATTATACGCAATAACAACAGCCGTTGCAAGCGTATCGGTATGGCTTATGCTTACGGAAAATGATAATCCCTGTGCGATTTTCAAAGCGTTGCCCGAAAGCTCCAAATAAGGGCTGCCGTTGACATTGTGCAGAATTGAAACTTCGTTAAGGCTGAATCCCCTTATTCCTGTACCGAGTGCTTTTGAAAAGGCTTCTTTAGCTGACCAGCCTCCTGCCATAGACGGGTATGGGTTTTTAAGCGAAGAAAAATAGTCGAGTTCCTTATCTGAAAAAACTCTTGACAGGAATCTGTTATTTTCGGTACTTTTTCTAATTCTTTCAATATCTATAATATCAATTCCTACTGAGTACATTGTTATCTCCTGATAGTGCGGGGCAGATAAGTTTTTATGACTTCGAGCATTTCCTCATCCGGCGTTATAAGAACATAACACATTCCGAATTTACTGTCTTTATATGAAATATAATAAGATTCATCTTCGCTGCTGCCGGAGGAAGCGTTTACAATGCTGTAATCTTTATTAAAGTTCTGCTCTTTAACCTGACCGAAATCAGATACATTTTTCAGTTCAACGGAGATTAACCTTTTTCTTCTGCTTTTAGCTGTTATTTTGTCAATGTCCAAATCACCGTTTGTGCAGATGTATTCATATTCAACGTCGAAGTTTCTTATAAGATAATATGCACCGAAAAAAAGCAGAGCGATCAGTATTATCGACATCACATTAAGAAACAGAAACAGCAATACTGCAATAAGCAGTGCTGCGACAAATATTCCCGCTCTTTTAATAAACACTGTATTATCCGGTTTTCTGGTTACAAGCTGTTCTTTAAAACTATCCATAATTCTAATGCTCCCATATATTTTACTTTACTAAATTATAGCACAAGCAGCGTAACTTTTCAACATAGGTATTAACTATAGTCTTTAAGGTTATTGATTATTTTATTTTGCTGTGGTATTATGGTTATAGAAAATGTATGGAGAGATTAAAATGAGACTGGTAATACAGAGAGTAAAAAGTGCTGATGTAAAGGTTGAAAATCAAACTGTAGGAGAAATATCGCAGGGCTATCTGGTTTTAATGGGCGTATGCGAAACAGATACCGAAATTGAATGTGAAAAACTTTGCTACAAGATGATAAACCTAAGAATTTTTTCAGATGAAAACGGAAAAACAAATCTGTCAATTAAAGACGTAAAAGGCGAGCTTTTGGTAGTATCACAGTTTACCTTGTATGCCGATTGCAGAAAAGGAAACCGACCCAGCTTTATCAAAGCAGGAAATCCGGAAAAGGCAAACGAGCTTTATGAGTATTTTCTTAAGCTTTGCCGTGAAAGGGTTGACACTAAGGTTTGCAGCGGAATTTTCGGAGCGGATATGCAGGTGAGTTTAGTGAACGACGGACCTTTTACAATAATTCTTGACAGTGAAGAGATAATTAGGAAACAGTAATATATTTTTGTTCACTTTAATGAAAAGCTGAATATAGAATAGACAAACACCTCTTTTTCATAAACATACTAAAGGGGTGTTTTTATGTTTGCAAATTTAATTGAGATAATTCTTTCAAACTGTCTGTATTTTGCACTTCACCTTGAAAGAAACGGAGCATTTCCCAAACCGCTGTCGGCAAAGGAGGAAAGAGAATGTTTTAGCAGAATGGAAGAGGGAGATGATTCTGCAAGAACAAAGCTGATTGAGCATAATTTAAGGCTGGTTGCACACATAGTGAAAAAATATTATTCTAATTCTAGTGATCAGGAGGATCTTATTTCTATAGGAACGATAGGTCTTATCAAAGCGGTATCGACCTTTGACTACTCTAAGGGAACACGTTTTGCAACATACGGAAGCAAGTGTGTTGAAAATGAAATTCTTATGCACTTCAGGTCGCTGAAAAAATCGGCAGGAGAGCTTTATTTCGACGAGCCGATTGATACCGACAAGGACGGAAATCAACTTACTTTAATGGATATAATATCAGAAGATATTGAAATTATAGACAAGATTGATATTTCTATAAAGTCAGGTCAACTATATAATTATTTGCCCAAATGTCTTGACTACAGAGAACGTGAAATTATTACACTTCGATACGGGCTGTACGGGGCAGTTCCGCTGACGCAAAGAGAAATCGCTAAAAAGTTCGGCATATCGAGGTCGTATGTATATAAAATAGCTTATTATAAATGGATGGAAAAATTATAGCGACCATTCATTTTTTTAATTTTAATAAGGGACAAGCAGTTGAAAGAGATGTTTGTTATTCAAATATGGCTTACACCTAATTTAACTATGCTTTATAATAGCAATGAAAATCCAATATCTGCACAAGGACTTCTAGTTTTACAAGGGGCGCAGGGATTGGGAAAAACACAGTTATTCCGTCATCTTGCTATAAAAGAACAGTTCTTTAAGGGTGGCGCTGTATTGGATATGAGAAACAAAGACAGTCTGATGTCAGCTACAAAGGTTTGGATATGTGAATTAGGAGAGCTTGACAGTACAACTAAAAAAGAACAGTCATCACTTAAAGCGTTTCTGACCGAGCAAACAGACCGTTTTCGTGAACCTTATGCTCGTAACGAAACAGTTCGTTTGAGACGCACTTCCTTTTGTGGTACAGTTAATCCAAAGACATACCTTTGTGATGAAACAGGTAACAGGCGTTATTGGACTATACCAATTGAGAAAATTGATATTCAGAAAATCTTTGAATACGACTCGGAATGGTATGCTCAATTTTGGCGGCAGATACAATCCGAGTACAAGAAAAATCCTAAAGGCTATTTACTTACAGAAGAGGAACAGGACATAGTTAACCGTAGCAATGAAGATTTTGAAACTCTGATTAACGGAGAAGATGAATTTATGACGTTATTTGACACAAAAGCAAATCAATCAAAATGGAATCCGATAACCGCTGCACAAATTGCGGACATTTTGAATACTACATATCACAGTTTGCATATAAGTAGTGTGAATGTCGGAAAACAGCTAATTCCTAGGATTGAAAAACGAATAGGAAAAGTTTTTAAGCGTACTAAAAGTAACGGGAAGAGATTTATATTATGTCCTCCGTTATATAAAAACCACAATTGTTTTGTAAGTGAGGGGCGGGAAGGACAGTAAAATATCTATAATAAACTAAAAAAGATTTTTATATTATATTATAAAAACTGCATACCCTACCTGTCTCCTTTAATAATAAAAAGCCATTGACTTTTGAACAAAAGTTAATGGCTTTTATATATCAGCTCATAGATGTTTCCTAATTTATTGCTCTGAATAAATCAACATCATCCTTTTTACATAGAAACATTCCTTTCTTTTAGGCTTCAATTATATATAAGGTTTTTTAGATTTATATTATTCATCAGTATTTCTAAAACACTGTATTATTTCATGTAAAACAGAAACTTGCTTTTCAGTAAGTCCTTTTATTGAAATGGTTGAGGTATCTTCAATGCCTAAAAGGTAATCAGCAGAAACATTAAACACTTTTGCCAGTTCAACAATGTAACGTGCAGATGGTATTGACAATCCCATTTCCCAAGCGTTGACACCTGAGCGTGTTAATCCTAAAATTCTTGCAAGGTCAGATTGTGTCATATTTAATCTTTCCCTAAGTAGTTTAATTCGTTCCGCTAATGAAAACAATTCTTTTGACATAATACTCACCTCTTACTTAGATAATATTATAATCAAAAAGATATTTCATTATCATAATGATATTTTTAATTGACATCAGTCGAATTATAGTGTATAATAGCAATATCTTAATTATAGAAAGGTTGATATTTATGTCAAAAAAGAATGCAATAAACTTATCTAATGAAACGCAGGAATTTTTGTGGTACTCTTACTTTTCTACAAGCTATGAAAATGCTGCAAAAGATATTGATATGGCTTTATACATATGTGCAAAACGTGCTTACTTAGACTTAAATAGAACCTTGTCTTTTAACACAGTTGATGAAAATGAGCATAGGAATTTTCGTGATTCTGTATGCGATATAATAACAAAAAGCATTAAGGAAAAAATATTTAACTGCAACAAAGCAAATTTCGATAATGTTCATAGTAATATTTGCATGGGAATTGTAGATTATTGTAACGATTATCTTAAAGATAAGAGAGAAAAAATTCTCAAAGTTAAAGAATCAGAAGATAAAGCATTTCATTATGGACAAGCTCAAAAATGTCTGAATATGACATTAAAGTACATGATTATGATGGGATTTTGGACTGAAAAATTTAATTCAATAATAGAAGTGTTTCACGTGCCGGTAGATAGTTACATAATGGAAGCCGCATCAAATTTGGAAATTATGTTACCAAGAAAAAACGGAGATTACGGCAAATATTCTGAATCAAGCTCAAAACCTTGGAGCAAATGGAATAAGGATGATTACGTTAAATTTCAGAAAAATCTCCGCATAGTTTTAAAAAACAAAAAACCAAGTGAAACACCAATCGAATGGGAGGCACATGCTTGGATTGAGGTTGCTCAAAATAAAAAGTGAGATAAAGTTTATTGTATGGTCGTTTAATCGTATAAAGATTTTGACTAATCTGTAATTATGCCGTAATAATCATAGTAGTCGATTAGCACATATATTTTCCCAACCACAATTATATATAATCCACTGTAAGGAGGTGTTTTTATGAAAAATCCTGATATTAAAACAGCGGTTCAGATTTACTACACAAAGCCTGAAATAGGCACAAATGAAATTAAGGAATTGTTTTCAGTAAAGGGAACTAAGGCACTACAGATGAAAAACGAGGTAAGAAAAGTAATGGCAGAAAAGGGAGTAAAGGTATGGTTGCCTCATAGCGTCAATACAAAAGTAGCATACGAAATGTGGGGACTGAACATTACTGATTTAGAAGCTCGTTTAGAAAAACTTCAAAGTTTAGGCATGGAGACATAAGTAGGGAACATATATCAGCATGATAATAAGATTTGTATTTTAGCATTCCACGTAGGAAGATGAGATAAGAGCTGAACTAATTATTAAAAAATAAAAACGGCTACAATAGAGCTAAGCAAGTATATTGTTATGTAAAAGTCATGCTTGTCGAAATAGTAGTAACATATTAAAGCAGACACTAACATAAAAGAGAGGACGGTAATTAACTATGGCATCCAAATTTGAAAAAGCGTTTAATAAATTCGCACAAGTTGGCACATCTTTAAATAGAAGTGTCAACCAAGTCATTGGAAAAGAGGTGTTTAAAGATATTAAGCAAATTGAGAAACCCCGAGATTTCCCTTCACTCGACAGCTATCCTATATATTCAATTCCTGAGCCAGAACAATGGCCACTTTTAACAGGTGAGGACAAAGAATTTACGTTGGAAGGAAATACTCTTTCTATTTCAGCTAATTTAGATTTGTGCATACAATATCGTGAATATTTCAAAACGTCAGCAGAATACTACCTAGAGCGTTTTAAATTTAAATATCAAAATTGTGTAAATGATTTTGATTCACTCGTTCATTATTTTTCGGACTTGTATCTTGAAGGTCTGATGGCAATGATACAAAGAGCTTATAGCTTACTTTTGCCTTTTGGAATATTTACTGCCGATATTGAGACTTTTACATCACGTCAGATTGATACATACAAAAAAGCAATAATTTCTTATGAAACCATGACAGGAATAGAAGAATACAAAAATCAAACTGCAGAAAACCTTGGAAATAAAGTTGGCGATACTGTACGAATGCAAGGCGGTGGATTTGGTTTTAAAGGAGCAATGAAGGGCATGGCAAAAGCTGAGGTGTTCAATCTTGGTATGAGTTTTTTAGGTAAATACGTTGCTAATCAAAGTAAAATGTCTCAGGAAGAAAAAGCAAAGGTGTTTGCAGCGTTTAAACATGAGGTGTTTTATCAAGAAGTTTATAGTGATTATTGCAATACTTTTTTAACATTAGTTCAAACATTAGCTGAAAATGGTGTTCTCGATGGAGTTACGACTATAATTAGCACAGAAGCTGACACAATAGTTCGTAATTTGCAGAATCCAATGTTTCCACAGGATAAAATAGCCCCAGCACTCGTTAAGCTTATTACTTCAAATCCATTTGAGCCAATATATTATAATATACTTCAACAAAAATTCGGTCAAACAGAAGAAGTAAAGCAAATTATAAGCTATTTCGTTGGCTAAGATCTTTTTATGAGTTGTGCAAAGAGAGAAGTAGGTATTACCTATTTCTCTTTTTATATAAGAACACATAATAAAATAAAACATCTCATTCTGTTTATTATTTTTCTACCCTTGTTCTTAATCAAAAATTTACGATTTTACAGGTAAAAGTATAAACGAAACAATTGACTTCTTTTCTTTTATATCTTATAATAAATAAAAAGGGTGATTTTATGATTTACGGCTATGCGAGATGTTCTACCAATGAACAGCAACAAGACATCAATAGACAAGTTCGAGAGTTAAAACAGCAAGGTGCGACAGACAAAACTATCTACCGAGAATATGAAAGCGGTATGAAAGTTGAACGTGCCGAACTGTCAAAACTTCTTGATGTTATCCAAGAGGGCGATACGATTATAGCTACCGAGGTCAGCCGAATTACACGAAGCACAAAACAGCTTTGTGATATTATTGAGCTTGCTAAGACTAAGCACATTCGGCTTGAACTCGGTACTTTTGTAGTTGACTGCACAAAAGAACTTGACCCAATGACAGAGGGAATGCTCAAAATGATGGGTGTATTCAGCGAACTGGAAAGGAACATAATCAGCCAGAGAGTAAAAAGCGGTATGCAGAACGCAAAGGCAAAGGGAAAAGTAATCGGAAGACCTGCGACAACAGCAGATGATATTCCGAATATCTTCTATAAACATTATCCTAAGTACAAAAAAGGTGAGATAAATAAAAAGGAGTTTTCTAGGCTTTGCGGTGTGTCTTACCCGACTATTTACAAGTATCTTAGTATTGTTGAGGGGAGTTATTAAGTTTTAGCTCATAACTTCGCAATAATATTTCTATAATATTAAAAAGAGAACTTATATAAA
Source organism: uncultured Clostridia bacterium (assembly GCA_947589185.1). Taxonomy (GTDB): domain Bacteria; phylum Bacillota; class Clostridia; order Oscillospirales; family Ruminococcaceae; genus UMGS1601. The sequence goes on along the minus strand of CANQCK010000016.1, from coordinate 792 downwards.
TATTGAAATCTATTTAAAGTTATTTAACATAATACAAACGCTACTAATCCGTATTGAATTAAGTAGCGTTATTTTTTATATATCCAAGTTATTATTTCTTATAAAAGCATCAACTGTCATTCTGTTAACCCCAAAAATGCGAGCGATTTCTGATTTTGAAACATTATGCTGTCTTAATGTTTGGATAGTTTGTTCATTTCCTGATAGCTTAACATGTGAAGACTTTCTTCCTTTTGGTCGTCCTAAAATAACACCTTCTGCCTTTTTTCGTGCAAGTGCTTCTTTGGTTCTTTGGCTTATAAGATTTCTTTCAATTTCTGCTGATAATCCAAATGCAAATGCTAGTACTTTGCTCTGTATATCTTCTCCTAAACGATAATTATCCTTTATTGTCCAAACTTTGCACTCTTTTGTCATACATATATTGAGTATTTCCATTATCATAAATAGATTTCTGCCTAATCTTGAAAGTTCAGCACAAATAATCAGGTCATCCTTTTTTACCTTTTTGAGAAGTTCGCCAAGTTTTCGTTTATCATAATTTTTTGTTCCACTAATAGTTTCTTCAATCCAACCGTTGATTTTTATGCCGTTTCGCTTTGCAAAATTCTTGATTTCAAAACGCTGATTCTCAACTGTCTGCTTGTCCGAACTTACTCTAATGTACCCGTAATTCATAAAATTTCTCCTTTAAATTGAATAGATTATAAATAACGAGCGATTATGTTAAGCAGAATGCTGAAATAAATCGTTTTGATTCATCATCAAGCTGGACAATTCTTTCGCCTGTTG
>CANQCK010000015.1 GCA_947589185.1 uncultured Clostridia bacterium | reverse complement strand
GGAGTATCGGGTCTTGTGATAACATATTCCTTGTTTTCAAGGTCAAAGTAACCATACTTCATATTATCTCTCCTTATATATTAATAGAATTATTTTCCGTCTGTAAGTCTACATTTTTTCCTCACATAAACAGTATCTCTATATTATCACATTAGATTTTAATTTACAAGGGGGGTATACGCAATTTTTTCAATATTTTTTAGATATTTTTTATTGTTAGCCTTATTAATTTATAATCATTATATCAAAAGAAAAGCACTCATCATTAGAGTGCTTTTCTTAAAGGAAAGAAAATATATAGAGCCACCGTTGCTCTCTTCAATAGGAGGCCTTGAGAAAATTTCGGTGTATGTACTCCTCATCTAAACTATGCTGCTTAATCATAAATATTGGCTTATTCGTCCGTGTCACTTTTTTTCTCATTCTGTCTTTTTAGCCTATAATCTATCATGCTTATAGGTTTGTGATTCAATTCAAATCTATAAACGTAATTGCTCAATATCAATTCTAACTGTTGCTCTAATTCATATCCATTGCTTTTACATATTTGTTTGCATTTGTACAATAACTCAGAATCAATATTAATAGTTATTCGTTCAGTTTCCCGAGCATTCTTGGATTGTTTATACATTAGTAGAAAACTCCCCCTGTTTTTAATTTTTAAAATATGGACGAGACTATTCCCCTTAAAAACGTACATCCCTCTTAATTAATCTATATCAATATTAAACATTTCGTTGATCATTGCAATACAATACTTGCATAATTTTTTCCTCCTAAAATCATACAAGAATTCTCCACGACCACATATAACACAATTGTTTTCACATCTATTTAAAAGAATAGTCTCGCCGTCTTTTGTAATGTTCATCATAGCCCCTGCCTCTATATCTAATGCCCGTCTTATATTAACAGGTATCTCTATTTTGCCAAGCTTGTCAATTTTTCTTATTACACCATATGACATTATTTTAATACTCCTTATTTTATATAATAGTTTTATTCGACCAAATCGAATAAATTTCAATGAAATTTGGAATAAAATTCAACCATAATCGAACAAGTATTTGGTAAACTATACTTGTAAAGAAGGGATTAATATGGTTGATTTCGGAAAGAAATTAAAAAAATTAAGAACGAATGCTAAGTTAACACAACAAGAATTAGCTGATAGGATAGGTGTATCAAATACTACTATTTCTTTTTGTGAGAATACCGAGCGTTATCCGTCAACTGATATATTGATTAGAATTGCTAATTATTTTCATATATCAACTGATTATCTTCTCGGAATAGATAATACGAAAGTGTTAAATATATCCGAATTAAATGAAGAAGAAGTAAAATCACTTCAAAATTTAATACAAATATTTCTTAACAACAGAAAAAATAAATTTTAAATTTATTTTTTTACATTATACAATAATTTTCCATTTAAGTCAACTGAATTTGTACTAAATTTTCGCCAAAATCTTACTATTTTTTTGTATAATATTTTTGGAGGCGTTAGAATAATGGATAACTTTGCCAAGAGAATGAAAATGTTAAGAAAACAGATGGGTTTAAATCAGACACAGTTAGCTGAAAGGATGGGAACTTCAAAATCAATGATTTCTTATTATGAAAATCAAGATCGTTCCCCATCGCCCGAAATATTGATCAAGTTATCTACAATTTTTCACGTCTCGACCGATTATTTACTTGGTTTAGAAAGTGAACAAGTTTTAAAGGTTTCTAATCTTAGTGAAGATGATATTGAATTTGTAAAGCTCACTATTGAAAAATTATCTAAAAAAGACAATAAACAATAACATATAATTTATATAACAAAAAGCAAGAGAAATTTTAATCTCTTGCTTCTTTTATTATTTCTCATATTAACTTTTGCAATTTACTCAAGTTCTCATTCAATCTCCTGCGACAGCGAAATTTTTATCCCGCTGTAGTAATGCTTTAAAATCTGGTCGAACTTATAACCGCCCTTGCTTGCATAAAGCTGAGCACCCCACTGGCTCATTCCGACGCCGTGACCGTAGCCGTATGTAGTAAATATAAAGTTTTTGTTGCTGTATTTGACGGTAAACGCAGCAGATTTCAGTCCAAAAAGCGAACGTATTTTCGTACCCGTCAGAGTTATCTGACCGTCGATTGAAACATCGCCCACATACTTACCGTTATAATTTGATAAAACCTTTATCCAATTTTTCTTTTTAGTAGAAAGAGTAATTCCCTGCTTTTGAAGTATTTCCTTAACGTCTGCCTTTGAGATAGTCTTAGTAACACCGTAATTTGGGTCATAAGCGGCGTCATACTTACTGTCAACAGATTTAAGATACGGATAATTTCCTCCCCATACATTTGCACAGTCAGCCGAGCAGCCTGCGGTTGAAGCACAAAAAACAGCGTCTATCAACGAACCGTCATAAGTGCAAACAAGACCCTCAACTGATTTAACTATTTTCTCAAGTCTTGAATCATAACCTGATTTCACGCCAAGCTCAGCAGTTATGCCTTTTTCCTTACAGTATCTAAGGTAGGTATACGCGGCAACTGCCTGAGCCTTTATAGCCTCCGCATTCCAGGTAGAGCCTATTTCTCCGTTTACTATCTGACAAAGTATATCAAAGCCGTCCGACTTTATTTTTTTACCTGTGGTAATACTTTTAACAGTATATTTTTCCTCAGAAATATCTCTTGTATTATATGTATTGGATTTTGCCTTTGGAGGAGTATATGCTTTTGTTGTAACTGTTGTTGTTTGAGTGGTAGTCGTAGTAGTAATTCTTTTCTTTTTCTTCTTTTTATTTTTAGTAACCTTAGCCGGTGTGGAAGTAACAGTAGTGATTAATTTTCTTTTCGTCTTTTTAACAACAGTTGTCTTTACAGGCTTTTTAGCTTTAGGCTTTGTTTTTTTTGTTAATGAAGTTGCTTTTGTCTTTGATGTTTTTTTGGTCTTTGATGCTGCTTTTATGTTTTTCAAAGTAGTTTTTTGAGTGTTCTTTACTGCAGACGGCTTAGTCGCAGCTGTTGAAACCGTTTGAAAAGTGCCGTATTGTGAATTAGGCACAAAGAGTTTAGATTCTGCTGTATAACAGGTAACAGTTGTTGTTTCGCTTGAAGTATCAATTTTAATTGCATTGCTTTCAGGTTCATTCATACCGAAAGCAACAAAAGAGATAACACCTGCACACAAAATAAGACTAAAAACAAACGCAATATTTCTGTTTCTTAACTTATCGAAAAAAGATTTAATTTTTTTCATATCCTCTGCCTCTCCTTAACCGTATCCTGCAGTATCTATGACTGTCGAAATCGGCAAGCGGTTAGTGCCTATGCATATGCCGAAAATTTTACTTATAAATCTGTTTTTCTGCACAAAATACTAAAAATTTTTACACATCTTAATAATAATACAAAAAAATAAGAAAGTCAAGAAAACTCTTAACTTTCTTAATAGTTCATTATTCAAAATGAAATTAGTTGTTCACTCTATAAACTTCTACGTATCTTACTCCCCACTGAACAGCTTCGCTTTGAGAATCGACATACAAATCGAGAACATTATTGACGATTGCACTGCCTCTGTCCTCTACCGTATACACATTGTCGTTGAACATCAGCTTTGTGCCGAAAGCAAATCTGCTTGGAGCGGCAATTGTTCTGCCTTCCTCACAGGTTGTTCCGCTTGCAGTTCTTGCAGAAGAGCCTGCCGTATAAGCCGTAACCTTAAAGGTACCTATATATTCCTTAGATACGCCTTCCTCAGTTGTAGTTACGTTAGAAGACTTAGTTCCGAGATACGAAGCCATAATATATCCCGACTTGTTTCCGACCTTTACAGGATAAAAACCGTTTTTCTCTTCGCCGGTAACTTTAACCTTTTCGCCCTGCTTTACAATTTTAATTACATCTGCAGAAGTGCTTGGCTTCTTTCTGAACTTTACATCCTCCTGAACGTATAAAACGTCAGCTTCTATTACTGTTGTCTTTATATCTACACTTTTTGTCTTTGCTTTTTTATTGTCTTTTTGAGCAGTCTCTTTCTCTTTTTCGACCGCTTTTGCTTTTGTACTCATTGCAACAGTAGCAGTAGTTTCTTTAACAGATTTTTTCTCTTTCACTGTCGTTGTTTTGTCTGACTTCTTTTCTGTAACAGTAGTAACCGGCTCTGTTACATTCTCAGCCTGAATCAAATCATACTTAGATACTCCTGCTTTCCACCAGCTCATTGTAGCTGATACAGTTGTTGCCCCTGTTGTTGGGTTGTTCTGGGTTGTGGTTGTTGACGCTTCGGTGTTCGCATCGCTTGGAGCTATGCCCTCACAATCAGCAATAGCCGTTAATGAAACTGCTCCGATTGCTAAAATTCCGGCAATAACGATACTCAGCTTAGCTCCCAGTCCCTTGAAGAATGTTCTCCCGTCAAGTTCAAAAACGTTGTCCTTGCAAGAGACACCTTCAATAGTGTCCTTCCGCTTCATTTCAATCACTTTGCCTTTCCGGCAGCACAAAAACCGCTGCCTAAATTTCAAAATGTTCCTCTCCAAGAATTTTTGAAATAATAATATTTATTTTACTGCCTAAGCAGTAATTAACCACTTTATACTGTCAGTTTAGTAGTCCCAGCCCTTATACATAGTGACCTGACCCCAAACATCTCTCCAGCACTTCGGAAGATAAATGTCTTTATCCTCTCTTTTCTGATAAGAGTTAACCATTCTCTCAATATCTTTATCTGTTTCTTTCGCTCGGATCTTTCTCGCCGTAATAACCCATCTCAAATCATCGACCTCATTAGAACAGGTCGAAAGAGTTATATACTCGTCATTCTCGTTGCAGTCAATGCTGTTTGAATACCAAGTCCTTTTATCAATACCCTCTTTGAACTTCTGAAACGTATATTTGTCATTGTCAAAATCGGTAAATCTCCAGTAGTAGAAAACCTTTCCGTCATCCTGACTTTCCTTATAGTTCGCTATATAAGCACCTATAATTATATATTTGTCTCCGTTAGTATAAAGGGTATCAAAATCAATTATCGGGTTATCCTTTAAGAACTTTACCCCTCGTTTGTATTCACCCAGATGAGTGAACATCGTTCCTACGCTTCTCATATTGTGACCGTAAATTGTGATAATGTCCGGTCTGTGAAAGGGCGTTATAGGAACAAAATAATCTGCAAAAAGCGTTCCCGACTCCAATGTGTTTCCGTAAATATCTTTGTGAAGATATTCCTTGTTATCCTCTACCTGAACCACAGGATAGTTGATAAAACAGGTCTTCGGATCGCTTTTCTTTGCTCTGAATGTATCAATCTTTACCCAGCCTATAATATCCTGATTAAGCGAATAAAGTTCATACCATTTTGGAAGCATCTTTTCCGGAGTTATTATATTCTCCTTCGGAAGCTGCACCGGAGTTTCTTCTTTATTTGCACCCGGCTCAAACTCCTGAATCTCTGCAATTGTCTGAAGCTCCTCGTCACTTCCGTTGTAGAAGTCGATAAGCTCGCCTAATGATATGCAGAAAATAACAATAGACGCTATAAAGATAAGCTTTCTGATTATATCAGACAGCGTATCGCCTTTCCATGGACAAAAATACTTTAACACTCTTAAAAAGAAATTGCTGTCGTCTCTTTTTTCAAGACCGGATAGCTCATTTTCAATTGACATTTAAACTACCTCAGCTTTCTTTGTAAGCTCAAGAATCATTTCAAAAGCTTCTTTAGTTGTTAATAATCTTATGTCCTCTCTGCAAAGATTATTATACTCTTTATAAAGCTCCAGCTTTCTTGTAAGACACTTATCTTTAAATCTGACCGAAACATAAACCGTTCCTACAGGACATTCATCAGTTCCCCCGCCGGGCCCCGCAACTCCCGTTACGGCAACGGCAATATCACTGTCTGATAAGCTCTTTATACCGGCTGACATTTCTTCTGCTGTCTGTTTGCTCACAGCAGTATACTTTGATAAAGTTTCATTCCTTACGCCGAGCACCTTGTTCTTTATTCTGTCAGAATAGGAACACACACCCAACTCAAAAACCTCCGACGCCCCCGCAACAGATGTGATAAACTTACTTATCATTCCTCCCGTGAGACTTTCAGCCGTACTTATAGAATAATCTTTGCCACTACAGTATTTTACTACACTTTCAGCAAGCGTGTCAACACTTTCTGTTACCGATTTGTCATTTTTGTTATATTGCACCTTTTTCGACCTTCTTTTTTATATAAATCTAACAGTATTTTTCTGATTTTATTGAATTTATTGCTAATAGGTTAAGTAAAAATAACCAAAACAATCAATGCTGTTGTAACTTTTTTGTAACCAAATTCAGACATCAAACACAATATATAGTATTTAAAATGTATAAATCGACAGTATTTAGATTGAAAAATATTATGCTGTAATCAATTAGAAACCATTGTAATTAATAGTGTGTTTGATATAGTAAAAACCTATCTTTTAGCTTCAATGAACTCGCAGGACGTATTCTCAACTGCGTCATCGACCAAAGGTTTGAAATCAAACATCGCCTGACCTGCTTCAACGTCTTTAAGATTAGGCTTAGTCTTCGGATGCTTAGGCGTAAACACTGTACAGCAATCCTCATAGGGTTCAATTGAAATATCAAAGGTTTCTATCTTTCTTGAAATAGCAATTATTTCCGACTTATCCATTCCTATAAGCGGTCTGAAAACAGGACGGTTCGCAACAACGTCTGTACATACCATTGCAGACATAGTCTGGCTTGCGACCTGACCTATACTCTCCCCCGTGACTAAGCACTGTATTCTGTCTCTTTCGCATATTCTGTCCGAAATCTCCATCATAAGTCTTCTCATTATTATAGTGAACAGTTCCTCAGGACAGTTATTTTTTATCTCTTCCTGAATCTTTGTGAAAGGAACACAATGGAATTTTATTCTGCCTGTGTATTCAGCCATACGCTCTGCCAGCTTTATGACCTTTAGCTTAGCACGCTCTGAAGTATATGGCGGCGACTCAAAATGTATACAGTCGAGAACCACTCCCCGCTTTGCTATCATATACCCTGCAACAGGAGAATCTATTCCGCCGGACAGAAGAAGCATTGCTCTGCCCGAAGTGCCTATAGGTATACCGCCTGCCCCGTCAATTTTCTCGGCACATACATATGCGTTATTCTCTCTTATTTCAACAAGAACAACGACGTCAGGATCATGCACGTCTACCTCAAGATGAGGATAAGCTTCTAAGATCATTCCGCCGACCTCGTTTGAAATCTCGGGTGATTTTAGATAAAAGGTCTTGTCTGCTCTCTTGGTCTCTACCTTAAAAGTTTTTGCCCCCAGCAAAGTATCCTCAAGAGCCGGAACAGCAGTACTGTTTATTCCCTCCAGACTTTTTTCACACTCTATACTTCTGCTGATTTTAGCGATTCCGAACACCTTTTTCAGCTTATCTATAGCTTTGTCAACATCAGCGTTATCGTCTAAAGGCTCTATATAAATAGTAGACTGCGACCTGATATAGTGAAATTTACCTAATTTATTTAATCTTCTTTTTATATTTTTCATAAGAACGTCCTCAAAGGTTCGCTTATTCAGCCCTTTAAGAGCAATCTCACCGTATTTGCATAAAATAATCTCTTTCATATCTTTAATTCCTTTTCTGCCTCATTTTTACAAGTTCTGCTTGTGCATTTTTAATTTGCTTTATAAACTCATCTATCTCCGACATTTGATTTTCGTGAGAAAAGCTAAGTCTAATCGTCGAGTCAATTGCTCTGTCATCATAACCGAACGCCTTAAGCACATCGCTCTTTTTACCCTTAGAACAAGCCGAACCGCTTGAAACATAAATCCCCCTTTGCTCTAAATAATGTAGCAAGGTCTCGGATTTTATATTGTCCACGGTAACACTCGCTATATACGGAGAGCTTTCGCTGAATTTATTGACTGTTACTCCCTCAACCGTTTCAGCCTGCTGACATAGATAATTTGACAACTCGCACATCTTTTCATACCGCTTATCTATGCTCTTGGAAAATACCTCAACAGCCTCTCCGAAGCCTGCTATGTTGGGTACTGCCTCTGTTCCTGAGCGTATTCCCTTTTCCTGTCCTCCGCCGAAGTTTACAGGAAGTACCCTTACTCCCTTTTTCACATATAACGCTCCCACTCCCTTAGGGCCGTAAATCTTATGTCCGCTGAGACTGATAAGATCAGAATTAAGACTGTTTGCCGTAACATTCAGCTTCATAAATCCCTGAACGCAGTCGCAGTGAGTTATGACCTTCGGGTAAAGTCTTTTTATCGCCTTATAAGCCTTTGAAATTGGAAGTATATATCCTGTTTCGTTATTTACCAGCTGACATGTCACAAGGCAGGTATTATCGTCAACAGCTTTAATAATATCAGCTGAATTTATTTCACCCGATTTGTTCGGCGAAACATAAACCACTTCAAATCCGTTTTCCTCAAGATACTTTATCGGCTTCAAAACGGACGGATGTTCTATTGATGTGGTAACTATTTTCTTTTTATGTCTTCCTATTGTCTTAGCTGTACTGAATATAGCAAGGTTATTGCTCTCCGTTGCTCCTGACGTAAAATATATACATTCGCTGTCGGTATCGAGAGACTTTGCTATTGCCTCTCGTGCTGAACTTACAGTCTGCTCCGCTTTAAGCCCAAGCCCATGCAGACTTGACGGATTAGACCAATTTGTTTTTAAAGCGTCGCTCACAGCTTTTACCGCTTCATCGCACGGTTTTGTTGTTGCGGCATTATCAAAGTAAATCATTATTTAAAACCTCTGTACAGAACTAAAATCATTTGTAGATTATTGTATCATATTCCGCTAATATTTTCAAGAAATCAGAAACTGATTTTAACATATAAATCTCATTCTCTATCGTTGACACCTTGAAATAATTAAGCTATACTTTAAATGTATAATTTTCTAAAATTCTAATAATCAAAAGGAGACGCCTATGAAAAAATTAAATTGGGGTATTCTAGCCACAGGAAAAATTGCCGAAACAGTAGCTAAAGCTATGAAGTTTATGGAAAACGGCAAAGAAAACAATATGGAGTTACTGGCAGCAGCCTCACGCTCGTCAGACAAAGCGGAGAACTTTGCGAAACGTCACGAAATAAAAAGAGCGTACAGCAGTTATGAGGAACTTGTATCAGACCCCGATATAGACGTTGTTTATATTGCAACGCCTATGAGCTGTCATTTTGAAAATACAAAGCTGTGCCTTAACGCAGGAAAGCATGTTCTTTGCGAAAAGTCGGTTACGCTGAATGCCAGCGAATTTAAAGAGCTTATGGATTTGGCAAAAGAAAAGAAACTATTCCTTATGGAAGCTATGTGGACAAAGTGTCAGCCTGCTTTCAGAAAGGCTAAGGAGTGGGTAGAAAGCGGAAAAATCGGCAAGATAAAAATGATAAAAGCAGATTTTTCAAATGCAGTGCCATATGACGAAAACGACAGGCTTTTCATAAAAGAATTAGGCGGAGGGGCAATTCTTGATCTGGGCGTTTATCCGATCACTTTTGTAAGTGCTTTTTTAGGCACACACCCTGAAGAAATCCATACATACTCACATCTCGGCAAAACAAATGTCGACTTTGACGACAGCATAATTTTAAAATACAAGAACGCTTACGGCATAACCTTCTGCGGATTTGACTTTGAAGACGAAAACAAAGCGATAATCGTTGGCGATAAAGGCAGGATAGTGATGGGCAATTGGTTCCACTGCACTGCTGAAACAACTTTGTATGACGATATGGGAAACGCACTTGATAAGCAGGTACTTCCCTTTAAATTCAACGGTTACGAATACGAAATTGAGGAAGTCAACAAATGCATAAGAGAGGGTAGGCTGGAAAGCGATATTATCCCTCATTCAGACACTCTGGATATAATGAAAATTATGGAGACCTGTTTAAATCAGGCTGGTGTTAAATACTAATAGAAAGGATCTGCTGATTTGAAAACTGCTTATCTGAAATTCGACGGAGAAAAGACTGTCAGTCATATAAATAAGGAGATATACGGTCACTTCTCAGAACATTTAGGAAGATGTATATATAATGGTATATTTGTCGGAAAGGACTCGCCTATTCCGAATACTGAAGGAGTTAGAAATGATGTAATAGACGCCCTGAAAGAGATTGGGATACCCGTACTTCGCTGGCCGGGCGGCTGTTTTGCAGACGAATACCACTGGCACGACGGCGTGGGGAAAACCCGCCGACCTATTTTAAACACAAACTGGGGCGGTGTTGTCGAAGATAATAGCTTCGGCACAAATGAATTCTTTGATCTCTGCGAAAAACTCGGCTGTGAGCCTTATCTCGCAGGCAATCTTGGCAGCGGTACCGTTTCTGAACTTGCAAACTGGCTTGAATACATAACTTATGACGGAAACTCTCCATATGCTCTTGAGAGAAAAACAAATGGCAGAGAAAGACCGTGGAAACTCAAATATTTAGGCATAGGAAACGAAAATTGGGGCTGCGGCGGAAATATGCGTCCTGAGGCATATGCTGACGAATATCGCAGATATGAAACCTTTGCGAAAAACTACAGTACACCTGATATGATAAAAATAGCCTGCGGTCCTAACGCTGACGACTATAACTGGACAGAAAAAATTATGCAGAACCTAAAGCCTTGGCACACAGGAGCAATATCCCTGCATTATTACACCCTGCCTACCGGCGACTGGTCAAAAAAGGGCTCTGCTTTAACATTTGATGACAACGAGTATTATAAGACTGTCTCTGCGACAATGTATATGGACGAGATCATCACAAAGCACTGTGCAATAATGAACAAGTACGACCCTGAGGGTAAAATCAAGCTCATAGTAGACGAGTGGGGCTGTTGGTATGACGTTGAGGAGGGCACGAATCCGGGATTTCTCTATCAGCAGAACACTATGCGTGACGCTATAATTGCAGCAATTAATCTTAATATATTCAATAATCACTCAGACAAGGTCATTATGGCAAATCTCGCACAGGTGATGAACGTACTTCAATCCGTGCTTCTCAGCGACGGAGAACGCCTTGTAAAAACTCCGACGTGGCAGATATTTAAGATGTATCTTCCTCATCACGACGCAGAGTTAGTAAAAACCAGCATTGCCGCACCCGACTTAGAAAAAGCGGATAAAACTATTCCTATGATCACATATTCGCTTTCAAAGAAAAACGGGGAGTTTTTCCTGACAGCGTCTAACTGTTCTCTTGACGAGGACTGTACAATGCTCATAGACCCCGAGCAAGGCAGAATAAAAGATGTAACTGCTCAGATTGTAAATGCAGAAATTCACTCATATAACGACTTTGACAACAATAATAATGTCAGCATTGCTGATTATGACGGCTTTGAGATTAAGGAAGAAAAGCTGAGGGTCATTCTTCCTGCTCATTCTGTAACAGCCTTTAAATTCAAGCTATGAGTAAACCTTTTTGCAGAAAATGCCTGCTCGGCGAGCTTAATGAAGACGATTACATACGCAGTCTAAAAGATTATATATCTGCCTATCCTCAGGAAAAGCGTTGCAGTGATAAAGAATACCGCAGACGGCTTGACATCTGCAAAAACTGCATACACCTTTCAAATGCAATGTGTGCACAATGCGGTTGCTATGTAGAATTACGGGCACTAAAAAAGGGAATGTACTGTCCTGATTACGGAGACAGATGGAAAACTGATTGATATTATATATAGATAAAGTCCTGCACCATTGGTACAGGACTTTATTATGGGAGGTATGTTTGAAATTTCTTATTCTGCAATTGCTCGAAAGGCCTCGTCGAGATCGTAAATAATGTCGTCTATGTTTTCTGTTCCTATTGAAAAGCGAATTGTGTTCGGCTTGATACCCTGCTCTAAAAGCTCACTTTCGGTAAGCTGTGAGTGAGTGGTCGTTGCAGGGTGAATTACCAGCGACTTAACATCTGCAACATTTGCAAGAAGCGAAAATACAGCGAGATTGTCAATAAACTTTTTAGCCTCATTTGTTCCGCCTTTGATTTCTATTGTGAAGATAGAACCTCCGCCGTTCGGAAAATATCTGTCATAAAGCTCTTTGTATCCGTTTTCCTCAACAGACGGGTGATTGATTTTCTCAACAAGCGGCTGTGTTTTTAAATAATCAAGCACTGCCAACGTGTTCTCAATATGCCTTTCAACACGAAGTGAAAGAGTTTCCAATCCCTGAAGAAGCAAAAATGCGTTGAAAGGCGAAATCGCAGCTCCCGTATCACGCAAAAGCACTGCTCTTATTCTTGTCACAAATGCCGCATCAGGGGCGGCGTCTGCAAACACTACACCGTGATAACTGTCGCAAGGCTTTGAAAGATTCGGATATTTTCCGCTTTCTTTCCAATCGGTTTTTCCGCTTTCAACTATAATGCCACCAAGAGATGTTCCGTGACCTCCTATGAATTTGGTTGCAGAATGTACAACTACATCTGCACCGTGTTCAATTGGTCTTATCAGATAAGGCGTTCCAAATGTATTGTCTACTATCAGAATAATTCCGTTTTTGTGTGCAGTCTCAGCTACAGCGTCAATATCTATTACGTTTGAGTTCGGATTTCCAAGCGTTTCAATAAATATCGCCTTGGTATTTTCCTTTATGGCATTTTCAAAAACTGAAATCCCGTCTCCTTCGTCGGGGTCAACAAATGTAGTTTCTATACCGAACTCCTTTAATGTATGTGCAAGTAAATTGTATGTACCGCCGTATACCGTCTTTGCAGAAACAATATGATCTCCTGCTCCTGCAATATTCTGAATTGCATATGTTATTGCCGCTGCACCCGACGCTACCGCCAGTCCTGCCGAGCCTCCCTCAAGAGCCGCTAATCTCTTTTCCAAAACCTCCTGCGTAGGATTTGTCAGGCGTCCGTAAATGTTGCCGGCATCAGCAAGCCCGAATCTTGCCTGAGCGTGGTCGCTGTTATCGAAAACATATGAAGTTGTCTGATAAATCGGTACAGCCCTTGCACCTGTTGCAGAATCTGCTTCCTCCTGACCGATATGCAGCTGCTTTGTCTCAAAATGAAGCTCTCTTTCTCTAAGTTTTGTATTTATTTTCTGTGCCATTTTAATTTACCTCATTTCTTTGTAATTATATTATTCATATATAAATAGTATGAATTTATATATAGCATAGCACTATAATCAGATTTTGTCAACACCTTTTTTCCAAATTATAAATTTTTGTGCAAAATACACTTATCCTATTAGTTTAATAGGTGATATTGATTAATATTGCACAAAACCCTGCTCTTTAATGCAAAAATTTTTACAATCAAATCGTTGCAAAAAATAATTAATCGTGATATAATACTTGAATGTGTGCAAAGTGAAGTATTACAATGTGAAAACGAAAGGAATGACAAAATAGATGTCCGAAAGAACAGAAGCAATCGAAAATGAGATGCCTATTCAGGAAAACAAAATGGGAACAATGCCTACAAACAGACTGCTGATAACAATGTCGCTGCCAATGGTAATCTCAATGCTTGTTCAGGCACTTTATAATATAGTAGACAGTATATTTGTTGCAAAAATATCAGAAAACGCTCTGACGGCTGTATCTATGGCATTTCCGATACAAAGTCTTATGATAGCCTTTGGTGCGGGAACAGGCGTCGGAATAAACTCATTTTTATCAAAATCACTGGGTGAAAAGAAGTTTAAAGAAGCCAGCGATTCTGCCAGAAACGGAATTTTTCTTGCGTTTTGCACATATATAGTATTTGCAATTCTGGGATTTTCATTTTCAGGTCTATTTTTCAGAGCTATGACCGATGATGCGGAAATAATAGCTTACGGAATAAGTTATCTCAGAATTGTAACAGTTGCCTCGCTCGGAGTATTTATGCAGATAACCTTTGAGCGGCTTTTACAGTCAACTGGAAAAACAATATACAGTATGTTTATGCAAGGCACAGGAGCCATAATAAATATAATACTCGACCCGATTTTAATTTTCGGCTTATTTGGCTTCCCGAAAATGGGAGTGGCAGGTGCTGCAGCCGCAACGGTTTTCGGTCAGATAGTTGCAATGATTTTAGGCATACTATTCAACTCATTTAAAAATAAAGAAATAAACGTAAGCTTTATAGGCTTCAAGCCGTCACTTCGCATTATCAAGAAAATTTATGCAGTAGGTTTTCCGTCAATTATTATGCAGTCGATAACCTCTGTTATGACATACCTTTTAAACAAAATCTGTATCAGCTTTACCCCGACAGCTGTATCGGTGGTCGGAATTTACTTCAAGCTCCAGAGCTTTATCTATATGCCGATATTTGGACTTACTAACGGACTTGTGCCTATCGTTGCATACAACTACGGTGCAAGACATAAAAGCAGAATTATATCTGTTTTAAAACTGGCAGCAATAATCTCCGTTTCATATATGGTACTTGGAGTTATAATCTTTCAGACGATTCCTCAGCTTTTGCTCGGCTTTTTCAGTGCTTCTGACGAAATGCTGAAAATCGGAATACCGGCACTCAGAATAATTTCTCTCAGCTTTATTCCTGCGGGATTCTGCATTATAATTATTAGTGCTTTTCAGGCTCTTGGACACGGCATATATAGTCTTATAATTTCAATCGCACGTCAGCTCGGAGTTCTTATTCCTGTTGCGGTAATAACATCGCAGCTTTTCGGACTCAGTGCCGTATGGACCGCATTCCCAATCGCCGAAACTGTTTCGCTTCTTTTATGTATTGTTTTCAGTAAAAAGGTTTATCAGCAATCAGTTGCAGTGCTGGATAATCCCCTGTCAATAAATGAAATTCCCGAAGCAGAACAAGCATAGCTTAAATAAAAGCGATAAGAAAAATCTTATCGCTTTTTATTATTTTTTATTTTTTCAGCATATTCCACGCCTTGAGTATCGCTATCTGGGTTTTAGCGTCGGGTATTTCGTCGTCAATAACCATCTTATAAGCCTTTTCTAAGGGTATTTTCACTATATCGAGAAATTCATCTTCATCCAGTTTCTGCTCGCCAAAGCTGAGCTTTTGTGCCATATACATATAAATAATCTCGGTATCATATGCGACCGTCGGATATAGTTTTCCCAGATAGATTATGCTTTCCGCTTCTGCACCTACTTCTTCTTTCAACTCTCTTATTCCGCAATCCTTAGGGTCTTCGCCATCTTCACGCTTACCGGCAGGAATCTCTAACAAAACATCTTTAAACGGATACCTGTACTGCTTGACAAACAAAACCTCACCCTTACTGTTTATCGGCAGAATACATACTCCGCCCGAATGATGAACGACTTCACGATACGCTTCCGATTTGTTTTCAAGCAAAATCTTTTCACGGGTTACATTAATTATCTTTCCGTCATAAATTTTTTCGACCGATATGGTTTTTTCCTTCAAGTGCATATTGATCCCTCTGTTTCCTTTCAATAGAGTCTAATTATTCCTCGTAAAAATCAACCGACTTTACCTTTTCTTTTACCTTCCTTATGCTTGACAGCCTTTTACAAACCAGAACATATCCTGCAAGAAGAACTATACCCAAAAGCGACAAAGCAATTCCCTGTCTTATGCCGTAAAGCTCAAAATCAAAGCGAATCTCATTTTTGCCCTTGCTGCATAAAACTGCTGAAAGTCCCCCGTCCACCTCTTCTATATCGGTCTTTTTGCCGTTCACATAAGCAGTAAAGCCCTTGTCATACGGTACGCTGAAAAATACAAGAGCACTGTCTGATAGATTTATTTTAGCTGAAAATCCATTGCTGTCAGGTTTGAACTCAGAACAGGATTTTGAAATCTTATCATTACAAGCCATCGTATAGGTACCGCCGCCGTTATATTCATCTAAATCGTAATGGGTTAGTATATCCTTATATTTTTCAATCTGCTTACTGTTAAGAACAAGCGATGAGATAAGATTTCTTGTTTTGTTTTCGGTTGAAAGAGTTTTAAATTCATCGTAAGTCATATAAGTGTTATATGCAAAACCCATAGGAATGTAATATTTATTCTCATAAACGTCAAATCGGTTCTGCGAATTTTTATAATTAAATCCTAGCATATTCAGAGTATGGCTTTTCTCTGCGTCTTCACTGCTTTCAGATAAACTGCTGAAACGGTTCATTCCGAACACACCGCTTTTTAAGTCTGCTGACTGTGGATCGTCACTATTTATTTCATTAAAATAATACTTAACTGAAAGCAGACTTCTTAAAGCATAATATTCTTTATCAGGGCGTGAAGCTACATCACGCTCTATTCCAAGCAGATCATAGAATTTCATAATGGAAGTAGAAACTGTGCTGTTAAACGCACGGATAGTAGAATACCCCCAAAGCATAGGCCAGTTATCAGTATTCTCGCTTGTTTCAATTCTGTAATAACCTGCTTCATCATATGAAGGAAGTTCTATTTTTTCTCCGCCTTTAACAGCAACAGAAATATAGTCGTCAGGTTCAGGACCCTGAGATACTCCGTAATATACAGTGGACATCATACTTACAGCACACGCCAGACAGGTTGCAAATGATACTGCTCTTACATACTTTTTATTTCTTTTAAAGAAATAAACTATAACAATAAGCTCTGCAAACAAAGCAGCAGAAACTATAAACTGAATGTAAAACAGATCAGGATATTCAGCTATTTTGAAAAACTCGTAATCACCATTATCGTTTACTGTCGGGAGGAAAAACACTGCCAGACTTGCAGCTAAAACTATTGCAACAGCGGGTATCCCCTTCTTTAAATCGACAGGCTCGGCTGACAACGCATTGTTATCGTCAAAAGCAGACGCAGTCATAACGCACATTATAAGTATCGGCATAAAGAACCAGCGTGCATAATATGTTCCCTTAAACAACTGAAAAGCAGAATTAAGTATAGGTACAAAAGCAAATATCATTGAAGTTATTATCAGGGTTTTCATCCAGTTACCTTTTTTTGCTCTCATAAATGCGATAACCCCTGCCATCGAGAACATCGGAAGATAACCGGCAATAGACGCCCAGCGTGCTGTTTCAGAATTAAACAGATTGACCCTCGCAGGCGGATCCGGCATCATAAAAAAGCTCTGAATTATTCTTAATATCCTGAATTTATCAGAATAAACTATCATATCCGTCCCTGTCAAATACTCGTCAACACGAGGATTGTCACAAATCGAGTAATACGACGGCACAAGTACTGCACAAGCGATAAATGTTCCGGCAACGGCTTCAAATGCCAATTTTAACAGCTTTGCAAATGTTATTTTAAAGTTCTTGTCGGTACACCTTACTATGAAATATATTATTACAAAAACCACTTCGGCAATAAAGAAGTAATAATTAACAATACCGCAAAGTGCAACGCAAAGTCCGAACACTCCTTTTTTATCGTCCTGAACATTCATTTCAAGAGCGAGAAGCAACAGCGGGAAAAACGCTACAGCGTCGTGAAAATGGTTAAAAAATACGTTATACGCCTGAAATCCCGAAAACGCATAAAGCATTGCTCCGATAAAACAAGCGTTTTTATTTGATATGAACCTTCCTATATATGCGTATGAAGTAAGAGCCGCAACGCCTGTTTTTACCGCAAGCAAAACAGGAATCAGCATTATTGTAATATTATCTGAAAAAAGTTCTGTTATCCAGAAAAACGGACTTCCTATATTGTAAAAGGAATATGAAGTCAAAAGCGGAGAACCCAGATCAGTTCCCCAATCCCAGCCGAACAATTCTCCGTTTGCTACGGCGTCGTGAACGTGCTTGTAAAATGGGATCTGCTGTGAATTATAATCTCCATAATAGAGAAAATATCCGCCGTTATATATCATAAGAGGCAGCATTATAATCAGCATTATAATTGCTGCAACTAAAAATACAAACAGGTAATTTCTCTTGGTTCTGTTAATATGCATTTCCGCTGCTTTTTTATATTTTATTTCAGCTCTTTGTTTTCCCATAAGCTTTCACCTTTATTTTTTTATTCCTAATTATACTTACAAAATTGTTACTTTTTATTATACTATTATATTTATATCACGTCAATATTGAAAAAAATCTCCTTATGTGTTATTATGACTATTAAGGAGTGGATCAAATTGGTTTATGAATATACATTAAAAACCGAAAAGGAAAACTTTTATAATGTTACTAGAATGGTTCAGGAGGCTGTTTCAAAAAGCGGAGTGAAAGACGGCATTTGCGTTGTTTTCAATCCTCACACAACAGCGGGTATGACTATTAATGAAAACTGCGATCCCGACGTCGTAACCGATCTGCTTTTCGCACTTAATGAAACTTACCCCGACCGCCCTGAGTTCAAACACGCTGAGGGAAATTCAGCCGCTCATCTAAAAGCAAGCGTTATGGGAAGTTCTGTAACAGTAATAGTCAGAAACGGACGGCTTCTTTTGGGTACCTGGCAGGGCATTTATTTCACTGAATTTGACGGACCGAGAATTAGAAGTTTTTTTGTTCATTTAGAGGCTAGAGACTAGATTTTAGATGTTAGATACAACAAGAGCGTTCAGAAATAAATTCCGAACGCTCTTTTGCTTTATCTCATTTTCATCTGCCTTTTTAAGTTTAAAAAATCACTCAAATACTGATGTTATGCAGGCTTATATTCAACGGTCATCTCTACCTGCTCGTGACCATCAGAGGTCTCGTTTATCATTTTAGCTGATTTTATCGTAATTGGCGTAACAGGACGCACGTTTTTTTCTTTTCCTGAATCTGTTCTCTCAACTGTAAGGAACTTATCAACAACCTTCATACCATCTTCATTTACCTTGCCGAAAGCCGCATACTGACCGTCAAGAAACGTGCTGTCTACAAAACAAATAAAGAACTGACTAGACGCAGAATTCATATCATTACCGCCCCTTGCCATAGAAACAACTCCTCTTGTGTGGGAAAGAGTGTTTTGCGTAAAGCCGTTCTGTGCAAATTCGCCAACAATAGTTTTATCAGAACCTCCAAAACCGGTACCCTCAGGATCTCCTCCCTGAGCCATAAAACCGTCCATTACCCTGTGAAAGGTAAGACCGTCATAAAATCCCGACTTAACAAGACTTTTAAAATTCTCAACGGTTTTCGGTGCATACTCCGGAAACAGCTGAATTACAAAGCTGCCTGTCTGCATTCCCTTTTCTGTGGAATCAGAATCGCTTCCATCGCCGCAGCCTGTAAAGCTCATACACATCATAAGCATAAGTATTGCAGTTAATATAAATTTAATACGTTTCAAAATAACATCTCCTGTTTTTAAATTACAATAACTTATTTTACAATTATTATGAAAAAATGTCAAGCACACTGTTTTAACTATTCATTTGCAGACAGATTGTCTTTTAATGTTCCTTTGCTCATAAGCGTTATAGGCATAACCATGGAACATATAATATGAAGTATAAACGCAATTGCACACGCCAGAATTCCCAAACTGCTTGCCTTAATTACAGTTGCTCCCAGCAAACCGCTTATACTTCCAACATTCATAAGTATAACAGAAACGACCACTGCCAAACTCGCAGTAAGTATGCTGTTAATAAGACATACCCCTAAGCACTGTCCTCTGTCAGAACCGCATACGTAGAAAATCGAATAAGTTTTCAAGCCACCTTTGACATTAAGAGCCGAAATTGAAACCGTGCTTACTATTACAAGTAATACAATACAGATAAGCAGCGGCAGCAGTTTTATTATCTGCTCGTATACATACAGCTTAGAGGCAGAACTGAATTTGTTCAATGTCATTACACTGACAGAGTTAAACTCTTTATTCAGTGCTTCAATTTTTTCATCTGATAAACCGCTTTTATATTTTATTATCTGCTTATTGCCGCTTATTGAGTATTTTACACCGTTTTTGCTTAACTGGCTCTGGCTGAGCAGCAAAAGCGGCATCTTTGATTCATCATAATCACCGTATAAATTTCTGAAATCATCGCTATCTGTAATATAAGTGTCTGCACCGAAAACCTGTGCCTTTTCGTCTAATACGCCTATTATTTTTACAGTAAGATTCTTTTCTATCGGATGCGTAAATGTAGGGTCGGTTTTTTGGTTATATGTAACATTAGTCACCGAAACTGTATCATCTACTTCTAAACCGCTTCCGCTGCTTATGACGCCGTAAAGCGTATTTGCCGAATTGTCTGAACTTTTAAACCACCTGCCCGATTCCAGCTTTGGCGTATACATATTGATTATCTCATCATTGTATGAAATGAATTTTCCATCACTGTCAGGATAAAAAACATCAGGTGTATAAGAAGTAAAAACTGAATCGACCTCAGGATATTTTTTTATTAAATCATCTTCATTTATAATACCGTTTTCATCAGATATGCTCGTTGTATATACACCTTCACCCTCAAGGTGATCTTTTACAGGCAGATAGAACTCGGTTCTTGACTGAACGCTTGATACTATAGCCAACAGAATCAAAAACACTGCTGATAACTGAAGTGCAGTAAATATATTAGTATAAATTCTTCTGAAAAATTCTTTTAACCCCAGCCAAAGCATCACTTATCACCTGCCTTTTTTAACATATCAACAGGCTGTTTTTCAACCTTTAACGAAAATATTATATTTATAGCCACTAACAAAATAATTATAAATATTGCAAACAGATATAAATATGTGTTTAAAGAGTATACATCTTGTATTCTGGGAAATGCAAACGTCAGCTTAGGCATAATTATATAATGATACAACGCCGAACATAATCCAAATATGATTATTGATATTCCTGCAACCTCAGCCAAATACATTATGCGAATTTTTATTCTCGTGCAGCCCGACAGCCTGAAAATCGCAAGCGTTTTTCTGCGGGTGTGCATAATATACCTGAACAATATTGCAAGGTTTATCGCAGCAAGTACAGATAACGCTATTGAAATCAGCATAATCGACGCATAAAAGGTCTGCTCGGTTGGGTCTACTGTCTCAAACTTAGGAAAGTTTGCCCTATCGCCGTATACGCTTGTAAACGCTTCCTTGATTTTTCTATATGTTTCTGTGCTGATTGGCTTATCAGCCATTATAGTTACCTCATCAAAAGTCAAATCATCAGGCAACAGTTTAAAAGGAACTATATATTGACCTAAAACCTCAGGGTCAGCAACACCGATTACTTCTAATTGCATACCCATAAACTCGACTTTCTTTCCTATTAAGCTGGTATCACTACCACTAGGCAGATAAATAACATGTTTTCCTTCAAGCTCCTCCTGTGGTGTTAAATATCTTCCTTCTAAAATACCAGCATTTTCAGCAAAACCAGAATATAGTCCATATTGATGAGCAGAAGAATCATATTCAAGCCTGCTTATAAGAAGATTACCGTCATCACCCATATCACCATCTGAGCTTGTTATAGTCATATTCTCATTTGTTTCGGCTTTAAAATTATATGTATCCTTAAAATTATAGATCATATAAAATCCTGTAAAAGAGCTTTTTGTTTTTTCATCAAGCAAATCTAATACCTGTCTGAACTCGCCAAGCGTACTTACTCCGTCGGCACGATAATTAATAACACTTTCATCATTCATGGTGTCAGTTATATTTCCAAAAGAAATTGAAGGCTCCTCATCACTTTTGAACCATCTAGACTCCCATTCTGAATCATTTGAAACCAATTTAGACGCATAATTCTGATAAACACCATGGGAGAAAACTATTACAAGAACTGACACAAAATTACATAATATAAATAATGCGAAAATCACCGGGGATTTTCGCATTGAAATATATATGTTTTTTAAAATATACTTTAATGTAGTCATAAAATTTCTCCGTTTATCTCTAAACCAAATGGCTTAAATTTATAATACTATATTTTCATAAATTTGTCAATAAATATTTATTTTTAAGAAAACAATAAAATATTCTGATTATTTGTAACCTATTTCCTGATTTTCAAAGCATTAATAACAACATAAACAAGCAGCAAAACGGCAACAGCTCCCGCTAAAATAACATACATTGCACTTATGCTTACCCTATCGCCGAAAAAATACAGATTGCAGTCGATAGAATCTTTTATGTTCTCAATAACCTGAGGCGGAAAATGCTGTGAGTCCATTTCATTAAACACGCCTCTCATAGCGTGATTGCGGATTAAAGAAGTACCGTATGTACCGGGTAAAAAAGACAAAACCTTTTGCAGACCTCCGCCGAACTGAGAAATAGGCATATAAGCTCCGCAGATAAAGCCATAACCTGCGCTTATTATAGTTCCCACAGCAGACATCTGTCCCTGAGATGTTAAAAAGAAATTAATTATAGATGACAGTGCAGTACCAAACATTACAAGTAAGAAAACGTCTAAAATAATCAGCATAACATCTGCCGCCGACATATACCAACCGACATTTGCAAGATAAATAAATGATGATGATGCTGCAATAAAGCAAATAATTAAGGTAGTCAAAGCAGTTGAAATATAGTAGCCGAAAGCCAAAGTAAATTTTTTAACAGGTGTAATGGTCAAATCGTTTCTGGCACCGGTCACCTTATCCTGAACCATCAACATATTAGAACAAAACGCAACCGTTATACAGCAAACAGCAAGAAGCGATGAAAAAAGCTGACCGCCTACACAACCGTTTATAAGCTTTTCTGATACGTTAAAATCTTTTGGAAACGTCATAGAAAAAGTATCACGAAAAACATTGCCCAAGAAGGTAACATAAAGCACTAGCAATATTATCGGCGTTATCAGAGAAGTGAAAAACATTCCCTTATCCTTAAAAAACAGTTTGGTATTCCGCCAAACTAACATAATAAGTGATTTCATTTATATTTCCCCCTTTGAAGTGTTTTCCGATTCCGTTAGTTCCTTGCCCGTTACCGCAAGAAACACATCGTCCATTTTACCCTTTAATATTTCATAGTCTTTGAATACATCAGGATATTTGACTATCAATTCGGTAGCAGTTTCTGTGTTCGGTACAGCTATGCGAAAACCCTCACGAACCGTTTCATATTTCATTCCTAACATATCAGCCTGCTCTTTTGTCGAATTATAAAGCGTGATAAAATCTCCCGTATATGTATTCTTTAACTGCAAAGGCGTACCCTCTGCGGCAATTTCTCCGTTGTCTAAAATCACAACGTAATCTGCGTCGGAAGCCTCCTCCATATAATGGGTAGTAAGAAATACAGTCATTTTATTTTCTTTTCTAAGCTGCGAAATAACATTCCAAAGAGTTTTTCTAGTCTGCGGATCAAGACCTGTGGTAGGCTCATCAAGAATAAGAATTTTCGGGCTGTGAAGCAATGCCCTTGCTATATCGATCCTCCTCCGCTGACCGCCCGACAGCTTGCCGACTGTACGTTTGAGCAAGTCCTCAAAACCCAGAAGTTCAGAAAGCTCTCTTAGTTTTTGCTTAAACCTTTTACCAGTTATTCCGTAAAGAGCCGCACGGCTCTGCAAATTATCTTTCACCGTCAAAGCCTTATCCAAAACCGAGTTTTGAAAAACAACTCCCAACTCGCTTTTGATCCTGTCAACATAGCTGTCAAGGTCAGCTCCGTCGATAATAACCTTGCCCTTATCCTTTTCCAACTGACCGCACATTATTGAGATAGTCGTACTCTTGCCTGCTCCGTTTAATCCCAAAAACGCAAAAAGTTCTCCCTCTTTAACTTTGAAACTCAAATCCTTAACCGCTGTAATGTCTTTGAATTTTTTGGTCAACCCATTTATTTCAATAACGTTCATTTATGTGTCCTCCTATTCTGATATGTTATTTTCAATCCTTGATATATATCTGTTAGCATTTGACTTATAGTTTCAGTATCCCAATCTAAAAATGAAGTTACAATCATTACCGCTATTCCGTGAACGTATATCCACATCTCTGTATGAAAAAGATAAGCCTCTTCCTTGCTTATCCCTATGCTTTGAGATATAAGATCAATTATATCTGCAAACTCCTCTTTATTAATTTGCATTTTTTCCTTTGACCGATCACGCATAAAAAGAAGTTTAAATAATTCTCTCTCCTCTTTTGCAAAGCGGATATAGTACATTCCTATTGCTTTATAAGCAGGATAATCAGCGTCTTTTACTGCACGTTTATTGTACTCCTGATGAATCGCACCTGCATATTCTATAACATCTGCTTTCAACTTTTCCATAGTGGAATAATTACTGTAAATCGGCTGGGTGGAACAACCCAGTTTATCTGCTATAGACCTTGCATTCAGTCCTTCTGCTCCGTACCTCCGTATAATATCAATAGAAGCCGAAACAATATCCTCTTTAGTAACCTTGACCTTAGGCGGCATTTTATCACCTCTTTATATAACATCTGTTATATATCAATTGTTATATTACACTATAATAAAGCTTTTGTCAAGAGAAATTTTAGAACAAAAAAATAACCGCAGAGAAACTCCCCTGCGGCATTAATTATACCTTATCTTTCTCTATTTAGATTTACCTATTACTAAACTAGATTACATAGGTAAAACCTAATTTACTGCTATTATTAAGGAAATCTTTATAAGATTCAGTTTTTGTATAAAGATTCATCCTTTCATTATTTTCCCAAAAGATTATAATGATTATCAAATTCATCTTCATTTGACGGTGGAACAATCTCCGATAAATAATCATCAGATGATTTGTAATATGGCATATTTTCTATATAATAATCATTCTTAGTTTCTTTAGAATTTGACGTGCCATCATACAATTTATTCAAATATCCCCTGAATTCATCGTTGTCCATTGATAAGATCATATCGTATTCCGCTATCAAATCACTTACATTAGCTGTGTATTTATCAATTTGAGCTATTTCGAAAGTTGTTCCATGTTCTTTATTAAACTGTTTTAATGTTTCACCATGTTTTTCTATTATTTTATTATACTTCAGTTCAGCGTCAGTATTACTTTCACTCTGATTATTAGATTTTAAATTATCGCTCATATTTGTTCTGGAAAAAACAGAAATTGTTGAAACGGTAATAAGTAATGACGCACAAGCAAAGACAGATAATAACACACCTACACGTTTAAATGCCTTATTTTTCATGATTATTCTGAACCTCCTCTGCACTTAAGCAACTAAAATCTAACTTTTCCTCTGTAGATTATTATACTACAATTACATAAATTTATCAATAACATTTATCATTTTCGTTATATTATACAATAACAACCAGATAAATTTGTGAATTGTTTTTATAAGTGAAACCAATAAGCCATTTAGCACCAAAATTACAGCTTATCTTTCTCTATCGGAATCAGTAACTCCACATAGCTGTCGTTTTTGTTTTCGCTGAATAAGTGAATAACGGTTATTTCAGGTGCGTCTGAAATAATATAAGGAGAAGTCGTCAGCCACTCGTTTATGAGCCTTTTACGCAAATCAAGATGCTCGTTTAAGCAGTTAGTTCCACGCTCCGTTTCAACCTGAACATACAGATGCTCGGGTATTTTTATAACGCTTAACAGTTCGGCGTATTTACCTGCCGTCTTTTCAAGGTGGCTGTTAAAATATTCGGGTATGACCGCACCGATAGTAAATGAATAACCGCTGTCAACAATATCTGATATAACGCAGTATTCCGTCTCGCAGTCGTTCGCCATTCCCTGCAACGCGTATCTTATAAATCTCGTACCGCCGTCAACCATAAAATCGTGCTGTTGATTATACCTGTCGCCGGGTTCACCCTCAAAGCGTTTTTTAAGACCTGTTATTATCATACTTGGCTTGCTTACAATTTTGTAATTTAACATTTTTCCGCCCTCCAGTGAAATTTTTATCGACATTCGGGAAAACGACTTTAAGTCAGCGTTTCTTTTCTTTGCCTGCGACGGCGTTATGCCGTGAAACCTAACAAACGCTCTCGTAAAACTGTCAGGACTTTCATAACCGTATTTGAACGCTGTATCTATTACCTTCGCACCTCCGCTTATCTCTGCACCTGCCAGTGTAAGCCTGCGGTATCTGATATATTCGCCGACAGTATAACCGCACAAAATGCCAAACACCCTTTGAAAATGATAAGGCGATGAAAAGCTCCTGCCTGCAATATCGTTTATATCCAGCTTTTCGGTTAGGTTTTCCTCAATGTAATCTATTGCACTTCTTATACCTGTTATCCAGTCCATTGTGTTTTCCTCCTGTCTGATAATATAATATCACTTGGATTTTAATCTTACCCGATTTTGTGTGCTCTTCAATGTCAGTTTAAATTAATTTTATATGTTTTATTAAAAAAAGTAAACCCGACAGTTTTCACTATCGGGTCGTTTAATCAATTTACTTTTTTTAACTGCTTTACTTTTGCTTTTGTCGTTCTTATCGCCCAGTAATATCGGTTGTCGTATAATACCTTTACTATATCTCTTCCGTTTTTTATCTTTCCGCTTCCTACTACTACCTTTACAGTGTCTTCTTTAACCAACTTTACTCTGCTCTTCTTTTTAGTATTGCTCGACTTGTAAAGACCTATCTTGCCGTTGGCTGTAGTTACCTTGAAGTTAATCAGCTTCTCTCTCTTTAAAACTACGTGACCCTGAAGATTTGGCTGGTTCATCCAGCTTGTCAAAGACATTTTTTTCAGTATTCCGTCGCTTGCGTTAAGAATATTATCAGAATTCTCGTTTGACTCTGTGTAATATACATTGTCGGCTATTACATACTCAACATACCTTACATGACCGTATGTGCCGCCGTTATAACACGCTATCGAATTCGTTTTCGGATACTTTGATACCTGAAAACCGTCTTTTCTGCAGCTTTCATAAACGTCTCTGCCGTTTCCTCTGGCACCGACATATACACCCGCCTTTTCGTTAGCACGACCCTGTGTATACCATACACACTGACCTCTCGACGCTGTGTTAAGCGGCGGATTATAATATTTTGTATTGAAATCGGCAAGCCTTTTCCCTAACGATTTGTTGTATTTTATTCCCATTATAGTTTGCTCTGAACAGAGCAACCTCCTTTCAATATTTTTAAATACATTTTGTTTTAACTTCCCTTTTATTATATGAAAATTTTTTTTGACTGTTAAAATCAATAAAATTTATGTATATTTTTTTCTTTGATGCAAAAACTATTAACAGCAAAGGAGGGATAAAAATGTCTGAAAAAAATCAAAATCAGAACAAAAACCAGAATCAGAATCAGAACAAAAACCAAAACCAAAGCAAAAATAAGAAATCTGAGAACAATCAGTGGTCTAACTCAAATCAGAATAATTACGACAACCGTGAAAGACAAAACGGACCGGGCTGCAATTAATCTTATCCTCGCTTATGCGAGGATTATTACTCTCGGGTATTCGGATTACTTTATTTATATGAAAAAAATAGTTCATTATGTTATTAGTGAAAACAAAAGGACAGTTCATAATATGAGCTGTCCTTTTTGTGTTTATTAATTTTTCATTTAAAAATATGAATAAATGTGTACGGTATAAAGGCGGCAGCTAAGAAGTGAAAACCACCGCCTGTACCGTACATTATGAGTGACAATCCCATAGCAGCCCTCACAAGCTGCTCCCAACCCTATCCGCTTATCATTTCGGTTTGTTACTGTAATATCAATTCTACTTTTTTTATTTTTGTTGCCATAACATTTAAGAATCAACTTATTTACATCCCTTAAATAAGTATTAAATATGTATTGCGTTATTTATTTTGAAGAAAAGTAGGAATCTATAGAATAATATTACTAATATTTGCTAGTTAAGTGCCTAAAAATACAGATGAGGATGATAAGCCGATCCCACGATTGTCAAAAATCTTATTTCAATATTTCTCGTTCTGGCTTTAATTACTTATTACGTAAGTTTTGGCTAAAAAAAATATTGCTTGCTATATTCGGATCAATTTCAAGTGCAACAACTAATTTACACATCAAATATGTTGATGGTTGTATTTCTCCATTTAAAATCTTTCCCAGTAATGAAGTATTTATTCCACTTTTCTGAGAAAGTTCCTTTGCATTTTTAAAGCCTTTTTCAATCATTATCTTTTTTAATGCAATAACATCTGTTTTCAACTCGTACATTAGATATTGCTCCTTTTTGCACAATTACGTATCACGTAATTATTGTAACATACTACTTATATAATGTCAACCTTTTTTTAGAAATTTATCAAGTTATCTTGCATTGTGAGTAAGTTTATGTTATTATACATAATAAAGGGGTGCAAAAATGGAAACCATAAATAAAAGAATTAAAGAACGCCGTGAAAGTTTAGGACTTAAACTTGCTGATGTTGCAAAAAAGTTAAATGTAACAGATGCAACCGTTCAAAGATATGAAAGCGGTACAATAAAAAACATAAAACATCAAACTGTTTCTATGCTTTCACAAATATTAAAATGCGACCCGGGATACCTTATTGGCTGGATTGATGAGCCTAATCCTTCAAAAAATGCTTATTTAACCCCACATGAAAATGCTGTTATCACTGCATACCGCAATAAGCCTGAAATGCAAACGTCTATTGATAAGCTGTTGGATATTGAAAATGAAAAAATATAATCGTGTAAATACGTGTAAGCAAGAAAAAACCGTCCTATTTTAGGGCGGTTTTTTTAACAACATTAAACATTACATATGATCCTTTGCTTCTTCGGCTTCAATAGACTTTACAAGCCGCATATAACTTTCGTCGCTTAACAACCTTGATGCTGCCTCGCCTACTCTTTTAGCCAGTTGTTTGCCGAACTTTGGATCAAGCATATCAGATACAGAGCCGTCAGGATAGTGATAAACTACGATCAATGGATCTTCATTCTTTTTCGGCATACAAACACCCCTTATAAAGATATTATCTATAAAGTTTGGACTATTCACATCTATTAAGGTTAAATAATAATCTCTTTTTAACTTACCGCATAAATTTTAATATGCTAAGAAAAAGGAGGCATTTATGAAAATAGCAGCAGCATACATTAGGGTATCAACTGACGAACAGATAGAATTATCGCCAAGAAGTCAGCTAAAAAAAATAAAAGAGTATGCAAATAAAAACGGATATACAGTTCCGGAAAAATACGTATATAAAGATGAAGGAATAAGCGGCAGAAACGCAGCTAAACGTCCTGAATTCAACAGAATGATAGGAACAGCAAAAAGCAAGCCAAAGCCTTTTGACGCTATTCTACTTTGGAAATTCAGTCGTTTTGCCCGTAATCGTGAAGATAGTATCGTATACAAATCAATGCTTCGCAAACAATACGGAATTGATGTCATATCAATTTCCGAAAACTTAGGCGATGACAAGATGTCGATACTTATAGAGGCACTCATCGAGGCAATGGACGAATATTACAGCATAAACCTCGCAGAAGAAGTAAGACGCGGAATGATGGAAAAAATAAGCCGAGGAGGATTAGTTTCAAGTGCTCCGATTGGATACAAGGTAGTTGATGGAGAACTGGAGATTGATGAATCGACATCTGATATTGTTAAATATATTTTCAATAGCTATCTATCAGGAAACACTATGTTAGGTATTGCAGAGAAACTAAACGAAAGAGGAACTCACACAAAGTCAGGCAGAGTTTTTGAAAACCGTGTAATAAAATACATTCTTCAAAATCCCGTTTACATTGGGAAGCACAGATGGTGTCCGAATGGAAGTCACGGCAGCAAATCACATTACAGAGACAACACTGAAACAATAATATATAACGGCCATCATAAGCCGCTTATCAGCGAAGAAGATTATAACAAAGTACAACAGAGATTATCGCTTAACAAAACCTATGCAAGAGAAACCTCAAAGCATGAAAATGCTTTAAGGGGTCTTATCAAATGTCATTCTTGTGAAAGCACAATGTCTCTTTTGGTAAACAGAGGAGTTAGATATTTGCAGTGTACCGGATACACACACGGCAAATGCAAAATATCCCATTCAGTTAAATATGATTATGTATATAATTCTGTTATTGACGCACTACAAAATATTGACACAGTGCATATAAGAAAACATATAGTTCAAAACAACAAACAGGATCAAAATAAAGAAATCATCAAACAAATTGAAAAAGAGAAGCACAAACTTGCCAGATGTAAAGAAGCATACCAAGCAGGGGTTGATACACTTTTAGAATACAAAGAAAACAAAGATAGAATAGAAAGACATATTACAGAGCTTACATCGACCATAAAGCAATTTGATACACAAAAACGAGCAAAAATCATTCGTCAGAACATTCTAACCATTATGCCTCAACTTCTAGGAACAGATGTTTCACTTTCAGATAAAAATGCAATTTTGAAAAGCGTTATAGACAAGGTCATATATGACAACAACACAAAGAGACTGCATATATTTTTTTACTCTGCACTATAACAAATGCAGTTTGGCGGTCCTGACGGCGAGTTAGGTGCTGCAATGCGTTATTTATCACAAAGATATACTGCTCCCTGCAACGAAGTAAAAGCAATACTGTCAGACATCGGTAGAGAAGCCCCTGAAATGTTCCTTTCAGGGGCTAACGCTTTTTTTGATACTTTTGCAACCGTATAGCTCCATTTCAAAGGAAGTAAATTCAAATACACATCAATGTGGTCTTTATCATTAACAACCATCTTATCTAAGATGTGCTTGTAAAATTCATCTTCGTATTCCACGCCGCCGACAATTTCGTTAATGGCTTCCGTGATTTCGTTGATAAGCTGCTGTTGCTGCTTTATCATCGTCTGCTG
>CANQCK010000014.1 GCA_947589185.1 uncultured Clostridia bacterium | reverse complement strand
AAGTGGAAGAAAGCAAGCAAGGTTACCGGTTATATTGTACAGGTATCAGCTAAGAAGAACTTCAAGAAGATACTTGCAAAGAAGACCTTAAAGAAGAACTCAAAGAAAGTTACACTTAAGATCAAGAAGCTCAAGAAGGGCAAGACTTATTGGGTAAGAGTAAGAGCTTATAAGAATTACAAAGCTAACGGCAAGACCAATAAGGCAACAGGTTCTTGGAAGAAGTTTAAATTTAAAGTTAATCTAAGGACAAAACCTACAGAGTAATCAATTAAATTCATAATTTAAAACCGTTCAGGATAAAATCTGAACGGTTTTTTTATAAGCATAGAACTTTCTGATTTTTTTCATAATATAAAGTATATGTATTCCATAAAAAGTATGTGTTAAACTATTCAAAAAAAACACTCATTTATAGTTAAATTTAGGCAAAAGGTAGAATGTTAAATTATTAACAATATTATTATTGACAACGCAATTATGTAATATTATAATTATACCGATAAATTAATACCGATTAAGGATTCGGACTTGTGAGGTGATAAAATGTTAGAGTCTGAAAAAGCGGTGCCAAAGCAAACAGTCATAAGACTTCCCGACTATTTGACCTATTTGAGGGGAAAGGCAGATGAAGGTGTTGTCAACATTTCAGCACCTGTTGTTGCCAAGGACTTGAACTTAAACGAGGTACAGGTCAGAAAGGATCTAGCGTCAGTTAGCGAAAACGGCGGAAAGCCCAGAACAGGCTATTTGCTAAACAAGCTGATTATGGATATTGAGAAATATTTAGGCTATGATAATGTTAAAGAAGCCATTATAGTAGGTGTCGGACATCTCGGCAGTGCATTAATGTCGTTTAAGGGCTTCAAAAATCACGGACTTAATATAGTTGCGGGATTTGACACTAACGATAATTTGATAGGAACAGAGCTTCAAGGGAAAAAGATTTATTCAAACAGCCGAATTATTGAAGTATGTAAAAAGCTCAATGTTCGCATAGGGATAATAACCGTTCCCGACGAATATGCCCAAGAGGTCTGCGACGTTATGGTTAAAGCGGGCATTAAGGCTATATGGAATTTCGCTCAGGTGCATTTAAAAGTACCCGTCAGTATTATAGTTAAGAATGAAAATCTTACGGCTTCTCTTGCGATTTTGTCAAAATCCATCAGTAAAAATGCTGACTGATAATATAAATTATATTTTTATATCATGATAGGAGAGATTTTTTAATGAGTAACAAAAAGGAAACATCGTATGAAACTAAAACAATACTTGTTGACAGCGTTGAATCTTTAGACGCAAGACTTAAACAGCTGAGAAAGGCTCAGGAAGAGTTTTCTGCATTTTCGCAGGAAAAGGTCGATGAGATTTTCAAAGCGGCGGCAATTGCGGCTAACAAGCAGAGAATACCTCTTGCAAAAATGGCTGTTGAAGAAACAGGTATGGGAATAGTTGAGGACAAGGTAATAAAAAACAACTATGCGGCTGAATACATTTACAACGCATATAAAGATACCAAAACCTGCGACATCATTGAAAGAGACGAAGCGTTCGGAACTATTAAGGTAGCTGAGCCTATAGGTGTAGTCGCAGCGGTAATTCCTACAACCAATCCGACGTCGACCGCAATATTCAAGACCCTAATCTGCTTAAAGACAAGAAACGCAATTATTATCTCCCCTCATCCAAGAGCCAAGAACTGCACGATTGAGGCTGCAAAAATCGTTCTGGAAGCCGCTGTTAAAGCAGGTGCACCTGAGGGAATTATCGCTTGGATAGATGTTCCGTCGCTTGAGCTTACAAATATGGTAATGAGCGAGGCTGATATTATTCTTGCAACTGGCGGACCGGGTATGGTACACGCTGCTTATTCAAGCGGAAAGCCTGCTCTTGGCGTCGGTGCAGGAAACGTACCTGCTGTTATTGACAAATCGGCAGATATTAAGATGGCTGTAAACTCTATTATTCACTCAAAGACGTTTGATAACGGCGTTATATGTGCGTCAGAGCAGTCGGTTATTGTTGACAAGGATATTTACCTTGACGTCAAGAAAGAGTTTAAAGAAAGAGGCTGTTACATTCTAAACAGGTCAGAGACCAAAAAGCTCGGCGAAACAATGATCATAAACGGTTCTCTGAACTCAAAGATTGCAGGTCAGTCTGCATACGACATTGCTAAGCTCGCAGGAATAGACGTTCCTGAAAAGACAAAAATTCTTATCGGAGAGGTTACTTCCGTTTCCCTTGACGAGCCTTTCGCTCACGAAAAGCTGTCTCCTGTTCTGGGTATGTATAAGTCAAGGAGCTTCGACGACGCTTTAAACAAAGCCGACCACTTGATTAAAGACGGCGGTTACGGACACACCGCTTCGCTTTATGTAAATACTGTAACCGAAAAAGAAAAAATCGACAAGTTCGCAAATATGATGAAAACCTGCCGTATTCTTGTAAACACTCCGTCGTCACACGGCGGTATCGGTGATCTTTATAACTTTATGCTGTCCCCGTCGCTGACGCTTGGCTGCGGTTCATGGGGCGGAAATTCAGTTTCTGAGAATGTCGGAGTTAAGCATTTGTTAAACATCAAGACCGTTGCCGAAAGGAGAGAGAATATGCTTTGGTTCAGAGCACCTGAAAAGGTTTACTTCAAAAAAGGATGTCTGCCTGTTGCACTTAAAGAGCTTAAAACAGTAATGAATAAAAAGAAGTGCTTTATAGTCACCGACCGATTTTTATATGAAAACGGATATACAAAATGCGTAACAGACCAATTAGACGAGATGGGAATTAAGCACGCAACATTCTTTGACGTTGCTCCCGACCCAACGCTTGCCTGTGCATTAGAGGGTACAAAGCAGATGACTGCCTTCGCACCTGATGTTATTATCGCAGTCGGCGGAGGTTCGGCAATGGACGCCGCTAAGATTATGTGGGTGCTTTACGAGCATCCGGAGGCTGACTTTATGGATATGGCAATGAGATTCATTGACATAAGAAAGAGAGTTTACACATTCCCCAAGATGGGCGAAAAAGCATACTTTATTGCTGTTCCGACTTCATCGGGTACAGGCTCAGAGGTAACGCCTTTTGCAGTTATCACAGACGAAAGAACGGGAACAAAATATCCTCTTGCCGACTACGAGCTGATGCCGAATATGGCAATTGTAGACGCTGATATGATGATGAATCAGCCAAAGGGACTTACAGCGGCTTCGGGTATCGACGCAGTTACCCACGCTTTGGAAGCATACGCATCTGTTATGGCTACCGACTACACAGACGGTTTAGCTCTAAAAGCTCTTAAAAACATTTTCACATATCTGCCGTCCGCATATGAAAACGGTGCTAACGATCCTTTTGCAAGAGAAAAGATGGCTACGGCTTCAACACTTGCAGGTATGGCGTTTGCAAATGCGTTCTTAGGCGTTTGCCACTCAATGGCTCACAAACTCGGTGCTTATCATCACCTGCCTCACGGCGTTGCCAACGCACTTTTAATAGACAATGTTATGAGATTTAATGCAAACCCGTCGCCCAGAAAGATGGGAACATTTTCACAATATCAATATCCTCATACCCTTGAAAGATACTGCGAATGTGCAAACTTCCTAGGTATAAAAGGCAAGGACGACAAAGAAACTCTTGAACTGTTTATAGACGCTATCGACGAGCTTAAAGAAACGGTTGGCATTAAGAAGTCGATCAAGGATTACGGAATTTCCGAAGAGGACTTTATGGCAACGATAGACCAGATGACTGAAGACGCTTTCGACGACCAATGTACAGGTGCTAACCCGAGATACCCGCTTATGAGTGAGATCAAGGATATGTATCTCAAGGCATACTATGGCGAAAAGCTTAAAGAAGATCGCTAGAAGCACAATTGATAATACTTGCATTTAGAACATAATTTTGGTATTATTTAAAAGTAAAGATATTTAACAGTTTGCAAATAAATTAATTGGAGGATATTGATTATGGATTTCAAAGAAGTGGTAGCTGAAAGAAGCAAAAAGACCATATATAAAGACGGCGATAAAGCAATAAAGGTATTCAATGAAGATTTCAAAAAGTCGGATATTCTCAACGAAGCTCTCAATCAGGCAAGAGTTGAAGAAACGGGGCTTAACATACCGTCAATTCTCGAGGTATCAAAAATAGACGGGAAATGGGCAATAACAAGCCAATTTATCGAAGGTAAAACAATAGCGAAACTGATTGAAGAAGAGCCTGAAAAGACTGACGAATACTTAGAGCTTTTTGTAGACATTCAACTAAAGATTCAAAGCAAGCAATGCCCGCTTTTAAACAAGCTGCAAGACAAAATGCAGGGCAAGATCTCCCAGACAGATTTAGACGCTACAACAAGGTATGAGCTTCACACCCGCTTAGCAGGAATGCCAAAGCATCACAAGGTATGTCACGGAGATTTCAACCCTTCAAATGTTATCATAACAGAAAGCGGCGAGGCTTATGTAATCGACTGGGCTCACGCTACACAGGGTAACGCTTCTGCCGACGCTGCAAGGACATATCTTCTGTTTATGCTTCACGGTAAGAAGAAACTCGGAGAGAAATATCTTAATCTTTTCTGTGAAAAGAGCGATACGGCAAAGCAGTATGTTCAGAAATGGATGCCGATTGTAGCGGCTTCGCAGTCGGTAAAGGGTAATCCTGAAGAAAAGGATTTCTTAATGAAGTGGGTAAACGTAGTAGACTATGAATAAACTGCAAAATATGTAAAAGCAAAAGCTCCCGATATTTAATCGGGAGCTTAATTTTATCTCTATCTGTAATTGTGAGGGCCGTTTGAATCGTAATTATCAAAATCCTCTGAATCCTCTGCGTAGATTATTTCAGGCTCGTCGTCATAGTCCTCACGGAAGTTCTGATTGCCGTAATACCCGTCGTTGTAATCCTGACCGCCGTTACCCATATCCTGATAATCTTCGTAGTCATCATAGTCGTCATAGCCGTTATCGTTCTTTTTCTTTTTGTATCTCATCCACAGAACTACCGCAATTATCGCAATTACCAATACTATAATTACCATCATCAAAACCGACTGAAACAGTGACATACTTCCTCTTGGTTTTTCATCAGAGGTCGTCACTATCGACGCCGAAGCGGTTTCTTTATCGTCATTCTTATTCTTTTCAGCAGTAGTTGAAACAGTTTTTACCCGTGCAGGATTATTATTGTTTACCGTCGTGTCCTTGTACTCGTATGTCTGAGCTTTGGTAGTGGTCGTTTTTGTCTTTGATTTTTTTGAACGCTTAGTGGTTGTTTCAGATGTCGCAGTAGTTGTTGTTGTAGTGGTAGTCGTGGTTGTTGTAATCGTAGTTGTCGGAGTGGTAACAGTATCGGTATCTTCGGCTTCGGTAACAGAGCTTGTAGGCTCGTAAACCTGCTCGCTGTCATTGTTTGAAGGCTCGGCGGCAGAATCCTCCGCAAAAGCGGATAAACAAGCAGCCGGCATTATAACAAGCGACAATATTATACAAAGAATTCCTTTCAGCTTATCTGACATTTTCATCTTCCTTTCGTTTTGCTGTCTGTATATATATTAAATTATACCCTTATTATTTCCTAAAGTCAAATATCCTAGTAATTAAATTATATTTATATTATACAAATATTATACCTA
This sequence comes from uncultured Clostridia bacterium, assembly GCA_947589185.1. Classification (GTDB taxonomy): domain Bacteria; phylum Bacillota; class Clostridia; order Oscillospirales; family Ruminococcaceae; genus UMGS1601. The sequence continues at coordinate 30,960 of CANQCK010000014.1, read as the reverse complement.
TCCAGCCAGTAATTCACCTGCAACAGATACGCTATCGTCTGAGGCTTTGCCATAAGCTGTCCGTACCAGTATATTTCCTCCTCACGGTCAAGGAGCTTTTCAAGCTCGGATTTTTTCACAATGTGAAGAAGCGGTGACGAGGAATTCTCTATTAACTCCTCCATAAGCTTTGTAACAGCAGAAAGATAATTCGGATTATGCGTTTTTGGATAAGGGCTTTTCTTTCTCCACAAAATCTCCTCAGGCAGACAATTATCGACTTCCAGAGCCTTTCTCAGAAGACCTTTTTCCCTGCCCTCATAATCCTTATACTTCCACGGAACAGAATATAAATACTCGGCAATACGGTAATCGCAAAACGGAACTCTCACCTCAAGACCGCTGTACATACTCATTCTGTCCTTACGCTCGAGCAGATTTTGCATAAACCAGTCAACATTAAGCCTGAACATTTCACGCATACGCTTTTCGGTTTTATCAAAGTTATCAGGAACATTCACCTTGCCTATGGTGTCGAGATACTTTTCATAAACATACTTCTGTGCATTGATAGAAGATTTGAACTCATCTCTTAGCAGGCTGAAACGGTATGCTGTCGACTGCGACCACGGAAAGCCATCAGTCATACGAATTTCCTTATCCCGATACCACGGATAACCGCCGAAAATTTCGTCGGCACACTCACCTGAAAGAGCGACCTTGCAGGTATTCTTTACCTCCTTGCAGAACAGAAGCATTGAAGCGTCAACATCAGCCATTCCCGGCAGATCCCTTGCGTCAACCGACATAAAAAGTGCCTTTACAAGTTCGGGAGTATCTACCTTTATGTAATGATGATTGCTGCCCAGAAACTCAGCCATTTTGTCTACATAGATGTTATCGCTGTTCGGCTGAAACTTATTTACCTTGAAATACTTTTCATTATCTACATATTCGACCGAAAACGTATCAAGCTGACGGTTCTGCTTTTTATATTCTCTGTTGGTTATAGCCGAGATCGCACTTGAATCAAGACCTCCCGATAAAAATGTTCCCAGAGGAACATCAGATACTATCTGACGTTTTATTGAATCGGTAACTAAGTATGTGACCTTTTCCAAGCACTCCTCAAAGGTATCGTTACACTCCTTATCCTCAAGCTCCCAGTATTTCTGGATCTTAAGCCGTCCGTTCTTAAACGTCGCACAATACCCCGGAAGAAGCTCGCTTATATCCTTGTATACTCCGTAGCCCATTGTCCGTCCCGGACCTATAAGCATAATTTCTGCAATTGAAGTCAGATCGACGTGCGTCTTTATAAGCGGGTGAGCAAGCATACCTTTTATCTCGCTTGAAAAAATAAGCCTGTCACCCTTCTGCGAATAAAATAAAGGCTTAACACCCATTCTGTCCCGAGCCATAAATAGACTGTTGTCATTTTCATTCCATATAGCATAGGCAAAAATGCCGTTTAGCTTTTTAACGCTCTCCTCTCCCCATTCTATAAAAGCCTTTAAAACGACCTCCGTATCAGAATGTCCGTCAAACCTGTGTCCTTTGAGTTTAAGCTCGTTTCTTACTTCATCTGTGTTGTAAATCTCACCGTTGTAAACTATTATGTAATCTTCCCCATACTCTTTTGTTATCATCGGCTGAATTCCGTTAAGAACATCTATTACAGCCAGTCTGGTATGTACAAGTGCTACATCGTTATTTATATAAACTCCGTCCTGATCGGGACCTCTCCTCTTGAGGACGTTTTTAATATCATACAGATACCTTATATCCTTTTCAAAAACATCATTGCAGTTCACAGAGCCTGCTATTCCGCACATAATAATCACCTCAGAATATTATATGATAATACTTAAAATCGGGTGCAGAGAATACAATATAATATGCAAAAAAGAAAGGGCGTCTTAAGACGCCCAAAGCTGTATCAATTTTAAGAAGTTTAATAAGATAGTATTAAAACGCTGACGGAGTGATTTTTTAAAATCAATTCTCTGTAACCGGTTGGTTTAAGCTGTCAAACGTAACTTGATTTTCAAGTTCAGAATTATCGTCGCTTTCCTCTGTATCGGAAATAGAAGTCATATCGCTTTCATTTTCAGCAGAAGTATCTTCCTCAATAATTTCAAGAATTGAATTTGTATTGTCCTTTGTGTTTTCAGCAGAAGATTTTGAATCTGCAGAAATGTCCTTGCTTTCATCAACAACGCTTTTAATGCCTTCAACCACAACAGGCTCGCTGTTGTCCACCTCAAATGCCAAAGGAAGCTGTTTTTCAACCTTGACCTTGAATGTTTCCGCCGACAGTCTTGCAAACATAGTCAGCGAGGAGAGAATAATAAACACCGCAGGCAATATTGTAAACGCTTCAACACAGTATCTGAAGAGTGATATGAACAGCTCTGAATCATTTAGCCCTGCAAAATCCATAAATCTGCCGGTTTTAAGCTCGTGCCCTGCCTGAACTATAGAGTAAGCTCCCATTGAAAGAGATGTTAGCATAACTACCGCACATTCAGATGCTCCGACGCATTTTCTTTTTCTTGATTTAAACAATATAACGCAAAACGAAACAGATATTAAAAATACAGTAAGTGCTCTTCCGTAATTCTGAAAGAACATATATTTTCCTGCACTTAATATGTATTCACGTTTTGAGTCAAAAAAGTAATTAAATACAGCACGTCCTAAAAATTCCGAAAACACAGCAGCCGCACTCAATATCACGGCGAAAACCGAAAGTGCAAGAGGCACTCCGTCACCATAGGTTAATTTTTTTCTCATTTTGTTGTACATCCTTTCTTAATTTTGCGAGTTTGAAAAGCGTACATCACTATCCAAACTCATTGCTGAAAAAAGTGTTTTAATTGTTACCTCCTAAAATTTACACATAAAAAATATAAAAATATAAAAGAATAAAACAAAAACAGGAGGGAATTATTCCTCCTGTTATAATAATATACCTATATCAAATTCATTGTCAACGCTGATACGTGCCGAAAGAAAAGACTATTTATCATATTATTTAGCTTTAGAGAATTTTTTTACTATCTTTTCTTTTATAACACCGTCTTTGTATTCGTAAGAAAATATCACAGCACATATGATAAGCCCGATAATAGATATGATAATTGAAATAATAAAGTAGTTCGGCATAAATACCATTTCGATCTGATGTCTGCCCTCGTCCAGCTTCAGTGCAATAAGAGAGTCTATCGCACAAACAGGCTCTGCTTTCTTGCCGTCTACTGTTATTTTCCAGCCCTCTTCATAAGGAATAGTAGTGAGCATAACCTTATTGTCTCCGCTGATTTCGATATTTCCCTTTAAGCTTCTGTCAGTATACTCGGTAACATTAAGCTCGTTTTTCTTTATCGTATCAACAGCATTGCTGAATGCCGTATAATCCATTGTGTAAAACAGCTCCTGACTCCAGAAAGCCTCTCTGTCAAGAGTTATCCTGAGTCTTATCGTACTGTCCTTTTCATAATCTCCGAGGTCTACTATTCTGTAATCGTCACCCTCGAAATAACCGCCCGCATAGATCATTTCCGGCTCAGTGCCGTTTTCGCTCTTATACTTTTGGAATTCTTCTTCGTCGTAATGCCAAAGATTGCACGCCTTTTCATATGTCGTAGGAAAATATACATACACAGGACCGTCTTTTTCAACATTGATAAGATAGTCTATATGGCTTTCAGAACCCTCCTCAGCAGTGTTATAATACCTGACCAGATTATCTCCGTAAGGCTCTGACTCTACATTTAAAATCTCATCAACTGTATATTGCAAAGGCTCTAATATTTGCTTTGACTCTTCATTTGAACTGTTAATTGCACTGAAAATACTATTCTGGTTCTCAAACGGATTAAATTCTCCGAGCCTTAAACCGCATACGCCTTCGTCAGCCTGAAAACCTACAGATAATGCGTATGGGTTCTGATACTGTGTAACCGTTCCGTCGCCTGATTCATCAGACGCAGCAAAATCCTTTACCTTAAAGTAGTTTACCGGAACATCTTCTATTCTCGTTCCGCAATAATCCGACCAAAGCTCATCATTTTTGTCAATCAGATATTTTATTCCCAAAAGCGAATCATTCATATATGTCGAGCCGTTGTAGCAGGTAAAATTACCGCCGTATCCGTATCCCAGCTTTTTAAGGAACAAAAGAGCCTTTGTATTCATAGTTGATGACGAATGTGAAACTCCCGAATAACCTATTCCCATAGGGTCGCAAACTGTTCTGTCGAAGGTTTTTTCCATCCTGTAAAACGACTTGTCGTCTTCTTTTATGTCGTCAACGATACCGCGTATCTCGGTCATATAATTTTCATAGCTAGAATATTGGCTGTATGCAACGTCTTTATCAACTTTCTTAATAGTATCCAACGATACCAGATACAGTTCGGCAAATACAACTACCGAAATAAAAACAGCTATACTTTTTCTATTCTTTTTCTTTAACAGAATTAAAAGAATAAAGTAAATTGCAAGCATAATTGCCGAGAACCATATTCCGCCGATGTGACTGCTTGTTGTTCCGTCATCGAACGTTTTTTGAGATAAAGTATAGAAGCTCGGCATATCGGCTGTTTCATAGTATGCAAGCAGACAAACCAGAGCAAAAACCGTTCCGCCCACAGCCTTTATGCTTACGCCGCTTAAATTATCGAATGTTTTTACCGCCATAATCAAAAGAACAAACGAAAAGGCAAAAGAGTATCTGTAAGGCAGCCAGTTAGGAACCTGAAATCCGTGCCAAACAATATCAATAGGAGCCAAATACATACTTACAAACAGAATCGCTGTCAAGGCACCCAGACCTGCTTTTTGTTTTATATCAATTTTCTTATTCAGGAAAAACAGCGGTACCAAAATAAGTGTAAGAGTTCCGCAGAAAATCATCGGAAGCCCTTCGGGACGAACCGTATCATAGCTCATCGGGAACAGCTTTGTAAAGAAATCAAACAAATTAAACTGTGTGTTCAGTGAAAAATCAGGAGTGCTGAAATCGAGTTTTCCGAGACTCAGCGATTTATAGACAGGAATTAAAACGATGCAGGCAAGCATTACAGCTATAACGGCAGAGCCTAAAAATCTGAAAATATTGAACAAAACAGATTTTGCCGTTTGTTTTGTTTTTGTTGTAAAGAGATAATACAAAAAATATAAAGCTGTAAAAATTCCTATCATATAACCAATATAGAAATGGGCAATGAAAACAAGTGCCAGAGGAATAATAAAGAACAGCGTCTTTTTCTTATCAACTAACTTTCCTACACCGTAGCAAATAAACGGAAGATAGATAAGTCCGTCCAGCCACATAGGGTCCATAAGCTCTACGACTATATATGTCATAAGTGCATAGCAAGTAGAAAAGATAACCGTAGTTACATTTTTTGTCTTATAGCTTTTTCTAATGAAAAACGCAAATGCAACAGCCGCTGCAGCGATTTTCAAGAGCTGAATTATCTCAATAGCTCCGCACATCATTGTTCTTGGCAGAAGACAGATGATAATCATAAACGGACTTAACAGATAATACGCAAATATGCCGAACATCTCACCTGACAGATTTCTGTTCCAGCTATATATAAAGCTGCTCTTTCCCCAGAAAGCGTCTCGCAGAGCCTCATAGTAATACACATACTGCCCATTCAAATCGAGAACCAAGACAGAATTATCACCCCAAGGATGCACCTTAAATACCGCATAGACGATATACATTATTATCAGCGGAATAATGAAAACCAATCCATAGATCCTGTGCTGATAAAGCCATTGTTTTACGCCCTTCTTACTGTTTGAAACAGTGCCTTTAGGCGGAGTAAGCATAATCTTTTCGCTTTTACTCATATCTCACCAATACCCCTTTGCATTTTAATTATAATGAATTGTCAACCCTGACAATACTATTTTAAATTACTGCTTTTCTTTCTCTCAGAAATAATATATCTTAGTCTGCATTAAATTCCCTCAGAAGACTTTAAAGCCTTTGAAAGCTTATAAACACAATAAACAAACCAGATTTTAAAGAAAATTACTCCAACTACTAAAATCTGCATAATTGCTTTTTGAATTGCGTCCGGCAGATAATTTACAATAAAATTATTAAACAAAAACGTAGAAATTTCAATTATCAGAATTGCAAGCCAGACTGTTCCCAGTATTTTAATTCTATGAATATCTCCTAAGCTGTCCTTTGCCTTATAAAGGGAAATCACCAGTAATGTAAATGCGATAAGCTTTATTCCCCAGAAAGCATTTGTCAAAACGAACTCTGTTTCTGCATTTCCGATACCGAAACGCTCTGAAAAATATGTATAGATATAATTTTTACTCATAAACGAAATTACAAGCTGAACCAGACTTACAATTGTCATAAACACCCCTGCAATTTTTATGCAGTTAAACGATTTTGAATGCCGTGAAAGTCTGCATATTCCGAAAACCATTAGAATCCAGCCTGCAAAATCAGGCAGAATGTCAATGCCGTAAACAGAAGCATTAATATCAAACAATAAAAAAACAGAACCCCAAAAAATCTGCAACACATTTTCCACCTGTTTTTTGTATTTTTTATAATCTCTAAATAAAAATTATACTATACTTACCAACCCGTGTCAAGACACCGATTAGAAGCTAGAGATTAGAGGCAAGAGGCAAGAACTTATCTTTTTCACTTTGTATTAGCCTGCCGTTGTACAAAGTAAACACATTATGCTAACCTTCCAAAGGCAGAGAGCGTGCAGGGCTCAGCCCTGCTCTTGCTTCTTGCTTCTAAAATTCTTGCCTCTTGGTGCTAGCCCGCCGTTGTACAAACTATCACATTTTACAAGCTACCCAAAGGCGGCAATGCCACCGCCGGCTCGGCGGTCTTGCTTCTAATCTCTAACTTCTAATCGGGCACGCTTGACAAATTAAAATTATATGTTATAATATAGATGTAAAAAGAGAGTACTGCACATGGGCAAATACATTGCCTTAGCGGTTTACTCCCTGATTGTTGTTATAGAACAACCGATCTTAGGAAGAGCGACGGTTGTTCTTTTTATTTATGTAATAAAAAGATTTCTTACTTTTTGTTGCGAAAAATTTCGTAACACAGCGTGATAACACTGATGATAACACTCGTATAAAAAAATAGTTCCGAGTAACTTATCATTGTTACCACCCCCTTTCGGGGAGAAAACCGCCTACCGTTCATGTACAGTACTCTCTAATGAACATTATAAATTAAAATAAATATTTTGTCAAATAATAAAGAATTTTAAGACTTATTGATTCTAATATTTTGACTTTTTTAATTATCCATTGTCAATTATCAATTATAAATTAATAAGCCTGCCGTTGTACAAAGTAAACACATTATGCTAACTTTCCAAAGGCAGATTGGATGCAACGTCACCGTTGCCCGCCGGCTCGCTGGGGGCATTTAAAAAGGACAAATCCAAAACGGATTTGCCCTTTTTTATGATTATAATTCCAAATTACTTGTTAAGTCTTGCCTCAAGCTTGTTAAGCTCATCTGTCATTTCTTTAGGCAGCCTGTCGCCGAACTGCTTGTAGAACTCTCTAATATCAGCAACCTCGTCATTCCAGAGCTTCTTATCAACAGATAAAAGCTCGTTTAAAGTTTCAGGAGTAATTTCGTCCTCAATGCCTTCGAGGTTCAGGTCCTCAGGCTTTGGAAGATACCCGATAGCAGTTTCCTGAGCGTCAACTGTTCCCTCGCATCTCTTGATTATCCAGTCGAGAACTCTCATATTATCGCCGAAACCAGGCCAGATAAAGTTGCCTTCATCGTCCTGCTTGAACCAGTTTACATTGAATATCTTAGGAGCCTTGTCACCGAGCTTTTTGCCCATTTCAACCCAGTGAGCCCAATAGTCGCCCATATGGTAGCCGCAGAAAGGCTTCATAGCCATAGGATCGTGTCTTAAAACTCCAACAGCACCTGTTGCAGCGGCAGTTGTCTCGGAAGAAACTACCGAGCCTACAAATGTACCGTGAGTCCAGTCAAACGACTGATAAACAAGCGGAGTAGTCTTAGCTCTTCTTCCGCCGAAGATAATAGCCGAGATAGGAACTCCCTCAGGGTTATTGAATTCAGGCGAAATGCAGGGGCAGTTTTCAGCAGGAGCGGTAAATCTTGAGTTAGGATGTGCAAGGTTGTTGCCCTCAGCAACATACTCAGGACCGTTTACTTTAGCTCCCTTCCACTCTGTAGCGTTTACAGGAGGATTTTTGTCGAGCTTTTCCCACCATACTGTCATATCGTCATTGTTGATAGCGACATTTGTGAATATCGTATTCTTTCTTGTTGACTCCAAAGCGTTATAATTAGATTTAGCGTTTGTTCCCGGAGCAACTCCGAAGAAACCGTTTTCAGGATTGATAGCATAGAGTCTGCCGTCCTCGCCCTGCTTTAGCCAAGCAATATCGTCGCCGACTGTCCAGACTTTATATCCCTTCTTAGTATAAACCTCAGGAGGAATAAGCATAGCAAGATTTGTCTTTCCGCAGGCTGACGGGAAAGCAGCAGTAATATATTTAACCTCGCCGTCAGGCTTTTCAACTCCGAGAATAAGCATATGCTCAGCCATCCAGCCCTCGTTTTTACCCTGATATGAAGCGATTCTCAAAGCAAAGCACTTCTTTCCGAGAAGTACGTTTCCGCCGTAAGCCGAATTTATCGACCAGATAGTGTTATCCTGAGGGAAGTGTACAATATATCTCTTTTCAGGGTCAATGTCAGCCTTTGAGTGAAGACCTCTTACAAAGTCATTTGAAGTATCGCCGAGATTTTCAAAAGCCTTAGCTCCCATTCTTGTCATAATATCCATATTAAGAACAACATATATAGAGTCTGTGATCTCAACTCCCACCTTTGCCAGCGGAGAGCCGATAGGTCCCATTGAATATGGGATAACATACATCGTTCTTCCCTTCATAACTCCGTCGTACATAGGAGTCAGCTTTGCATACATTTCCTTAGGGTCGCACCAGTTGTTTGTAGGTCCTGCTTCTTCTTTTGTATTTGTACAAATAAATGTTCTGTCCTCAACTCTTGCAACATCGTTAGGAAGCGTTCTGTGATATAAACATCCCGGAAGTTTTTCTTCATTTAGCTTTATCATTTCGCCTGTTGATATAGCCTCGTCTCTAAGAGCCTGAAGTTGTTCGTCACTGCCGTCGATCCAAACGACTTTTTCAGGCTTTGTCAATGCGATCATTTCATCAACCCACGCATTTACATTTGGGTTTTTAGTTAAGCTAGCCATAATTTTGCTCCTCTCATAAATAGGTATTTTAGTTGAAATAAACCAACTTTCCACAAATATCATTATACTGTTAATTCTAATCGTTGTCAATAGGCGAATTGTTAAATATTTAACACAGTTTTGCAGGATTTATTGTCGAATTATTCATATTTGCTCTCAAATGCGAATAACATTCTAATATATCGTTTGAAAATGATATTTATAATTACAAAATATTCATCATTATGCAGAATAATAAATATTCATACAGCTTTTAGATTAAGTTTTGTTTATTATGATAATATACGAAGCTATTTGTAATATAAGTTTGACTTTTGTGTTTATTTATCGTATAATGTGATATAATTATGAGTATGAATTTTATTATTGAAAAAAGCCAAACATATAATTGAGTAATAATGTTTATTTAGGAGAGGTTTTTATGCAGGACAGTAAAAAAAATAACAACTCAAAGAGCAATAATTCAAAGAACAACCTTATTGGTTTAGCTATTTTTGTTGGTATGTTTATTTTAATAATAATTGTTATCGTAATATTCACCAAATCTATTCTTCCCGACAGCGGAACTTCGGCAAGCAGTATGCTTGTAGCTGATTCTAATCTGGGAATTCACACTGATACAACTACTGAACCTATTACTGTCAAGCCAAAAAAAGATGCTTCCTCAAAAGAGAATGATGACGAAGATAATAATTCAGACACCGATGACAATGAACAAGGTACTGTAATGACCGTAAGCTCAAGCGTAAACGTGCGTTCGGGACCCGGTTCCAATTACACTCAGCTTGGAGAGCTTGCCACAGGAAGAGAAGTTACGGTTTATGAAAACGTAAACGGCTGGTACAGAATTTCATTCAACGGTTCTACTGACGCATATGTTTACAGCGGATATATTTCAGGCAAACTGCCCGAATCCACTTCTTCAAACGGCTATTACAATGAATATACTCAAAACACGCCCACATACACAAGCTATGCACAGTACAACCAAAATAATAATTATAACGATTACAGCAGCAATGGAGAATACTATTATAACTAGCAGGGACAAAACGACAGGTAAATCCTTAAAAACAACAAAAGTGTTCGGAAAAATCCGAACACTTTTTTCTATTCTCTAAACTATCAGTTTTCCATATCAGTTATCATATCAACGCGTCTCTTGTGGCGTCCGCCGAGAAAATCTGTTTTCAGAAAAACGTCTGCAAGCTCTATCGCAAGACCGCTGCCTACAACTCTTCCGCCCATACAAAGAACATTAGCGTCGTTGTGCTGTCTTGTCAGCTTCGCCGAATAGTAATCCGAACAGCAAGCCGCCCTTATTCCTTTTACCTTATTTGCGGCAATTGAAATTCCTATACCTGTTCCGCAGATGAGTATTGCCTTTTCAAGAACGCCGTTTACAACATCAACGCATACCTCTTTTGCCTTTTGCGGATAATCGCATTTCTCTCCGCTCATACAGCCGTAATCCTTATACTCAATACCGTTTTCCTTGAAATATTCAATTATTGCATTCTTGATTTCAATTCCTGCGTGGTCGTTGCCAATTCCTATCATAATTTTATCAACTCTCCTTAATATATTGAACTCCATACCCCAACTACAAACTACCCAAAGGCGGCAGAGCCACCGCCGGCTCGGCGGCGGCGGTTTTTTTCAGCTTTTGTTATTTGTAAATAGCTTGCGTTCAGTCTTGAAGCGTCATCAAAAAGGCTGTCTTCATTAAGAGCTATCATACACAATGAACTTGCATTTTGAAGTCTTTTGTCTATCGGTGCCAAAGCGACGCTTTCGTCGTCTTTAAATAAGCTGTATTTGATTTCCTTAGCATTGTCGCCTACAAGAATAATATCGCCGAAATCATTATCCTGCCTGAATTTCAATATATCTGAATTTGGGCAGACAGTATCTGAATTAACACATTCTATATTGTTTCCAATCAGCCTGTATACTCCGAAATAGGACACTTCAGGTCTTGCTCTCATAACTGAGAAAACTATCTTCTCACTATGCTCTGAGCTGCAAACATTCATAGCGAGCGACTTCAAAGTAGAGATTCCTGCACACTTTTTATTTTCCTTAAAGCATAACCCCTTGACCGCTGAGATACCTATTCTAAGACCTGTATAGCTTCCAGGCCCGTTTGCAACAGCTATAGCGTCAACGTCTTTCAGAGTCAGATCAGCGTCTGACAAAAGTCTTTTCAAAAGAGGAAGCAAAACCTGCGAGTGAGTAAGCTCGGTAATTACAGTTATGTTCGCCAGAATCTTGTCCTTGTCGGCAACGGCTATTGACGCAGTTTTGCCCGAAGTGTCAACGCCGAGAACTATTTTTGATTTTTCATCTGTTTTATTCAAAGCGTTCATCTCCGTTAATTTCTATCTCTCTTTGGTTTTCACTAAGCCTTGTGATTTTAATGTATATGGTGTTATCGGGCAGTGCGTCTGAGATATTTTCGCTCCACTCAACTGCCAGAATATTATTCTCTGTCATATAGTCATAGAAGCCGGTCGTTTCGAGGTCAAGCGAATCTGTAATTCTATACATATCAAAATGACAGAGGGTAATATTGCTGCTGTCAGACCTGTACTCGTTTACAAGTGCAAAAGTGGGCGACGTTACCGTATCGCCTATCCCGAGACCTATAGAAAGACCTCTTGTAAAGGTAGTTTTACCTGCTCCCAAGCCTCCTGCAAAGGCGATAATATCTCCGCCTTTGAGCTTTTTTCCTATACTTTTTGCAAATTCAATTGTTTCCTCAGGCGAGTTGGTAACTACCTTCATATAATTCTCCTAATTAATTTTTTAATAACGCTTCTTCAGAATGGTCGTCGTATAACGGCTCGTTCGACAAAACCTCGTCTATCTTACTGCTTTTATCGCTGTCGGTTGTTGTTTTATTAGGTTCAGGCACGCTTTCACCGGCATTTACGTCATTCTTATGGCGAACCTTTGTGTCAAACCTCTCAATGAATGTAAAATACTTTTGTGCTGCCTCTACCTGATCTATCTCAAACGGACACTCGTCTGCTATTTGCTTTGTGTTAAGTGCGGCAACGGTAAACTCTATAATTTCATTGCCGTTGTTGTCATAGAAAATGGCGTTTGTTTTCATATATCTTATTACTATTCTCGATACATTGTCAAGAGCCAGTCTTATCGGGGTTTCAACAGGAATAGCCCTGTCGCCCTTGAATCTTATAGGAATTGCATAGCTTTCCCACTCTTTGAATGCGTATATAAAATACTCATAGGTGTAGGATTTCTTACCTCTTGAATTTGCAGTAGAGCCTGTTTTGTTCGCAAATACGATAGTCAGGTCTTTAACGTCAACATCGGGCAGAACGTTTTTAACAAGCGAGTTCACACGCTGAATGTCACGTTCGAGCTTTTTCCTTCGTTTGTTTTTGCTGAGAGCCTTAATAATTACCGCCAGCAAAATAATCAAAACTATTGCCGCACAAACTGCGAAAAAAACTACAGTTCCCTTTTCGCCGAATAAATCCTTCAAAAACTCCATTTCACATTCTCCGTTCATCTTATTTTGTCAATGACTAGAAAAGTCCGCTTATATTTCCGTCATTGTCGCAGTCTATATTATTAGCGGCAGGAGATTTCGGAAGTCCCGGCATAGTCATAATATCTCCCGTATATGCTACTATAAATCCTGCTCCGGCAGACAGCTTCAAATCACGAACCGTTATCTCAAAGCCTTCAGGCTTACCCAGCTTTGCCGGGTCGTCAGAGAGCGAATACTGCGTCTTTGCAACGCAAACAGGCATATCCGCATGACCTAACGCTTCTATTTCCTTTATAGCTTTTTCCGCCTGCTTTGTATAGATCACGCCGTCGGCACGGTAGATCTCCCTTGCGATTATATCAAGCTTCTCCTTGATTGGCAGTTTCTCGTCATAAAGGGTGCGGAAGTTACATTCGCATTTGTCTATAGTATCGCAGACCTTCTGAGCTAAATCAGTTCCGCCGTTTCCGCCCTTTGCAAAAATCTCAGCTAGAGATACTTCAACTCCCATTTCCTTGCAGAAGTCTTTGATATACTCGATTTCCGCCTCTGTATCAGTATGGAATCTGTTTATCGCAACCACAACGGGTACCCCGAATTTATGTATGTTTTCAATATGAGTTTTTAAGTTTACTATTCCCTTTTTAAGAGCGTCAACATTCTCCTCAGTGAGCTTATCTCTGGAAACTCCGCCGTTGTACTTAAGTGCACGGATAGTCGCAACCAGAACAACGCAGTCGGGACTTAAATTCGCAAACCTGCACTTGATGTCAAGGAACTTTTCAGCACCTAAGTCTGCACCGAAGCCTGCCTCAGTAATACAGTAATCGCCCAGTTTAAGTGCCAGCTTAGTAGCTCTTACAGAGTTACAGCCGTGTGCAATATTTGCAAAAGGACCTCCGTGCATAATAGCAGGATTGTTCTCAAGAGTCTGAACGAGGTTCGGCTTTAAAGCGTCCTTCAAGAGTGCGGTCATTGCACCGCAGCCCTTTAACTGCTTTGCATAAACAGGGTTACCGTCTAAATCATAAGCCACCAAAATACGCTCAAGCCGTTTCTTTAAGTCGTCTAAATTTGACGCCAAACACAGCACAGCCATTATCTCGGTCGCAACGGTTATCTGAAATCCGTCCTCACGGGGAATGCCGTTGACCTTTCCGCCAAGACCGACATTTATATATCTTAACGCTCTGTCGTTCATATCAAGACATCGCTTTATAAGAATTCTTCTCTGATCGATTCTAAGCTCGTTGCCCTGCTGCATATGATTGTCAATAAGAGCACAAAGCAGATTATTTGCAGAAGTTATTGCGTGCATATCTCCGGTAAAATGCAAATTTATGTCTTCCATCGGCACTACCTGAGCATATCCTCCGCCTGCCGCACCGCCCTTTATTCCGAATACAGGACCTAAGGAGGGCTCTCTCAATGCCAGAACGGCTTTTTTATTTATCTTTGCCATTGCCTGAGCAAGACCAACTGAAATTGTTGTTTTTCCCTCGCCGGCAGGAGTAGGATTGATAGCTGTAACTAATATAAGCTTGCCGTCGTTTTTGTTCTCCAGCTTTTTAAAAAGTGACTCAGAAAGCTTAGCCTTATAATGTCCGTAAGGCTCGATATCCTCTTCAGACACTCCCAGCTTTGCGGCTATCTCGGTTATTTTCATCATCTTGGCTTTTGAAGCGATCTCAATATCAGATAACATAAAAACCCTCCTAATATTTGAAATTATATTTACCAAATAACGTATTATACAATACTTATAGATAGTATATCACACATTAATCATTTTTGCAAAAATTTTTTGTATATGATATAATTTAAGAAAGTAACAAAAATTATTGAAAGGAAATCAATATGCCCAGATTTTTTGTTCAAAGAAACAGCATAGAAGGAAATCACATACGAATAGACGGCAGCGACGCTTTACATATAGGACGGTCGCTGAGAATGAAAATAGGCGACGAACTAATTCTCTGCTGCGACAGAATAGATTATAAGACAAAAATCCTCAGCATAAGCGACAGCAGCGTGCTTTGTGAAATTCTTACGCAGTCTGAAATATGTTCAGAATCCAATATAGATCTCACATTATATCAGGCAATGCCGAAAGGCGATAAGCTGGAACTTATTATACAAAAATCAGTCGAGCTGGGAGCTGCAAAAATAGTACCTGTTATAACCTCACGCTGTATTTCCCGACCTGATAAAAAGAGCTTTGTAAAGAAAAAAGAGCGTCTTAATAAAATTTCGCTTGAAGCGGCTAAACAATCCGGCAGAGGAATAATTCCTGAGATTTCGGATATAATAGACTTTAAAACCGCAGTTTCTCAGCTTTCAGAACAGGATTTCTCATTTGTCTGCTATGAAAAGGGCGGAGTTCCATTTTCAAGCGTTGTAGCTCCGTCAGAATTCAAGGATAAAAGCGTCGGTCTTTTAATAGGCAGCGAGGGAGGCTTTGAAGAAAGCGAAATAGAGGTCTGCGAAAAAGCGGGTATAAAAACTATCAGTATGGGAAAACGCATATTAAGGTGCGAAACCGCCCCGATAAGTGCTGTAAGCATAATAATGGCTCTCAGCGGAAATATGTAAATTCTTTTAGCTAACACAAATAAGTTATTGTATAAAAACGCCGAAACGGCAATAAATTTATTACAGGAATAAAAAAAGGTCTTGAAAATGAAAGAATAAAGTGTTATAATCTTGTTGTAATTATCAGTCAACAGAAATTAGCGTGAAACATTCACGCTGGAAAGGAAGCCTTTGCAAAGCAGAGGTATGGTGATAATATGAGTAAATTAAAAGCTATTCTTGGCATTTCAGCAATTGCAGGTGCAATTGGAGCATTGTTTGCCTATAAGAAGAAAAAAGAAATGGAAGAGTATGATTACGAAGAGGACTTTGATGAGTGCTTCTGCGACGATTGTTGCTACCCTGATGAAGAATCGGCAGAAAAGGCTATAGACGAAGCGGCTGAAAATTCCGCAGAATCTGATGAAGCTGAGGATTTATCTGAAGAGGCTCCCGAAGAAATAGCTGAAAGCGTTGCTCCAGAGGCTGAAGCAGATCAGGCAGAGGAATAGAATATACAAAAATTCAATAAAAATAACCGATGGCGTTTAAACTTCGTTTGAGACAATCCATCGGTTTTTATTTTTATCAGGTATTCATATTGTCGATTATCTTTTTAAGTTCTGAAAGCATTTCGTCGCTGCCGCCTATAACCGATCTTAGTTCGTCTGTCGTTGCCGACTTCAACGCTTCTTTGGTTTTAAAGTGCATAATCAGCTTTTTTGCCTTTGCGTCGCCTATTCCCCTGACTTTGGTAAGCTCAAGCTGATAAGTGTTCTTTTTGTGCTTGGCAGTCTGAAATGTTACCGCATAGCGGTGGACTTCATCCTGAATACGGGTAATAAGGTTAAATGCCGACTTCATCTTAGAAACGCTTATTTCTCCTCCGCCGGTGGCGATCGCCCGTGTTCGGTGCCTTGAATCCTTTACCAAGCCGTACAGGGGAATGTCCAGATGATATTTTTCCAAAACGGCACTTACAGCGTTAACGTGACCCTTTCCGCCGTCCAGGAAAATAAGGTCGGGGAGCGTTTTAAAGCCCTCGTCTGTTTCATCATTGTCGAGGTAACGCTTTATACGGCGCTCGATGACCTCCTGCATACAGGCGTAGTCGTTCTGCTCGAAAACGGTTTTTATGGTGAATTTCTTATAGTTTTTCTTAAAAGGTCTTGCGTTTTTAAAAACTACCATTCCTGCTACCATATTGGCGGACGCAAGGTTTGAAATGTCGTAGCATTCGATATACTTAGGCGGGTTAGGCAGACCTAAAAGCTTTGAAAGTTCATCTAAGGCAATAATTTCTTTACCTGTTCTGCCGACCTTTATTGAGATCTGCTCTCCTGCATTGGCACGAGCCATTTCGACAAGTCTCAGCATATCTCCTCTCTGAGGAATTTTTATATGAACCGCTCTGCCCGACTTCTCCCGAAGAAACTTCTCAGCAAGCTCTATGTCCTCAATCTCGCCGTCTAAGAATATGTTTTTAGGTATATCTGCCTTATCTGAATAGAACTGATACAGGAAATCCCCACGCATTTTTTTAGTATCCTCTATCTCGCCGAGCATAAAGCTGACCTTATCAAACAGACGTCCGCCGCGATACATCAGAACGCTTGCACAGGCGATTTCCACATTCTCTGCAAGTGCAATTATATCGGCGTTTTGCATATTCTCGTCGATTATCTTTTGGTTATCCGATATTTTCTCAATCGCACGAATTCTGTCTCTTAAGCTTGCCGCCTGCTCGAAATCCAGTTCCTCAGCCGCTTTTTCCATAAGCGAAGTCAGCCTCTCAACCGACTTATCAGAGCCGTTTTTCATATAATCCACAGCCTGACTGATAATTTCTCTGTAATCCTCTTTGGAAATTCTTCCTCTGCAAAGACCCATACACTTATTTATATGATGATTAAGACAAGGTCTGCCCTTTTTGAAATCCCTCGGGAAAACCTTATGGCAGGTGGGAAGCTTAAAGACTCTGTTTGCCTCCTCAACAGCCTGTTTAACGGCATAACTGCTGGTATAAGGTCCTATATAGAATGCGTTGTCGCTGTCCTTTTGTAAAGCCGCTGAAATTCTCGGATAATCTTCGTTTGTGACTTTAATATAGCTGTAGCCTTTATCGTCCTTTAACAAAATATTATATCTCGGCATATTCTGTTTAATAAGCGAACACTCGAGCACTAACGCTTCAAACTCGCTGTCTGTGACGATAAAGTCGTAGTCATAAACCTGAGCCACCATTTTTGCGACCTTGGGCAGATGGTCTGCCGACGCTCTAAAATAGCTGGTAACACGCTTTCTCAGAGACTTAGCCTTGCCGATATAAATAATTTTCCCTTTTTCATTTTTCATCAGGTAACAGCCGGGCGAAAGAGTCAGCTTTGATGTTTTTTCTCTTAAAAAGGGTAATCTTTTATTTTCATTTTCAGTTACTTTCATAAAAATCACCGTTTTGTGAAATGTACTATATATTATAGTAACATATACAGCAAAAAAATAATATTAAAATTTATTACTTATAAAATTAAAAATTATATGATGTTCTTGAATTTATATATTTTAGGATATATAATGTATAAAGTTTGATTTTCTAGGAAAGGAAGTAGTTATATGCACTCTTTTATAAACAGTCTTATAAACTCTGATTTCAGTTATCTGCTGTTTATTGCAATAATTTTACTGTCTACAAAATTTTTAGGGCTTGTCACAATGAAGTTCCGTATGCCTCAGGTAGTAGGAGCTTTAATTGCTGGTTTCATACTTGGTCCTGCGGTTTTGAATTTAGTCAGAGACACTGATCTAATATCATCTCTTGCGGAGATAGGAGTTATAGTTTTGATGTTCTGTGCAGGACTCGAAACAGACTTAAACGAGATGAAAAAGACGGGTGCCGCATCGTTTGTGATAGCACTTATCGGAGTTTTACTGCCGTTAGCAGGTGGCTTCGGGGTTGCGTACTTTGCAAACAGCGATCCTGATTTAATACTTCACGACGTATTTATAGGCATTATCTTAACGGCGACCTCTGTAAGCATTACCGTCGAGACTTTAAAAGAGCTTGGTAAGCTAAGCTCTCATGCAGGAAATGCTATTCTAGGAGCGGCAATTATAGATGATGTTCTGGGAATTATCGGCTTGACTATTGTTATGAGCTTGGCAGACTCGTCTGTAAGCATACTGATAGTGCTTTTGAAAATAATTGCTTTCTTTGTATTTGCTGTAATTGCGTGTTATCTGTTCCGCAAGCTATACTCAAAATGGACTTCAAGAACTGAAAAGGATCTGCGAAGATATTCAATAACGGCATTTGCATTTTGTTTGCTTTTATCTTTCTGTGCGGAATTTTTCTTCGGCGTTGCAGACATTACAGGTGCGTACATTGCAGGTCTTGCAATTGCAAAGACACCGAAAACCGAATATGTTATCAAAAAATTCGACACACTTTCATATCTTCTTTTATCGCCAATTTTCTTTGCAAGCATAGGCTTAAAGGTCAACTTCTCGGGTATGACCTCGACCATCTGGATATTTGCAATCGTTCTGACGCTGGTTGCAATCATAACTAAAATTCTCGGCTGCGGTCTTGGAGCAAAGCTGTTCAGGTTTTCAACAAAAGAAAGCTTACAAATCGGTATAGGTATGATCTCAAGAGGCGAGGTCGCACTTATCGTCGCAAGCAAGGGCGAAAAAATGGGACTTATGCCGCCTCAGTATTTCGGTCCTGTAGTTCTTATGGTCATTGTCACGACTATTATCACCCCTGTGCTTTTAAAAATAGTCTTCAAAGACCGCCGAGCCGGCGGGGGCTCTCTGCCTTTGAAAAGTTAGCATAATGTGTTTACTTTGTACAACGGCAGGCTGTACTCTGCAGAAAAGGTAAGTTCTAGCCTCTTGCCTCTAGTTTCTAGCTTCTAATCGGTGCCGTTGCATCCATTCTGCCTTTGGAAAGTTAGCATAATGTGTTTTCTTTGCATAACGGCAGGCTAGTACTTTGTTTAAACGGTAGGCAAGTTTAATTTTATATTGCTAACTAGCGTGCCGACAGACTATTTAATCTTTTTTGCTTAAAAAACGGAGGCACAAGAGCCCCCAGCGGTTCGCTGGTCTTGCCTCTTGCCTCAGCTTTTAGATGCTAGAAATTTAGAGGCAAGAAGCAAGATTCTATCTATTTTACAAAGTATAAGTCTGCCGTTTTGAAACGTCAAACATTAAATTAAACTTTTAATAGGCAGCGGAGCATCCGGCGTCACGCCGGTCTTGACAAATGAAAATAATATGTTATAATATAGATGTAAAAAGAGAGTACTGCACACGGCAAATTAATGCCTAGGCGGTCTCTCCCAGTTTAGGTATTTAAGAAACACCGTTACTTTGAGAGAGTAGGCGGTGTTTCTTGTTTTTAAGTAAAAAAGTTTTTTACTTTTTTTGATTAAAAATGTAGAAACAAAGTGTGACAACACCAATAACGAAATTCGCAAATAAAAATAATTCGGAATAACTTATCATGGTCATCACCTCCCATCTAATGGGAGAAACCGCTTGCCTTTTTATGCACAGTACTCTCGTATTTATTATAATTTAAAATGAATACTTTGTCAAACTAAGCCGAACGGAAACCCCGTTCGGCTCTTATTTTATCACTATCTATTTTGACTTGATATACTCGTCTATCGACTTGGCTGCGTCCTTTCCTGCACCCATAGCAAGAATAACAGTCGCAGCACCCGTAACAGCGTCTCCGCCGGCGTAAATTCCCTCACGAGATGTCTTGCCCGTCTCCTCCTCGACTACAAAACAGCCGTGTTTGTTGGTTTCAAGACCCTCTGTCGTGTTTCTGATAAGAGGGTTCGGTGAAGTTCCTATTGCCATAACAACGCAGTCAACATCGAGAATAAACTCGCTGCCCTCTTTCGGTATAGGTCTGCGGCGTCCGCTATCGTCAGGCTCGCCGAGCTCCATTTCAATACACTTAATACCCTTTACAAACTTGTGTTCGTCGCCAAGAATTTCAACAGGGTTGTTGAGCGTTTTGAAAATAATACCCTCTTCTTCGGCGTGCTCAACCTCTTCTGCTCGTGCAGGAAGCTCGTTCATAGAACGTCGGTAAACGATATACACATTCTCTGCACCCAGTCTTTTAGCACTCCTTGCGGCGTCCATTGCAACGTTACCTCCGCCGACAACGGCTACACTTTTTGAATTATGTATAGGGGTATCGCTGTCTTTTTTGTAAGCCTTCATAAGGTTTACCCTTGTCAGATACTCGTTTGCAGAATATACCCCTTTAAGGTTTTCACCGGGTATTCTCATAAATCTCGGAAGTCCTGCTCCCGAGCCGATAAATACAGCCTCATAACCCATACCGAACAGCTCGTCAACAGAAATTGTCTTGCCCACGACTGTATTCGTCATTATCTTAACGCCCATAGCTTCAAGGTTTTTAATTTCCTTTTGAACGATAGCCTTAGGAAGTCTGAACTCAGGTATGCCGTAAACCAAAACCCCTCCTGCCAAGTGAAGAGCCTCATAGACTGTGACTTCATATCCCAGTCTTGCCAGGTCGCCCGCACAGGTAAGACCCGAAGGTCCTGCTCCTATTATAGCGACCCTGTGACCGTTTTGCTCGGGCTTTTTAGGTTCTTCCTTGCAGTTGTTCATATGATAATCGGCAACAAATCTCTCAAGTCTTCCGATAGCTACAGGCTCGCCCTTTATTCCCCTTACGCACTTGCTTTCGCACTGTGTTTCCTGAGGGCAGACCCTTCCGCAAACAGCAGGCAGAGAACTCGATTTAGATATTATCTGATATGCTCCCTCGAAGTCCTCTTCTCTTATCTTGGCGATAAATTCGGGTATATCTATAGCAACAGGACATCCGCCTACACAAGGCTTGTTCTTACAGTTTAAGCACCTGTTTGCTTCGTCTATTGCCTGATCTTTGGTGTAGCCGAGCGTTACCTCTTTGAAGTTTTTATTTCTTACGTCAGGAGCCTGAGACGGCATTTCATTCTTTTTAAGTGACATATTAGGCATACGAACTACACGCTCCTTTCCATATTCTTAAACAGATTGCAGGTTTCATCATATCTTTGTCTTTCAAAATCCTTATACATATTAGAACGCTCAATTGCCTCGTCGAAATCCACAAGATGGCCGTCAAAATCAGGGCCGTCAACGCAGGCGAACTTTGTCTCGCCGCCGACAGTCAAACGACAGCCTCCGCACATACCTGTGCCGTCTATCATAATAGGATTCATAGAAACCATAGTCTTTATGTCATACTCTTTAGTCAGTCTGCAAACAAACTTCATCATAACAAGCGGTCCTATAGCTATGACCTCGTCATACTTCTCTCCGCTTTCGATAAGCTTTTTCAAGGCGTCTGTAACAAGACCCTTTTCACCCTTGCTTCCGTCGTCCGTCATCACAACATATTTGTCGCTGACAGCCTTAAACTCGTCCTCGAGAATGAACAAATCTTTATTCCTAAAGCCCACTACCGAGTGAACCTCACAGCCTGAATTATGCAGCTTCTTTGCAACAGGGTATGCAATCGCACAGCCTACTCCTCCTCCTACAACAGCTACCTTTTTAAATCCCTCTGTGTGAGTAGGAACTCCCAGCGGACCTACAAAATCTTTTATCTCGTCGCTTTCGTTTAAGTGATTAAGCTTTTCTGTGGTACTTCCCACGATCTGAAAAATAATCGTCACCGTACCTGCTTCCCTGTCAAAATCTGCAACAGTAAGCGGAATACGCTCGCCCTCATCGTCAACACGAAGTATGATAAACTGTCCCGGTTCAGCCTTTTTTGCAACTAAAGGTGCGTCTATTTCCATAAGAGTAACCGTCGGATTAAGCTCCTTTTTCTTAATTATTTTATACATTTTGTTCTTCACCACTTATATATTAAATATAGTATAGGGTCAAAACCCTGAAATCTCACCGCTATTAATTATACTTTACATATCCGTCTTTGTCAACCAGCGTGACGCTGGATGCTCTGCCGCCTTTGGGTAGTTTGCAAAATGTTACAGTTTGTGCAACGGCGGACTAGTACTTAGAAGCAAGAGGAAAAAACTTACCTTTTCCGCAGAGTACTAGTCTGCCGTTTTGAATCGTCAAACATTAAATTAAACTTTTAATAGGCAGCAGAGCCTCCGTTTTCTGAGCAAAAAAGATTAATATTATCTGTCGGCACGCTAGTAGTTAGTAATATAAAACTAAACTCTTGCCCACCGTTTTAGCAGAGTACATCCCGCCGTTGTACAAGCTATAACATTTTGCAAACTACCCAAAGGCGGATTGGATGCAACGTCACCGTTGCCCGGCGGCTCGCCGGTCTTGCCTCTAATCTCTAGCACCTAGATGCAAGAAGCAAGTGCAGGGGTAAACCCCTGCACTCTCCGTCTTTGCATAATTTGATTAATGTTTTAATTTGTAAAACAGCGAACTTCTACTCTTCCGTAATATTTGGTATTATTATCTGCTCTCCGCCTGAAAGACCGCTTATTATCTCGGTTTCAGTATCTCCCTGAATTCCTATCTCCACATCAGTCTGAATTTTCATACCGTCAACAAGAACGTCAACATAATCGTTTCCGTCTACTGTTTTAACAGCGTCCGCAGGAACAGTAACAACATCTTCCTTTGTATAGACGTCGATAGACGCATTTATTGTCTCTCCGCCTCTGACAAGCTTTGAATTTTTCCTGTCAGGAGTAATCACATAGTAATAAGCGTCGTAGTCTCCGCCGCGTGCCTGGAAAACTATGTCGGTGATCTTTCCTGTTTCGGTAACATCACCCTGCGTCAGAGTACAGTTCATACCAAAGTCTACATCTGAAAACTTCTGGTCGTCATACACCATCATACATAATTTCTCGCTGTCGGCAGCCTGCATATTGCAAAGAAGCTGCCCTGCCGTTATATGAGAACCTTTTTTGATTTCCGTTTCCTCTTCTGAAATCTGTATGCTTACCTCGCCCTTGCAGGGAGCCTTGACAGTGTACTTTTCATACTCAGACATAAGACTGTCATAAGCGTTCTGCTCTATCTGAACATCATATTCAGCAGATTCTTTTTCATACTTATCTGCCTTTTTATTATTTTTAAGCTTTGACAAAGTCTTTTTTACAGAATTTAATCTCAGCTTCTGTTCCTCAATTCTCTTGTCTATCTCGTCGGTGTTGAGATGTGCCAGAATCTCTCCCTTTTTTACCTCTTGACCGTCCTCAATATCAACTGAAGATACAATGCCGTCAGTTTCAAAGGTAATAGCCTCTATGTAGGGGTTTACATAGTCAGCCTCGTGATAATACTTCTCGCTTATCGTTCCTACCTTTGCCTCGACGACTTTTTCTTCATCACTTTCAGAACTGACCTTTGGTGTGTAAATCTCCTTTGAAACATCTGCCGAACTGCTTTGCTGTTCGCAGCCCGAACCGAATAAGCTAATACATAAAACCGTCAGTAACAAAAAAGCCCTGCATATTTTTTTCATAACCGCCCTCCAATTATAATTTCAAACCAATGTTGAACACTAATTTACCAATAATTTTGAAATAACAGTGTTTGAAACCAAAAAGCCTCTTTTGGTCAGTGACAAATGCTTTCCGTCCCGTGAAATGTTTATAAGCCTTTCATCTGAAAGCCTGTTTATCTCTATAGCATTTGAAGTAATATTTCCGTATCTGCCCTCATTATCCAAGTCTGCGAGCCTGTCAGTATCAAGACCCTCTGTAAGCCTTAAAGAAAGCATAATATATTCCTCCGCCTTATCGACGTCAGTTTCGGTATATTCGATCTCAGACTTGCCGTCACTCTTAATAAACTGAGATACATTGCAGTTTTCAAAGTATCTCTTGCCGTCAAAGTATGAATGTGCGTGAGGTCCGAAGCCTAAATACTCCTCGCATCTCCAATATCTGAGGTTATGTCTGCTTTCAAATGACGGCTTTGCGAAATTAGAGATCTCATACTGCAAAAATCCATTTTCCTCAAGAAGCCTGCACATAAGCAGATACCTTTCAGACATTTCATCTTCATCAGCAATGCTTTTTAAAATATTGCTGTCTGTTTTTATCATCTTATCAAGCGGAGTGTTCTCCTCGACCTTTAGCATATAAGCCGATATGTGTGAAACAGGAAGCGAAGTTATCTTTTCTATAGACTCTGCCAAGCTCTGCCTAGTTTGATTTAAAATGCCTATCATAATATCTGCTGATATGTTTGTAAATCCCGCTCTTTCGGCATTTAACACAGCCTCTCTCGACTGCTTATAATTATGAAGCCGGGACAGTGCCGACAATTCATCGTCGATCGCCGACTGAATGCCGAATGATATTCTGTTAAAACCGCCGTTAAAAAGCTCGCTCAGACTTTCTGCCGTAACCGTACACGGGTTCGCCTCAACGGTTACCTCAGCGTTCGGCGGCACATCAAAGCAGTTTTTAACGGTGTTCAGAATTGACACTAACTGACTGCTTTTTAAAACTGTCGGCGTACCTCCGCCGAAATATACGGTTTCCACCTTGATTTTCTTATCCTTACGGTTTTCGATTGACTTTTCAATAGCTGAAACAAAACCGCTGTACAGCTTACCGTCTCCGCAAACCGAATAGAAATCGCAATATATACATTTTCTTTTGCAAAACGGAATGTGAATATAAATACCGCACATTATTGCTTATCCTCTTTCAAACTGACGTCATCAAAAGCGTTGTCGATATAGCTTTTAGCAGCCGTTTGATTATCCTTGAATTTTCTGACAAGACCCTTAAACCCGAATATAAGCAAGCAAACTGCATAGCTTAACATCAAAATAACCGCTGTCAAAACATAATATTTAAGGTGCTCGGCTGCTGTCAGGCGGAAGTATTTTGAATTTCTCTCTAAGAAACTTACAATGCTGTTATGAACAAAAAGATAAATGCACGCTCCCAAAACAGAAGAAACTGCAAGCGTCAGCGTAATTCCGAGAAGAGCCTCCTTTAAGCTGAACTGCGACAGTCTGACAGTCATAGCCAGAACAAGAACCGCAAGCAGCAAAAGCGAGAAGGTTCTGCCGATATTTGCATAGCTCTCGTGGATAAGCGGTAATAATACCGCACCGATAAAGCCGAAAATAAGCGAGTACTTAATTGTTTTTTGAATATTAGTCATTAAGCTGCGAAAATCCTTTCAATAATGTTGTGTTACTCATCCAGCTTCAAAACGCTCATAAACGCCTCCTGCGGAACCTCTACCGAGCCTAGCTGACGCATTTTCTTTTTACCCTCTTTTTGCTTTTCGAGCAGTTTTTTCTTTCTTGTAATATCGCCGCCGTAGCATTTAGCCAAGACGTCCTTTCTCATAGCCTTAACGGTTTCTCTGGCGATAATTTTTCCGCCTATTGCCGCCTGAATAGGAACTTCAAACAACTGACGCGGAATAGTTTCCTTCAGCTTTTCGCAGATACGTCTGCCTCTAGCATAAGCCTTATCGGTATGAACGATAAACGAAAGAGCGTCTACAGCCTCGCCGTTTAAGAGAATATCCAGCTTAACAAGATTGCTCACACTATAGCCTTTCATCTCATAGTCAAAAGAGGCGTAACCTCTTGTTCGTGATTTCAAAGCGTCAAAGAAGTCGTAAACTATCTCATTGAGCGGAAGCTCATAGTGAAGTTCTACTCTTGTTTCGTCTAAATACTTCATATCCTTGAACGTACCCCGTCTGTCCTGACAAAGCTCCATAATATTACCTACAAACTCGCTTGGCGTCAGAACGCTGGCACTTACAACAGGCTCTTCCGCAGCCGAAATAAGTCCGGGATCGGGGTAGTTTGTCGGGTTGTCAATATAAAGAACGTCACCGTTTGTCATAGTAACCCTATAGATAACCGACGGTGCAGTCGTTATCAAATCGAGGTTATACTCACGCTCAAGACGTTCTGCGATTATCTCCATATGCAAAAGACCCAAAAATCCGCATCTGAAGCCAAAGCCCAGAGCAATCGACGTTTCAGGCTCAAAAGACAAAGAGGCGTCGTTAAGTCTCAGCTTTTCGAGGGCGTCGCGAAGGTCAGGGTATTTAGCACCGTCTGCTGGGTAAATTCCCGAGTAGACCATTGGATTTACCTTTTTATAGCCTTCCAGCGGTTCTGAGCAGGAATGCTCAACCGACGTTACTGTATCACCCACACGGGTATCGCCTATATCCTTTATCGAAGCCGCTATATAGCCGACTTCGCCCGATCTAAGTTCGCCCGACGGCACTAAGCTGGTCGCACCCATATAGCCTATTTCAACTGTCTGGAACTCTGCACCTGTTGCAAACATCTTTATAGTCTCGCCGACTTTCAGCGTACCCTCCTTAACTCTGACGAATATGATTACGCCCTTATACTGGTCGTAATAGCTGTCGAAGATAAGAGCCTTTAAAGGAGCATTATCATCACCCTTCGGTGCAGGAATATCGGTAATTACTCTTTCCAGAACTTCCTCAATATTCGTTCCCATTTTAGCCGAGATCCTCGGAGCGTCAAGAGCAGGGATCCCGATCACATTTTCTATTTCCTCGCAGGCATTCTGGGGGTCGGCACTTGGCAGGTCGATCTTATTCACCACAGGCAGAACCTCGAGGTCGTGTTCAATAGCTAAATAGGTATTAGCGAGCGTCTGAGCTTCTATTCCCTGAGAAGCGTCAACTACCAGAATTGCTCCCTCACACGCCGCCAGAGAACGTGATACCTCATAATTAAAATCAACGTGACCGGGTGTATCTATCAGATTAAAAACATAATTTTCTCCGTCTTTTGACTTGTAGTTAAGTCTTACTGCTCTTGCTTTTATGGTTATGCCACGCTCACGCTCAATGTCCATATTGTCGAGAAGCTGTTCCTCCATATCCCTCAGCTCGACCGAGGAGGTGAGCTCTAAAATCCTGTCGGCAAGCGTAGACTTACCGTGATCTATATGTGCGATTATGCAGAAATTTCTTATCTGTTCTTTTTTCATATAAATTCATCCATTCATTGATATATACAAAATTATTGTAACACAACCGCACCAAAAAATCAACCGCCGGCGAGCCGCCGGGGGCTTTGCCGCCTATTAAAAGTTTATTTTAATGTTTGACGTTTCAAAACGGCGGACTAGTACACTGCGGAAAAGGTAAGTTCTAGCCTCTTGCCTCAGCTTTTAGATGCTAGAAATTTAGAGGCAAGACCAGCGAGCCGCTTGGGGCTGATATTATTTGACAAAGTATTCATTTTTAATTATAATAAATTTCGAGAGTACTGTACATAAAAAGGCAAGCGGTTTCTCCCACTAGATGGGAGGTGATGACCATGATAAGTTATTCCGAATTATTTTTATTTGCGAATTTCGTTATTGGTGTTGTCACACTTTGTTTCTACATTTTTAATCATAAAAAGTAAAAAACTTTTTTACTTAAAAACAAGAAACACCGCCTACTCTCTCAAAGTAACGGTGTTTCTTAACACTAACATGGGAGAGACCGCCTAGGCATTAATTTGCCGTGTACAGTACTCTCTTTTTACATCTATATTATAACATATTATTTTCATTTGTCAAGAGTGCAGAGATAATTTTCCTGTCTCTAACTTTTAGTCCGCCGTTTCTCAAAGTTAAACATTAATCAAACTACCCAAAGGCAGAATGGATGCAACGGCACCGATTAGAAGCTAGAGATTAGATGCAAGAGGCTAGAACTTACCTTTTCCGCAGAGTACTAGCCTGCCGTTTTGAAACGTCAAACATTAATTAAACTTTTAATAGGCAGCAGAGCGTGCAGGGCTCAGCCCTGTTTTGCTCTTTCTTTTGCCCTTAAACTGTTGTTAAGGGTTCTTTTTCTTATTCTAAGGCTCTCAGGAGTTACCTCTAAAAGCTCGTCGTCAGCTAAGAACTCAAGGCAGTCCTCGAGAGAAAGTATTCTCGGCGGAATAAGCCTGAGAGCGTCGTCGCTGCCGCTTGCACGGGTATTAGTTAAGTGCTTTTTCTTGCAGACGTTTACTACTAAATCGTCAGACTTAGGCGACGCACCAACAACCATACCCTCATAGACCTCAGTTCCCGGAGTTATGAAAAGCTCTCCTCTTTCCTGAGCGTTGAAAAGACCGTAGCCTACGGCAGTACCTGCCTCAAAGGCGACAAGCGAACCTGTATTTCTTCTCGATATATCACCCTTATACGGCTGATACTCGGCAAAAACCGAACTTAATATGCCCTCGCCTTTAGTATCGGTCAGAAACTCGCTCTTGTAACCGAACAGTCCTCTGGCAGGGATCAAAAACTCTAATTTCATTCTGCTTCCCACAGGGGTCATCTCCTGAAGCTCGCCCTTTCTTGAACCCAGCTTTTCCATAACAGCTCCCACGCTGTCTGCAGGAACATCTACAACAAGACGTTCAATAGGCTCGTTAAGCTTACCGCCTATCTCTTTGAACAGAACTCTCGGCGTTGAAACAGAAAGCTCATACCCCTCTCTTCTCATATTCTCAATAAGAATTGAAAGGTGCATCTCACCCCGTCCGGCGACTCTGAAGCTGTCGGTTGTTTCGCCGTCAGATACCCGAAGAGACACATCTCTTAAAAGCTCTTTAAAGAGCCTGTCTCTGAGCTGACGGGAAGTGACATACTTACCCTCTCTGCCTGCGAACGGGCTGTTGTTTACCGAGAAGGTCATCTCGACGGTAGGCTCTGAGATCTTTACAAAGGGAATAGGCTCGAAATTGCCGAACTCGCAAATAGTATCGCCGATATAGATGTTCTCGATACCGCTTATGCAGACGATGTCGCCGGCTTTAGCACTTTCGCAGGAAATACGGTTGAGCCCCTCTATCTGATACAGAGAAACGATTTTACCTCTGTATTCTTTTTTTGTCTCGTGATAATCTCCTACAGAGACGTCCTGATTAACTCTTATCTCGCCGCGTTCAACGCGTCCGACAGCAATTCTGCCGACATAATCGTTGTAGTCGATTGAAGAAACCAGCATTTGCAGACTTCCGTTCTCGTCTCCTTCGGGAGCCGGAATGTAATTGAGAATAGTATCAAAAAGCGGTATCAGATCGGTACCTGCTTTATCTGCCGTATATGAAGCAGTTCCGTCTCTGCCTGAGCAGTATAAAAATGGGCTGTCAAGCTGTTCGTCGGTAGCGTCAAGGTCCATAAGAAGTTCTAAAACCTCGTCTTCAACCTCGCCCAGACGTGAATCGGGGCGGTCTATCTTATTCACAACAACAATGACCTTGTGTCCTAACTCAAGAGCCTTCTGCAAAACAAATCTGGTCTGAGGCATAGTGCCCTCAGCTGCGTCTACAAGAAGAATAACGCCGTCTACCATTTTAAGAACACGCTCAACCTCTCCGCCGAAATCGGCGTGGCCCGGTGTGTCGATAATATTTATCTTAACATTCTTATAAACAACCGACGTGTTCTTTGCAAGTATTGTAATTCCACGCTCTCGCTCTATATCATTGTTGTCCATAACCCTTTCGTTGACTACCTGATTTTCCCTGAAAGTTCCGCTTTGCTTGAGCATTTCGTCAACCAGCGTAGTTTTTCCGTGGTCAACGTGAGCGATAATTGCAATATTTCTCAAATCCTCTCTTAACATTCCTTACTACCTCCGAATTTATTTCATATATCATATAAACAGTTTTAATATGCTATTGCATAACTTTTTAATTATATCAGAAATTTTATAATATTGCAAATAGTAAACAGGGAAGGTTTTCGAGCAATTTGGTATTATATATAGTTTCCGTACTTTCGCTCGCTTTTGATTTTTGGAACATAGTTCTTTGTAAACTCATCAAACTCGTCAAGATCGTAAGAGTGTTCAGGCTGTTTGTTTTTATCTTCAGCCAGCCACTTTCTTATTGTCAAATCGTAATCGTTATAGTGTTTTCCGTTTTGCTGACAGTATTCATCGACCTTTTTAATATAATAATCAGTCTTATTCCTGCCGAAGTCTTTAACAAGACCTGAATATTGGTTTTCGGTTAATTGAACCCTTTTGTACTTGCCGTAGTTTTTTAAAGAATTAAAATCAGAGTCTTTTGATTTGAGCGAGGGAGATGTAACAGAAGTATCATACTCTCCTTTACTATACTTTTCTTTACTTTCCTTTACTTTACTTTGTTTATTAATGTCATCATTAATCGGGTTTATGTATACATTTACTCCTGAAATGTCAGCATTATCGATATTTTGGGTACACTTTATTAAGAGGTACTCTTTTTTGACTTCAACTTTTTTACGGCGGCTGACTGCCTCAAAGTACACTTCCTGAATGTTTTCAGACGTTAAAATCTTGTACTTTTCATAAAGTCTCTTATCAAACATACCTCTTTTGATTGAAGCCTCCACTATTTCAGAAACGGCATTGCGACCCAGACCTATCTTTTTGCCGAACAGCAATGCAACCTCATTTGTCCATTCACAGTAGTAACCTTGCCCTGCGTATATTTTCTGCAGGAGCTTAACGACCACCGCAAATCCTGTCAGACCAAACTCTGCCTCAATCAATTCAAACTTATCATCTAGCTGACAATCAAGAGGAAAGTAATCAAGCCCG
>CANQCK010000013.1 GCA_947589185.1 uncultured Clostridia bacterium | reverse complement strand
TTATTATCTCTCTCAATAGCCTCATTAACTGCTCGGTTTAGAAATTTATTCAAAGTACCGTCGTGTGCCTTAGCATGTGCTACAATATTTTCTTTTTCACCCTTTGATACTTTCATTTCTAATCTGTCATAGTGATTTTTATTATACTTTGCATTTGCCTTTATTTTAGCTTTACTAGCAGGCATTATTTTATCACACCTTTTAGTGTTTGTTATTTTTCGTTATCCCTCTCAATAGCCTCACTAACTGCTCGGTTTAGAAATTTATTCAAAGTACCGTCGTGTGCCTTAGCATGTGCTACAATATTTTCTTTTTCACCCTTTGGTACTTGCATTTCAAGCCTGTCATAGTGATTTTTATTATACTTATGTGTTGCTTTTTGCTGTGCTTTACTAGCTGGCATATTTTTCACCTAAAATCAGAATTATATATACAAAGTGTATCATATTTGTATAGAATAGTCAATATACACAAATTTACACACTAATATTTATTTACTTTACCTATTGAATAAATAATCACGAGATTATATAATAAAAGTAAACATATTAAACAAAAGGGAAGGGACGTCAATGGGTAAAACAATTACGGAAGAAATAGTAACTGATATTGAGGACATAAAATATGAATCTGATACATTAGTTGGTTTATCAACAGTTCTTACATCATTTTTTGAATCCGCTTTATATGATGAAAATATATTAAATGTACTTGTGATTTTAATGGAAGAAGCATTTAAAATGCAGAAAAAATGCGATGCTTTGATGAAATTTGCACATAATGAGTAAATATTTATTTTTGTGAATTTTCCGCAATCAGTGCATATAATTTATTTATATTTTCCTCATCGGTAGTTCTGCTGCCAATATGAGTGGGAACAGCGTTATACAGTCCGTGGAAGTCAGAGCCGCCCGTAACGATAAGGTCATGATCTTTAGCAATATTTTCAAGTATTTTCTGAGACTTTTCGTCAGCGGAATAGTGATATACCTCAATACCGTCCAGCTTATTTTTATCAGCTAATTGTTTGCAAAGCTCGATATTGTCGAACATACAGGGGTGAGCAAGAACAGCAACTCCTCTTGCAGAGTGAATTAAATCAAGAACAAAATCAACGCTTGGGTATCTTCTCGTAACAAGAATAGAGCCTTCGCCGTTTTTGGTGAACAATCTGTCTGACAATTCCCCGTAGAGGTCGACAGCATATCCGTAATTGACCAAAGCTCTCATAATGTGTTGTTTGTAAATGCTCTTACTGCTTTTAGCATACTTAGTAACCGATTCGGTTGTGATAGGGTAAAGTTCTTTAACCTTTTCAATCATATCCTTTGAACAGGATTTTCTTATCTCACATGATTTAAGACAAAGACCTTCTAGTCTGTCGGGCTTTTGCGGAGCATAACAGAGAATATGTACCTTGCAGTTTCTTTCCTCGTCCCAAGCGGAAAGCTCAACGCCGGAAATTATTTTAACTCCATATCTTTCTCCTAGAACAGAAGCTCTGTTATAGGAAGAAAGCGTGTCGTGATCGGTTATTGACAGAACATCTATGTTAGTTCTCTTAGCCTGAACAATGATCTCCTCAATGCCAAGCGAACCGTCTGATAATGTTGTGTGACAGTGTAAGTCGCCTTTCATACACTGACCTCCATTCTAAACTCTAAATTAACAACTATTATACCAAAAATTCGACAAAAAATCAAGAAAAAATTCATATTTTTAATCATTAAAGAATTTTCCGACAAACCAAGGAGTCTTTGTTATGAACGATTTTTTATTTAGGTATTCAAGTATACCTGAGTCGGTGTTAAAGTTAAACGTCAAGCGGTAAGAGCATAACGTTTGAGTTTTAACGCCGTACTTTTTATTTATCTGATTTATGCCGTATTTTCCGTCCCCGAGCAAAGGGTGACCTATATAAGCCATATGTGCTCGTATCTGATGAGTTCGTCCTGTTAATAAATCTATTTCAACAAGCGAGAGATTATTCTTTTCTTTCAAAACTTTATATTTTGTCAGTATCTGTTTATTTTTCGGTTTTTTAGTATTTTCAATACTTACGGTCTTGCTTTTTTCATCTTTAAACAGATAGTTTTTCAAAGTATCCTCTTTTTTCTCAAAAGTTCCAACACATATGCACAAATAGTGCTTATGAAGTTCACGGTCTTTGATCTTCTGATTTAAAATTCTGAGACTTTCTGCATTTTTTGCACACATAACGATCCCCGAAGTGTTTCTGTCGAGCCTGTTGCACAGAGCAGGCGAAAATGACAGTTCGTTTTGGGGATTGAACTCTTTTTTGTCGTAAAGATAGCGTTTTATACGGTTAATAAGAGTATCAATGCTGTTGTCGTCGTCCTCGTGAACAACAAGCCCCGACGGCTTATCGACCAGGATAATATTTTCGTCCTCGTAGATGACGTCGATATTTGGTGTAACACTCATAAAGCTGTCGTCTTTAGGGAAATCAAAAAATTCGTCGTTTATGTAGAGCTGGATCTCGTCTCCGACGTTCAGGCGGGTAGAAATTTCACAGCGTTTTCCGTTTATCTTGATACGCTTGAGACGAATGTATTTGTACATCAAACTTTTAGGAAGATTTTTGACCGACTTGGCAATAAACTTGTCAAGCCTTTGACCTGAATCGTTTTCGTTTATAATAAATGTTCTCATAATTTAGACATTCCTTTTTTATCTTTATCTATACAGCTAAGTTATAATCAATATTATCTTGCTTCTTGCTTCTTGCCTCTTGTCTCTTGCTTCTTGCCTCTTGCCTCTTGCCCCTTGCCTCTTGTCTCTTGCTTCTTGCTTCTTGCCTCTAGTATAGCACACTTTTTAATAAAATGCACTTTACAATCTAAAAATAATATAGTATAATATCAAAAAGAACATAGGTTCACTAAAGAATTTCACCTTTTAGACAGAGAAGGGAAGTTGACATAATTATGGACGCACCGCATGAAGGTCACAGACAGAGGCTGAGGGAGAGATTTCTCAAAATGGGGTTTGACAGCTTTGAACCTCACGAGATGTTTGAACTGCTTTTGACATACAGTATTCCCAGAAAGAACACAAATCTGATTGCTCACAGACTGATAGACACATTCGGCTCGGTATCGGCTGTTTTTGATGCGTCGATTGAAGCACTTATGAGTGTTGATGGGATTTCTGAGAACTCGGCAACGCTTATTAAGATGATACCTCAGATGCTGAGGTTCTATGAAACAGGAATGGATACGACAAAATGTCTGAATACGATTGAAAAGGTCAGGGAGTATTTTTCAGTAGCGTTTATAGGTCTTACTAAGGAGGAGTTTAAGGTTTGCTGTCTTGATAACGGTCTGAACGTAATTTCAAATACTACTGTATCAAAGGGAACAAATAAATCTGCGTCAGTTTATGCAAGACAGATAGCGGAGGCGGCGTTCAAAGCAAACAGCACAAACATTATTATAGCCCACAACCATCCCGACGCTTCCTGTAATCCGTCTGATGCTGATAAGCTGCTTACAAGGCAGATAAGATCAAGTTTAAAGGCGATAGACATTGAAATTCTCGATCATATTATCGTCGGCAGGGACGGTGTGCTGTCTTTTAAGGAAATAGGACTTATTCCGCTGTTTGATTAGAAATAGGAGTATATATGGATAAATTTCAGTTAGTTTCGTCATACAAGCCGACAGGAGACCAGCCTGAGGCTATTGAAAAGCTGGTAAACGGTATTAAAAACGGCTTTAAGGAGCAGACTTTGCTCGGTGTTACCGGTTCGGGAAAAACTTTTACTATGGCAAATGTGATAGAGAAGGTCAATAAGCCTACGCTTGTTCTGGCTCATAATAAAATTCTGGCAGCTCAGCTTTGCAGCGAGTTTAAGGAGTTCTTCCCCAATAACGCCGTTGAATATTTTGTTTCGTACTACGACTACTATCAGCCGGAGGCTTATGTTCCCAGCACCGATGTTTATATAGAGAAGGACGCGTCGATTAATTCTGAGATAGATAAGCTGAGACATTCAGCGACAACGGCAATTGCCGAAAGGCGTGACGTTATAGTTGTAGCGTCGGTTTCCTGCATATATTCTCTCGGCGACCCTGAGGAGTACCGCTCTATGGTGGTTTCAATAAGAAAGGGTATGGAAAAATCCCGTGACAAGCTTTTGGCTGAGCTTGTTGGTATTCAGTATGAGAGAAACGATATTGCATTTGAGAGAAACAAGTTCAGGGTTCGGGGAGACGTTGTAGAAATCTTTCCGTCGAGCCATACTGATACTGCTTACAGAATAGAATTTTTCGGAGATGAGATAGACAGAATTTCGGAAATCAATGTTATAACAGGAGAGCTTATCTCGACGCTCAATCACGTTGCGATTTTCCCTGCGTCGCATTATATAGTCGCAAAGGATAAGATGTCGCAGGCTATTGAGGAGCTTAGAGAGGAACTTGACGAAAGAGTAAAATTCTTCACTGACAACAACAGGCTGATAGAGGCACAGAGAATTGCTCAGAGAACTAATTATGACATTGAAATGCTACAGGAAATCGGTTTTTGCAGTGGTATAGAAAACTACTCCAGAGTTTTGGCGAGACGTCCCGCGGGCTCAACGCCATACACTTTGCTCGACCATTTTCCCGATGATTTTCTGCTTATGGTTGACGAATCGCACGTCAGTCTTCCGCAGGTGAGGGGAATGTATGCGGGCGACAGAGCAAGAAAGACTACTCTTATAGATTACGGTTTCAGGCTTCCGTCTGCACTTGATAACCGCCCTTTACAGTTTGATGAGTTTTATGACCATATTAATCAGGCGGTATTTGTTTCGGCAACGCCTGGAGAATTTGAAAAGGAACACTCTGCTCAAATCGTTGAGCAGGTCATCAGACCTACGGGACTTCTTGACCCTGAAATCTCTGTACGGCCTGTTCAGGGGCAGATAGAAGACTTGCTTTTTGAGATAAACATTCGGATCGAAAAAAAACAGAGGATTTTAGTCACAACACTGACAAAGAAAATGGCTGAAGATCTGACCGAGTTTCTCAAAGGTTATGGGATAGCTGTTCGGTATATGCACCACGACATTGACGCTATAGAGAGAATGGAAATCATACGTGATTTGCGTCTGGGCGAGTTTGATGTTCTTGTGGGAATCAATCTTTTGCGTGAGGGGCTGGACATTCCCGAAGTTTCGCTCGTGGCGATTTTAGACGCTGACAAGGAAGGCTTTCTTAGGTCGGAAAGCTCTCTTATTCAGACGATAGGGCGTGCCGCAAGAAACGCCGAGGGTATGGTAATAATGTACGCAGATCAGGTTACACGCTCTATGGAGATGGCAATAACAGAGACTGAGAGACGTCGCTCAATTCAGATGGAATATAACAAAAAGCACGGTATTGTTCCTAAGACTATTGTAAAGGACGTACGTGATGTTATAGAGATCTCCACTAAGGAGGAAGTTGAATATTCCGCACGGCAGAGAAAT
Organism: uncultured Clostridia bacterium; assembly: GCA_947589185.1. Classification (GTDB taxonomy): domain Bacteria; phylum Bacillota; class Clostridia; order Oscillospirales; family Ruminococcaceae; genus UMGS1601. Next base: position 32,055 of record CANQCK010000013.1, on the reverse strand, counting down.
AAGATGTCCAAGCAGGAGATGAACAAGCTGATAGAAGATTTAACAAGGCAGATGAAAGAGTCTGCCAAGCTTCTTGAGTTTGAACACGCAGCATTTCTGAGGGATAAGATTGCGGAGCTTAAGGGGCAACGGTGACGTTACCTGTTAGAGGCAAGAAGCTTAGAGGCAAGAAGCAAGAGCAACGCTGACGTTGCACCGCCGAGCCGGCGTAGATTCTAACGCTTTTGGAAAGTTTGTAAAATGTTAAGGTTTGTTCAACGGCGGGCGGAATTTTGATGAAAATTAAAACGTGTGATACAAGTGTATAACATTTAACAGAAATAAAGCACGAAGTGGTGCGTGATGTTGCTGGCGGTTCGTTGCTTATCAAACAAATGTTTGTTTGGTATAATATTTAAGAACTTATGTTTTATAAGATATTGAACTTTAGGAGAAAAATAATGACTTATGACGAGTATATGAAAATAACGGACAAGGTGTTGAAAATTGAAAAAAGTATTGCTCCTTGCGGACTGGTTTGTGAGCTGTGCGGTGAAAGATCTCATTGCAAAGGCTGTAATTTTAGCAGAGATGAAGAGCATGGGTGTTCGTGCTTTCAAAGAAAATGCTCAAGATCTAAAGGCATAAAAGGCTGTTGGGAGTGCGATAATTTTTCCTGCGGTAAGGATATGCATAATACTGACGAGCACGGAGTAAGACTGGTTGCTTTTGTCCGTTATGCCAGAGATAATGGATTACATAGACTTGCCGAAAGAATCGTTAGAAATGAAGAAAACGGAATCATTTATCATAGAGACCACGTTAATTATAAAGGAGATTATGATAACTGCATTTCTGTTAATGAGGTTATAGAATTGTTGGAGAAAGGGAAGAAATATATCTATGCAAAAAAATCAAATTGTAATTAAGGGCGCAAGAGAACATAATCTTAAAAATATCGACGTTACTCTGCCCAGAGATAAACTTATTGTTATGACGGGGCTTTCCGGCTCAGGAAAGTCGTCGCTTGCTTTTGATACCATTTTTGCCGACGGTCAGAGACGGTATATGGAATCTCTTTCGTCATATGCAAGGCAGTTTTTGGGTCAGATGGAAAAACCGGATGTAGATTCAATCACAGGACTTTCGCCTGCTATATCCATTGACCAGAAAACCACATCAAAAAACCCACGTTCAACAGTCGGAACCGTAACAGAGATATATGACTATCTGCGTCTTTTGTATGCAAGAATAGGAATTCCTCATTGCCCTGTTTGCGGAAAAGAAATCAGGCAGCAAACTGTAGACCAGATAGTTGATAAAATTCTTGAGCTTGACGAGGGAACTAAGATTCAGCTTCTTGCGCCTATTGTAAGGGGCAGAAAGGGCGAACACGTCAAAGAGTTGGAAAGTGCAAAGAAGTCGGGTTATGTGAGGGTCAGAATAGACGGAATAACTTATGATCTTTCTGAAAAAATAAGCATTGAAAAGAATAAAAAACATACTATTGAAATAGTTGTCGACAGACTTGTTGTAAAGCCGTCTATAAAGTCAAGGCTGACGGACAGTATCGAAACAGTTTCACAGCTTACGGGCGGAATAGTTACCGTTGATGTTATCGACGGTGAGGAAATGATGTTCTCGCAGAATTATTCCTGTCCTGAGCATAATATCTCTATTGAAGAACTTACACCTAGAATGTTCTCATTTAACAATCCGTTCGGTGCCTGCGAGCATTGCACCGGACTGGGTGTGTTTCAGAAAATTGACCCCGAGCTGATTATACCGAACAAGGATCTATCAATTTTGCAGGGTGCAATTAAGGCTAGCGGCTGGAATTCTCTTGACGAATCGTCGTTTGCTATGACGACATACCGTGCTATCTCGAAGAAGTACGGTATTCCGCTTGATGTGCCTGTTAGGGAGCTTGACAAGGACGCAATAGATATATTCCTGTACGGAACTATGGGACAGGTACTTGAATATGAGAGGGTTTCCAAAACAGGCTGGAGTGGGAAGTACAGCGGTGAGTTCGAGGGAATTATAAATAACCTTGAGCGTAGATATAATGAAAGCACAAGCGACTACTCAAAGCACGACATAGAGGCGTGTATGAGTGACGAGGAATGTCCTGTATGCCATGGTGAAAGGCTTAAAAAAGAAAGTCTGAGCGTGACGATAGGCGGAATAAATATAAGCGAGCTTACGCATATGTCAGTTACAAAGGCTTTGGAATTTTTTAAAAATTTAAAGCTGACCGAGCGTGAGGAACTTATAGGCGGCAGAATTATTAAAGAGATAAACGAGCGACTGGGATTTTTGCAGAGTGTAGGTCTCGAATATCTGACATTATCACGTTCCAGCGGTACGTTGTCAGGCGGAGAAAGCCAGAGAATAAGACTTGCAACTCAGATTGGTTCGTCTTTAGTGGGAGTGCTTTATATTCTTGACGAGCCGTCTATTGGTTTGCATCAGAGGGATAATGACAAGCTTATTGCAACGCTGAAAAGACTCCGAGATCTTGGCAACACACTTATAGTCGTCGAACACGACGAGGATACTATGTATAATGCTGATTATATCGTTGACATAGGTCCGGGTGCAGGAATACACGGCGGTGAGATCGTCTGTACCGGAACTGTTGACAAGATAAAGAAGTGCAAAAAGTCGATAACAGGTCAGTATTTGAGCGGTGTTAAAAAGATTGCTGTTCCTGAAAAAAGACGTAAGGGCAACGGTCATAATCTTGAGATTATCGGTGCTGAACAGAATAATCTGAAAAAAATTGACGTAAGCATACCATTGGGCACGTTTACCTGTGTGACAGGTGTATCAGGAAGCGGAAAAAGCTCTCTAGTCAACGAGGTTATCTACAAAGATCTTGCAGGAAAGCTTAACAGAGCAAGGATAAGAGCGGGAAAATTTGGAGAGATAAAAGGTCTTGAGAATCTCGACAAGGTCATAAACATTGACCAGTCGCCTATAGGAAGAACACCTCGTTCAAACCCTGCTACCTACACAGGTGTTTTTACTGATATTCGTGAATTATTTGCTAACACCAACGATTCAAAGATGAAGGGTTATAATGCAGGCAGATTCTCATTCAATGTCAGGGGTGGAAGATGCGAAGCCTGCGAGGGTGACGGAATACTTAAAATCGAAATGCATTTTCTTCCTGATGTGTATGTTCCCTGCGAGGTGTGCAAGGGCAGGAGATATAATCGTGAAACTCTGGAAATAAAATATAAAGGTAAGAGCATTTACGACGTATTAGAGATGACTGTTGAAGAGGGAGTAGAATTTTTCAAGAATATACCCAAGATACAGCGAAAGCTCCAGACGCTTTTCGACGTAGGTCTGGGATATGTAAAGATAGGTCAGCCTGCAACTACTCTTTCTGGCGGTGAGGCACAGAGGGTAAAGCTTGCAACCGAGCTTTCCAAGCGTTCAACCGGAAAGACCATATATATTCTTGACGAGCCTACAACCGGACTTCACACAGCCGATGTTCACAAGCTGATTGAAGTTTTGCAGAAGCTGGTAGATTCGGGCAATACCGTTTTGGTAATTGAGCACAACCTTGATGTTATCAAGACAGCCGATCATATTGTTGATCTTGGTCCCGAGGGGGGAGAAGGCGGCGGAATGGTCGTTGCCTGCGGAACGCCCGAGCAGATCGCTGAGAATGAAAAATCCTATACGGGAATTTATCTAAAGAAATGCTTGAGCTTATAGATGCAAGAAGCCAGATGCAAGAAACAATAATTTCTTTTGTAGAATATAGTATATTTTTCACAAAGTAAAGTACTCCGTTGCACAAACTTTAACATTTTACAAACTATTCAAAGGCGGGAGAGAATGCAACGTTTACCGTTCCGGCTCGCCGGTTGCTTGCGGTGATTTGACATATATGTTATACTAATGTAAAACCAATGGAGATGAGGAAAGTGAAAAAGGTAAGCTATAAGGTCTCACTGGGCGGAATAATTTCTGCACTTTCGCTTTCACTTATGTTTCTTACGGGTTTTATGCCGTTTTTGGTTTATCTGATACCCGCTCTTACGGGAGCAATGCTGATCATTGTATATGTTGAAATAAATGCAAAGTGGGCATTTTTCACTTATGTATCTGTAGCGGTTCTGTGCTTATTCATAACTCCTGATAAGGAAGCCGGGCTTTTATACATATTGCTTTTAGGCTATTATCCTTTGGTTAAAATGTTTATAGAAAAAATATCAAATAAGGTTCTCGAATGGATAATAAAGCTTGCCGTTTACAATACACTGATAGTTATATATTATCAGATTGTTATAAGAGTAGTAGCCGGTTCTGATTTGGCGGATGAAACAGGAGAGTGGGGAAAATACGGAGCTTTTATATTTTTAGGTCTTACAAATATTGTATTTATAATATATGACGTTGCAGTTTCAAGACTTAAAGATTTATACGTCAAATGGTTCAGAAAGAAAATTTTACGAAAGATTTAAGGATATTGCTAATGAGAAAAAGACTAAATAAAAAAATGATAATAAAGTTTACTGCACTTATAGCAATGATTGCTCTTATGATAGGTGTAACAATTGCAATACTGCCGTGGGTTAACAGCCTTCAGACGACTGAGGGGAGAGAAAGACTGGAGCTTTATATCGAATCGAAAAAGACAGTCGGAACATTTATATTTATCGGCTTGCAGGCATTTCAGGTAATACTTCCTGTGATACCGCCCATTCAGATAATCGGAGGGGCTTTATTCGGAACATTCTGGGGAAGTGTTTTATCATTTATCGGATTATACGTCGGAATGGGCATAGTATACGGACTTGTAAGGCTTGTGGGTTACCCGATCGTTGAGGCTTTTGTAAATAAAAAGGATTTAAAGCGGTTTAAATTTCTCCGTGAGCCGGACAAAGTAGCTTTGATATTCTTTGTTATCTATCTTATTCCCGGAATGCCTAAAGACGCTCTTTCATTCTTAGCACCTTTGACATCTATGGACAAAAAAACATATTTTTTATATGTTCTTCCAGCAAGACTGCCGCTGGTAGTATTATCAGTAGCGTTCGGGGCGTCGATAAGCGACGGCAATTACAGTCTGGCTGTTATACTTAGCATAATAATGATAGACATAGGAATTATAGGAATAATATTCAGAGAAAAGGTAATAAATCTCTTTGAAAAAAAGGTCAGAGCACAAAAGACTTCATTACACAAAAAAGAAATAAAGCACAATCGCAACCTAAAGAAGACGGGCATAATACTTCTAAGCACTTCACTGGTATTAACCGTATGCGATTTAATTTTTATGGCGACCGATTATTTTGGCAAATGCAGGGTTGAGTTTCTTCAATATCACAATTTAAGCGGACAGTATCAGAAAATTTACTTTATATCTCATTACGGACTATACTGGTTTATTTCGGTTGCTGTTATAGGTTTAGCAGCTTGTTTAGCTTCGCTTAAAAAGAGAAAGACTACGCAAAGTGTAACGGAGAAAAGCGGTTCACTGTAAATCATACCGTATATTATAAAACAACAAAAAATATTAATTTTCAAATTCAGAAATAGTAATTTTGCTATTTCTTATTTTTTTCAAAAAAGGGGTTGACAACCGTTTTTTTTGATGTTATAATATATTTCGTCAATTGAACAGGGGTAACATTCTAATTAGTATGCGGGTGTAGTTCAATGGTAGAATCCCAGCCTTCCAAGCTGGTCGTGTGGGTTCGATTCCCATCACCCGCTCCAATGCACCATCAGGTGCAATTTTTTTGTATGCGCCTTTAGCTCAGTTGGATAGAGCAACTGCCTTCTAAGCAGTAGGTCACTGGTTCGAATCCAGTAAGGCGTGCCAGAAATATTTTTGTATTAAATATGGTGGGTGTAGCGTAGTTGGTTAACGCGTCAGATTGTGGTCCTGAAGATCGTGGGTTCGAATCCCATCACCCACCCCATGTGTTTTACGTAGACGTTTTGAACCCTTGTGTTCTAAATGTCTATTTTTTATGCCGAAAACATGCGTGTTTACGTTGCTTCCGGCATATATCTTTTTTAGGAATTACAATTTTTAATTTAAAATAGCTGAAAAATTAAAGTGAAATCATAAAATTTGTGTAATCTGAACCCCAGTATTCCAATTGTTATTCAATGGAAACACCGTGTTTTAAGGCATAATCCTTTTCTGCCTGACATGGTGTTTTATATTTTAACATGGAGTGGGGTCTTTCATTATTGTAAAACGATATATATTTATCTACTGTTTGTTTAAAATTTTTTTCTGATGTGAAATCAGTACGATATAATGATTCACGTTTTAATGAGCTAAAAAATGCTTCCATTACAGAATTATCATATGGGGTACCTGGATCTGAAAAACTTTGTACAACATCAAGTGAAGCAAGATGTTTTCTAAAAGTAATAGATACAAAATTTCCTCCTTGATCACTGTGGAAAATCAATCCGTTTTGTGGCTTTCGTGATTCATATGCTGATTTAAATGTTGATTTAATAAGTTGTGTACTGTTTTTTACAGCAATTTTATAACTAATTATTTTTCTGGAAAATAAATCAAGAATCGCACAAATTGAATATTTTATTTTATTAAATGTAAAGAAAGTTACATCACTTACCCAAACCTGATTTGGGGCAGATGTATTAAAATGTTGTTGAAGTACGTTCCTTTTTCTAGGTGGTTTATTTAACTATATCTTTTTTGAGTCAGTGCGAATACTGACTAAATTCATCTCAAACATTAATTCCGAGACTAGACGTTCGCTGATTTTATATCCCTTGTTTTTTAAAACAGCTGCGATTTTTTTGCTCCATATATTTGCTTGTGTGAATCAAAAATTTCTTTAATAATAGGTTTAAATTCTTCTCTACGTTTTGCCGAAAGTGTGTTTTCTTTTTTGTTTCTCCAAATATGGTTATAGAATGTACCTCTGGATACTTCTAAGGAATCGCACAATACATGAACACTGTACTTTCCGTACAGTTTTTCAAGTTCATATAGCTTGTCACGTAATGGTGAGTAAACTGTACAATTGACAGATTTAAGAATTGCTATCATATCGGACTGACGTTCTACAGTTCGTCTGAGCTGTTGTACTTCCTTGTAAGTTAAAAGTTTTTCTTTTGATTCAAAATCAGGTCGGTACAATTTAATCCAACTATATAAGGTACTGGATGGAACACCTGAAATTTTCGTAATAGACCTAACTGATTCTCCTGAAAAGTACTTAGTTACTAATTTTTGTTTTTCTTCTAGTGTAAATTTTCTCGTCATAATAAATAACTCCTTTAAATTTAGTAGAGTTATTATAACATAATAGTGGAAACATCTGTGTTTTTAAAGTGCTTATTTATATCTATAAATAAGGATTAAAAAGAGTATTATTTTTGTTTGTTGTTGAAAACTTAGGAATAATGTGGTAAAATAATAAAGTTCAGAAACTTAAATGATGCAGATGTTTTGAATATAATTTTGAGGAGGTTTTAAGGATGTCAAAATATACAGATGATGAAATTAGAAACATGCCGAAAATCACTTTAAAAATAGCAGGAGAGTATCTTGGAATTTCTCCAATGGCTGTAGGAATAGGAATGAGAAATAATTTGTTACCAATTGGCTTTGCAGTGCATAATGAGGAACGTGATCGTGGGTGGAGTGAAAGCTGGTCGTATCAAATTGTGCCGGAAAGAATGATTGCATATAAATATGGACGTATATCAGAAATACATGTTCAGAATATAGAAAAAAATCTTAATACGATAATTGAACAATTTGAATCAATGAAAAAAGATTTGCTTTTTATATTAAGCGAAAACGAGGAGTAGAGGAACTCGAATTGTTTGAGTATGCGTTTTCGCTAGGAAAATATAAAGAAAGAGAGAAAAAGTACGAAGGTAAGGGGAATTACTGTAATGTTGAATAAAACGATAAAAATATCTCGTCAACAATTGTATGATGAGATTTGGCAAGTATCTGCTGCTGGAGTAGCAAGAAAATATAATTTAAATTATTCAAAATTGATTGCAAAATGTAAAGAATCTAATATACCATTTCCGCCTCCTGGATATTGGACTAGGCGATATATGGGAAAGGATGTTTCAAGTGAGTTTGTTGAGTTACCACCATCGGATATTGAAACTGTAGAGTTATTACTTTCTGGAGTAAAATTAAAAAATGAAAAGAAATTAGATTCAGATAAATCAGTAGTGAAAGAAAAAAGTGAATCAGAGATTAATTCAGTAGCAGTATCTAAAGATATTGCAGATAAAACTTTTGATGATATAAATCAGTTATCAGAGTACAAAAGCTATGATAGTAGTGTTTTATCGTTTTTAAGTATGGATGAAAGACTTCAAGTATTAAATGTTGCAACCAGTTTAACAATTAGAAATAAGAGAAAGTTACATGAGCAATTAATAAAATATAAAAATGCTATAATTGAGTGGAAACAAAAAGAAAGAGAAGCTCAAAGTAAGCTATATTATAATCCACGATACGATAAACCAGATAATGAACCAACATTTTTTAATGAAATGTCGAATGATATAAGACCTCGTGCAATGAAGATATTAGACGCTATTTTTTCTGCTGTCGAGGAACTAGGCGGAAAAATAAATACAGATCTGTCTATTAAAATTAAAGATGACACAGTGGTGTTTCGTATATTAGAAGGTCAAAATAAAGTAAAACATGAGCTTACAAGACAAGAGGCTAGAGAGTTAGTAGAATATAATGATAAGGTAAAAAATAACAAATGGGCTACTAAACCGCAAATTAAAAAATACGATTATATTTATAATGGAAAGTTACGCATTGTATTTGGGGAAAGGAATTATATTCGTGACAGCAAATCTGAAAAATTAGAGGATAGATTAGGAGACATATTAATAAATTTATATGAAAAAGCTGAAGAATTGCGAATATATAGGGAAAAACGAGAAGAAGAACAGAGGAGACTAGAGGAAGAGGCCAGACGTAAGAAGGAACTGCAAGAGAAAAAAGAAAATGAAATAAAAAGAACAAAAGAATTGATTAATGAAGCAGAAGACTACAACATTGCTTGTCAAATTAGACAATATATTTCCGCAATTGTACAAGAAGGAAATATTGATCCTAAAAAAGCTGAATGGATTGAATGGGCAAAAAAGAAAGCAGATTGGTATGATCCAATCATTGCATTTTCAGATGAATATTTGGGAAAGAGGGAACATTCAAAATCTAAAAAAGAAAAAGATCCGGACACATTAAAAAGCAAAAGAAGTTATGGATGGATTTGGTAAAAATATTATACAATTTGCAGATTATATAATTTGTTTTCTTTATCAAAAAATAATGATTAATTATAGCTACAACCATAAGTTTAAAATAAGGAGGATATATGAGTACAGATATTAAAGATATCGAAGAAACTTTCACTGAAAAACCACAGGTCTTTCTAAAAAGCATTACATTTAATGATGATACTAAGTTGTCGATTAAACACAATAGCATCATTGTATTCACGGGTGCTAATAACAGTGGCAAGAGCCAAGTACTTAAAGATGTAGAATATAACTTAAATGAATCTAATCATATTTCTTCCATTGTTATAAAAAAAGCCGAGTTGGATTTTTGTGGTACATTTAATGAAACTTTTCTTGAGGAGCGTTTTTATACAAATAAGTATGGAACGTATCAACCATATGAGTCTGAGTCAGTATATAATTTTACAAAGGATTCATTACAGCAGTGCTGGGAAGATCATTCATTACACAATGGTCTGCATAAGTTGTTTATTAAGCGACTCAGCACAGAAATCCGCTTATCTTCATCAAATGCATTAGATAGAAGTAATCAACCCGAAAAACACCCTATCTATAGATTAAACAAGAGTGAGTCACTTGCGCAGAAGTTGTCAGACTATTTTCACCAAGCCTTTGGTGTGGATTTGATAGTAAATCGAAATGGGACGCGGACTATTCCATTACATACTGGACAGGCTCCAGATAAGAATGCTTTTACAATTAGTAGTCAAGATGATTACTATAATCAAGTTGCCGCACTTCCAAAGCTCCAAGAGCAGGGTGATGGTATGCGTAGTTTTGCGAGCATTCTACTTGATACATTTACATCTGAATATTCTATAACGCTAATTGACGAACCAGAAGCTTTTTTGCATCCACCACAAGCAAGAATATTAGGGAAAATGCTTGCAAAAAATAATCCAAACAGACAATTGCTAATATCCACTCATAGTGAGGATTTTTTGCAAGGATTGCTTGATGCAGATAACGAAAATGTTACAGTTATAAGAATTAATCGTGTAGACAACATTAATAAGATGAGCGTCCTTCAAAACGATGAAATCAAAAAATTATGGGGCAATCCGCTCTTACGTTATTCAAATATTTTGAGTGGACTATTTCATGAAAAAGTTGTCGTTTGTGAAAGTGATTATGACTGTTTATTTTATCAGGCAATAATGGATGCAGTATATGAACATAAAAGAGAAATTGCTCCTGATATATTATTTACGCACTGCGGAGGGAAGACACGGATTAAGGATGTTGTAAGTGCTTTAAAAGCGGTTAATGTTCCAGTAGTTGCAATTTGTGATTTTGACTTAATCAATTCGAGTCAAATTTTCAAGGCAATTATCTCATCATTTGGTCTGAATTGGGACACCACATTATCTGAGAATATGAAAATCATCTATGATAGCATGAACGCAAAAAGTAGTACTGGAGTTGATGCATGGAACCAAATAAAGAAAACAGGGAAAGCTGGTTTTACGGACAGTGAGCCTGCAGCATATGAAAGAGTAGAAGCAGTTTGTAAATCTGTAGGATTGTTTATTGTTCCAGTTGGCGAAATGGAATGCTTTGTTAAGACCATCAATAAGGAGAAGAAAGATTGGGTTTACTATGTGCTAGAACATTTTAATTTGGCGACTGAGCAAAAACTTGATGATGCGAGAAAATTTGTAATGTCTGTAGTTAATAAACCTAATGCCATTTAAATAGATAGTAACTTATTGGTGCTAGTTCAAGTCCATATCAAAAAAATCTTTTTTACTACCTCTTTCCAGGATAAGTTAGTAAAAAAGATTTTTAGCGAAAAGCCCCGATTTTTCGGGGCTTTCTTGCGTTAAAAAAGCAATAAAAATAATAGTTTTTTATAGATGCATTTTGCTGAATTTACGGAATTGTATGGACTCGAACTATCACCAACAAATATTTAAAAAAATCAGGCACATAGAAGTAAAAATCTATGTGTCTTTTTCGTATCTAAAGCTAAATAATTAATGGAATAATTTATTAAAGGTGTAGATAATTTTGAAAACACAAATAAAACTTTAACATTTATATGATATAATAAAATTAAATTACTAAAGTAAGGAGAATCATAAAAAATGGCGAGTGAAGAACAAAGTATAAACAGATGTTCATGGTGTATGATAAATGAATTAGAAATAAAATATCACGATGAGGAATGGGGAGTTCCTGTTTACGATGATAGAAAACAGTTTGAATATCTTATGATGGAGGTTATGCAATGCGGTCTTAGTTGGGATATTGTTCTTAAAAAAAGAGAAATTTTCCGCTCTTGTTTTAATAATTTCGATTATGATAAAATTGCCGACTATTCTGAGCGTGATATTGAGAATATATTAAATATTCCTGGAATGATACGATCCCGAAGAAAAATTGAGGCAATAATCAACAATGCACGTTGTGTTCAACAGATACGTAATGAATATGACTCTTTTTCAGATTATCTTTGGGGATGGACAAATGGAAAGACATTGATATATAAAGGACATGAACTAGGAAATATTCCATCTTCTAATGCCCTTTCAAAAGAAATCAGCAGTGATTTGAAAAAAAGGGGAATGAAGTATCTCGGTGCTGTTACAGTTTATGCACACTTGCAGGCGTGCGGTATAATTAACGATCATATAAAGGAATGCCACTGTTACAAACAACTGATTAACAGACAAGACGTCAAATATATAAGCGAATCCGATTAAAATTTAAGGGAACATATAAATTACTATTTCAGATAAATAATAGTAATAATCAAGCACATAGAAAAAATCTATGTGTCTTTTCATTTTACAAATTATTTAAAACTTGTGGATATTAATGTTTATATAAAAGTTATTGACACACTTTGATATGAATGATATAATAAAGCATATTAGTGAAGGAGGAAAAATGATGACTAGTAAAAAAATCAGAATACTGTCATTTTTGACTTGTTTTGTAATCATATTAGTTTCGTTTGTTTCCTCTGCTTATGTAATTAGTCATATCGAGCATGATTGTACAGGCGAGAATTGTTCTGTATGTACTTCTATTTCTGCAGCAGAACATATCCTTGATAATCTGGGAACAGGAAAGATAATTCCATTAGCTTTAACAGCTGTAATTGGCTTTCTTGTTTTATCTCTGTCTAGTATATTTTCTGAGAATTATATAAAAACACTGATAGGTAATAAAGTAAGGCTAAATAATTAAGATAGTTATAGTACAAGGGATTGCTATACCCATTTTTTGAGTGAATATAGCAGTACCCTTGTCTTTTTATGCCTAAATTAAAAAATATCGGAGGTTTTTATAAATTATGAAACGTATTTTTTGTACTATTTTAGCTGCAGTATTTGCATTAGCTTGTTTTACATCGTGCGGTTTTGATTCATCCAAGAAGAAAGATAATTCTGAACTTTCTATTGTTACAACTATTTTTCCTGAGTATGATTGGGTACGTCAAATACTTGGGGATAATATTAAAAATTCTGAACTAACAATGCTGTTGAACAGCGGTGTTGATCTCCATAATTTTCAGCCTTCTGCTGATGATATTATCAAGATTTCTTCCTGTGATATGTTTATCTATGTTGGCGGCGAATCTGATAAATGGGTAGAGAACACTCTTAAAGAAAAAAATAATAAGAATATGATGGTCATTAATCTGCTTGATGTTCTTGGAGATACAGTCAAGGATGAAGAATTGGTTGAAGGTATGGAAGACGAGGAACACGACCATGATGATGCCGGTGGTGAAGATAACGAGTACGAGGAAGAAGTTGAATATGACGAACACGTTTGGCTCTCGCTTAGAAACGCTGAAACTCTTTGCAGATACATTGCGGATAAACTTTCAGAGATTGACGCTGATAATGCAGAGGCTTATAAAACAAATTCAGAAAATTATATCGGAAAGTTAAAAGCTCTGGACGCTGAGTATCAGTCAGCGGTTGAAAGCACAAAGCAAAAAACGATATTATTTGGAGATCGTTTTCCTTTCAGATATTTGGCTGATGATTACGGCTTGAAGTATTATGCTGCATTTTCAGGATGCTCTGCCGAAACAGAGGCAAGCTTTGAAACAATATCCTTTCTGGCAGGAAAGGTTGACGAACTCGGTTTGAACAGCGTTTTAACCATTGATGGAACAGATAACAGTATTGCTGAGACCATAATACAAAATACAAAAACCAAAAATCAGAGTATATTGACACTCGATTCAATGCAGTCTATTACCTCTGATGATGTTAAAAATGGTGCTGATTATCTTGCTATTATGGGTGATAACCTAACTGTTTTGAAAAATGCTTTGGTATAGAAAAGCGGAGGTGCAAAATGTCTTTATTAATGTGTGAAAACGTATCTCTCGGATACGATTCTAAAGTGGTTTTGTCTGATTTAAGTTTTTCTGTAAACAGCGGCGACTACCTTTGTATAGTCGGTGAAAATGGTTCGGGTAAAAGTACGCTGATGAAAACTATTTTGGGTTTAAAAATGCCTTTGAGCGGAAAAATTTCAATGGGAGAAGGCTTAAAACAAAACGAAATAGGTTACCTTCCGCAGCAGACGGTAATTCAAAGAGATTTTCCTGCATCAGTTTGGGAAATAGTGCTTTCCGGCTGTTTGAACAAAAGCGGACTATCACCATTTTACTCAAAGGAAAACAAAAAACGAGCAAAAGAAAATATGGAGAAAATGAATATAACATCTCTTTCTAAACGGTGCTACCGTGAATTATCTGGAGGACAGCAACAGAGGGTGCTTCTTGCAAGGGCTCTTTGTGCAACTGAGAAAATGCTGTTGCTTGACGAGCCTGTTTCGGGACTTGATCCAAAGGTAACAGCGGAAATGTATTCACTGATATATGACCTAAATAAGCAGGGGATTACTATTGTAATGATCTCCCACGATATACAGGCAACTGTAAAATATGCAAGTCATATTCTCCATATAGACGATGACATTTTCTTCGGAACAAAGGAAGAGTATATAAACAGCGTAAAGGGCAGACTCTTTTTAAATACAAAGGCAGGTGAAGAATAATGTCGGCAATATTTGAAAAACTTTCTATGTATTTTGAATTCCCATTTGTGAGATATGCGTTGATCGCCGGAGTATTAATTGCTCTTTGTTCTTCACTTCTGGGAGTGACATTAGTGCTTAAGAGGTTTTCCTTTATCGGAGACGGGTTGTCTCATGTTGCGTTTGGGGCAATGGCAATAGCGGCAGTTCTTAACTTTACTAACAATATGCTCTTTATGCTTCCGATAACGGTAGTATGTGCAATATTGCTTCTTATGGGAGGTCAGAACAGAAAAATCAAAGGTGATGCGTCTGTGGCAATGATTTCTGTTGGCTCGCTTGCTATCGGATATCTGTTAATGAATCTGTTTTCTACATCTTCGAACCTTTCAGGAGATGTTTGTAGTACACTTTTCGGTTCTACTTCTATTCTTACATTAGACGTTACTGAGGTTATATTTTGTGCAGTTTTATCAATTATTGTTGTTATTGTATTTGTTTTGTTTTATAACAAGATTTTTGCGGTTACATTTGATGAGAATTTTGCAAGAGCAACAGGAATAAAAGCGTCTGCTTATAACTTTTTAATTGCCGTAATTATTGCGGTTATAATTGTTCTTGCTATGAATTTAGTTGGTTCTTTGCTTATTTCTGCTCTCATTATATTTCCTGCATTGTCGTCAATGCGATTGTTTAAAAGCTTTAAAGCGGTAACTATTTGTTCTGCTGTGTTTTCTGTTGTATGTGCAGTATTAGGTATTTTAATTTCTGTTTTATACGGAACACCTGTCGGCTCTACTATAGTTGCAGTTGATATTATAGGATTTGTTATATTCTATATTTTAGGCATTTTTGGAGGTAAACGAATATGAAAAAAACTTTAGCTATTTTTATTTCAATTGTTCTTGCTTTTGGTGTGTGTGCCTGCGGACAACAGAAGAAAAGTACCGCTGCCGCAAAGACGCTTCCTACAATTATAGATACGACTGAATATGTTTTGTATCAAAATATATTTATGAACGAAATGGGTTCGGACTATGAAGGTAAGGCTGTTACCAAAAAAGGTACATTTACCACAATACGTGACGAATTTAACAATGTGACACGTTATTATGTATGGGGATATAACGATCAGACAAAGTGCTGCGACTGGCAATGGGAACTTCATTTTAAGGAAACACCAAAGCTTCCTGCTAACGGTTCATTAGTTGAGGCTGTCGGAACATTTACTGCTGATGAAAAGTCTTTGGATGGTTATTGGATAGATGACGCTAAACTTACCGTTAAAACAGAATATAACGGACCTGAATGTGATGTAGACCTTACCTCAATGGGAGGAACGCTTGAGCGGGTACAGCTTATAAATATACAGCAGCACCCTGAAAAATTCGAGGGAAATAATATATACGTTTACGGCAGAGTTTACTCACCTACAAGCATACAGCATCCGTATTATGATAACACCTGGACACAGGAGTTTTCAACAACAGATACAACACCGGCAACAGGAACTGTGGTAATCGTATCAGGTATTCTAAAGAACGGTATCATAACAGAAAGCAAGGTCTCAGAGACAAATCAGTATTAATTAAAGCAATAGCTAAAATTTGGACACATAGAAAAAATCTATGTGTCTTTTTTTATACATAAAGCCAATCGTTTTGAAAATAAGCGGTTGGCTTTTTTTATGTAGCCTTTAGGCGTAAAAGAAATCCCCCAGTTCTACTGGGGGAAGAAAAAAAGCTTTAGCGATAATAAGACGGCGAGCTAAAAGCAAGCCGAAAATTTTGAAAAAGAAAAAACCTCCAAGTATAATAGTAAAGGTTTGGCAACCGCATTACCAAAAGAATACGAGGAGGAATTAACGAATGAATAAAGATTTAAACAAAGAAATAAGAAGCACAGCGCATTCAAAATATAGGTGTCAATATCACATAGTATTTGCGCCAAAGTATAGGAGGAAAGAAATATATGGACAATTAAAAAAGGATATAGGAGAAATATTGAGAAAACTGTGCAAACAAAAAGATGTAATAATTATAGAAGCAGAAGCATGTCCAGACCATATACATATGCTAGTGAGTATACCACCATACATAAGTGTAGCACAATTTATGGGATATCTCAAGGGAAAAAGTAGTTTGATGATATTTGACAGACATGCAAATCTAAAATACAAATATGGCTCAAGAAATTTCTGGTGTAGAGGATATTATGTAGATACAGTAGGACAGAACAAAAAAGCGATAGCTGAATACATAAGAAATCAATTGTAAGAGGATTATACAAAAGACCAGATGAGTCTAAAAGAATATACAGACCCGTTTACGGGTAGTAAGAATAAGTAGGCAAAAAATAAACAGCCGCACGTGAGCGGCTGCCTGAAATGGTAATGCGTTGTTAAACTTTCAATACCCCTTTTAGGGGTTAAGCCTGTAATAGCCCCTTATAGGGGCTGTGCAAGCCACCAGTTTACTGGTGGTCTTGACTTTAACATACATTTATAAAATCAAAAATTGAAAGGATGATAAGCAATGATTAAAGTAAAAGTTAAGTATTTAAACAACAGTATAGAAATTGAATTTCCCACTGATGAAAGTAATTTGCTTTCACAGCTTCAAACACTATTTAAGAATGAAAATGACAAACAATTTTCAAAAAGTACGAAATTCTTTAGATGAAGTTAAAATGTCACATCTGGAAACAGTTGTTTTACCTTAAACAATTATAGATTTTCTTGGATTTTCGTCATCAACCAGTAGTAGTGTTCCTCCAGATGGAAAGGGTAATGCCAGAATACATCCCTTCGGTGTCGGTCAGCTTGTGCCAGCCAATGCATGGCTGTAACGCATTCGGGCAGCGACCCGAAGGTCGCCGCCCGAACGCATATCCCGAAAATCGAAAATAATATAATTGTGATATATCAGCATAGATTAAGTATTAAATATATCGTGCATATTTATATATTCAGTCCTTCAGCTTTTTAGCACGCTTCTTTCCGAATATTATAACCGCTGCCCCATATGCGACTGTTAAAACGCCCCCGATTATATAACTTGCTATCCACGGCAAATTGAATCCGATCTTGGCGTTCAATATAAAGCTTGATATAACGAACATATAAAACATTCCAGGGATAAGCGACAAAAGAAACGGCTGCTTGTGCTTTATCATATAAATTGCAATCATGGCGAACGCAAATACGGCAATAGTCTGATTTGCCCATGCAAAATACCGCCACAGTATATTGAAGCCGTCAGAGTTCATTTTTGAAAATACCAGCAGGGCGGCGACTACAAAAAATATTACGAGCGATATGAGTAGCCGGTTGCGCTTTTTCGACTGATCAATGTGCAGTGCATCTGAGGTCATAAGACGAAGCGACCTCAGTGCCGTGTCGCCAGATGTGATAGGCAGTATTATAATTCCGACTATTGCGATTATTCCGCCGATGGGCCCCAATAAATTAGTGGCGACGATGCCAACGATATTGGTAGCCGGCGTATCGGCTTCGGCAAGACCGAGATTCATAACTCCCATGGCCGCAGCCGCCCAAATCATGGCTATAAATCCCTCGAGTATCATCATATTGTAAAATGTCATGCGCCCCTCTTTTTCATGCGACATCGTGCGCGAGATCAGGGTTGACTGCGTGGAGTGAAAGCCCGAAACGATTCCGCAGGCGACGGTTACAAAGAATATCGGTATAAAATGAAGACCCTTAGGGTGTACGCCGGAAACGCCGACATTCCACAGCTCGTCAAGCGGATAGCCGTTTATAAACAGACCTATAAATACGCCTATTGCGGACAAAATAAGAATACCGCCGAAAATCGGGTAGACTCTGCCTATGATTTTGTCAATGGGGAAGAGAGTCGCGACAATGTAATAAGCAAAAATCGCACCGTAGACTATCCATATAATCGGGCTTGAAATGCCATTGTCTGTATTTAATATCTGGGTAACGAATAAATCGCCGGGTGTATATATGAAAACAGCACCGACAAGCAACATTAAAAGGCAGACGAAAATATTGTATATAAGATACATATGCTTGCCTATATACTTTCGTATAAGCGACGGCATCTGGGAGCCGTCGTTCCTGAGCGAGATCATTCCACACATATAGTCATGGAATGCCCCACCGATAACACAGCCTATCGGTATTGTAATAAATGCGATAGGTCCGAAAAGAATACCCTGTATCGGTCCGAAAATAGGACCTGTCCCCGCGATATTCAAAAGCTGTATCAGGCTGTTTTTCCATTTCTTCATTGGAACGTAATCAACGCCATCGTTCAGCCTTACGGCGGGAGTTTTTCTATCGTCCGGCTTGAAGATTCGCTGACAAACAGCGCCGTAAGCCGTACCGCCGATTATAAGTAGCAGTAAACCGATTATAAAAGTAATCATTTGCACTCCTCCCTGATTTTTGCCTGCATAGCCCGCAGCACGTTAAAAGTGCTGCTTTGTGGCTTGAGCAGTAAGTATTTTAATAAATTTCAACGAAAGAATTATATCATAACGAATATCGAAAATCAATACTTATGAAACGGAGCTCTGCATCAATCTATAAATCGCATCAATTTGTTATAAAAACAACAAGTTTATAGGAGTTCACGCAGGACTTACAAAAGACGAGATGGAGATACCATTTAAAACTATTGAGAAGTGAGTGGGGGTCAAGAGGTCGCAAGTTCAAGTCTTGTTACTCCGACCACCGGCGAGCCGCCGGAGCCTGTTCGCGTTTCACATTTTGTGTAACGTGAATTTATATTTTGCTTAAAATATTGAAAAAATTTGGCACATAGAAAAAATCTATGTGTCATTTTCTTTTTAAGGAAAAGTTAAAAAATGAGCATATTTGACAAACTCTGAAGGTCAGGATATAATTGAAAATAGGGGGAACATCTAAATGGTTACAATCAATATTAACGAAAAAAGTAATCAATATGAAATGCTATTTGATTTGATTTTGAAAAATTCTATGTATGCGTCTTTTCATTTACCGAATTTCGAATCATGTGACAAAGTTTTGAATTTTAATAAAATAACAGATTTTATTAATAAATCTGAAGATTCATATAAACAATATGTAAAGAAGTGCAATAGAATCATTGACATAATTAAAGATGAAATTATAAGTGTATCAGTTGCGAAGCAATATGGCAATTCAGATTTTGGATACTATTCTTTAGTATATAAATTTAAGTTGAATAAACATTTTATTGATTACTTAAGTAAATGTAAAAGCTTGTTTTGTTGGAATAGAGATGAAATGATGCCTGAAGATATTTGTTTTTATAAACCCAATAAGCGTTGTTATATTTCGACAATTAGTCATGAAGAGAGTATTATTTTATATGAAGAAACAAAAAAAGATTTATTATATTTACAATCAAAGAATATTAGCTATCAAAAAGTACCTAAACTATTGGTTAGAAAAAATACTACACCTATTTTATAAAAGATTGTTATTATTTTAAATGTTTTATTTATATACAACACACAGGTCAATTTCATTTCAAATATTCAGACACATAGAAATAAAAATCTATGTGCCTTTTTTGATTTTATAAAACACAAAGAAATTAGTTATAAAATGTAGAAAGAATAAGTATAAAAATTTTCAAAAACTATTGACACTGTGTCAGAATGGTGCTATACTATATATTGACACGATGTCAGAATAAATAAAGAAGGTAACGATACTATGAAGAAAAACATTGGCTCTAAGCTGGCACTTTATCCTATGCCTATTACAGTAGTCGGTGCAATGAACGGTGACAAGCCCACATGGACTTTGGTAGGTCATTTAGGAATTATCAGTCATGACCGAGTCTTGGTAAGTCTTGCCGCATCACATTTTATTAACAGCAAAATCAAAGAAACAAGGAAGTTATCTATCAATATTATTGACGAGAAAATTTTGCCCCGAGCAGATTACGTAGGCTCTGTAAGCGGCAGCAAGATAGATAAGTCAAATGTGTTCTCTTACGAAACAGGTGATGCAGGAATGCCGATCATTAGTGATGCACCTTTGACATTGGAGTGCAGTGTTGAGGATATATATGAAACGCCTAACTTTGAAAGCTTTATCTGTTCTATCGAAAATACCTATGTTGATGAGGAACATCTGGACGCTGACGGAAAAATCAACTACAACACATTAAAGCCGATACTGTTCGAGTTTCCAACCTATCATTATTTGAAAACAGGAGATGTGATAGGCAAATGTCTTTCTTTTAAGAATATGAAAAATGAGGAATAAACTATGCCAAAAGGTTCACCGGAGCTGACAAATGCCCGAAAAGAAGAAATTATAAACGCTTGCGAGAAGCTGTATAAGTCAAAGAGTTTTAAGGAAATCTCCCTAAAAGATATTGGCAACGCCACCAGTTTTACCCGAACCTCAATCTACAACTATTTTCAGACAAAAGAAGAAATCTTCCTTGCACTTTTACAGCGGGAATATGAATTGTGGATCGTTGATTTGAACAAAATCATTGAGGAAAATGCTACGCTTTCAAAAGACGAATTTGCCGACAAGCTGGCGAGATCTTTAGAAAAGCGAGAACAGCTTTTGAAAATTATGTCTATGAACCACTATGATATGGAGAGCAGCAGCCGTCCGGAGCAGTTGGCTGAATTCAAAGTAGCTTATGGAGAATCACTGCATACGGTTATGAGATGTTTAGAAAAGTATTTTCCTTGTATGTCGGCTTCTGAAAAACAGGACTTTATATATTCATTTTTTCCGTTTATGTTCGGGATTTACCCATATACTGTCGTAAATGATAAGCAGAGGTCAGCTATGGAAAAAGCAGGAGTAGATTATGTGTTTATGACGATTTACGAAATTACTTATAATTGTGCGAAACGCTTATTAAAAGATTGTCAGGAGGACTAATATGAAGTACACATATTTAGGAAAATCTGATTTGAATGTATCCCGTATTTGTATGGGTTGCATGGGATTTGGAAATGCTGCCACAGGTCAGCATAGCTGGACGATCGGTGAAGCAGAGACACGGGAAATCATCAAGCATGGTCTTGATCTGGGGATAAATTTCTATGATACCGCTATTGTCTACCAAAACGGTACCAGTGAGCAATTTGTAGGCAGGGCACTTAGGGACTTTGCAAAGCGTGATGATTATGTAATTGCCACAAAATTCATACCTAGGACGCAGGACGAGATAGACAGCGGAGTCACAGGGCAACAGCACATTGAGAACTATCTGAACCAGAGTTTGCATAATCTCGGTCTGGATTATGTTGACCTTTATATCTATCATATGTGGGACTACCACACTCCTATGGAGGAGATTATGGATGGTCTTCACAATGCTGTGAAATCCGGCAAAGTACGGTATCTCGGCATTTCAAACTGCTTTGCTTGGCAGCTTGCGAAAGCAAACTATTATGCAAGAGCCAATGGACTGACTGAGTTTATCTCAATTCAAGGACATTACAACCTGATTGCCCGTGAGGAAGAACGGGAGATGGCTCCGTTCTGTGCGTCTGAGGGGATAGCAATGACGCCGTATAGTGCTCTGGCAAGCGGAAGATTATCCCGACATCAGGGGGAAACCTCAAAACGTTTTCAAGAGGATTCATATGCCAAATTCAAATACGATTCTACCGCCGAAGCCGACGGTAAGATCATTCGCCGTGTTGAGGAGTTGTCAGAAAAACGCGGTGTATCTATGACAGAGATTTCTCTTGCATGGCTGCTTACAAAAGTAACTTCACCTGTCGTTGGAGCTACAAAGCTTTCCCATGTTGACGGTGTGGTAAAGGCTGTAGATTTGAAACTGACTCCAGATGAAATAAACTACTTAGAGGAACTGTATGTACCTCATGCACTGGCAGGAGTTATGGCACAAAACGGCAAGCAGAAAGCCGGAAATGTAATATAAATTAGAAGAAAACAGAAAGGAATAGTGAATGATATGAGTAAAATTTTAGTTGCATATTTTTCTGCGAGCGGAAAAACCGCAAAAGCTGCCGAGAATCTCGCAAAAGTAATCGGTGCAGACCTATACGAGATAAAGCCTGCTGTACCATACACACAGGCAGATTTGAACTGGATGGATAAAAGTTCACGCAGCTCTGTTGAGATGAGCGACAAAACAAGCCGTCCTATTCTTGCAGACACGAAAGCTGATATTTCAGGACATGATACTATACTGCTTGGTTTTCCGATATGGTGGTATGTTGCCCCGACTATCATAAATAGTTTTCTTGAAAGCTATGATTTTTCGGGCAAGAAGATCGTTCTTTTTGCGACTTCGGGCGGCAGCGGATTTGGAAAAACCGTTGCAGGATTAAAGAGTTCTGTTTCGGCAGACACAGTAATCACTGAGGGCAGGCTTCTGAACGGTTCACCCTCTGCGGACGAACTGAAAAAGTGGGTGGAAAAGCTGTGAAAATAGTTGTTTTAGAGGACAGCCCAAACAAGCATGGTTTTTCGAATATGCTCGCAGATGAATTTATCCGTGGTGCGAAAGAGAAAGGGCATGATGTGGCAGTCATTGACGCCGCTCATTTGAAAATCAACCTATTTGTTTAGTGCTAATTCAAGTCCATATCAAAAAAATCTTTATTGCTAAGTATTTACAGCAATGATGACGTTACATCCGATCCGCGTACTGATTATAGTGCGTGGATTTTTTTGTTTAAGCTCGCGTTAGTAGTTATATATTTTTTAACTATTTCCAGCAGGGTAGACCCCTGCACGCATTGCCGCCTTTGGTAAATTCGCTAAAGGTGGTATTTTTATACAACGGCGGGCTAATACTTAGAAAAAATAGTAACATTGCAGTTTTATACATTTCACGTACTGACATAGTGCGTTTAATTTTTATACCCAAAATCCAATCGTTTTGAAAATAAGCGGTTGGACTTTTTGTCTTTATGAAGAAAACGCAAGTGTCGGACTGACAGGCACTTTAAGGTGATGTTAAAGAAAAAGTTTTGCCCGCATATGATTTTACTTATTTGATTATAAATAGTAACTAAATATATATTTTGTTTTTTGTAGTTGTTTAACAAAAAATCGGATTTTAATTGAGATTTTTTCAGAAAAATGTTATAATTTATATAAGTAATTTTACGTTTGGAGGGTATAGCATTATGAAGTACTTGTTTAAGAATATCGCTCAGTTTGTAAAACATAGCAAGGTTATCTTTGCTGTGTTTGTTATATGTGAGATAACAAGCCTTATGCTTATGATTTTATCATATGGTATTTATCAGAACTATTCTCAGCAGGTAAAGGAGATAGCGTCAAATGAGCCGATTGAAGAACAAATGGAATGGTTAAGATTTAATTATTCATCTGATATTGATGAAGATAATCCTATAACCAATGACATAGTATTTGCTTTTATGAATGAGCTTGCTGATACTCTTGGCAATAAAATAGGTAATGTAAGCTTTGAAAGCAGTAGATATTATATGTCTATAGTTTATGACAACGGATGGCAAATGTATGATATAGGTCATAATCTTGAGATTAACGGAAATTGGTATAGCGGCAGATATTTTAACAAAGAGGATTATGATAATGCTGCTAAGGTATGTGTTGCTCCTATTGAATGCTATAAGGAAATAGAAGATGAGCTTGACTATGAGTATGATGATGAAAAATCCCCAAAGGATTATAAATACCGACCATATAATAAGGACGGAAAAATGTACATAGATTTGCCTGAGGGAACATTTGAAGTTATTGGATTTACTAAAATGGTTGGTAATGATGCTTATTATATTCCCTATACTGTTCTGCCTCTTGACGCTAAAATAATAAGTTTGCCTGATGTTGAAGTAAAACAGGTCCTTTATCAGAATGAATATAACAAAGTTGTAGCTCTATACAATAAATATTTCGGAGACCATCTTACCTCAGAGGACGAGTCGGATATGCCGGTATATGACGAAGAGGTTCTTAAAACATTTAAAACTAAAATGACAATCAGCATAATAATTGCGATAATATCTTCTATAAATATAGCGGCATTATTTAAGTTTGTAATTGAGTTAAGACGCAGACAGATGTCGATATTCAGAATAAACGGATGTACTAAAAATAAATTGCGAAGAATGATGATATTTGAAATGATGTTTTACAGTATAGCAAATGCGGCAATTTGTATAAGTGTTTTCCATTTGTTTATTTTGCCGAAGCTAGCAGAGATTTTCCCGTATATTTCACTTGCATACACGCAAAAGGGATATGCTTTGCTTATTATAATATATTTGGCAGTAACGTATCTGATTCAGAATATTATGATTATTCATAGCGTTTCACATTCTCCGCTTCAGATGCTTAAAGTCAGGAGGTAACAGATATGAAATTTACAGCACCTAAATATGGATTTAAAGAGTTCAAAAGAAATATATTTTTTAATTTGTACATAATTGCACAGCTAACTGCTGTATTGATTCTTATGGTATACAGCATTTCATCAATAGCTTATGTTTCAAAGTTTTATAATCCCTTGAAGTATTACTTAGAAGGAAACGGATTTTGTACATGGGGATTAAATTATAATGTTACTGATGAGTTAAAAAAGCTTGATTATATTGACAGTGTTTTCTGGTTTAATGAGCTTCCGCTGGATGAAGTTAAAGGCTATACACCAAAAGAAGTGATTCCTGATTCAACTAATTCCAATGTTCCGTTTATATATAGCTATGATGATGATTTTATAAATGATTTTACACCTATGCTTGAAAAAGGGAAATGGCTTGATGAATTTGATACCGAAACTGACGGATGTATAAACGCTGTGGTTTCATATAATGAGAAATATAAAATTGGAGATATTTGTACGGTTGTTAATAAACCTAACGAAGATGAAACAATTGAAATTAAATTGAGAATAGTTGGTATGTTAAGCGATGGAGCAAAAGTATTGGACAGATTTGGAGCATCATCTGAAATTTCAGATGCTACTTCGCTATACAAGAACTATTATTCCAAGCAACACCCAAATGGATTGTTATTCCTTACAAAGAAGAGTGAGAAAACAGAATGCCGTCCCGGTATGTTAATAGTTAAATTCAAAGACGGCTACAGCAAGGATGAACTTGATAAGATTTATGCTGATATAGGTAATAAATTTGAAGATGATGTATCTATTATGTGGAACTTAAAGACAGAACGTATAGGAAAGAAAAGCCTTAAATCAATAAATGAGCAAAAGATAATGATGATGCCTCTAATAGTTGGAATAGTTATACTTATTATAGTAAGCATTTTCAGTATGAGTGCGATAAGCTCAAACAAACAGCTTAAAAACTACGGTATATACACAGTATCGGGAGCGACGCGAAAAAGATGTATTTTCATACAGATGTGGAATGTGTTTTACAGCTGTGTGCTGTCGGTAGTGCTGGCGTATGTGGTATTCAAGCTTATGACTGTGGGCGGTATTATAAGTGCGTCAATCGTCAGCATAGGCAGAAACGAGCTCTTGGCTTGCGGAGCAATAATAGTCATAGCGATAATAGCGTCAGCGGTAATGCCTGCGATAATCATAGGCAGGGCACAGGCAAAAGAGATGCTTAAAGAGGAAGAATAATCTCTATTTCTGATGTATTCCTTTCTTATTTTATATTATATAGATTAACTTGACAAATTATAGTTGATGAAATAAAATTATAGAATGCTATATAATTTAAAGTTAGATAACTGATTAAGAATATTATCATTTAGCTATTTGATTACTCAATTAAGGTTGGTGTAAAGTAATGATTTTTAAGTCAGCAATAAGACAACTTAAAAGAAACAAATTTATGAACACGCTTATTGTAATTCAGCTTGCTGCTGTTATGACTATACTATGTGTACTTGTAAGTATGGTTGAATCGAGAATAGTATATTATAAACCTTTTGCAGAAGAGTTCAATTCTCAAGGGTATTTATGCAATTTTGATGACAGCGATATTGTAAGTGAAAAAAAATTACTCAAAAAACTAAAAGGTACAAAATGCGAATTTACTTATGGTGAGGATTGTCCTGTTAATATTAACAGTGATGATATAAATATAGAAAATGAAAATACATATGTTCCAAAAACAGATATTATTTCTGACAAATGGATAAATGCGTATACACCACGAATGCAAAGCGGAAGCTGGCTTAATAAACTGCCGGACGACGGATATATTCACGTTGTTGTAACGCAGGACAATAAGCTCGGACTTAAAACAGGGGATATAATTACTCTGCATCGCTATGACTATGATTCTGAAAAAGATATTGAAGAAAAAGCAGAGGTTATCGGAGTTATGGAAAATAAGCAATATTTTGTTGGCTTTTCTTCTTTTTCTCAGACAGATATTGATAACCGTGAGAACTTTTTCGATATGTATTACACCTATAATTCCGAAGTTGAAGATCAGTGGGGGCTATGTGTTCCCAAATCTGAATATGAACAAAGTCGGCTTTATTACGGCGATTTTGCAGTAGAAGGAATGGGATTTGTACTATGCAACGGTATGAATGAAAAAGAGATGAAAGAGGTATATAATTTTCTTGCGGGTAACGATTCTTCTTATGTATTTTCGCTTGAGGAAATAAGAGAAAATAGCTATGCTTATATATACGAACAGCTCTATATACTTCTTCCTATAGCGTTATGTATTTTCCTTTTAACGCTTATAACAACAGTTTCAGTAATAAGCATTTCTATCAACAAAGAGCTTAAAACCTATGCTATATTCTACATATGCGGTGCAAAATGGCGGGACTGTGCGTTTATATCCTTCCTGTATTCGCTGATAGTGTGTGTAATTTCAGGCGTGTTAAGTCTTGCGGCTATATTTATCATTATGCAAAACTCACTTACGGTAATCAAGCTGGGTGTTTTTGAAATTATGGTAACGCTTGTGGCAGTAATTATCTATCTGATTTTATCGGCTGTTATGCCGCTTATTATAATCGGTAAAACACAACCTAAAGAGATACTTAATAAGGAAGAATAAGAAACATCATCAAAGATTAAATTGCCAAAAATTTATAAAACATGAGAGGATGCAGATTATGAATATATTTAAACTTATATTTCACGATTTTAAATCGTACAGGATGATTTCAATACTTATAGTACTTAACATAATAATTTCTGCGTTCGTAATCTGCTTTTCTTATGGTATTTATCAGAATTATAATATCATAATGGATGAAGGAGAGAGCGCAAGCCGTGAGTTAGTAATAAATCCGACAAAAGCAAAAAGTAAAACTGAAAGCTCTATTACAACTAAAATGGTTATTGATACTGTTAAAAGTCTTTCTGAAGAAACTCTTGGTAATATTGATAATTTTACATGCAGAGTTATTCTTCCAACCTCTGCAATAAAAATGAACTTATTTGAGTTCCGATTTTCTTATGAAAACGGAAAGTTTCATGACAACTTGTTTACTGACGAAGAATATAACTCATATGATAAAATTATAGCTATAAATTCAGCATTAAGAGAAGATTACACAACTTATATATTACATGTTGAGGGTGTGGGAGAGCTTCAAGCTGAACATATCGGAGACGCTGAGAGTATAGATGTCAATGGAGAGGATTTCAAAATTATTGATACACCTTTTAATGGTAGTGGACTTTTGTATGCCCCGATAACAGCATTCAATAATGATACGCCTCTTACTAATACTATGGAAATAAGTTTTAAAACCGATATTTCACGTTCGCAGTATGATGAAATAAAAAATGCTGTCGCAATGAATATGGGAAATAACGCGGAAGTTCCGGAACTTGATATTACACCTGCAAGCGAGCTGTTTTATTACCGCACTATACTGATGATCTCGGTGCTTATTTCAATTCTTGCCGCACTGAATTTTGCTGTGCTATACAGATTTGTTCTTGAAAAGCGTATTAAAATGCTGACAATCTTCCGTATCTGCGGCTGTACAAAGCTGAGAATGATTTTTACTTATCTCTTAGAATGCGTTATAATAGGCTTGCCGATATTTGCACTTACACAGTTCGCTTTTGACAAGTTTGCATTGCCTTTGCTTTCTAAGACATTTGAATATATAGGTTATGCATATAGTCCGATTTTGTATCTTGTAATTTTCGGTATCTATGCAGTATCGAGTATTGTAATTCTGCTTATCATGATAAGCGTGTATATTTCAAGACGGTCGATTACAGAGTTGAAAGCGAGAAGATAATATTTCTCAATTATGATATATGTACTTACCAATAGATTACGTATAAATTTATATATTATACACAAAAATGTAAAAAAGTATTGAAAAAATCTACAAAAAACATTATAATTAATGTAGAAATTGTAGGCTAATTGAGAAGGGATTTGACTAATATGCGTTACTTATTTAGAAACATTATTCAGTTTGTAAAACACAGCAAAGTTATCTTTGCTGTATTTGTTATATGTGAAATTACAAGCCTTATGCTTATAATATTTTCATATGGTATTTATCAAAATTATTCTCAGCAGGTAAAGGATATTGCTTCAGATAAGCCTACAAGCAATGAGTTAGAGTGGAAGACCTTTGATTTTTCATCAGATATTGATGAAGACAATCCTGTTTCAAATGAAAAAGTTCTTCCATTTATATATGAGCTCGGAGAAGCCATTGGTGATAAGATTGGTGAAATTACTTTTAATTGCGGCGGATATTATATAACTTTAGATTATGATAATGGCTGGCAAATGAAAAGACTTGGAGATATATTAATGAGACAGGGTGAATGGCACAGCGGCAGATTTATCAGCAGAGAGGACTATGATAGTGCTGCAAAAGTTTGTGTTGCTCCTATTGAGTGCTATAAGGAAATTGAGGATGAGCTTAACTATGATTATGATGATGAGGTAAGCCCAAAGGATTTTAAATACCGACCATATGATAAGGACGGAAAGAAGTACATAGATTTGCCGGAGGGTACCTTTGAAGTTGTGGGTTATACTAAAATGTCATCTAGTTATGATTACTTCATACCTTATACTGTTCTGCCTCTTGATGCTAAGGTAACAAATCTGCCATATGTTCAAATAAAACAGATACTTTATCAGAAGGAATACAACAAAGCTGTAAATATTTTCAAGAAATATTTTGGTGACCGTATAGATTCAGATGAGAATTCTGATATGCCAGTATATGACGAAGAAGTTTTAAAATCTTTTAAAACTAAAATGACAATAAGTATAATAATTGCGATAATTTCATCAATCAATATAGCGGCATTATTTAAGTTTGTTATTGAAATAAGACGTAAGCAGATGTCTATATTCAGGATAAACGGCTGTACTAAAAATAAACTGCGTAGAATGTTGATATTGGAAATGTTATTTTACAGCATAGTTAATTCGGCAGTTTGCATAAGTATCTTCCATTTTGTTATACTGCCGAGAATCGTTGATATGTTCCCATATATATCGCTTGCGTATACTTTAAAGGGATATGGTTTGCTTATACTGATATATCTTGCAGTAACATATATAATTCAAAATATTATGATAATATCAAGCATTTCACGTTCACCTGTTAAAATGCTAAAGGTCAGGAGGTAAGATATATGAAAATCACAGCACCAAAATATGGCTTTAAAGAATTTGAAAGAAATATATTTTTTAATTTATTTATTATTATACAGATAACCGCTGTGCTTATCCTGATGGTCTATAGTATGTCTTCAGTAGCATATATTTCAAAATTCTATAATCCTATAAAGGAATATTTAGAGGGGAACGGACTTTGCACAAAAATAACAAATTATGGAATATCTAATGAGGTTGAAGCTCTTGATTATGTTGATAGTATTTATTCCATTCATACTTGCTCAGGTAATATTAACGATAATGATGCTTATGCCAAAGAACTATTTACAGATATATATGTAAATAGTTATGATGATAAGTTTATAAATGATTATAAGCCTTTACTAGAAAAGGGAGAATGGCTGGATAAATATGAGGCTGAATCGGACGGCTGTGTAAATGTGGTAATTGGTTATAGTGAAGAATATGATGTCGGAGATGTATGTGAGGTTATTTTTGGTCGTGAGGACCCTAGTTATTCACAAAAATTAAAATTTAGAATAGTAGGAATGTTAAGCGACGGTGCAAAGATTTTTAATGCCTATGGAAGCACTGATGAAGTTACAGATGCAGAGTCATTGTATCAAAACTATTATATGAGAGATCATTATAATAGCAGTAATGAAAACTATGATTTGTTTTTTATTACAAAAGACAATGTTTTGAATTTGGGCTATCCGGCAATGTCATTTATTAAATTCAAGGACGGATATAGTGAGAAAGAACTTGAAAAGTTTTATGTTGATCTTGGTGAACAATTTGAGGACTATATAGAAGTGTTTTCAAATTTGAAAACCGAATACATAAGAGAGGCAAGCGTTAAATCAATAAACGAGCAGAAAATGATGATGATGCCACTTATAGTTGGAATAGTTATACTTATTATAGTAAGCATTTTCAGTATGAGTGCGATAAGCTCAAACAAACAGCTTAAAAACTACGGTATATACACAGTATCGGGAGCGACGCGAAAAAGGTGTATTTTCATACAGATGTGGAATGTGTTTTACAGTTGTGTGCTGTCGGTAGTGCTGGCGTATGTGGTATTCAAGCTTATGACTGTGGGCGGTATTATAAGTGCGTCAATTGTCAGCATAGGCAGAAACGAGTTGTTGGCGTGCGGAGCAATAATAGTCATAGCGATAATAGCGTCAGCGGTAATGCCTGCTATAATCATAGGCAGGGCACAGGCAAAAGAGATGCTTAAAGAGGAAGAATAATAGTATTCTTTTATGTAATCAAATTGTTGTGAAGTTTTGATTTTGAGGTGTGAATGAAGATTATGAACATATTTAAGATAATTTTCCACAATTTAAAATCCTATAGAATGGTTTCAATACTTATAATACTTAACATAGTTATTTCTGCGTTTGTGATCTGCTTCTCTTATGGTATTTATCAGAATTACAATGTTAAGATAGACGAGGGTGAAAGCTCACAGCGGCAGTTAAGTATTATACATACTTCAAGCAACGGTATAGCTAAAACTTCTGTTACTACAAAGATGGTTATTGACACAGTAAAAAGTCTTTCTGATAAAACGCTCAATAATATTGATTATTTTTATTGTTCAGCAGTTATTCCCACATCTGCAATGGAAATGAATTGTTTTGAATTTAGCTTTTCATATGATAACGGAAAATTTCATAATGAAATTTTTACAGATGAGCAATATAATTCATATGATAAAATTATTGCGATAACCCCTGTTTTAAGAACTAAAGATGCAGTGGACCATGGTATAGCGGTAATAGACATAGGTGATTGGAATGCTGTTTGTATAGGAGATACGGATACTATTAATGTAAACGGTGAGGAATTTAAAATAGTAAATGAGAATCTTTCTGAATTAGACGGACTTATGATAGCACCTATAACTTCATTTTATAATGATACACCGTTACGTGGAAGAAACCAAAGTGTTGAAATTAATTTTAAAACTGATATTTCACGTTCGCAGTATGATGAGATTGTAAATGCCGTAGCAGAAAATATGGGTGATAATGCAGAGGTTCCCGAAATGGATATTACACCTGTAAGCGAGCTTTTCTATTATCGCACTATACTGATGATCTCGGTACTGATTTCTATTCTTGCAGCACTGAATTTTGCAGTGCTATACAGATTTGTCCTTGAAAAGCGAATAAAAATGCTGACGATTTTCCG
>CANQCK010000012.1 GCA_947589185.1 uncultured Clostridia bacterium | reverse complement strand
TTCCTCAATAGCTCAGTCGGTAGAGCGCGTGACTGTTAATCACGATGTCGCTGGTTCAAGTCCAGCTTGGGGAGCCATTTAAGACAAATCCGAACTTATACCCCGCCTCAATTGGGGATGGGTTCGGATTTGTTGTTATAATTCCTGTATAGTGGGGGCTCATCAAATGTGTAAACAAATATCTACTGAATATATTTTAGGCATCATCTTATATTTTAGACCAGAAGGTGTTTCAATTTCTGATTTGAATATATTCGAGCAGAATGTTTATAATCAAACTGCTGATTTAATACTTGATATTTCTAGAAGTGCCATTATGTCTGTATTAGAATCATATGCGGAATATTTTAAGTTCGAAAATGATATTTTGCGTTTAAGCAATTTTTATCTCAATAATATGGAAAGAATAAAAAGCAGATTTGTTGATGTTTTAGATAGCTCTATTATGGAGACTATGCAGACTGCCTTAATTGCAATTTAATACATTTAAGGATGTTTTAATTATGAAAGATGTAAAAATAATTAGAGATACTGTTCATGGATATATTAAAATAGATAAAGATATAGTTAACACAATAATTGATTCTCCATTATTCCAAAGATTACGTCGCATAGAGCAAACGAGTATGCGATGTTTGTACCCCTCTGCACGGCATGATCGTTTTATACATTCTATTGGAACATATCATCTAGCAAAGCAAATATCAGATTCTTTAACAGATAAATTTCAAGAATTACCAAACAATAAGTTCTTTTTTAATGATGAACTTTTTAATAAACTTCGAATTAATTTTCAACTTGCTGCGCTTTTGCATGATGTTGGTCATTCCCCTTTCTCCCATACATTAGAAGGATATTTTAAATTAGAAAAATTAAACCATGATATTAAAATAAATTGGCAATTGAAAGATGCGTTATCATCTTGTATTAAAAGTGAAGAATATAATGAGTTTAAAAAAGATTACATTAAGTCCAATCCTAGTCCACATGAAATTGTTAGCGCATTCATTGCTATTACAAGTTTTAAAATTGAATTACAAGAATTATGCTGTAGTAGAGAAACTGTTGTAGATTACAACTTTATTGTACGGGCAATTACAGGAACTTTGTATAGTGACTCTAATAAGTCATTAGAAAACTGTTTTATAAAACTTTTAAATTCCTCAGCAATTGACGTTGATAAATTGGATTATATAACTAGGGATTCTCAATTATCTGGTTATGATAATGTTAAGGTTGATACGGAACGGTTGATTTCTTCAATAACTCCATGTTATTTTATAAATAAGAATAACAAGGAACAGCTAATCTTAGCATATAATAAAACTGCTTTAAGTGTCATACAAAATGTTGTTACTTGTAGAAATTTGCTGTATACTTGGATTTATTCACATCATAAAGTACAATATGAAACATATCTTATATCTCATTCTATAAAGGAAATCGCTCAAGTAGAAAATACTGATTCTCCCAATGAATTTATTTCGAGTTTGTTTTCTGCAGAAAATATTAAACAAAATTATTTTTGTGATGACGATATATGGTGTCTATTGAAAAAGCATAGAGATATACCATGTGTAAATGAAATATTTGACAGAGGAAATCAGAAAAAAGCTCTATGGAAAAGTTTTGTTGAATTCAAAGAATTATTTCCAGAAGAAGAATTTAATTTGAAAATTGGTGATTTTTCTGTTGAAAATTTCAAATCAATTGCTGGAAGCGATGGGGAAGAGGCGGAAGAATTTAAGGAATATGTTAGATCTTATAACGAACCAGGAATAGAAGCTAAATTAATAAAGACATCCATTAAACTATCATCTATAGATCGTAGTGCAATATTAATATTGCTAAACGGAAATATTTATAGTTATAACACGTTGTTAGAAGAAATGAACCCTAATTTATCTATCAAAAATTTCCTATACATATATATCGATAAGGAAATTAAAAGTAATATGGATATTTTAGAGTTTATTCGCTACATCAAAAAGTATTCGAAATTCAAAATGATGCCACCGCAATAAATCAATGTGTGCCAGTGCATGGATTTTACTCCCTGCACTGGCGTTCGTTATATCTCACGGTAAAAGTGCGTCAGTACTATAATAAAAATTCTAATATTAAAAAAAGAAACACCGCTGCTTTTTAAAGTAACGGTGTTTCTAATGCGTTATAGGACTTATTTTTCATCATCTGTTGGGCTATTGGGACTATCCAGATTATTAAATGCAATATTTAAACAATGTATATTACTTATGAACCTTCAATCCTAAAAGATAGTCAGTAGTTACTTTATAATATTTTGCCAGTTTTATAAGCAAATGAACAGGTATTTCACGCTTACCGCTTTCATAAAGATGGTATTGTTGTTGTGTTATCCCGAGAATATGTGCAACTTGACGTTGATGTAAATCATTATCTTCTCTGACATCTCTGATTCTTTGATAATAATACACAAAAATCCCCCTAAATTTTAATATATTTAAAATTTTATTATAAATTCGTATGAATGTACTTGACTAACATTCAAATAGATGTTAAATTTGTATTTGAAAAATCAGTAACAGTAATATGGGTATAAAAATAGTTAGTAGTAAAAATTGAATATGAATTATTAAACAAATAAAAATGTATGTGCGGATTTATCATAGCCCTTAAGCGTCCATCCTGCCGTTTAAAAAATGTTTTACCATTTATCATCATAATTAAGAGAAAAAAGCTATGTTTTCCATATATTTATCAAACAGTTGCTAGAAAATTTTTTAGGTCTTTTATTGACATTGAAAAACAAAAGTTATATAATAAACGTATCGTAATTTGTCACAACGAAGCGCAGAACAGTAAGTTCTGCGAACTTTTTTGGCTGGGTCGGCAGCATAAGAATAGTGAACTCTGCGGAATTCATATTCAGCGAGGCAATCCGGAAAGATACGAAACAGAAAAAACTTATACGCCGAACTTGGTACTATAAAGGAGGAAGAAACTATGGCTTATATGCGGCTTGGCGATGTACTCACTTCTGCAGGGATCATCACCGAAAAGCAGCTCCAACAGGCTTTGGAAGCCCAGAAGGGAACTAATAAGCGTCTGGGAACTGTGCTCATTGAGGAAGGTGTCATCAATGAGCAGCAACTGATTGAAACGTTGGAGATACAGCTTGGTATTGATTTTATTGATCTTAGCAAGATCCAAATTCCCATGGAGATGGCTCATGTTCTGCCCCGAACGATAGCAAAGCGGTACAATGTGGTGCCTGTACGGTTGGTGAAGGATGAACTTGTGCTGGCTATGGTTGATCCTTTGAATTATGTGGCGATTGAGGACGTACGTTCTGCTACCCGCAAGCGTGTAAGAGCAGGCATTGCTTCAGCCGCTGCCGTAAGCCGTGCTATTGCCACTCTCTATGGCAGCGAGGGTGCTACTCGTGCCATTGAGGAGATGCGTGGTGAGGCAGGCACTCAGGAAATTGCAGTTGTCGGCGAAAACATTGATGAAGATGTCCAGACTGCACCTACCGTGCGGTTGGTCAACTCTATAATAGAACGCGGTGTTGCCGAACACGCTAGCGACATTCACCTGGAACCGCATGCAGGTGAGCTCGTCGTACGTATGCGAATCGACGGTATGCTCCGTTCCGTTCTCACGGTTCCAAAAGAGCTGCAGGCTACCGTCATTGCCCGTCTGAAAGTTATGGGCGGCATGAATGTAACTGAGCGGCGTATCCCGCAGGACGGTCGTGCCAGCGTGCGTGTCAAAGGAAATAACATAGACCTGAGGTTTTCTACCCTTCCGACTATTTACGGCGAAATGGTTGCTGTGCGTCTGTTCGATAAAAGTACACAGCTTTTGACGGCTGAAGCCATTGGTCTTTCGGGCAGTAATCTTGACCGTTATAATGCGTTGCTTGCAAATTCTTCCGGCATGGTGCTCATCGTGGGACCTACTGGTTCTGGAAAATCAAGTACGATGTACACGATGATTCGCACACTGAACGAGGAGGAAGTCAATCTGGTTACTCTGGAAGATCCAGTTGAGTATGACATTGACGGCGTCAACCAGGTTCAGATCAACGAAAAGACTGGCATGACTTTCGCAAACGGTCTGCGTGCTATACTCCGTCAGGATTCCGATATTATTGCCGTTGGTGAGATTCGTGACGGCGAAACAGCGGAGATCGCTATGCGTTCTGCTATGACCGGACATTTGGTATTGAGTACTGTACATACCGGCGACGCCATTTCTGCTATCGACCGTCTAGTGGACATCGGAGTGCCTCCTTATATTATTTCCGAATCGCTGAACGGAATCATCAGCCAGCGACTTGTGCGTTGTATCTGTCCCGATTGCCGGGAAGCGTATGAACCAACAGATGCTGAGCTTGCCAGCTTGAACATAAAGCGGGAGTCCGGCGTGAAATTCTACCGCGGACGCGGATGCCCGAACTGTTATCATACCGGCTACCGCGGACGTACCGGCGTATTTGAGATACTGATGCTGGACCGCAAACTCAAGCGTGCTATCAGCGAAGGACGCCACCGTGAAGGCATTATGGAACTGATTTCAGGAAAACAGTATTCTTCGCTAACCGAAGGTGCTGCCGAACTGGTGCTTTCGGGTGTGACGACCGTCTCTGAGGCTGTGCGTGTGCTGAATACTACGGTCGACTAACGCAGTACCCGACAGTATGAGAAAGACTGAAGGAGGTTTTTTATATGAACTTACCAATAGATAAATTGATTACTGAGGTCAAAATGGCCAAAGGTTCCGATATACACCTCGTCTGTGGTCTGCCTCCGCGTATGCGTGTTGACGGCAGGCTCACCGATATACCGGGAACAGAGCCGCTCACCGCAAAAGACTGTGAGGAATACGCCCGTCAGTTGGCAGGCGAGGAATATGAGACTATGGCTGCCATCGGTGAACTGGATTTGGCACGAACTTTTCCGGGCAATATCCGCTGCCGTATCAACTTGTTCCGTCAGCAGGAAACAGTATCGGCTGCTATACGTCTGCTTGCAGAAACTATACCTAATCTGGACAATCTGGGATTACCTCCCGCTGTACATACTCTTCCGAGCTTAAATCGAGGCATTGTGCTTGTTACAGGCGAGACAGGTTCTGGTAAGTCTACCACGCTGGCGGCAATGCTGGATAGGATAAATCATACCGAGAATGCGCATATCATTACGCTTGAAGACCCGATCGAGTACGTCTATACGCCTGACCGCTGTATAATCAATCAGCGGGAGATCGGCACGGACACACGCTGTTATGCTGATGGCTTGAGGGCTACCCTTCGTGAAGACCCCGATGTCATTCTGATAGGTGAGATGAGAGACCTGGATACGATAGAAACTGCTCTGACTGCTGCAGAGACAGGTCATTTGGTCTTTGCAACACTGCATACCAACTCAGCCCCCGAAGCAATCGACCGTATGGTTGACGTCTTTCCCGAAGGACGGCAGAGACAGATTCGGCTGCAGCTTTCTACTACGCTGATGGCAGTCTTAAGCCAACAGCTTCTTCCTCGCAGGGAAAAAGGCCGTGTGGCTGCCTGTGAGTTAATGATTGTAACGCCTGCCATTCGCAACCTGATTCGTGAGGGCAAGACCCCGCAAATCGTCTCGGCACTTGCAACATCGGCGGCAGAAGGTTCGCTTACTATGGATAACTGCCTGATACAACTCTGCCGAAGTCGTACAATCACGGCGGAGACCGCGTGTAAGGCTGCCCGCGACCCTGAGTATGTGAAGCGCAGCACTCACTTTTGAAACGGAGATGAATTTGATTGAATACCTATAAATACCGTGCCCAGGCATCGGACGGGAAATCCTATACCGGTGTGGTGGAGGCGTATGACGAATATGCAGCCATTGAGGAACTGCGGCAAAGTTATCCCGTAATTGAACATCTTTCGCCTGTCACGGAAAAGCGGAAGGTACATATTAATTTTAATGAGCCTCTGAGTATCTCAGATAAGACCCTTTCTTTGGTATCAAGCCAGTTCGCCATAATGCTGCGTGCCGGTCTGCCAATGAACCGTGTGGTCGAGTTGGTCGCAGAACAGACTTCCGACCGATTGATGAAACGTATTCTGAAAGACTGTGCAGAGGACGTGGCGGCAGGATATAGCTTTGCCAGAAGTCTGGAAAAGCACAGCTCTAAAGTACCTGCTGTATTTATCGAGACGGTGCGTGCCGGTGAGGAATCAGGTACGCTGGAACATTCTTTTGAGCGCCTTAGGTCTTATTATGACCGCTCGCATAAGATGCGTGCGAAGGTGCGTTCAGCACTGACCTATCCTGTTATCGTTGTCCTGCTGTCTATAGTTACAGTGGCAATCGTTATGGTGGTTTTGGTGCCTAATATGCTGGAGTCTTTTACCAGTCTTGGTGCGGAACTTCCGCTGCCAACTAGAATTTTGATTGCGATTTCCAACTTCTTTAGACGGTTTTGGCCGCTGCTCCTTGTACTGTGCGGCGTAATAGGCTTTGCAATCTACCTGTTTGGACGCACAGAGCGAGGTAAATTGCTCTATTCACGCATTCGTCTGCGAATGCCTATGCTGGGTAAAATCGCAAAAATGAACAATGCCGCTCAGGTGGCGAATACTATGGCTACCCTGCTGGCAGCAGGTCTGCCTGTAAGCAATGCAGTGGAGATAGTCAGCCGTGTGCTGGATTCCCGCAGTGTTGCCGCAGATGTGGAACGCTGTGTTCCTGAACTGGAGACCGGCGGTACGCTTAAAAACTCATTGGAAAATGTCTCTGATTTGCCCGATATGCTGGTCGAAATGGCTGGCGTCGGTGAGCAGTCAGGTTCTTTGGAAGATACACTGAATACCGTAGGTACGTTTTATGAGGATGAAGCTATGCGTGCCTCCAATCAGGCTCTTGCTATGCTGGAGCCGCTGATTACCATATTCCTGGGTCTCTTCGTTGGATTTATCGTTATTGCGATTTATATGCCTATGTTTACTATGTATCAGGGATTTGGAATATAATGCTAGAATCGAAACGGTGAAGCATTGAAAAATCTTTGGCATATTATATATTATTTATGGTGATTCCTTCCCTGCACACTCCGCAGGGAAGTGAAAATATAGTCTGTGTCGGCTAAGCAGTCCCGCAGACAAATCAAAAATCACGATTTTAAGGAGGAAATTTTAACTATGTTCAAACAAATGAAAAAGAAACTGAACAACAAGAAAGGTTTCACCTTAGCGGAGCTGTTGGTCGTTATCGCAATCCTGGCAATCTTGATTGCTATTGCGATCCCGGTATTCTCTAACATGGTGGCAGATTCTAACCTTCGTGTAAACCAGGCTAATGTCCGTTCTGTACGTTCAGCTGCTGTGGCTCATATCCTGACACGTCCGGATGAAAAGGATAATGCCTCAACTCCTGTAGAGCTCAACAAAGGTATTGGAGAAGGAAAAGGCTGGGTTGCAGTCGCTAATGTAGATAACAACGGTGATGTAAAGAATCTGAAAGTCTTTGTCGTTCAAACAAACATTAGTAGCCAAAAGAATGGTATCGCACCTGGAGAATTATCTCCAATGGAACCGTTAGCAACAGGTTCAGATGGTTTTGAAGTTTTGTCAGACAATGTAAACGAGCCATTTGCTACGCTTAGACCGACGACCAAGAAATCAGATGGCACTGCTTCGAATGTGTACACCGTACAGGCTGTAATTACGGATCTTGACCCGAAGAATTAATAAAATAATAAAATAGAAGGAGGAAATTCTCATTATGTTTAAACAAATGAAAAAGAAACTGAACAACAAGAAAGGTTTCACCTTGGCGGAACTTTTGGTAGTTATCGCAATACTGGCAATATTGATTGCTATTGCGATCCCGGTATTCTCTAACATGGTGGCAGATTCTAATCTGCGTGTAAACCAGGCTAATGTACGTTCTGTACGTTCCGCTGGCGTGGCTCATATCCTGACACGTCCGGATGAGACTGATTCCGGCGGCAGTACGAAACTCAATGCAGGCATAGGAGCTGGAAAGGGCTGGGTTGCAATCGCTAATGTAGATAACAACGGCGATGTAACAGGTTTGAAAGTCTATGTTGTCAGCGATATCTCAACTGTAAAGAACGGTATCAAGACCGGAGATGATGCGGTAACTGGTCCAATCACAACTGGTTTAACAGAACTTTCAGATAATGTAAACGAGCCATTTGCTACGCTCAGACCGACGTCTGGTGGTAAAAAGAAATACACCGTACAGGCTGTAATTACGGACCTTGATCCTAAAGCAACAACTGCGGCTACTACTGCTAGTACGTAAAACTACTACCCACCCGAAAGGGTAGGGCCTAGCACATAGAGCCTAGCACAAAATCCGCCGTCGTGGAGTGAGGCGGCGGAAGAGTGTGAGGCTGGGGAAAGGGGTCAGCGATGTCTGACTGCTTTCCCTTGCCCCACTAAGAATGATACAACCTCACAAGCAGGGAGGGATACGAAACGATAACAAATAAAGATTCCGAGAATGAACTGCGAAACACGACAGGAATGAGCAAGTTAGAGAAGCTGATTCTTATCCTGATTTTGGCGGTTTTGGTCGTCATTGCCGTTCCTGTTTTTATCAATATGGCGGTAAAGGCACAGTTTAAAACTAATCTAATCAACATACGCAATGTGCGTTCTACCGTTATCACCTCTATCCAGACAGGATTGGGGGAAACGGACAGCACCACGCCGGAAGCCAGGAATATAAACGAGGGTCTTGTCGACGGAGCCGGCTGGGTAGCCGTGGCGCAGGTAGACGAGGAAAACGAAGTTAAGGACATAAAGATTTTTGTTGTTGACGAGATTAGCGATTACAAAGACGGCATTGCGCCGGGCAAGGCAAAACAGCCGGTGCCCATTGGTTCTGATGAGAAGTTCTATGAGGTGCCTAAATTAGACCTGATAAGCTATCCGTTTGCCTCTGTCAAACCGACAAGCGGCGGCAACAAGGTTTACACTGTGCAGGTCGCTGTCAGCGAGGATAAATTTGATCTTGTACGATGAACACTCTTCCGTTCTGTGCTTTTACGGGGCGGTGAATGTCAATAGATACTTTGAAAGGAGGCTTGCGCCATGTCAGTAACCTCACTGGGAACTGTCGCTGCTGCCTACCTAATATTTGTAATATTTTTATGCGGAGCCTGCGTTGGGAGCTTTGTCAACTGTGCGGCGATGCGCAAGGTTCAAGGAGAGAAGTTTGCCAAAGGGCGAAGCCACTGTCCTGAGTGCGGTCATACGCTTGGAGTACGTGATTTGTTTCCGATTGTCAGCTGGCTTTTTTTGCGAGGCCGCTGCCGATTTTGCGGAACGCGAATCTCGGTGCGGTATCCTGTTACCGAGCTTGTAACTGCCCTTGCTTTTGTTGCAGTTTTGGTACGGTTCGGTATAAGCTTGTGGACATTACAGCATTGTCTTTTGTTTGCCGTACTGCTTGCACTGGCACTTATTGACCTTGATACGATGGAACTGCCGAATATACTTCTGATTTTCGGAGTGATTTTATGGGCGGTATTTCTGCCGTTTTCGGCATCACCGCTTAAAGGCTTAATCAAAGGCGGTCTGGGGGCATTAGCACTAGGCGGAGCCCTGCTGATTTTTACGCTGCTGATGGATAAGATTTTAAAACGAGAAACTATGGGCGGAGGAGACATCAAGCTGTTTGCAATGCTGGGACTTTACTGCGGTCCAGCCGTTGGGCTGCTGCTGGTATTGTTATCCTGCTTGTTCGGACTGGTGTTTATAAGGCTGCGCTCTGTCAGAGGTCAGCCGTTTCCGTTCGGGCCTGCGATTGCCGCTGCTGCTGTTCCCTCACTTTTAGTGGGACCGCAACTGGTGTCATGGTATATGGGTTTGTTTTTATAAGATTTTTATTATATATGTACCTGTGGTGCAATATTGTAGTGTGAAAGGAGTCGAATATGAACCTGATAAATGAAAAACGCGTCGGTTTTGAGATTGGAAGTCGGGATATACACATTGCTGTATGTGAGAACGGCGCTATTACGAACGTAATTTCCGAGCCTTTGCCGGAGGGTCTTGTTCAGGATGGAAAGATACTCTCGTTTGAGGCACTGAGCGACCTTATATCTGAGGTACGCCGTCGTGAACACATTCGTGTAAAAGACGCGGCACTTGTACTGCCGCCATCTGCTTGTTACTGCAGACGTTTTACAACTGCCGTTATGACGGAGGAGCAGCTTAAATTCAACCTTCCCTATGAGTTCCATGAGTATATTCCAGGTGCCAGGGAGAATTA
Organism: uncultured Clostridia bacterium; assembly: GCA_947589185.1. Lineage (GTDB taxonomy): Bacteria > Bacillota > Clostridia > Oscillospirales > Ruminococcaceae > UMGS1601. The sequence goes on along the minus strand of CANQCK010000012.1, from coordinate 27,979 downwards.
CTTTTACGATTATGCACTGGTGAAAGACAGTGCAGTTTCTGACGATGAAAGTCTTGACCTGATGGCGGCTGCTGTTCCAAAGCAGGTCATATCTGATTATGCGGCTGCTTTCCACCGCAGCGGATTCCGTCTGAAAACGGCGATTCCGGATGAGTTGGCACTGATCAATCTGACTCGCGGTGGGGGCGATACCGACCATTGCCATTGTGTACTGGATTTAGGTCATAGTGCAGTGCGTCTGTATATCTTCGACGGAGATAGGTTTGAGGGTCTGCGCACGCTTGACTATGGACTTTCTGCTTTGGATCAGGTGATTGCAGATGAGTTTAACGTTGATATACATATTGCCGTTACCTATCGGGAGAGCGGCCACGAAGGTTGTCTTGCGCTGCCGAGATGCCGCGACCTTTATAATGCAATAGCGGTAGAGGTATTGAGGGCTGTCAACTTCCAGCGGTTCAGTTCCGGCGGCGACGAGCCTCAGCACATTCATTGCTGCGGCGGTGGTATTCTGAATAATGAACTTATTGAAACTTTGCGGGGTACGCTGAACCTACCGCTTTTGAATATGGATGAATTCTGGCCTAATATGCCCGACGGTCTTGCAGAGGGTGCATCTCTTGCAGCATCGGCCGTGGGTGCGGCTTTACAGTGAAAGGAGACAGCGTCATGAGTATGAAAACTGATAGCAAGCCGCGTGAAAAGCGCAGTAAACAGACCATGCCGACAAAAACCACGCTGAATCTGGTCATGAGAGAAAAGAGCGAGCTGGCTCTCAGCCGTGTGGTGCCTGCCGTCATCATTATTGTGGTACTGGCAGTATTGTTTGGCAAATTTGCCGTTGCAGACCGTTATGCACGTCTGCACAAGGCAGAGAACGACCTGGCTGCAAGTCAGGTACGGCTGGAGGAACTGGAGCTTTCCTATGCGGATTATGATAAATTGAAGGAGCAGTACAACCAGTACACCTATCGCGGCTTTGACCGCACAATCGCTGACCGTCAGGAGATTCTTGATCTTCTGGAGCACGATATTATACCTTACAGTGAGACGCAGGCTGTCTCTGTAACCGGCAACGTGTTTTCCACCACGCTCACCGGTCTGACGCTGGATCAGGTATCCTCCATGATAGAAAGACTGGAATCCAATCCTCTTGTAGATGGGGTAACTGTGTCCACTACCGGATATAACAACAATTCCGAAAGCAGCGATAAAGCTTCCGGAGTTCGGCCTTATGCGACCATTACCATTGTATTTAAAAGTGCGTATGAGGACAGTGCAGAAGGTGCTGAAACTGAAGGAATTGATTCTAATGATACAAATGCAGAGGGAGGTGCTCAGTGATGTCAGATTTTCTGAAACGTAGCTTTACTCGGCGTGAAAAAGTCATGATTCTTGTACTATTGGTGGTATTGCTCGGCGGATTGTATTTTATGGCTGTTCATTATCCTATCGTGAACCGTATGGAACAGATTGAACGAGACGCAGAGAATATTGACGTCCAAATTGAGGCCGCCGAAGTGAAGTCAAATGAGTATATAGCTATGAAGCAGGAGCTTGACGAGATTCTTTCCCAGCCGAAAGAAGACATCACTGTCATGCCTCCTTATAACAATATTGAGACATTGATGCGCAAATTAGATGCGATCTTCGATGGCACTAACCCGGATTTCAATTTTGGGCAGGTCAGCATTACCGATGACATAGCCACGAGGACGATCAATTTCACTTGCACCGCGAAGAATTATAAGCAAGCAAGACGCCTACTCCGTGATTTGACGGGTACAGGCTACCGCTGTCTGTTGGATAGCTTTACCCTGGCACCTGCAGATGGGAATTTGTACGGGGGCGAACTGAAAGTTAGCGGTGTAATTACTTTTTACGAATATGTCCAGCAGAGTGAGGAAGCTGGAAACTGATGATAAAATGTCCCTTTTGATTGGAGGTTAGGTGTTGTGGAGCAGTTAGGAAAAGAGAGAAGACGAAAGGGATTTACAATGTCTGAGGTCCTGGTTGTAGTGGTTATTTTGGCCATTACCCTTGCGATTGCCATACCTGCTATGATTGGGGGCATCAGACGTATGAAGTTGAATAGATTAGATGATTCCGCCCGTTCCATATTTCTGGCCGCACAAAACAGTATGACCGCAATGGTCGGCAATGGAGAGTTTGAGCACTTTGCAGATGGCGTTACGGATAATGAAGTCGTTAATCTGATTGGCGTTGGCGCAAATCCTTCGGATTTTGTTGCATCCCACGGAGACCCGGCTGATTTGCGCTATCTGGACTCGAAGAATGTTGATCATGAGAAGGCACTGGCGGAGCTGCTGCCAGGCGGCTCGATTGACAAAGAGCTGGAGGAACATCGCTATGTGGTGGAATATAACTGTAAGACCGGCGCTGTCTATGCGGTGTGGTATTCAGATAAAAAGAATTTTGAAGATAATTCGGATGCTTATACCGGCGAACCGCGTGAGTACGATGAGCGGCTGAAAAACAACCCTCTCATCGGTTACTACGGTGGCAGCGGTGTGAATTATGCTCTCGTTGGTCAGATGCCGATACCTGAGCTTACTATCACAAATGCAGAGGAGCTGCGTCTGCACATAAAAATGCCTGCTGCTCTAGGCGGCACTGGCTTTCTTTCGGGCAAGATTGGGCTTAAGGTCTCTGTGACAGGCAAGACCAGTAACGTATCTATACCCATTATCCAAAGGGACGATCTGGTTTTACTTGACGAAGGCAAAAGCGCCGATTTAATGCTGGATACGCTAAATGAAAAACTTAGTGACGAATCTATATATTCTTATAAGAATCAACCCTCCGGCGGCTGGAAGACCGGCAAGGCTTTCAAAGAATGGGACGATTCCTACACAGAGAAACTTATACCCGGTGAGGATATCTCTGTTACCGTAACGACCTACTATGCCGATACTGATAAACTCTATCTGTCGCAGAGTGCTACCGTGAACTGCAATAGTTTGTTCGCGCGGGTAGAAAAAAAAGATGATCCCGATACATCGGGTACAGTAGAACAGATTCCGACTGCTATAATTGCCTACGGACGGCATTTGCAGAATCTGGACGCTTTGAAAGCTACCGGGGATGCCGATGGAGATATTGGTACAAATGGCACAGATGGGGATAAAATCATTTCTGCCGAGCAGGTTAAATCAATAGATTTTGGGGCGACGGCGACCGATACTATCTACTCATGGAAGAATACCTATACTGATGAATCCGTAGATTATGTCGCTATTTATAACAAGTCCCTGACATCTTACAACGGGAATAGTCTGCCCATTCGCAATTTGAATGCGATAGAGAACACTGATGCATATGCGGGTCTGTTTTCTCATATCGAAGGTTCGGTTGGCGATCTTGCTAAGCTGAAAAATATTACATTGATTAATCCCGCCGCCAATGCCAAGAATAATGCCGGTGCGCTGGCAGGTATGGTAAACAACGTAAATATTAAAAACTGTCAAGTCTATCTTGAAGGAAATTATAATCCTACAAGTACCCCAAAGATTACAATGACGGACACCACCACAAACCGTGCAGGCGGGCTTGTGGGCGTTGCCGATGGTAATGTCAATATCACAGACAGCTTTGCAGCCGTAGTTGTCGAGGGTAATGCCACTTGCAGCGATTGCGACATCGGCGGGCTTGTCGGGGAAACGAGTAGCGGCGCTAATCTCACTATTAAAAAAAGCTACGCCGCTTGCTATTTGAACGGCGGATCGAATGGCGGAAATAAGGCGGGCGGCTTGGTCGGAAACGTTGATAACAGTTCATCTGTATCTGTTTCCAATAGCTATGCTGACGGCATTATTATAAATGTAAAAAATGGTGGTACTGCTGCGGGGCTTGTAACTAATGCACCGTCAGGCGGTACGCTCGAGATTTTTAACTCTTATGCCGCTGTGCGGTATAGCGAAGAAGTCGCAAAAACAAGCTCGAATGTCGAAATTTTTGGTGCGGCTCCTAATACAAGTCCCCTTCCGGGTGCCGGCGCACTTAGCAATAACGTCTACTACGTTTCACAGACGGGCGCGAAGTATGTCGCAAACAGCGGTAAGGAACTGAATGCCAAGCAGCTTTCCGAAATGCCGATAACTGCGGGCGGTAGCGGTAACTTTTTGGGAGGCGACTGGTACGATAAGTCGGGCGGCACTAACCCTACTTATGCCACTTTCCCATATGGCCAGACGGACGAGACTAAGAGTCTTGCCACGCCGTACCCCTATCCCATGCTGGAAGATGCCACGGGTAAAGATGCCGATGGCAATCCTATACCCATGTTCCATTACGGTGACTGGCTGGAGAGCGAAACAGAGGAGCCCGCGTTCGAGTCCATCATGGCCTACTATGATACCGTAAATTCTGTTACCGGCTACTACGCCATTTTGAACAGCGAGGCGCGCATCAATACTCTTGGCAGCACTGGCGCAGCCATTACCGACGGTTACGCGGTGCTAAGTGAGACGGAACTAACTGACGATAATCTGAAGTTTACTCTGAATGATGATTCAACAACACAATTCAGTCTGACCGCAGGAACGAAAGAAACCATTGGAAGCAAGGAATATTATCGGCATGATCTGCCCAAGGATGCTTGGACTGCCGCAGTTAATGCGGCCACAGAAGCTGCAAAGAATAATCAGAACTATTATCAGAAAATTACATTGAATGGCGGGCAGGTGCTGCTGTTTAACCCCCTGTTTGCCTGCGAGGCGGTGAACGGCCCGTACACAAAGGAAACGCCACCAGCAGATTTACCGCTGGCCACCGCACAGGCAAAACCGGGACTGACCAGCAAAGAGGCCGTCGATGATGGTGTTGTGCTGCGTACCCCGCGCCATCTGGCCAACGCGGCGGTGCTGTCTGCGGACGATACAAGTGTGCCTCCTACAGGCAGTACAGCCAACGACAACCCTAACCCATGGCGCATCAAAACGTATCATCAGCTGTTGGATATTGACTATGACGTTTATAAATATGTCAACAATAATTCGAGCGTGTCCTTTACTGACGGAACAGGGACTGGTACGCCGCAAACGCCATTGCTGCTGGGCGATAAGAAAAAAGGCTCTGCACCAGACGAATATAATAGCATACGCGGCACATACTACGGCAACACCCATGTGATCCGCGGAGCCTATATCGGCAGCAATGACTCTGCGCGGGAGACTAGTTCCTCGGGCGCTACTAATAACCGTGATGTTGCCGGTCTGTTTGGACTGGTTACAAACGGCAGCAATGTGGATGGCGTACGGCTGGTCAACGCCAAGGTAACGACAACCAACACCATATATGTCGGTGCAGTGGCGGGAAAGGTTGCCGGAACCACCAGCTCCTTTACAGATTGCGGCGTGTATGTGGAGGAAGGGAGCAAGTACAACACCTACGCTGTGAGCTCCACTAAAGACAAAGCTTTTGTCGGCGGTTTTGCCGGCGAGTTTGAGGGCGAGGCTAACGGCTGCTTTGCTGCCATTAAGGTAAAAGCAACGGGCAAGAATTCCAATGCCGGCGGCTTTGTCGGTACCTTCAAGGACGCCACAGCGACCGACTGTTACGCGGGCGGCCACACCGAAAACGGCAAATATACTTCAGACACTGACAGCGTCAATGTCTGGGTCTCCGGCGACGGTGCGAACGCAGGCGGCTTTGCCGGCAGTGTAACAGGGAAAAAAATACTGACCCTTAAGGGCGTTTGCTATACGACCTGTTCAGTCAGAAACGATAAAACAACTCAAGAATCGGACGAATATAAAAATACTGGCTGTTTTGTGGGATTGAGGCCCGATTCGGCAACGAGTCCGAAAACAGAAATTAAAAAAGCAACCGATGCTACAGTGTACGCTACCGGCGTAGCGTTTAAAAGCAATGATGTTGTGAATCCACGTAACGAGACAAACTACCTGACCCAGCTTATTCCCGAAATGGATGGGCGGAGCTACACGTTTACCACCACACCTTATGACAGTGAGATGAGCGCCACTGCTGATTACCCCTACATCACCAATCTGACGGCCCATTACGGTGATTGGCCGACCAAACACAACCTGCTCTATTATGAGAAGTATGATAAGGCTCCGGGCACAAGCGGAGCTGTGCAAGTGGGCAGCAGCTGGTATGGCTTTTACGGTAAGTGGAATGGTACAGCTGGGACACAGGAAGTAAATTCGCTGGCTGAAAGCGGCTATGCTGTGGATTCTGGTTATGCCTTAATCTCGGATCAAGATCTTGGCGATAGTTTCCTCTGGGGTTCTGAAACTTACGGTAGTTCAAACGGACGCACCATGGTCTACAATAAGGCGGAAGTCGGAAAAGACAACTGTGCTAAGCTGGAAAAATCAAGCAGTTCAAATCTACCGGCGGAATATGTATACACCCTGCCGTTTGATGCGCTCAGCCAAGCACCGTTGGATACCTATTACCGCACCATTTCGATCAATGGGGCGACGACGGTCTGTAACCCCCATTTTGCCTGCGAAGCGCTCAACATCAGTAATGGCAATAAGGTGGAAGTGAAACTTGACGATGGCCGCAGCTATACCTACCGTGAATTTGATATGAACAAAATCCAGTCGAAACCAGACCTGATGGACGGGGCAGCTAATGGAGACTATGAAGACTGTGTGCTTATCCGCACACCCCAGCATTTGGCGAGTGCGGCGCGATACACCAGACAGAAAAATAATCTCAGCAGCCGTGTAAGTTCGCGGGGCTGGGCATACCATCAGTTGCTTGATTTGGATTATAGCCAATATACCGGTGGTATTTATGATGGCAACAGCGGTCTGAGAAATAAGAAGAAAACTAACATAGCTGGTAAGAAGGAAGATTACCCGCAGCTTGCCGTAACTCTGGGACAAAAAGCCAACAGTACATCCGGTGACGAATTGGATAAGACGAATGTTACAAGTGGCAGCTATAACGGACATGGCCATACCATTGCAAACCTGTATGCAGGCATAAGCCAGGAGTCATATGTAAATTCAGCCAACCCTGAAGATTTGTACGCAGGCGTGTTTGGTTGGGTGTACCAGTCCACTATTGAAAACATTCAGCTGAAAAATATTACCGTGAACGTAGGCACCACAAGCACTGGCTATGACGAGGATATAAAAGGAACTGTCCTGGCCATCGGCGGTATGGCTGGCCGTTGCAGCGACAGCAAAGTGAGCGGCGTTACATTGGAAGATGTAAAGATAAATGTCGGTAATGACGCTAAAGAAGCTAAAAATGTCGGCGGTCTGTTCGGCAGCATTGAAGGCAGCTCCACCAATATCAAAGAGTGCGGCATACGGGTCAGTGCATCTACCAAATATGACAACTACGGTGTTGTCTATAATGGCAAAAAGACCTCCTACACCGGCGGTTTTGCCGGAAATGTCAGCGATGCAACGGTACAGAACTGTTACGCCGCTGTCAAGGTAACAGGCTATAACTGCGCAGGCGGCTTTGTCGGTACATTCAAGGACGCCACAGTGACCGACTGCTACGCCGGCGGTCATACCGTAAACGGCGTATATGCCCCCACAGCACCTAATGTTACCGCCAAATACGAAAACAGCAGCTCCACCGTGGGCGGGTTTGCGGGCTCTGTGACAAACAAGGTCAATTTCACTGGTGTCAACTACAGCACCTGCTCCGTCAGCTGCAATACAGCTTCTGCGAAACGCGGACGGTTTGTTGGTAATGGAACAAACAATGTTGAAAAAGGAAGTAACGCTATACTGTACGGCCTTGCACCGGCATTTCGAGATGGAAGTGCAGTTGTCCCGACAGATGAAAAGGCGTATCTGACAGGGCAGCTGGCTGCATGGAAGAGTAGCGATAATGCTGACGCCACTCCCTATGACACGCACTGGGGCAAGAAGTATCCTTATCAGGTTGCAAAAGGGCAAAAGATTCATTACGGTGACTGGATGGATCTGGCGGAACCAAGTCTTGTGTATTATGAAGAGTATGCTACCGCCGGAATCACTCCCGCAACAACGCACATTACGACGAATAATGGAAAATTTTACGGTCTGGGCGGCAGCTGGAAGCATGCTGACAGCAGTGCAGATGAAGGGATTGCGAGCCTGAGCAATAACGCCGCCGAATCGATCAATGAGGACGGCTATGCCCTTCTTTGGCCGGTGGATGAGTCTTACTCATATACCGGCAAATTCCCCGAAACCCTGGAATGCACCATAAAAGGCACAAAGGTAACATTCAAGCGCATAGTGGGAGACGGAACTGGTTTTTATGAGAATGCCATTAAGCTGAAGGATTCGTACTATTATCTCTATCTGCCGAACGCTGGTACTGATCTGAACAGCCTGTTTACATATGCAGGCAGCGACTATTACCAGACGCTTACGTATAACGTAACGATCAGCGAGGACGGTGTGAGCGTCTCGCGGACGGGCGAACGCTGGTTCAACCCGCATTTTGCGCTGGAAGCTTACAATACCAAGCCGACGGATATTGATAAACCCGTCGTAAAGCAGAGCAATATGCTGAACAGTGGCAATATTCTGGGCAGTGGCACAGAGGTAAGCGCGGCGGAAAGCGCGGTTATCGTGCGTACGGCACGGCAGTTTGGCAATCTTGCCGATTACGCCGTATCCGGAAGAAAACTCGCCAAGTGGAGCTACCATCAGACGATGGATCTTCATTTTGACGGCACACCATTTACAGAAACGCCGGTGCCCTTCCTGGGTGCAAACGGCAGCTACAACGGTCATTCGCATCGCCTTACCAATTTGCAGGTGAAGGTCAAAGACACGACCGGCAACGTGGGCGTGTTTGGTCAGATCGATGGCGCCACAGTGCAAAGTGTACAGTTGGTAAACAGTGAGGTCGATGTTGAGAATAGCGGCACATCTAGTGAAACAAACGTCGGCGGACTGGTCGGCATGGCAAAGAAAGGTGCCAAGTTGGATAGCATTACCGGCATCAATGTACGGATCAAGGCGACAGGCACCGATGGCAACGCCCGCGTGGGCGGTCTGTTCGGGCGGCTGCAAGGTGAAAGCAGCGCACAGGTCGAGGTTAAAAACTGCGGCATGTATATTGACACTGCGCTTGCGCCTGATGACCATGATACTATCGATGGAATCGGTGGAGAAGAAGGTGCCTATAATTACTACAGCGTAGAGACCGGTGCAAGCGGAAACGATTATACCGGTGGGCTGGCAGGCGACGTGAATCAGGCGTCTCTGGAGAAATGCTATGCCGCAGTCAAGGTGACCGGCTATAAGTATACCGGCGGACTGGCAGGACAGCTGAACGGCTGTACCGTCACAGATTGTTATGCTGGAGGTCATACCGTAGGCGGCGAGTACGAAAAACCCACCAATGCCAGAACCCCGGCCGTCAATGTGACCGGTCTGTTTAGTGGCGCGCATGTGGGCGGCTTTACCGGGCAGACGGCAGATGAAGTTAAGTTTGAGGGCGTGTGCTACACGACCTGTTCGGTATTCGCACCCAATAACAACATCACGAATAATACTTTGGGATTGTTCAGCGGCGGAAACACAGGCAGTAACCCCAATGCAACTGGTAGCACTCTTTATGCCACCGGCAAGGCTTGGGCAAAGGATAGTGCTAGTGGCTTTGCAGACGCGACTGCCCGCAGTGAGACGGAGTACGACGATAATCTTCTGACCGAGCGTAAACAACTGCTCAATGTAATTGTAGAAGAAGATAACAAGGACTCAAAACCTTATGACAGCGAACTGTTTGACAACGGGGCGACGCCCGTGACGTCCGTGCCTTATATCTATAAGACGAACTTCGATGAGCACCACGGCGACTGGGGACTTCCCGACAAAACGCCCGTACAGTCCGCTGGTATCCTCTACTTTGAGATGGGCACAGATAATAAATTCACTTACCAGATAGCAGGTGTGACCAGCGACGGCGATCTGTTGAGTAACTCTAATGCGGACGGCGCAGGGTTTAAAAATAGCGTTACCAGCCTTGATACGCTGTGCGTAGATCGGCATATGGGCGCAGGCGGTACCATCGAAGAGCATGATCATATCAAAACCAGTGGATATGTGCTGTTTAACGGCGACAAATTCCGTCTGACCTCGCCAGCGAAGGACACGGCGGGTCTCACAGGTACTACAGATTCGGATGTGTGCAATAAGGTATTAGACATACTGGATGTGACCGATGTAAACCAGCTTGACGAGCTGGAGGTCTTTGTGACGCCGTCTACGGAAGTTAAGGGCAATAGTGTCAACAATATGTTTAGCCGAAGGGGCTATCATTCTACAGAGAAACCGCTGTATTACACCAATGGATTTGCAGGGGTTTCAGACAAAGCGTATAGTGAGGGCAATCCCATTGCTATCCGCACCGTGCGGCAGCTGGATAACATCGACAATGCAACACTTTATTTCAAGCAGACGCACGACCTGTATGGCAAAGACTATCCGGATTATACCGGCGCAACAAAGATGCAAGGCGGTTATGACGGCGACCACCGCTATATTTTGGATCTGAATATGACTGGTGAGAAAAACGTCGGTCTGTTTAGCACTACTGGTTCCGCTGACCTGCAGAATATCATTCTCTACTCGCCGGACGGCAAAGCTAATATTACTTCGACGAGCGATCCGTCTACGCCTACTAGTGAGAGTGCAAGATGGGGCGCCGGCGGTCTGGTAGGCAAAGTAGATGGCAGAACCACGAAGATTACAAACTGCGTTGTTGCCGGATATACCATTGATGGAGGTTCTATGATCGGCGGTCTGGTGGGTTATGCGTATTACAATGTCAATATCAAAGACTGTGCCGCAGTCAACACACTGAGCGGCAGAGACAACGATAAAGGCAATGTTTCCATCGGCGGTCTGTTGGGCGGCTATCATTCTTACAATACTTCTGATACGCTGGAAATTGAGGAGAGCTATGCGGGCGGCACGGTCGAATTGACCAGCACCGAGGGCGGCAATATCATCGGCGGTATCGTCGGGAAAGATTATGACGACGCTAACAAATCCAAAAATAACGCTGTGAAAAACTGTTACACCTATCTGGATGTCACCGGTGTGTCGGCCAACACGACGAATGCAAACACCATTTATGCCATTGGCTATGGGCTTTCAAGGGATGATTCCAGCGGCAACGCTTACCGGAAAGACTGTCTGCCGACCGCGGCGACCGGTCTGGAAGTAAAAACAGACGATCAGGGAATTGACGCAACTAACGGCACAACTCTGCCTGGCAACACTGGCGCAGCCGCTGAGAGAAGCTATGTACCAAAAGATCAAAAAGGCGGAGATACAACAAGCACTGACGGTCACAGCCCGATGGAAAAAGCGACGCCTGGCGTTGGCTATCCATATAAGGCAGTGGTGAAAGATGATAAGGATAAATTTGTCCACTACGGAGACTGGCCGACAAAATAATTAGCAAAAAATAATGAGCCGGAAACAGGAAAATCCGCTGATGATTGAATCGGTACAGATGAAATCGGAGAATCCGGCACCCGAGAAGGAGGCAACGTGTGAATGAAGCATATTTATGAGAAGCTGAAAAGCAGCTGCGGCGCTTCCATGATTTTTGCACTGCTGATATTTGTGATGTGTGTGCTGGCAGGTACGGTGGCACTGTCTGCCGCCTCAGCCAATGTCGGACGCTATACCCACCTGGTACAAGAACAGAGGCAGTATTTTTCTGTAGCTTCGGCGCTGGAGATTTTGCAGTCGCAGATGGACGATAGGGTTGAAACAAACCCTATCAAAGTTACGGTAAAATATGTTGAGGAGGAAAAATGGTGGTATGAACCAGACGATCCTACGACGCCGACAACGTATACACTACATAGCGAGCCAACAACGCATACTCTTAAACTGGAGCCGGCTTTTTCTGATCTCGACTACTATCAATATCAGCTTTTGGAAAACTGTATACCGGCGGAGTGGCGGACGGATTGGGAAGCTTTAAAAACCGGAACATCACCCCCATCTTTTGAAAAAAAATACAAAGTCCATTTAGACGAATCGACTTTAGGGGCTTCCCCGCCATCATGGGCGAAATCTCTGTATCCGGTTGATGTTACGGTGAAAAACGGAGCAGATGACGGAAACTACACACTTGAAATGCACCTGACCACTGAAAAAGGCGGTGGGTATCCACTCAAGGTAGTCTGGACAGGCGAAGCCGAAACAGACACAAAGACCGAGACCGAAACTACTGGAAGTCCAACCGATCCGGGAGTAACGCATGATTCCGAAGGCAAACGCACGACGACGACCACACTTACCTGTACGCTGCGCTGGTCTAAGGAAGACCGAGTAATCACATTTGAGTAAACATGAAAGGAGACGGTCAGCATGACGAAGCATAGATTTTACACGCCGCGTGCCCAAAGGGGCGAGACGCTGGTTGAAGTTTTGGTAGCGCTGCTCATTGTAACCCTTGCCACGCTGTTATTGGCGTCCATTGTATCGGTTTCGTTCAGCATCAATCTCACCGCCCGTCAAAAGGATGAAAAATTCTATAACGCGCTAAGCAAGGTAGAGGCAATGAACTCGGGTGCGAAGGTAAATGATGTCAGTGATAAGAGTGTGGTTATCGAACCCGTTACGACAACGCCGATAGACCCGACAGCACCGACAGAGACGACAGTTAAGGTTGATGTTGATGTTTACTGGTCGGATTCTCCGGATGGAGGCACAAATGAAAACCTTGCACTCTACAAGGAAAAATAGGAGGGTTAGGTTGTGAAGAAGAAAATCAAGAGCAGTCGGGGCGTATCAATTCTTGAGATGCTGATAGCTCTGCTGCTGCTATCGCTGTTGTCAGCCGGCGGCGTAACTGCTACGACTGCGGTAATGTCGGATTACAACCATATGGGGGAAGCGGCAAACGCTGAAATTCTGGCTTCCACAGTTATAGAAACGATTTCAAACGAAATACGGCTTGGAAATGATATTTCTGTGGTGGTACCTGACCCTACTGCGACTACGGGCGAGAGTCTTACTCTTGACAGTGCTTTTTTCGGTGAAAACACCGAGCTCAAATTAGTGGATAAGTGTTTGATAGCCGAGACGAAAGATAGTGAAGGGAATGTAATTGCTACGAAACAGGTTCTTTCTGAGGACACATACAGCGGTCTGCATTTAAAAGATTTGAAATTTGAAAGAGTTGAAAGCGGAACGGTATTGGGGTCAACTGAGATGACAGGAAGAACTGCGTTTGAGATTGGCTTTACCGTGTACAGTGATTATTCCAACGAACTGTGGAAAGGTTCTGTATCCGTTGCACCTATGGTTTGAATAGTGTTAGGAATTCGTAGAAAAAGCGGCAATTTATTTCTTTTCTGAAGGGGCTGACCCTGCACGTATTGCCGCCTTTGGCGAATTAGTTGAAGGCAGTTGTTTTTATGAAACGGCGGGCTAGCGTCTTTAAGCAAGAAACAATATCACTGCTGAAACCGATTGAAATATATAGTTTAGCTAATTTAGAAAAATGTAATCAAATATTTCAAAAAATCAGACACATAGAAATATATCTATGTGTCTTTTTTATCGTTTCTATATTAATTGATCTATGTTTGACTAGCCCTCATATTTTTCCTGTTATTTTTCTTGAATTTTACGTTTGTTTGTTGTATAATTAAATAAATATATCAATTATGCAGGTGTTATGTTATGAATGTTCAAACAATATTACAGTACGGCGTCAGAATACTTATTATTTTTATGATTTTACCGGTTCATGAGTTCGCTCACGCTTGGGTTGCCTATAAGCTTGGCGATAATACCGCACGCTATTCGGGCAGACTCACTATGAATCCCTTTTCTCATGTCGATCTTTTGGGTTCAATTTGTTTGCTTCTGACAGGCTTTGGATGGGCAAAGCCTGTGCCGATAAATCCTCTTAATTTCAAAAACCGTAAGGCAGGCACGGCTCTTACAGCTCTTGCAGGGCCTTTGTCAAATCTTATTGTTGCTTATATTGCAATGATAATTCTTAAAATCATAATGTGGATTGCCTTCGGCGGTGATTTCTATTATTCAAATACTTATGCTTATATTGATGTTATTTTTCGGTACTTTATTACTATAAATATTTTCTTGGCAGTTTTTAATCTTATTCCTGTTCCGCCGCTGGACGGCTCAAGAATTTTGTGCTATTTTTTGCCCGACAGCTTTGAGTATAAGCTGGCTCAGTATGAACAGATTATCTACATTTTGTTTATTGTGTTTGTTTTGTTCTTTAACGTATTAGACGGTCCGCTTTCCTGGATAGGCGATAAGATTTTCAGTCTGTTTGACTTTATGACCGGCTGGCTGGATATGTTAATGAGCGTAATTATAAAGTAGTCAATCGCAAATCGAAAGGTATTAGTTTTAATGGAAAAGCTTCAATTCAAACTGGAAACTTTTGAAGGACCTCTTGATTTGCTCCTTCATTTGATTTCAAAGCATAAACTGAATATCAACGATATCGAAATTTCACTGCTGCTTGAACAGTATCTTGACTATATAGACGGTCTCAAAGAACAGAATTTTGAGATAGCAGGCGAGTTTTTGGAGATGGCAGCCAGACTTGTTTATATAAAGACAGTCTCACTTCTCCCTCAGCCGAATGAGGCGAAAGAGCTTAAAAAAGAGCTTGAAGGACGTCTTATTGAGTTTTCTCTTTGCAAGCAGACTGCAGAACAGCTTAAAAAAAGTTATGCAGGCGGTGACATTTTTGTGCGTCTGCCTGCACCTGTTGAGATAGATAAAATCTACAAAAGAGAACATGAGCCTTTAATACTTGTCGAGGCGTATATGGGTATATCGGTAAGGGCGAAAAAAGCTCCTCCGCTCGACGCTTCGGTATTTAAGCCTATCGTCTCTAAAAAAATAGTTTCTGTTACTTCAAAGATAATTTTTGTTCTTAAAAAACTATATACAACAGGTACTTGCAAAATGGACGGGCTTTATCAGGGGGTTATTGAACGCTCCGAGCGAGTCGCTACTTTTCTCGCAGTTTTAGAGCTTACAAAGTCGGGCAGAATTTTGCTGAGCGACGATAACTCTGAGCTTTATTTTAAAGGCAGGGAAAAGAAAAGGGTATAGATTTTGTCAGACGATTTTTCTCCAAAATGAAAGGAATTTGCATAAATGAATATAGATGAAAAAATTTCAGTTTTAGAAGCGGTACTATTTTCAAGCGGCGATCCGATCGATTCTGAAAGACTTCAGGAGGCAACAGACACTGATAAGTCAACTCTCGACAGGCTGGTGTGTTTGTTAAATGACAGATATGCTGAAATCAGCAGTGCATTAATTGTGTATCAGCTTGATAATTCGTATCAGTTGGGTACAAGAGAAGAATATGCTCCATACATAAAAAAGGCGATGGAGACAAAAAATAACTCTAAGCTGTCACAGGCAGCACTTGAGGTGCTTACAATTATCGCCTATAATCAGCCTGTTACAAAAGGCTTTGTAGAACACGTCAGGGGGGTTGACAGTTCAAGCGTTGTAAACTCACTCGTCGAGAAAGGTCTGCTCGAAGAAGCAGGCAGAATTGATGTTCCGGGACGTCCGATAGCATTTAAAACAACTGCAAACTTTTTACGTTGCTTTAAGATGAAATCGCTTGATGAATTGCCCTCGTTGCCAAATCACGAGCAACAGGTTACTTTAGAGGATATAGAACAGCATCAGAGCTGAGCCCTGATGTTATAGATAAGAGACAAGAAGCAAGAGCGTCGGGTCGGAATAATTGAAATTTGATAATTAAATGGATATCTCGGATTTTTTTATTCATTGATGTTACTTCATTTTAATTATCGGATATTTTACCGCAAAAAGCTATATCACATAGAGCCTTGCACTTATCTCGTAATATAAACATCTCATTTTTAAGACAAGCTAAGGCACCTCTTAGTTCTTCTTGTTGGTTGTAGTCCAAATACGACTCAAGAACTGATGACAGCCTTGCTATATTTTCTGATTTTTGTTTGATGTCTTCTATATCTAATATATCTATTTCTTCATTTGTGTTATTCATTAATTTCACTTCCTTTATAAAATGTATTTATATTATACACAGAATTTCTGTGTAAATCAAGATGTAATATTATACAAAAATAAAAGTTTATTATTGTTTATATTGCACACAGGGATTATGTGTTATTTATGAAAGAAATAAAAAGAGGTATTAATAAGTATGTCTATTCAGTATAAAATTAATGTTTTAGCAGAGTTGAAAGCAAAAGGCTATAATACATCACGTTTAAGAAAGGAGAAATTATTGGCAGAGGCAACAATACAACTATTAAGGCAAAACAAAATTGTGTCTTATAAAAACATTTCAAGATTATGCAAATTACTTAAATGTGATGTAGGCGATATTTTAGAGTATAGGGAAGATTAAACGAATAAAGTGATTGTGTATGACAATTAGTAAACTGAAAATGGATAATTAATTAGAATTTAGAGGGATAGATAAGTTCTTACATTTGGTTTCTGGCATCTTGCATTTGAAAGGGGTTGGTAGTATTATAGCTTTGTATATAATTATAGGAATTATCTTAGCCATATATATTATCCTGCGACTTTCTGTGACGGTATCCTATCGTGCAAACAGCGAAACAGACGAAATCAAGCTGTCTGCAAAATGGCTATGGTTTACCATTTACCCCAGACCTGATAAACCACCAAAGACTATTAAGATAAAAAACGGAAAAAGTAAGAAGTCAAAGAAATCTAAAAAGTCTAATCAGACGTTAAAAGAAGACATATCTGAAATAGAAGAAGAATTTATTGAAATGTCGGAGGACGAGCTTGACGATAAAATAAAGGCTTTGGAAAAGGAGCTTGAGAGGCAAGAGCAAAATGTAAAGCAGGCGAGTGAGATCCCGAAGACAGAAAAAAAGCCTTCTTTGGAAGAGACTGATAACAAATCAAAGAAAAAACGAAAAGATAATCGCATAAAGAAGTCTCAGGACAACAAGCCTAAAGAGGGCGGCTTTAAGGCAAAATTTAATAATATTCGCAGGCGTTGGGGAAGATATAAAGACTATGTTCCGATGACATGGAAGTCGTTCAGGATGCTGTTAAAGCAAATAAGGTTTTATGATACCGAGATTGAAATTACAGCAGGAAAGGACGACGCTTATGAAGCTGCGATGCAGTACGGCAGGCTGAATGCGGTACTTTTTCACGGGCTTGGAGTTGTAGGAACGATATTCTCTCTATATAAGCCGAAAAGGGCAGAGGTAAAATGCGTCTTTGACAAAAAGGTGTTTGAATATAAGCTCTCTGGCAAAATAAAGATAAGACCGAGTACCGTTTTGGCAATAGTAATAGTATTCGGTGTTAAGTTTTTATATCTGTTTTTGAAAAAGCGTCACAAGGCAAAGAGGCAATATAAATTAAAGCGTAAACTAATGTTAAATAGTAAGGAGTTGTTAGCAAATGAGTGATAACGGTTTGGAGAAACTTGTTGAAACTGCAATGCAGAAAATTCACGAGCTTGCAGACTGCGAAACTGTTGTCGGCAAGCCAATAATTGCAGACGGCACAACGATAATTCCAATATCTAAGGTGTCTGTAGGATTTACGTCTGGAGGTTCTGACCTGCCTACTAAAGGCTCAAAGGATCTTTTCGGCGGAGGCACGGCAGGAGGAGTGACATTGCAGCCGCTTGCATTCATCACTATAGCAAAAGGCGAGGTAAAACTTCTTCAGATGTCGGTAAATGCAAGTAAGGAAAATGCACTTATCAATATGATTCCTGATGTTGTAGACAAGATAACCGACTTTATTAATAACAGAAAAAGCGACGAGTAATTTTCTGCCTTATAATAAAAAGACAAAATGTATTTTTTTATTTAAGCTGTGCATAATTATTTTAGGAATGAGGTGCACGGTTAATGAAAAAAATACTTAGTCTTTTTACAATATTATTGATTACGTTCAGCTGCTTTGGGTTTTCTATTACAGGCGAAGCGGCCTCCACTTCTGCAAAGGCGGCAATTTTAATTGACGCTGATAACGGCAGGATTCTGTATGAACAAAACGCATATGAAAAGCTTCCGATGGCAAGCACTACAAAGATTATGTCGACATTGCTGGCAATTGAAAAGGGCAATCTCGACGAACAGTTTAAGGTCGACGATAACGCTATAAGGGTCGAAGGCTCATCTATGGGGCTTAAAAGCGGAGATATGGTCACTATGAGAGACTTGTGCTACGGTATGATGCTTCCAAGCGGTAACGACGCCGCTAATGCAACTGCCGTCAGAATAGCAGGGAGCGTTGAAAAGTTCGTTAAGATGATGAATAAAAGGGCAGCAAAACTGGGTCTTAAATCTACTCACTTTGTTACTCCGTCGGGGCTTGACGACTATACCGACGACCATTATTCGACCGCTTACGATATGGCAAAGCTCACTGTTTATGCTCTTAAAAACGATACCTTTGCGGAGATTTGTTCTACAAGAAGTGCTAAGCTGAAATACGGTAATCCTCCGTATCACAGATGGCTTGCTAACACAAATAAGCTGATGGCTTCGTGCAAGGGCGTAATTGGAGTTAAGACAGGCTTTACAGATAAGGCAAAAAGATGTCTTGTTTCTGCTTGCAGACGAAACGGCACAACGCTTGTCTGTGTTACTTTGAACGACAGGAACGACTGGGCTGACCACTCTAACCTATACGATTTCGGATTTTCTCAGTATAAGAGTGTTACTCTTTCTCCTGAGACAAATTCATTTAAGGCACCGCTGGTCGGAGCGGATAAAGACACAGTTACGGCGAGCTGTTCGGACGAGATAAAATTAAACGTGTATAAGGATGACGCTGATAAAATTACACAGCGCGTTGTTTTGAATAAGCTAAACTACGCCCCTGTAAAAGAGGGGGAGCTTATAGGGTATGTTAAATACTATATAGATAATATATTTGTAGGTCAGACAGAAATAAAAGCTGATGATAGCATAAAAGCAAAAGCGTCGGAGAGAACGGCGTTGGGAAGGCTTTTTCAAAAAATATGGAGACTAATTTAATAAGGACAGGCTAAACCTGTTCTCTACATAATGAAAGGCAATAGATGGAAAAAATAAGAATACAAAAAATTATCGCTGACGCAGGTTACTGTTCCCGCAGAAAGGCGGAGGAGCTTATATCTCAGGGTAGGGTAAAAGTAAACGGTAGGTCTTGCAAACTCGGAGACAAGGCATTTTCGGGCAAGGATTTAATAACTATCGACGGTGAAAAGCTATACACTCCTATAAAGAGAAAGCTGTATTATATAATGCTAAACAAGCCCAGAGGGTACGTTACCACGATGAGCGACGAGTATGATCGAAAAAATGTTTCAGATTTGCTGAAGGATTTCCCAGAGCGTGTTTACCCTGTTGGAAGGCTGGATAAGAATTCAGAAGGTATGCTTTTGTTTACAAATGACGGCGATTTTGCCAATGATATTATGCACCCGTCAAAGCACGTTACTAAAACCTATCGTGTTACTGTGCGTCCTGACATTAATGACGAGCAATTGGTAAGGCTATCGGAGGGCGTTGAAATAGACGGTCAAATGACATTGCCCTGCACCATCAACGTACTCACCAAAGAGCCGGGCAGGGTAGTTATGCAAATGGTTATCCGTGAGGGCAGAAACAGGCAGATAAGAAAAATGTGCGAGGCTGTAGGTCTGGAGGTCGCAAGGCTTAAAAGAACGGCTATCGGACCTCTTAAACTAGGTATGTTAAAACCGGGAGAATACAGAGAACTTAAGCCTGATGAGCTTAGGGCTATCAGGCAACGGTGACGTTGCATCCTCTGCTGCCTTTGGGAAGGTTGATTAATGTTTATCTTTTGATAAACGGCAGGCTAGTACTTTGTGGAAAAGGAAAGTTCTTGCCTCTAATCGGTGACGTTGCACCAGCGAGCCGCTGGGGGCTCTGCCGCCTTTGAATAGTTTGATAAATGTTAAAGTTTGAGAAACGGCGGGTTTCACTTTGTTTAAAAGGTAGTCAAAGTGATGTTGCACCAGCGGGCTGCTGGAGGCTCTGCCGCCTTTGAATAGACTGATAAATGTTATAGTTAGCACAACGGCGGGCTGAACATAGTACTAAAAGTTTTAGGTCAAGCCTTTTTCAAAAGGCTTGCGGGTCAAGGGCGGAGCCCTGTCGCCAACCGCAGTTGGCGAAATCCTTTACGGAGTGCGCTCCGAAAAGGGTGAATTAAAAAATAATCCGGTGGATTATTTTTTAAGAGGGAAAGCCCTGCAAGAGAGGGCTTTCCCTAGTCATGACAGACTGGAACAATGGACAATGATTGAGTTCTTATTCTTCCGCCTCTTGCATAAGTTCATTACAGTGTTCGCTTAATTTTGAGGCTTCGTCTGCTAAACATTCAAACGCTCCCTTGAAAATATCGTTTTCAAAGGAATTGTTAAAGCATAATAAGCATACATGAGCAAGTCCTGACAGCATTTCAGCCTTTCTCATTACTTCTTCAAAGTCCACTAAGTGAATAGCCCTAAATTTTCTTTTCATTGATTACACACTTCCTTTTTTGTCTGATATTTTTATTATATGTATATTGAACCCAATAGTCAATATACAAAATAGACAAATATTGGGTACAATATACAAGTCAATTTGTATATTGACACTAATATTAAAATATTTAGTATATTAAGTTTAATCCTATAATTTTATATAGAAAGATAGGTAGAAGTATGGCAGAGACTAAAAAGAGAAAATACACTCAAGCCCAAAACAAAGCAACTCAAAAATATATTAAAGCTAATTATGATGAAATTAAGCTAAGGCTTCCTAAAGGAAAAAAGGAAATTATAAAAGATTTTGCTTCCAAGCATAACGAAAGCGTAAATAGTTTTATTAAGCGTTCTATTGATGAAGCTATGGAGAAAGATAAAAATAATGTATAATTAAGAGTGGATAATGTACAAATGGAATATCAAATACATTATTGGAGGCGGTAATGTGCCGATAAAATATAAAATCAATGTTTTAGCAGAATTAAAAGCTATTGGATATTCTACATATAGGTTAAGAAAAGAAAAAATTTTCGGAGAGCGTACTATGCAAAAATTTAGAAGAGGAGAAATAGTCAACGCTGAAAATATGGCGATTATATGTAAGCTGTTAAATTGCCAGCCGGGAGATATTATTGAATATGTAGACGAGCAAAATGATACAATTGACAATACAGATTAAATAAAGGTTTTTCTTTAACCATTTTGCTAATTGATGACACTTCCTTTGTATTTGTTTATTCTTATTTTATCACAAGATATAGTGACATTCAATTGATAATTGTCACAAATATAAGTGATAATTTTTGTGCAGTTTGTCACTTTAAATAGTGATAAAAAATAATTATATTAATTTTAAATGAGGTGAAAGCTGTGCCAATTAAATATGATAAACTAATAAAGCGACTACATAAAGCAGGAATTACAAGCTATACCGCAAAGCGTGATAAAATAATAGGTCAGGCAACTTACAAAAAAATTTTTGAGGGTGGAGATATTGATACCAGAACAATAGCAAAGCTCTGTAAAGTTTTAAATTGCCAGCCGGGAGATATTATGGAGTATGTAGACGAGAAAAATGATACAATTGAAAATGGGGATTAAGTAAAGCTATTTCTTTAATCATTTCGCTCATTAATGATACTTCTTTTCGGTTGTTGTTTATATATTACATCAATAAAAGTGTAAAATCAATTGACATTATTACCAAAAAACAAATTGTTTTTCTGTACACATTACATTAAAATTAGAGTAATTTATATTTAGTTGTATAATTTTAATGTATATTAATAATATGGAAAGGTAGTCGTAATATGCCGATAAAATACAAAAAAAATGTTATTTCTGCCCTGAAAGAAGCCGGGTATAATACAAATACTATTAGAAAAGAAAAACTCCTTTCTGAGGGAACACTTCAAAGCTTGCGTAATGGAAAATATATTTCTATGGATGCTATTTCAAAAATTTGCAAGCTGCTTAATTGCCAGCCCGGAGATATTTTGAAGTATGAAGATGAAAATAAATAATTAATTTAAGGAATTATAGCTATGTTAGAAATTTTACAAACAAAAAACAAAGAGAATTACAGAAACAAAATCACAGAGCTGGGACTCGACTTTGATACAACCTTTGTTGTAGACGCAGCCGACGGAGGAAGTTCTATCGGGTACGGAATATATCACTTCGGGCTAGATGAGGAGTACAATCCTACAGTCGAGGTGGATTTTGTTCAGGATAACTCGGATATTTTACTGTTTGACGGTATAATACGTTCTATACTGTTTTTGTCAATGATGAAGGGCATAGACAAGGCGAGATTTAATTTGCCTCAGAGTGATAGTCTTTTGAAGCTGGGCTTTGTGCAAAATAATTATAAATGTCTTGACTCTATTACTAAATTTATGTCTAAATGTAAAAGTTGCAAAAACTAATTGTTATATTCTTGTCAAATGAGAAATTTTGTAGTACAATATTAATTGTGAAAAAATTGCCTTTTGGCTCAGTATAAATGATTGGAGGAAATGCAATGAGTAAGGATTCTATCTCTCTTTCAGCAAGAGATAGGTTGAAATATTTATTTGACGAGGGTGAGTTCACCGAGCTTGACGCTTTTGCTAAGGCGGGAGATAATTTATCGGGCGTAATAACGGCTTACGGATATGTTGATTCTAATCCCGTTTATGCCTTTTCTCAGGACGTGTCAGTAAATGACGGTGCTTTGACAAGGGTTCAGGCTGATAAGATTTCTAAAATTTACGATATGGCGTCAAAGACAGGACTTCCTGTTGTGGGTATTTACGACTCTTTCGGAGCAGACTTAAACGACGGTATTTCTGCAATGACTTCCTATGGTGAGCTTATACTCAAAGTATCAAATCTTTCGGGAGTCGTTCCGCAGATTTCAGTTATAGCAGGAACCTGTGCAGGTACAAGTGCGATTTTAGCGGTGTCTGCTGATTTTGCGGTGATGTCAAAGAGTGCAGAGCTGTTCATTACCCCTAACACCGAAGTTGAGGATCTGGCACAGAATGCTTCAGAAAACGGAACAGTTTCGCTTATTGCGGAAAACGACGAGGACGCAATAGAAAAAGCGAAGGAGATTTTGCTTAGACTTCCGCAGAACAACTTATCACCTGTACCGATGTTTGAATTTAACGAGCCTGATGGTGAATATGCTGACAGAGCAGAGGATATTGCAAAGGCGGTCTGTGACGATGAAAGCGTTATAGAGCTTTCAAAGGATTTCGGAAAAGCCGGATATACAGCATTAGCGTCTATAGGCGGTGCAACGGTGGGAATATGTGCAACAAATAAGACAAATGACAAGCTGACTTCCTCTGACTGTTCAAAGCTGGCAAGGTTTGTGAGAACTTGTGATGCTTTTGCAATTCCGATAATCACGTTTGTTGATACAGAGGGCTTTGATAACAGCGAGTGTGCAAATAAGTCGGGAGCTGTTTTACAGATGGCAAAGCTGGCATCTGTTTATGCAGAAGCTACGACGATAAAGATTTCGGTTATCACAGGAAAGGCTTATGGACCGAGCTTTATAACACTTGCAGGCAAAGGCTCAAATGCAGACATGGTTTTTGCTGTTGACAATGCTGTTATTTCCGCTTTGGAGCCTTTAACAGCAGTTGAATTTTTAAGTCACGACAGACTTAGGGGAACAGATGATTTGGCTAAGTCGAGAGAGGCTCTTGTAAGTGAATACATTGAAAAGGAAGCGTCTGCTGTAGCTGCGGCTGAAAAGATGTGCGTTGACGGTGTCATTTCAGCAGGTGAGATAAGGCATACACTGGTTAATGCTATAGAAATTATGGCTGGCAAGAGAGTTTCAAGGCTTCCTAAGAAGCATAGCAACAGCCCGTTTTAAATAAATTAATTGATAGGTGGTTTTTATATGAAAAGATATAACATTACTGTAAACGGAAAAACATATGACGTTGCTGTTGAGGAGGCTGGCAGTGATTCTGTCACATCTTCTTCAGCACCTGTTCATGCAGCACCTGCTGCATCTGCACCGGCTGCTACTGTTGCAGACGGAACAAAGGTTTCTGCACCGATGCCGGGAACTATTCTTGATATAAAGGTATCAGTAGGTGATACGGTTTCAGAGGGAGCACCTTTATTTGTTCTTGAGGCAATGAAGATGGAAAACGACGTTAACGCTCCCTGCTCAGGTAAGGTGGTAAGCATTAATGCCACTAAGGGTTCGGCTGTTGAAACAGGAACGGTGCTTGCAGTAATTAATTAATAATTGACAGTTGATAATAGATAATGGATAATTAATTGTCTATTTTCCATTATTGATTACCCATTTAAAATTGTTTTTATTTAATTACTATTTTCAATTCTACTTTTGAAGGGAAATTATTATATGGCTAAGGTTAATATTACTGAAACAGTTTTAAGAGACGCTCATCAGTCGCTTATTGCAACAAGAATGTCGCTGGATGAAATGCTTCCTATTCTGTCTGCAATGGATAAGATAGGTTTTTATTCGTGCGAGGTATGGGGAGGAGCTACCTTTGACTCCTGTCTGAGATTTCTTCACGAGGATCCATGGGACAGACTTCGTACAATAAGAAGGGAAATGCCAAATACAAAACTTCAGATGCTTTTCAGAGGGCAGAATATGCTCGGCTACCGCCATTATGCAGACGATGTGCTTGAGTATTTTGTTCAAAAGACTGTTGCAAACGGCATTGACATTATCAGAATTTTCGACGCTCTGAATGATATTAGAAACCTCGAAACTGCGGTCAGAGCCGCTAAGAAAGAGGGTGCTCACGCACAGATCGCAATTTCTTACACTTTAGGCGACGTGTTCACAGACGAGTATTATGTTGACTACGCAAAGAGAATAGAGGCAATAGGTGCTGATTCGATATGTATAAAGGATATGGCGGCATTGCTTACACCTTACGCTACCGAAAAGTTGGTCAAGGCAATAAAGTCAGCAGTTAAGATTCCTTTGCAGCTTCACACTCATTACACATCAGGTCTGGCTTCAATGTGTTTGCTGAAAGGCGTTGAGGCTGGCGTTGACGCTATAGATACTGCTATGTCACCGCTTGCACTTGGAACTTCTCATGCACCTACCGAGTCAATGGTTGCGGCATTGCAGGGAACTGAATATGACACAGGTCTTGATCTTGTTAAGCTCAATGAGGTAAGAGATTACTTTATGACGCTTCGTCAGAAGTATCTTGACAATGGTCTGCTTGACCCGAAAATGCTTGCTACAGACGCTAATGCACTTATATATCAAGTTCCGGGCGGAATGCTTTCAAATTTGCTTTCACAGCTTAAACAGGCAGGCAAAGAGGATAAGTTAACAGAGGTCTTAAAGGAAGTACCCAGAGTGAGAAAGGATTCGGGTTATCCTCCGCTTGTTACACCGACTTCTCAAATCGTGGGAACGCAGGCTGTGTTCAACGTTATAATGGGTGAGAGATACAAGACCGTTACAAAAGAATTCAAGGGACTTGTAAAAGGCGAGTACGGAAAGACTCCGGTTGCAATCTCTCCGGAATTCCAGAAGAAGATCTTGGGCGATGAAAAGCCTATTACCTGCCGTCCTGCCGACTTGATTGAGCCGGAGCTTGATAAGCTGAGACAGGAATGTGCTGAGTGGATAGAGCAGGACGAGGACGTTCTGAGCTATGCACAATTTCCAAAGGTTGCACCAAAGTTCTTTGAGGAGCGACGGGATAAAAAACTGGGCATTGATATGGCACACTCTAATACAGAGACAAAGGTTCATCCTGTTTAGAGGCAGGATGCAAGAGACATGAAAAAACAGACTATTGCCAGTATAAAATAAAAAACAGTCCGATGGACTGTTTTTTTATGAGCAAATAGACTTTAGTCTATTTTTACCTGAAAATGCTATGCGTTTTCAGGATAAGAGCATGCAAAAGAGGGCTGTCCCATAAAAATATTAGCCGTAACCATTTAATGAATGATTACGGCTTTTTCACTTGTTATAAGTTATAAGCTTTCTTCAAGTGCCTTTGCAAGCTGTGCAGGGCAGGAGGTTCCTCTGCCGCCGCAGTCAACGTCTTTTAATAGTTCAATTACGTCTTTGACTTTCATTCCCTTTGCAAGTCGTGCAACACCCTGTGTGTTTCCTGAACAGCCGCCGACAAATTCAACGTTTTTGATTATACCGTCCTCAACCTCGACGTTTATCTGTCTTGAACAAACTCCCTTAGTTTTATAATTGATAGTCATACATCATATCTCCTTGTAATTTATTTTTGCAACTCCGCTGTCGATCGCCGCCTGTGCAACTGCTTTAGCTACAGCCTTCGGTATCTTTCTGTCAAATGCGTTCGGAAGAATAAAGTCTGCACAAAGATCATCTTCACTTACACACTCGGCTATCGCCTTTGAAGCCGCCATTTTCATTTCCTCGTTAATGTCGCTTGCCCTTACGGATAATGCACCCTTGAATATTCCCGGAAAGGCTACCACATTGTTTATCTGGTTAGGAAAGTCGCTCCTGCCTGTTCCTACAATAAATGCCCCTGCCGCTTTCGCTTTATCAGGCATAATTTCCGGAGTAGGATTTGCCATAGCGAAAATAATAGGCTTGTCTTTCATTGATCTGACCATTTCTTCTGTGACAAGATTAGGTTTTGAAACTCCTATGAATGCGTCTGCGTTTTTCATTGCATCAGAAAGACTTCCGGTTATGCAGTCATTGTTGGTATACTTGGCAAGCTCTTTGTGTGCGTCGCTGAGCGTTTCATCGTTTCTTGAAATTATTCCGTTTATGTCTGCCATTATTATATTGCCCACACCGAGCGATATTAACAGCTTTGCTATTGCAGTTCCTGCCGCACCCGCACCGTTTATGACAAGTGTCAGGTTCTCCAGCTTCTTTTTTGCCACTTTGCACGCATTCATAAGTGCTGCACCGACAACAATTGCAGTTCCGTGCTGGTCGTCGTGGAAAACAGGTATATCTATACGCTCTTTTAGCTTTTTTTCTATCTCAAAGCATCGGGGAGCAGATATATCTTCAAGATTTATACCTCCGAAGCTGTCAGAAATAAGCTCAATAGTTCTGACTATTTCATCAGTGTTCTTCGACTTTATGCAGATAGGAAAAGCGTCAACATCGGCAAATTCTTTAAAGAGTGCACATTTGCCCTCCATAACAGGCATACCTGCAAGACCGCCTATGTCGCCAAGCCCCAAAACGGCTGTTCCGTCGGTTATTACTGCAACAAGATTAGAACGTCTTGTAAGCTCATATGAAAGCTCGGGATCTTTCTGAATTTCAAGACAGGGACGTGCAACACCTGGTGTATATGCGTGTGATAAATCGTCTGAGTTCTCTACCTTGACCCTAGATACGATCTCAATTTTACCGTTCCATTCTTTATGCTTTTTTAAAGATGATTCCATTATGTCCATGATGTTTAACCTTTCGTATTACGATAATTTATTACAAATATTAAACTTTGCTTGACATATTCAAATTATATGTTATAATATAAACATAAAAGGGTAACTGCAATAAGCAGTTTCTCCCCTTAAAATAATTTGTGTTTAAAGAAACACCGCTATTTTAAAGGTTTTGGCGGTGTTTCTTATTTTATGTAAAAAAGCAAAAGTTACTTTTTATGATAAAAAATGTTGAAACATAGTGTGACAACACTGATAATAATACTCGTAAATAAATATAATTCCGAATACGTTACCATAGTTATCACCTCCCGTCTCGGGAGAAACCGCCTACCACATATTGCAGTACCCAGAATTATTATACAGTATTTCTACAATTTTGTCAAACGGGAAGTTAATAAGGGATTCTATTATCTATTATCCATTATCCATTGTCTATTGTCAATCATCAATTATTATTATCTCTCTCAATAGCCTCATTAACTGCTCGGTTTAGAAATTTATTCAAAGTACCGTCGTGTGCCTTAGCATG
>CANQCK010000011.1 GCA_947589185.1 uncultured Clostridia bacterium | reverse complement strand
CAGCCTTTTTGCCTTGTCCGTGTTCGCATAACAAGTTGCAATATCCCCTGCACGTCTCGGCTTTATCTCATAAGGCAGCTCTTTTCCGCAAGCTTTTTCAAAACTGTGAAGAACATCAAGTACGCTTGAGCCTTTTCCTGTGCCTAAGTTTACAGCCTCAACGCCCTTATTCTCAAGAACATACTTTAATGCACACAGATGACCCGAAGCTAAATCGCAGACGTGAATATAATCACGCACGCCCGTTCCGTCAGGAGTATCATAATCGTCTCCGAAAACATTAAGCTGAGGTAACTGACCTACCGCTACCTTTCCGATATAAGGCAGCAGATTGTTAGGTATGCCGTTCGGATCTTCACCGATTAGACCGCTCTTGTGAGCACCTATCGGATTAAAATATCTAAGCAGAGAAACGCTCCACTCATTGTCTGAAACATAAACATCACGCAGGATCTGCTCGATCATAACCTTTGTATATCCATATGGATTTGTAGCAGAAGTAGGCATATCCTCAACAAACGGCACTCGATTATTAATTCCGTATACTGTAGCCGACGACGAGAATACTATCTTTTTGCAGCCGTGATTTTTCATAGCCTTGATAAGCATAAGACTTCCCGTTATATTATTGTGATAATACTCAACAGGCTTCTCGACCGATTCGCCTACCGCTTTCAGCCCTGCAAAATGAATTACAGCGTCTATTTTGTTTTCATCAAATATCTTTGATATGCCGTCTAAGTTGAGCAAATCCTCTTCATAGAATTTAAAATCCTTGCCTGTTATCTGCCTTATCTTATCCAGAACCTCAGGCTTTGAATTGCTGAAATTATCAACTATAATAACGCTGTAGCCGCTATCCAAAAGTTCGACAGCGGTATGGCTTCCGATAAATCCTGCTCCGCCTGTTACCAATATTGTTTCTTTCATAAAAAATACCCGTCCTTTTCCTGATTGACAAAAATGCGGTATTTTGTCTTTTGTTATTCTACCATAATACACATTATTTTGCAATAAGTTTTTTGTCTCTTGATTATGATACTATGCAAAAATATGTCTTTATACCAAAATGCCGGAGCAGTCAAACTACTCCGGCATTTCATTCATATCTTATTGCTGATATTCATCATAATCAAATTCATATTCATCACTCACATAAGGATAATATTCATAATGATAAGACATAGTAGGTTGATTTTTTATCTTTTCAAAATTGTGCTTATTCTCATTTACGTCTTCAACACTTGACAAGTAATAACATTGATAGCCATCTATACCCCACACCTCATCGAGCCTATCAAAATATTCATCTTCAGAAAGTCCATCTTCTATAAAGCACAGATATTTGTCACCCAGCTTATATACGGCACGGCTCATATCATTTGAAAGTTCATTATCAATAAGTTTTCCTGTTTCAAGATTGTATGAATAATAAGAAGAATTATCGAATTTAATTATAACTTCACTATCACATAAGAATATATAACTTATTTCATTGACTGAATTTCCATCATAAACAGTTTTAGGTTTCTTATTTGTACTTATAAGGCTGACAACAGAATTCTTTTCACATATAAGCATACCATTGTAAACTGCACACAATTTGTATCTGCTGACATTGCCGAAGTTGTATTTCACAACACTGCTTTTATTAGTCTTGTTGTCTATTTTATAAACCTCAGGATTCTCGTTATTATATTCATAATCAAGACGATTTAAATAAAGATATGTAAAATCATTATCGCACTTTACAGCCACAAGCTCAATGTTTTTCTGCGTTTTTAAAAGCTTTTGAGTAATTCCTGTCTTTAAGTCTACTTTGTATATGTCGCTGTACTCCCAATCATTATCATCGCCATATGGATCATAGTAATAGCAAATTCTTAATATCAAAGTATTATTCTGTACATAAGCTTCCTTTAATTCGTAATCATTAACATACCAGTCGTTATATTTCATATCATTTTCTTGAATAATGGTTGTGATTTTTGTTAAATCTTCACCCTTTAATGTCATTCTATATAGAGTTCGGTAAAATATAGCTTTTTTCTTATCATATATTCGCCTTAAAAAATAAATCATATTTTTGTATTCATATGCACACTCAATATCAGAACCGTAAAATAAATTATTCTCAAAACCGTCTTTGTCTAAACCGTTGAAGTAAAGAGTATCGTTTTTATCGTCTCCATACTCCCAAAAATCGACTAACTCAATACCTCCTCTAGGCTCAAACCTTACCGAACCCTTTTCAGAAAACGACATTCCTGTATTAAAGTCTATTTTAACGCTTTCTTCTTCATATTCATCAATATTATAAGAGCTGTTTGCACTTAGAGATTTTGCGTTATTTGTATTTGCCGTTGAAACACAACCCGATATGCTCAAAAGCATTGTACAAATGCACAATACAGCTATTAGTCTTTTAAAAATCCTTTTCATTATACTGCCTCCTTATTCAAGATTAAGCTTTGACTTGATTATCTTGTTTGTTACAAAGAAACAAACCAAACCGATAACAACGATTACCGCTAAAATAATCGCCAGCGTTATATTTATAACGTTCACCATTAATACATTATCCCAAGTCAGCCAATCAACAAATACTGCAACGCCTGCACTTATAAAAGACAGCACATTGACAACACCTATGTAAATTATGATAGAAAG
This sequence comes from uncultured Clostridia bacterium, assembly GCA_947589185.1. Classification (GTDB taxonomy): domain Bacteria; phylum Bacillota; class Clostridia; order Oscillospirales; family Ruminococcaceae; genus UMGS1601. Next base: position 35,770 of record CANQCK010000011.1, on the reverse strand, counting down.
CAGAACCTTTTTTCTGTTTGCCATATTACCGATTGCAAACGCAACATAAAACATAAGAATATTGAAAAATAAAGCAGCTACAATTAATAATACAACAAGTGTAATAGTAAGCCTTAAATTAATAATACTGCTGAGTACAAAATCTAACAAACTTATCTGAGTATTCTCAATACCAAACGTGATCCTTAAACTGTTCAATACGTTTGTAAGCAAATTACCGGCTACCATTATAAATCCAGAAATAAACAAAACTATATAACTGAAAACCGTATACAATACTCCGACCAACAGCTTTGAAATTATTATCGAACTTGAGCTCACAGGAAGAGTGTTTGTAAGATAACCTTCATCTGTAAACACGCTCTTATAAAACCGATAAATTGAAATAAACTGTCCCGAAACGCATACGCTTATTATAATAAGCACAAAAATCACGGTGATAACTCCGAACAATATATTAAGCACAAGAGATTCATCTGATACCCTTGTCTCAAGCTCTAACATAATACGCTCAACTACCGCAAAGAATATAACCCCAATAAACAAAGGAAGATAAAGCCTTCCCGACGCTTTGAATTCTGTTTTAAATAACTTTCCTAACATCTGAATACCTCCCTGAACAGCTCGTCAACTGATTTTCCGCTTTCCTCACGAATTTCGTCGACTGTCTTATGAATTTTCAAATTACCGTTCTGAATCATAATAACATCGTCCAGAACTGTTTCAATATCCTGGATCAGGTGGGTGGAAATTATTACAGCCGCCTCAGGATTGTAGTTTGTAATAATAGTGCGGAGAATATAGTCCCTTGCCGCAGGATCGACGCCCGCTATAGGCTCGTCAAGCAGATAAAGCTGAGCCTCCCTGCTCATAACAAGAATAAGCTGAAGCTTTTCCTTAGTACCCTTTGACATTGCCTTTATTCTCTGATTAAACTTAATCCCCAGATTGTCAAGCATAGTTTTTACCTTTTCAATATTGAAGTCCTCATAAAAGTTTTCAAACATCTTTATTATGTCGACAACTCTCATCCAATCAGGAATATATGTACGCTCCGGCAGATAGGATACTATCTTTTTTGTGTTTATTCCTATCTTCTCTCCGTTCACCGTAAGCTCTCCGGAATTTTGCTTGAGCAGACCTGCTATCAGCTTTATAAGAGTTGTCTTACCGCTTCCGTTAGGTCCGAGCAGACCTATTATCTGCCCCTTATTTACAGACAAATCAAGATTGTTAAGCGCAACAAGACTGCCGTATTTTTTAGTCAGTCCTGTGCATTTTAAAATTTCACTCATTTTAGAAGTCCTCCTTATTGATTAATTCTATTGTTTCTTTTTTGGTTATCCCCAGCTTTTTTACCTTTCCGCAGAACTCTCCTACTTCATTTGACGCAAGCTCCGTTCTTAAATCTCTAATTAGCTTTTCGTCATCTGTTATATAGTTCCCCGACGTTCGCCTGGAAGATATAAGCCCTTTTTTCTCAAGCTCGCTTAAAGCTTTTTGCATTGTGTTTGGATTGACCTGTGCTTCGCCTGCCAGATCCCTTACAGACAACAGCTTTGTTCCCACTGTATATGTCCCGTTGAGAATCCGCATCTCAAGCTCTTCCACAAGCTGAATGTAAACCGGCCTGTCGTTTTTGATTTCCCAAGCCATAATTAAACCTTCCTCTCTTAATAATGAAGTCTGTCTTTTGCTAAATACTATTTATATACAGTTCTATAATCAAGCGTTTCTTAACTGTATTATTGATATAATACAATAATACACTAATATTTTACCATTGTCAACCCCTTTGTAGAAAAATTATTGAAATTTTTTAATGTGAATTATGCAAAATACTGTTTAATCTATGAATTATAACAAAATATTTGCAATTTTTTATTTTTCACTTGCAAAAAGGAAAATTTTATGATAGAATAACTATATCGTGCTAAAGCGTCAAAAGCCCGGTGTAATCACGGGCATTTGAGCAAACGGCATAAAATTAATAAATGGGAGGGCTTAAACAATGGAGTTTAAGAATGCGTACCTTAAAAAGGTATACGAAAAGGTAGAGGCAAGAAATCCCGGTGAAAAGGAATTTCTTCAAGCAGTAAAAGAGGTTCTTGAGAGTTTAGAGCCTGTTGTCGAGAAGGACAAATCTTACGAGACAAACGGTATTATCGACCGTATCGTTGAGCCTGAAAGATTAATTCAGTTCAGAGTATCTTGGGTTGACGACAACGGAAACGTACAGGTAAACAGAGGTTTCAGATGTCAGTTTAATTCAGCTATCGGACCATACAAGGGCGGTTTAAGACTTCACCCTACAGTATGTGCATCGGTTATTAAATTCTTAGGCTTTGAGCAGATATTCAAAAACAGCCTGACAGGTCTTCCGATCGGAGGCGGCAAGGGCGGTTCTGACTTCGACCCTAAGGGCAAATCTGACGGAGAGGTTATGAGATTCTGCCAGAGCTTTATGACAGAACTTTCAAAGCATATCGGTGCAGACACCGACGTACCTGCCGGCGACATCGGAACAGGTGCAAGAGAAATAGGTTATATGTTCGGTCAGTATAAGAGACTCAGAAACGAGTTCACAGGCGTTCTGACAGGTAAGGGACTAAGCTACGGCGGTTCTCTTGCAAGAACAGAGGCTACAGGATACGGCTGCTGCTATTTCACAGACGAAATGTTAAAGTGTATGAAAAACGAGAGCTTCAAGGGCAAGACAGTTGTTATCTCAGGTTCAGGAAACGTTGCTATCTACGCTACAGAAAAGGCTACACAACTCGGCGGAAAGGTAGTTGCATTGTCTGACTCAAACGGATACATCTATGACGCTAACGGAATCAACCTTGACGTTGTTAAGCAAATCAAAGAGGTTGAAAGAGGAAGAATCAAAGAATACTGCAACAGAGTTGAGGGTGCAGAGTACCACGAGGGCTGCTCGGGAATCTGGAACATTCCTTGCGATATTGCACTTCCCTGTGCTACACAGAACGAGCTTGACGGAGCTGCTGCTGACACACTTATCAAGAACGGCGTAATAGCTGTTGCTGAGGGTGCTAATATGCCTTGTACTCCTGACGCTGCTGAAAAGTTTGTTGAGGCAGGCGTTCTGTTCGGACCTGCTAAGGCTGCAAACGCAGGCGGTGTTGCAACATCAGCTTTGGAAATGAGCCAGAACTCAGAGAGACTTTCTTGGACATTCGAAGAAGTTGACGCTAAGCTCAAGGACATTATGGTAAACATCTTCCACAACTCATACAATGCTTCTAAGGAGTACGGTCACGAGGGTAACCTTATCTTCGGTGCAAACATTGCAGGCTTCTTAAAGGTTGCAGACGCTATGAAGTGGCAAGGCGTTGCTTATTAGTCGGTCAGCTTTATTAATTTTTGAAAATATTTGACACAGTGGATTTTACAGTCCTCTGTGTCTTTTTATTTTAAAATACATCTATATCATACTTTTTAACTTATCAAGAATTTGATTAAGAAATTCTATTTCATTTTTTCTAAAACTAACTTCACACTTAAGCTTTTTATCTTCTATACCAAGAAGATAATCGGTACTTGTATGAAAAATGTATGATAATCTTATTAATGCGTCAGGTGAAGGGTAACGCTCTTGATGTTCATAATAAGATATTACAGATGTTGTAACTCGTAATTTCTGTGCTAATTGTTTTTGTGTCATTCCGGATTGTAAACGTAATTCCTTTAATCTAATTCCAAAGTGAACCATAATATTACCTCTTATTTTTTAATTAAAGTATATTTCAAAAGTTTTATCTACTTAAATTAAGTATACTTATAACATTATATCATAAAAACATTGTAAAATAAATATAAATTATTAATTTTTTTGAGGTGTTTTATGAGAAATAAGAAAAATAAGCATTTAGGTATTGAAATTAGTCCCGAATTGCATTATAAAATTCGTTATATAGCAGATTATAATGCACGTTCAATTAACAAACAAATAATATATTTAGCACAACAATGTGTAAAAGAATTTGAGGCTTCCGAAGGTAAGATTGAAGTTAAAATTGAGGACAAATAATAAAAGAGAGTATGCCATTTCGGTATGCTCTCTGGGTGTAGATAAAGTCTATTTTTAGGGGCAGCCCTCTCTTACAGGGCATGCCCCTCTTTAAAAACAGTCCACCGGACTGTTTTTAAATTCATCCTATGCGGAGCGCACCCTAAACGGTACGCTCTTATTTTTACAAACTTCTCCTTGACTTTTTACTCAAATTATGGTATAGTTGTAGTTGCTCAAAAAACAAATGTGCTCAGGAGGTGGACTTGTTGGATTATAATAATGACGGGAAATTGGTCGTTGTTAATTCAACGGTTTTGCCTGAGATAATATTAAAAGTGCTTGAAGCAAAGCGGATAAAAGCCAGAGGCGAGGTTAAGTCCTCCGCTGACGCTTGCAGAAAAATCGGAATTTCAAGAAGTGCATATTATAAATATAAGGACTCTGTTTTCGCTTATGAGGAAAAGCTGACTAATAAGATCGTTTCGCTTTATCTCGTTCTAAAAGACGAAAAGGGAGCATTGTCGTCAATTCTGACAAATCTTTACGAAATGGGTGCAAATATACTTACCGTAAATCAAAACATTCCCATTGATTCTGTTGCGACGGTAACGGTTTCTGTAAAACTTGAAAGCGATACGCTTAATGCAGTAAATATAAAAAACGAACTCTCAAAACTGAGCAGTGTTGTTGATATTAAAATTATAAGCGGCGAGTAACGAAATTTGATATATAATAATCGGTAAAAATCACCGTAATAACTAAATCGCAAATTTGAAAGGAAAATCAAAATGAGTAAAATAGCAGTAATTGGATATGGTGTTGTTGGTTCGGGAACGGTCGAGCTGTTTGAGACTAATAAAAAGTCAATATGCGAAAAGGTAGGAAGGGATATTGAACTTGGATATATTCTTGATTTAAAGGACTTTCCCGACTCACCGTTTGCAAATAAAATGACAAAGGACTTCACCGATATTCTTAATGATGGAGAGGTCGAGGTCGTTGCCGAGCTAATAGGAGGGCTTCACCCTGCATATGAATTTACTAAACAGCTTTTAGAAAAGGGCAAAAGCGTTGTAACATCAAATAAAGAGCTTGTTGCCGCAAAGGGTGCAGAACTTCTTAAAATTGCAAACGAAAACAATGCCAACTATCTTTTCGAGGCTTCGGTCGGCGGAGGAATCCCAATCATACGGCCGCTTCACAAATGCCTTGCAGGAAATGAAATAGAGCAGATTTCGGGAATACTGAACGGAACAACGAACTTTATTCTTACAAAGATGATAAAGGATCAGATGAGCTTTGAAGACGCACTCAAACTCGCTCAGAAAAACGGCTATGCCGAAGCTGATCCCACCGCTGATATTGAAGGTCACGACGCCTGCCGAAAGATTTGCATACTGGGTTCCCTTGCATACGGAAAACACATATATCCTGAAATGGTACACTGTTCGGGAATAAAAAACGTTTCTCTTGTTGATGTTGAATATGCGTCTAACGCAGGTTATTCAATCAAGCTAATCGGTTCGGTAAAACCCAATGATGAAGGGAAACTGATTGCTATAGTTTGTCCTATGCTTGTTCCAAAGAGCAATCTTCTTTCAAACGTTAATGGTGTATACAACGCTATCTGCGTTACCGGAAACGGCGTCGGAGACGTTGTATTTTACGGTCAGGGTGCAGGAAAACTGCCTACTGCTTCGGCAGTTGTGGGAGATATTATAGACGCTCTTAAACACCAGCAGCGTGTATTGGCTCTTTCGTGGGACGAGTCAAAGGGTGACAACAGCTTTATGACTTCTTATAAAGACTCTAAAACAGCTATGTATATTCGTATTGAGTGCGATGACGCCGATAACTTCAAGCGTTCGCTTTCAAATGTGTTCGGCAAGGTAATATTTATCGAGCGTGAAAACCGTCCTGAAAATGAACTAGCATTTATCACTCAATCTATGGTTGAGAAGGACATAGACACTGAGCTTACTATTCTTTCTCACTCAGCTAAAATAATAAGTAAAATAAGACTTTATTAAGGTAGTAATATGATAAAAATAAAAATTCCCGCAACAAGTGCAAATCTTGGTGCAGGCTATGATTCTCTGGGTCTGGCACTTGATTTTTACAATCAGGTCAATATGGAGGAATATGATAAAATTGATATTATATCTCTTGACGGCGTCAGCATTCCTACAGACAAAACAAATCTGATTTACAAATCGGCAGATGATTTATTTAAAGTCTGCGGAAAGACTCTCAAAGGTTTAAAGCTGGAACAGACTAATAATATTCCTATGGCAAGAGGTTTAGGCTCTTCATCAGCTTGTATCGTTGCAGGTCTGGTTGGAGCAAACACGCTGCTAAATAATCCTCTTTCCACCGATGATTTAGTTGACATTGCCGCCCAGATCGAGGGTCACCCCGATAATACCGCTCCTGCTCTTTTAGGAGGCATAGTTACCGCAGTTTTTGACGGCAAGAAAGTTCACTGGGTAAAGCAGGAAGTTTATACAAAGCTTAAATTTGTCGCTATTATTCCCGACTTTGAGCTTAAAACAGATAAAGCAAGAGCCTGTATTCCTAAAGAGATTTCCCACAAAGACGCAGTTTATAATCTCTCTCGTGCGGCGCTGTTTTCAGCTTCTCTGCTGACGGGAAAGTTTGAAAATCTCCGCACAGCAGTTCATGACAGGCTTCATCAGCCATATAGAATGGAGCTCATACCCCGCTGCCGTGAGGTATTTGACATTGCCTATAACCACGGTGCTTACGGAGTATACATCAGCGGAGCAGGTCCTGCCGTTATGGCTATAGTAGATGATAATAACGATTATTTCTGCGGAAAGGTTGAATTTTCTCTTCATACCGCAGGTTTAAGTAACTGGACAGTACACGAATTTCACATTCATAATTCAGGTGTTATGGTGTTATGATAAAACAAAACTCCCTTAGCTTATCATTAAAGATAGGCTAAGGGAGTTCTTTATTAAAGTAAGAAATTAGATGAAAGGTGCAAAAACAGCTGATATAAAACTGCTAGTTTCTTGTCTACTTATTAGCGTACATTTTCTCATAGTAATCCTTATACTCGCCGCTGATGATTTTCTCCCACCAGCTTTTATTGTCAAGATACCAGCGAATGGTCTTTTTAATTCCGTCCTCAAACTTCGTTTCAGGAAGCCAACCGAGTTCGTTGTGTATTTTTGTAGGGTCAATAGCATATCTCAAGTCGTGTCCCTTTCGGTCAGCAACATAGGTGATAAGCTCCTCGCCCTTTCCAAGTTCCTTGAGAATTATCTTTACAATATCAATATTGGCTTTTTCATTATGTCCGCCTATATTGTAAACCTCTCCTACTGTTCCCTTATGGATTATCAAATCGATCGCCTTGCAGTGATCCTCAACATAAAGCCAGTCACGAACATTTTCGCCCTTTCCGTAAACAGGAAGCGGTTTATTATGAAGTGTATTTATAATCATAAGCGGTATCAGCTTTTCAGGAAAATGATACGGACCGTAGTTGTTAGAGCATCTGCTTATTGTAACAGGAAGTCCGTAGGTTCTGTAATAAGCCCCCACAAGCAAATCTGCCGAAGCCTTTGATGCAGAATAAGGAGAACTTGTGTGTATAGGTGTTTCCTCAGTAAAAAACAAATCAGGTCTGTCAAGAGGCAAATCACCGTAAACCTCGTCAGTAGAAACCTGATGATAACGCTCAATACCATACTTTCTGCAAGCGTCCATAAGCGTCTGAGTTCCCAAAATATTTGTGTTTAAGAAAATTCCCGGGTTTTCAATACTTCTGTCAACATGGCTCTCTGCGGCAAAATTTACAACTATATCAGGGTGTTCCTCCTCAAACAGCTTAAATACAGCATCTCTATCAGTTATATTAGCCTTAACAAATCTGAAATTTGGGTTGTCAGCTACACTTTCAAGTGTTTCCAAATTTCCTGCAAATGTGAGACAGTCCAGACAAATAATCTTATAGTCAGAATACTTTTTCATCATATAATGAACGAAGTTTCCTCCGATAAAGCCTGCACCGCCCGTTACGATTATCTTTTTCATAATATATGTCTCCTTTTGAGGCTTTCCTCTATATTAACTTAATTATTATTTCCATCAGCCAGTGAAATCAGATACTGACCGTAATCCGTTTTTCCAAGCTCTTTACCGAGTTTTTTAGCTGCTCGCTTTGATACGACCTTGTTGATACATAACCAAGAGAAGTTCTATGCTTACTCTTTAAAACATCAATACCATCAATAGTCCTGTAGTCTTTATACCCATATCCGGCATATTTTGAATACTCCAAATTCTTGTCCTGATTGTTGCCGATAAAGTATTTTACTCCCTGAAGGAAATTAATACGGCTTTCTGCTGTCAGAGAGTAAACCTCGCAGAGTGCACGATATTCATCGGTAAATCTCTCCATCACAAATCCCATTTGTCGAACAGTCGCCCACTCAACAATTAACATTATACCACCCAAATGTGAAGAAATCTACCTTTGGTTAAGGTAATTTATCAACCCTCCGCCATTAAAAATTTATCCGTGTCGAATAGAAAACGCTCCGGCGATTTATCATTCAGCGATAACGTGAAGCTAGTATAGCAGTTTGTTTTCGGTTCTATTACAAGTGACAACTGCCCCCGCATAAACCCGCCAAAATCAAACGCCCGTCTCTGAACGGCTGACACATTCCAGCTGCTGAAAACGGACGTTTTGTCCTTATACTTTGGATTTCTGATTACCGACGTTAAATGAAAATTTTTCCTCAATCTTAACGCAGCCAAAATAAATACTATATATTTCAATGCCCTTTTTCATTGACAAATCAGGGGCTTATGATATAATTTATAAATGCAGCATATATGTTGTATCATATTTTATTTTGGAGGTTAAGACATAAATTAGACAGTCAGCGGTAAATGAAATATAGATATTGAAATTTCACGTGTAATAATTTTGGAGGAAAGATTATGAGAAGAATTTTCAGTGTATTATTATCAATAGCTATGATATTTTCAATAGTTACCGGACTTAACCTAACAGCGTCGGCAAATGACATATATAACATACAAGTTAAGGGTATATGTGATTATAACAAGGCAAATGAAGTTTTAAAAATTGTCAATAATGAAAGAAGTGCAAACGGTCTCGCTTCTTTAACTATGGATACAGAGCTGCTTAACGCAGCAATGGACAGGGCTATGGAAACAGGAATTTATTATTCTCACACCCGTCCCGACGGAAGCACCTGCTTTACTATTTGCAATAAAATAAACGGCGAAAATATCGCTGTGAATTATCCGACATCAGATTCTGTTATGAACGGCTGGATGAACTCATCAGGCCACAGAGCCAATATTCTTAATTCTAAATATAAATCGATCGGTATAGGCTGCTTCAAAGTTGATTCAGGTTATTACTGGGTTCAATCCTTTAGTAATAAAGCAGCGGAAAACATTCCAAATAAATCAGGAGCAGTTGAAAAAACAAATACCGTTTCTATCCAGAAGTCTTTAGTTAAATTGTACGCTTCTGCAAGCAAATCTACTATGAAAATAAACGAAAGCGGTTATTTCAAATATGGTATAGTTAATCAGGGATGGTCTTCATCATATTGTCCGGGAGTTGCCGATGACTATACATTCTCATCAAACAATAATTCTGTAATAGGTATAGATTCTAACGGCAACTTTACCGCTAAAAGCGAAGGAACAGCAACATTAAGTATTGCTTTAAAGGCTGATTCAAGCCAAAAATACAGTAAAACAATAACTGTCAAAGGTAAAAACTCTTCTGCTGCTCAAACCAGTAAAACTACTACATACACTAATCAAACCAGAACAACAAAATCACCTGCAACTCAGACTCAAACAACAAGGGCAACTACCGCTCAAACTAAGACAACAACATCGTTTACAAATCAAACAAAAACAACAAATCAATGCACAAGCAAATCTAAAACTTGTACAAAGCAAGCTAAAATAATAAAAATATGCTTAAACCAAGCTAATACAAAAAAATCGTGTACAAATCAGGCTACAGTAACAAAACTTACCGCAAACTGCAAGAAAAAGAAATTAAATGTCGACTGGAAAAAGGTCAATAACGCTTGCGGCTACGAGGTTCAGATCGCAACAAATAAAAATTTTAAAAAGAAAAATATAGTATGCGATAAATCAACGAAAAAGTCAAAGCTTTCTATCAACCGAAAAAAGATAAAGAATTGTAAAACCTGTTTTGTAAGAGTAAGATCATATTTTAAATGCAAGGACGCCAACGGTACACCTCAAAAAGTATACAGTGAATGGTGCAATAAGGTAAAGAAAGTTAAGATAGGCTAATTTTAAAAACCCGCCGAAATTATTATCTATCGGCGGGTTTTATGTATAAGCAGAAAAAAGTAAAATAGTTTTATACTCAATTATTACCATTCACACTATGAAACAAAAATCATATTATACTGTTAGAGGCGGAAAGCTTAATATTGAATTTTAAGCTATGCACAAGCATATCCGCTGACTGCTAAAATTCCGTCCGATACAATAAACGAGAAAGAATGGTAAACTCATGAATAACGAAACGGTATACTTATGGGATTTATCGGTTGGAGAAAAAGCAAAGGTACAGAATATTGAAACATCTGATTTTATAAAAAGAAGAATGCTTGATATGGGTCTTATAAAGGGTACATATATTGAGGTTCTTCAGAAAAGTCCTGCCGGAGATCCCGTTGCATATTTCATCAGAGGAGCGGTTATAGCTCTTCGTGATGAGGACACAAAAAAGATTCTGGTTGAAAAAGTATAGACGATAATATTTATAAAACTAAAAAAGTGCGTTATAGTTCTAACGCACTTATTTTGTACATAAACGCCTGAAGGAGGAAATTCCATTGACGCAGAATAACATACAAAGCTCTCTGAAAGACAGCGAACATTCACACGATGACAAAAAGACAATTGCTCTTGCAGGAAATCCGAATGTTGGAAAATCAACTATATTTAATGCACTTACCGGACTGAATCAGCATACAGGTAACTGGACGGGAAAAACCGTTTCAAACGCAGTAGGAAAATACACATACAACAGCAAAACCTATGAGTTGGTCGACCTTCCGGGAACATATTCGCTTTTTGCGGGCTCTGCAGAAGAAGAAGTTGCAAGAGACTATATAGAAAGCGGAAATCCCGACGCAGTTATTATCGTATGCGACGCAACCTGTCTTGAAAGGAACTTGAATCTGGCTTTGCAAATTATAAACATTTCAAGCCGAGTGATTCTATGCGTAAACCTTATGGACGAGGCAGAGAAAAAAGGAATAACAATAGACTGCGACGAGCTTTCTCTTCAGCTTGGCTGTGAAGTCATAAGCGTAACGGCAAGAAGTGAGAAAGGTCTTGACATACTTAAAGAAAAGGTTGAAGAAGTATGCTCGCTTCCTCCTCAAAAGTTTTTGAAAAGACTTGATTTCAGCAACTGTTCAACAGACGAAGATTGCACGGTAAAATACGTTTCTGCCAGTGAAGAAATAGCCAAAAAGTGCGTTTCGTTCAACAAAGAACATTACGACAAACGTGACAGGATACTTGACAAAATCTTTACTTCACGTCTTACCGGGATACCTATTATGCTTTTGCTTCTTGGAGGGATATTCTGGCTCACTATAGTAGGTGCAAACTATCCGTCAGAGCTTTTATCAAGATTTTTTAACTTCCTGCAAAATTATATATCCTCGTTCTTTGAATACATAAATTCTCCGTTATGGCTGAGCGGAATTTTAATTGACGGCGTATATAAAACCGTAACCTGGGTTGTTTCGGTAATGCTTCCGCCTATGGCTATTTTCTTTCCTCTTTTCACACTGCTTGAAGACTTCGGCTATCTGCCAAGAGTGGCGTTCAATCTTGATAAATTTTTCAGAAAATCAGGTGCAGACGGAAAAGCCGCACTTACAATGTGTATGGGCTTTGGATGCAATGCCTGCGGCGTTATCGGCTGCAGAATAATTTCATCTCCCAGAGAACGCATTATCGCTATGCTTACAAACTCCTTTGTCCCCTGCAACGGACGCTTTCCCACACTGATTGCTATTATAACTATGTTCCTTATAGGCGGAGTAAGCTCATCTTTCGGGAATTCAATTCTATGTGCACTTGTTCTGCTGCTTGTTATAGTTCTTGGAGTTGTTATCACGCTTTTGGCGTCACGTTTTTTATCAAGAACAGTTTTAAAGGGAGAATCAACTTGCTTTGCACTCGAACTCCCCCCTTACCGCAGACCACAGATAGGAAAAGTCATAATCCGCTCTATATTAGACAGAACTCTGTTTGTACTAGGCCGTGCTGTAACAGTAGCCGTTCCGGCAGGAGCAATAATTTGGATTTTCGCTAACGTTAATATCAGCGGTCATGCTTTGATAAACGCCGTTTCAAACTTTCTCGACCCCTTTGCTTCATTAATAGGACTGGACGGCATAATACTGCTTGCGTTTATTTTGGGATTTCCTGCCAATGAGATAGTTTTCCCGATAATACTTATGGCTTATCTTTCACAAGGCTCGCTTACAGAGTACGAAAGCCTTTCACAGCTTCACAATCTATTGACTGCAAATGGCTGGACTGTCACAACCGCAATATGTACAATGCTTTTTTCACTCTGTCACTTCCCCTGTTCTACTACAATGATCTCAATTTACAAAGAAACAAAAAGTATAAAATATACGGCAATTTCGTTCTTGCTTCCTCTTTGTATCGGAATACTGATCTGCTTCATAACTAAAAACATACTTTCACTTGTACTATAAATTTATTATTTGTCATATAATTAATCGGTGATGGTATGAATAAAATAAAAAAATTTGAAATTGCTTCTTTTTTCTTTGCTTCAATTGTGGGAACACTTATGCACTTTGTCTATGAATGGACAAACGAAAGCTCTATAACAGCACTTATAGCTCCTGTAAACGAAAGCATTTTTGAACATCTTAAACTTACCTTTTTCCCTCTTTTGGCATTTGCTGTTTTTGAATATTTTTTTATAGGGAAAATGTATAACGGTTTTTTCTGTATAAAAGCAAAAGCGATACTGCTGGGAATACTTAGCGTTATTGTTCTCTACTACACATATTCAGGCATTATCGGGCAAAATTATATGATACCTGACGTTTTGATTTTCTATATAAGCATTTTTATATCTACGCTTTACTTTGTGCAAAATTACAAATCCAACGAGAACAAAAATCTTATAGGAATTATTATCCTCATTTTAGTCTGGATAATATTTATAGTATTTACTTTTTCAACTCCCCATATTAATTTGTTTTTAGACCCAAGAGGATTTTACGGTATTAAAAATTAAAAAATCGGAGATTATTGTCTGTACCAATAACGTACAAAGATAATCTCCGATTATTTTATTAATGCTTTACATAATAAAGCGGATTAAGTCTCTTCTTAATTTTAGCAGACGGGCTGTTCTGAATTCTGAATTCAAAATGAAGATGCGGACCTGTTGAATATCCTGTAGAACCAACAGTTCCGAGTACCTGACCTGATGAGACATATTGCCCTACCTTTACCTTAACGCTGGTCATATGACCGTATATTACACGCAGAGTAACCTTTTTGCCGTCTATTTTAAACGTACTTCTTACAACAACATAGTTGCCGAAGCCTCCTCCGCAGCCGCATGATTTTGTTTTACCGTAATTATGCTTACAGCCCTTGTTTATTGAATCTACTTTTCCGCCTCTGGTTGCAATAATTTTTGCACCCTTGATGCTCTTTCCGTTAGACGCAATATCTGTTCCCGAATGATTTCCCGACGCATACATACTTGATTTGTTGTTAAAAGTCTGAGATATGTAGTAAAAGCCGGGAACAGGCCATCTGAACGACAAGGTCAAAACAGATTTTTTGGCTGAGATTTTTCCCTTGAGCGTTTTGCCGTTAAGCTGTTTATAAGCAATTACTTTATACTTATAAGTTTTAGATTTTTTAAGGTTTTTATTTGTATATGTAAATTTGGTATTTCCCTTGATTTTTGCGATTTTTACAAACTTATTCTTTTTATATCTGTAAATAATATAACCGCTTGCCCCTTTGATTTTTTTCCACCTTATCTGAACCGAGTGATTTTTGCCTACAAGCTGAACGATTTTTGAATCAGCTGGAACTGTCATCGTCTCTAAAACATTGACAGATAAATTTGAAATATAATCAGCACCGTCAACTGTAAGATAAGTCGCTATTTTGAAGCTGTATGTATTTCCGGCTGTGAGTCCTTTTACAGTGCAGTATAAGGTATTTGGATTTTTGATAGTTTTCTTCAAAACATACTTCTTAGCCGAAGAATCGTAAACATATATTTTATATCCTGTAATTCCGCTTGCTTTTGTCCAGTTCAGCCTCAGCGAAGTTTTTTTCGGTTTACTGTATGCGGTAAGACTGTTTGCTTTAGGAATTATCTTAAATTCAATAACTCTTATTCCCCTTACATTTCCTATTCCCGTTATGGTAATAGTCGCTGTTCCTATGTTCACATTGTTTGAATAGCTTAGCGTATAGTCTTTTCCCAATACAAGTCTGTAATTCTCTATTTTAGCCAATATGTCAGGCGTAACAGCACTGCCTGTGTATGTTACATTTTCAACAGAAACATCTACATTATAATTTATATCAGCTGCATAAATTATGAATTCAAGAGTTGCCACTCCCGTAAAATTACCTATTCCCCTGACTGTTATCGTGGCTGTGCCGACATTGATATTATTAGCATAAGTTAAAGTGTAATCTTTACCGTTTATCAGCTTTGAATCATAATCCCAGTTCAGAAAAGCATCAATATCAGGAGTTAAAGGCGTACCCTTATAATATTCAAATAAATCGGATATTCTGACGTCGTTTATGTCTTTTGGTGAGATCGTAAAGCTCGTTGTCAACTCTCCTGAATACTTTCCTATACCCTTATATGCCATTCCTTTAATGGTAATGCTTACTGTTCCCACGTCAGTATTATTATTGTTGTAAATAACATCATAATCATTATACAGTTTAAGCAAGGTGTCTCCGTAATAAACCTCTATATCTGGTTCAATTTGGTAGCCTGTATAAGTATATGCATCAGAATCAAATATAATTTTTGTACTGTCGCTGTTTATCATATTTACCTTGATCTCACAATAAACAGTCTCTGCGGTTCCATCCGCCGTTGATATAGCAATCCTTGTACTTCCTGTATCTAATGCTGTAACCAACCCGTTTTCATCTACAGTACATATGCTTTCATTCTCACTTTTGAAAGTCAGCGTGCCTCCGGTAATATCTGCATCTATCTTAACAGTTTGTCCGATAGCCAAATTATAAACGCTTTGAGAAACTTCAATCTTATTTGTCGCCGCATATGATGTTATTGCTGTTGGGATAAGTATGCACACCAAAGCAAGTATAAAAGTCATTACCGCTGTTTTGACAATATTGATTTCAAATCTGTTGTTGGTTTTCATCTCATATTCCTCCCCGAAAATTTTCTTTTTTCTACACACAACTAATTACAAAATATAAACCGTTTTGAATAAAATAAATTTGACTTGCTATTGTTATTTCAAAGCTCCGTAAACTATCTGTCTAAGCTTTCTTGTTGTTTCATTACAGCCTGCTCCGCATCTCTGAATAAAATACAAGAATATCATATTATCCTTTGGCGAAATCGTAACATAATCGCCAGTCCAGCCGTCCCAGCCAAATTCGCCAAGACTTGCATTAGTAGCAGCTGCCGCTTTATCAGTGAGAATTCTCAGATAATTGCCGTAGCCGTAACCTTTTGTTGCACCGTAATAAAGTGCAGGCATCTGATAATCGGTCATCTGATTTGTCGTCATATATTCGACCGTTTTTCTGCCCAGAATCCTATTGCCTTTATACTCGCCCTTATTAAGCAGCATACTTGTAAACTTAATATAATCGTCAAGCGTTGAAACAAGTCCTGCTCCGCCCGATTCAAAAGCCGGAGGCTTTTTATAGTCGGTCAGAAGCAAGTGAAAATCATTAAAGACCTCCAGCTTCTTTTTAACTTCATCATAATAATAAATCTGAGCCAGTCTGTCATACTTCTCACTCGGAATGTAAAAGTCAGTATCAATCATACCAAGCGGTTCAAAAATTTCCTTTTTCAAAAATTCAGAGAACTTCATACCGCTTACCTTTTCAATGACAGCACCCATAACATCAGAGCAGGTACCGTATGTCCAGCTCTCGCCCGGGTGAAACATCAACGGCTTTTGTGCTAAAAGCTCAGCCACTTGCAAGGTAGTGAATTCCTCACCTTTTGCCATACGAATTTTTAATTCATCGTACAGCTTCTGCATCTCAGCACACGACTCACACCAGTCTCCTCCGTAGACCATACCTGCTGTCATATTCAAAAGATTATGAAGAGTAATATCGCTGTTCGCCGGAATATACTTACCGTCTTTTATAACATACATATTCTCATATCCGCTTATGTAATTCTTGACAGGGTTCTCAAGGTCAATTAAGCCTCTCTCAAACAGAATCATTGCGGCAACAGCGGTTATCGGCTTAGTCAGTGAAAACAGCCTGAAAATAGTATCACTGCTCATTTTTTTTTCTTTTTCTATATCAGCATAACCGTATTCTTTTCTGAATACAACCTCTCCGTCTTTTAAAACGGCTGTGCTTGCTCCCGAAATCTGACCGTCTGCAATCTCTCTGTTGATAACATCCGACAAATAATCCAGCTTATTTATGTACAAAAAAATCACCGCCCGTATTCTCAATTAGAATGTATTTAATATAATTATAGCACGGCATCCTCCTCTTTTCAAGTAAAAAAGAACCTCTGCAAACTGCTTTGCAGAAGTCCTCAGAATTGATCAATCATTTTCACTTACATTTCACTTGCTTTATAGCCTGCGTCCTCAACCGCCTTAATAAGCGTTTGAACGTCAACATCTTTTGAAAGATTGATATAAGCCAGTCCTTTTTTCAGATTAACCTCTGCCTTTACGCCGTCAATGGCATTAAGAGCAGACTCAACTGCTCCTGAGCAGTGAGAACAGCTCATACCCTCAACCTTTAACGTAACATCACACTTTACCTTTCCGAACATATCTGTATCCTCCTTTATATTATTCAGCCCTTTATCAGAGCTTTTATTTTTCAGATTTTTAGGCTTAAAAAATCTAAGTCTTAATGCGTTCGTTACAACACAAACGCTGCTTAAACTCATTGCCGCCGCCGCAAGCATAGGCGACAGCTTTATACTAAACGCACTGTAAAATACTCCTGCAGCAATAGGGATTCCTACAGTGTTATAGAAAAATGCCCAGAACAGATTTTCCTTAATATTTTTAATAACAGCCTTGCTTAAGTCAATTGCCGTACATACGTCCAAAATATCATTTTTCATCAAAACAACATCGGCACTCTCAATAGCAATATCAACGCCTGCACCTATTGCAATTCCTACGTCTGCCCTCGCAAGTGCAGGAGCGTCGTTGATTCCGTCGCCCACCATAGCAACCTTGTTTCCGCTCTTTTGAACAGACGCAACAACGTTCTCTTTTTCCTGCGGAAGAACATTTGCAATTACATTGTCAATACCCAGATTTTTTCTGACCGCTTCGGCGGTGTTTTTATTATCACCCGTCAGCATAGTGACCTTTATTCCGCTTCTTTTCAAAAGACCTACTGCTTCAAAACTGGTTGATTTTATCTTATCGGCAACAGCGATAATTCCTATAGCCTTGTTTCCATCAGCGACTATCAAAGGGGTTTTTCCTTCAAGAGATAATTTTTCTACATCGTTTTTTACATCTTCGTCATTAATGTTATTAGCTTTGATGTAATCGGAATTACCTATATAATATTCTTTTCCGTCTATTTCCCCGAAAACGCCTTTGCCGAATTCCGCTTTAAAGCCGTTTACGTTCAGAAATGAGATCCCTTGCCTTTCACACTCTCTTACCACAGCGTCAGCCAGCGGATGCTCGCTCAAATTCTCAATGCTTCCCGCAATCTGAATAAGCGTTTTCTTAGCTCCGTCAACAGCAATTATATCAGTTACTCCGGGTTTTCCCTCAGTAAGCGTTCCCGTCTTGTCAAGAACAACATCAGTAACACTGTGAAGTGTCTCAAGTGCCTCGCCCGATTTTATCAGAATTCCGTTCTGTGCTGATTTTCCTGTTCCGACCATAATAGCAACAGGCGTTGCAAGACCTAACGCACACGGACATGATACTACAAGAACCGAAATTGCTATGCTCATAGCAAACTCAAAGCTCGCTCCGCAGATAAGCCATACGATCAAAGCAATAACCGCAATAATTATTACAATCGGTACAAAAATTCCCGACACCTTATCTGCAATCTTTGCAATAGGTGCTTTTGACGAGGACGCCTCCTCGACCAGCTTGATGATTTGAGAAAGAGTTGTGTTTTCCCCTACTCTCGTTGCTTTATACTTTATATATCCGCTGCTGAGCATTGTGGCTGATATAACACCTTCTCCTACTGTCTTTGACACTGGTACGCTCTCACCTGTAATTGCCGACTGGTCAAGACTTCCCTCACCCTCGACTATCTCTCCATCGACGGCAATTCTCTCTCCTGCCTTAACTATTACTATATCTCCCTCACGAATCTCCTCAACTAAAATCTCGGTTTCTTTTCCGTCCCTGAGTACCGTTGCCGTTTCGGGAGCAAGGTTTAAAAGCCTGTCTATAGCCTCGCTGGTTTTAGATTTCGACCTTGTCTCCAGATATTTTCCTACCGTTATCAAAGTAAGAATAGTAGCTGCAGATTCAAAATACAAATCCATATGGAATCTTTCCACAGTTTCCATATCACCTGTGTTTAATCCTATAGCTATTCTGATAATTGCGTATAAACCGTACAAAAAAGCCGATGCCGAACCTATGGCAATCAGACTGTCCATATTAGGAGCACCCTTAAAAAGGTTCTTAAATCCTACGGTATAGTATTTATGATTTATAATCATTATCGGTATACAAAATACAAGCTGGATCAATGCAAAATTAAGAGCGTTTTCGTGACCTGTAAATATTGCAGGTATAGGAAGTCCAATCATATGCCCCATTGAAATATACATAAGCGGTATTAATAGACATACTGATGAAATAAGTCTTTTAAGCATAGACTTTTCAGCGTCGCTTTTGATGCCTTTTGACAAATCGCTCTTAGCGTCAAAAAGATTTGCACCGTAGCCTGCTGCTTTTACCGCCGCTATAATATCATCAGCACTCAGACTGTCGTCATATTCTGCCGTCATAGAATTTGTAAGAAGATTTACTGAAACTTCACGTATTCCTTTTAGCTTTGATACTGCCCTCTCAACTCTTGCAGAGCATGCCGAACAAGTCATTCCCGAAACGGCAAATTTATTTTTCATAAACAGGTTCCTCCCTGAAATTATTAAAAACAATTAGTTTTTGCTAACTCATATTATATCACTATGATAAAGTGATGTCAAATACTCAAAAACAATATATTACAATGTATATACCTATTATTCATACAGATATAATTTAAAACAAAATATTTATAATATTCTTGTAATTTTACTGCAATACTTTTTTGTTAATTTTCAACTAAGTAATTAGTTACAAATTGTTTAATGTTACAAAATTTCTTTGGCTAGACCATTTATTTACATTATTTGTTTAATTTAAGCAAGACTTAATTGACAATTTGAACATTTTATGATATATATAATATATGGTGTGAGCAATCACAGCAATAAAATCTAAATGGAGGTTAATTTATGAAGCTTACAAAAAGATTTCTCGCAGCATTGCTGGCTTTATCGGCTGCTATTACAGTTACAGGCTGTTCCGGCTCCGGCGGAGATGATTCTTATGAAAATAAGGTCAAGGTTCCTTCAACCGATGCAATTGCTAAAATTCCAGAAGGTGCAGAAAACACACTTCAATATCTCGGTATTAGTGATTTAAATCCTACATCTAATGCAAAAGAAAAAAGTGTTGAAATGACATTATTCAACGACAAAGGAGGTAAGGTCGAATACATAGAAACCAACAATAGTGATTTAAGCAGCAAACTATCATCACTTATTTTGGCCAATACACCACCGGATATGATTTCATATGGTATTGGTATAATGGTTTATCCTTGCAACATTATAAAGGGCCTTTTCCAGCCAGTTGATGATATTGTTGATTTCAATTCAGACATATGGTCTGATATGAAGGCAATCGCTGACCAGTTTACAATAGCTGGCAAGCATTATGTTGCACCTTCATCATTCGGTGATACAGTTCCACTTATGTTCTATGATAAAAAGGTTATTGCAACTGAAGGACTTACAGATCCTTATGAATTATATTTGGATGGCGAATGGGACTGGAACACATGCACAGATATCATGACTGAGTATGTTTCAAATGCAACCGGCGATGAGGAAAGATACGGTGTATGGGGTTGGTTCCCTGAGCCCATTTTCTCATCAACAGGTACAACTATCATCAAGTATGATGAGAAAAATGATGAGTTTGTAAACAACTCAAAGGATCCTAACCTTGAAAGAGCTGCTAACTACCTTTACAACTTAGAAAAAGACGGTCTGATCAACCCGGAGGGTTGGCTTGGCAATCCTAAATCAACATTTGAACATAATACTCTTTTCTGTTCACTGGGAAGATGGGCTGCTGTAACAAACAATGCTCCTGAAACAGGTGATGATTGGATGTGCGTTCCTATTCCAAAGGATCCTAACAGTGACACATACTACAGGGCACTAGACATCACTGTTCCGACTAACACATTATGGATCGCAGGCTCAACAAAGAAAGAAGCTATGAAATGCTGGCTTGAGTGCTGTAAGATCGCTAACACAAACGAGGAATATAAAAAAGCTAATAAAGAAAAGTTCTTCAAGAATGCACCAAACTGGTCTGAGGAAATGTATCAGATGGCATTTGAAGAGGTATTCTCAGATAAATTCAGTCTAATTTTTGACCCAGGTACAGGTATCTCAAGCGTGCTTTCAGATGATTCTGCTGCTCAGAATGATGAAAGAAAAGCTATAAATCAATATATGTATTTGGCAACAACTAAATATGACTATTCTACAAACGCTCAATATACATGGTCACAGATACGTGAAAAATATAGTTCTACTATTGACAGCGAGCTTAAAAAGTTCAATAAAAGCTATAAAGAGTTTTTAAAAAATAACAAATAAAACGTAATAACATTAGTCGGGAAGATTAACTTCCCGACTTTTTTATAACATAAAAATATACCTTTAAAAGATTTTTGGTTATTTTCAACTAAGTAATTAGTTACAAATTGTTTAATGTTACAAAAATTCATTTTATGAGGCTATTATAAATCTTTTTTTGTTAAAATTGAGCAAAAATTCGTTGACAATAAGGGCTTTTTATGATATATTTAACATATGGTGTGAGAAATCACAGCAAATAAAAATTTATAATAAGGAGGTTAATTTATGAAGTTATCAAAAAGACTTCTTGCAGCATTGCTTGCTTTAGCAGCTACTGTTTCAGTTACAGGATGCACAGGTTCTTCTAAAAAAGATGACTCTTATGAAGACAAGGTTAAGGTTGCTTCAACTGAGGACATTGCAGCAATTCCTGAAGGTAAGGAAAACACACTTCAATATCTTGGACTTACTGACTTAAATCCTACAAAAAACTCAAAGGAAAAAAGTGTAGAAATGACTTTGTTTAATGACAAAGGAGGAAAGGTTGAGTTTATTCGTGCTAACCCACTTGCAGTAAACACTACGCTTTCCGAACTCATTCTTGCTGACACTCCGCCTGATATGGTTGCATTCAGTCAGAGAATGATCTACCCTTGCAACATTATTAAAGGTATGTATCAGCCAATTGACGATATTGTTGATTTTGATTCTCCAATGTGGTCAGGTATGAAAACAGTTGCTGAACAATTTGTTGTTAACGGTAAGCACTACATTGCACCTGCATCTTTCGGTAATACAATGCCGCTGATGTTCTATAACAAAAAGACTATTCAGAACGAGGGACTTACAGATCCATATGAACTGTACCTTGCAGGCGAATGGGACTGGAATTCTTGTGCAGATGTTATGAGCGAGTATGTTTCAAAGGCTACCGGCGATGAGGAAAGATACGGTGTAAACGGTTGGTTCCCAGAGCCTATTTTTGCAACTACCGGTACTTCGATCATCAAGTATGATGAGAAAAAGAATGAATACATAAATAACTCAAAGGATCCTAACCTTGAAAGAGCTGCCGAATATCTCTACAACTTAGAGAAAGACGGTCTGATCATGCCTGGCTGGATCGGAAGTGCTAAATCTGCATTTGAGTCAAACGTCCTCTTCTATTCAATGGGAAGATGGGCTGCTACAACAAACAACGGTCCTGAAGCAGGTGATGAGTGGATGTGCGTTCCTATTCCTAAGGATCCTAATGCAGACGCTTATTACAGACAGCTTGATATTGTTGGCTATACATATATGTGGGTTGCCGGCTCTACCAAGAAGGAAGCTATGAAGTGCTGGCTTGAATGTCTAAGAGTAGCTTACTCAAGTGACGAATACACAGAGGCTTCTAAAAAGAAGTTCTTTACAAATGATCCAAACTGGTCTGAGGAAATGTATCAGATGGCATTTGAAGAGGTATTCTCTGATAAGTTCGTTCAAGTAGTTGATCCAGGTACAGGTATTTCGGCTCAGATTTCTGACGACGAAAATGCAACCACTGATACAAAACAGGCTATAAACTCTTATATGTATCAAGGAACTACTTTATCTGACTATTCAACAGGTGCTCAATATACATGGTCGCAAATGCGTGAAAAGTATAATGCTACTATTAACAGTGAGCTAAAGCAATTCAATGCAAGCTACAAAGAGTTTTTGAAAAACGACAAGTAGTATAAAATAGTATTGCGTTTTAAGCCGAGAGGATTTCCTCTCGGCTTTTTATGCAGAATTTATAAAATTATTTGACAATATATATAATATATAGTATAATAATAAACATAAATTAATGTATAATCAATTTTCACTATTATCATTAACTGACGAGAAATCAAAAATGCAGAAAGCCTATTTGATAAGGAGGATAAATATGAAAACTTTTAAACGTATTTCTGCTGCATTACTTGCAATAGGAGTGTCTGTTACAATTGTCGGTTGCGGTAAAAATTCCGATTCGTCTTATAAAGAATCGGTCGCAGTGCCTACAGCAGATGAAATAGCAGCCATTCCAGAGGGTGCTGAAAAAACTCTTGACTGGTGCTCATATTACGACCTTAACCCGTCATCCGGCAGCGGAGAAAAATACACTAATGTTTCTATGTTTGAAGACAAGGGCGGAAAAATAAATTACATAAGCTGCGGAGCTTCAGCTAATAAATATAATAAACTTTCAGAGCTTATTCTAGCAAACACTCCGCCTGACATTTTTCCGTATGAACAAAAAATGACCTTCCCTGTAGGAGTTATAAAAGAGAGGTATCAGCCGGTAGACAGTGTTGTAGACTTTAATACTCCTTTATGGTCTGATGTTAAAGACGCAGCCGATCAATTTTCATTAAACGGAAAACATTATGTTGCTCCTATATCATTCGGTGCTCTTTCTATTATGACCTATGACATTAATGTTATTGAAGAAGAAGGTTTAGATGACCCTTATGAGCTTTATCAAGAGGGCAAATGGGACTGGAATACATTTTATGATCTTATGAAACAATACAAAGAAAACGCAGAGGGCGATGAGGAAAGATACGGTATAAACGGTTGGTATCATGCGTTTATTTTCCAGTCAACCGGTCAAACGATCATTACAAAGGATGAAAAAACAGGAAAATACGTAAATAACATTAAAAACCCCGATCTTGAGCGAGCAGCAGACTTCTTATACAAACTCACAAAGGAAGGCTTAGATAACTCGTCCTGGATAGGTGAGGCTAAAGGATGTTTTGAGAGCAATACACTGTTCTATGCTATGGGACCGTGGGCGTCTACAGGTTCTCACTCACCTGAAAAAGGCGATAGATGGGGCGTAGTACCGATTCCGAAAGACCCTAACACAGATGTACAGTATACGACCTTAGATATCGGTGCTTATATGTGGATTAAAGGCTCTACTAAAAAAGACGCTATAAAGTGCTGGTATGAATGTTCAAAGCTGGCAGCAACAGCTGACGAATACAAAGAAATATCCAAAAAGAAATTCTTTGTAGATAACCCTAATTGGACAGAGGAAGCATACCAAACAGCATACGAAGATGTAATTTCAGATAAATATACCAGACTTATTGACCCCGGATATGGAATTTCAACAATTCTGTCAGATGACGACGCAGCTACAAATGACACATTAGAAGCTGTTATACCTTATCTGTACTCATCAGTAAGAAAATTTGACGAATCTGGAACACAAATGACCTGGACACAGCTTCGTGAAAAATATACATCAACTATAGACAGCGAGCTTAAAGAATTCAATGCCAGTCTTGAAGACTTTTTGAAAAAAGATAAATAAGGATAAAATTAAAGCCTCAAGGATTTCCTTGGGACTCTAGATGTAAATAAAGTATTTTTTGGGGCAGCCCTCTCTTGCAGGGCTTAACCTGAAAATGCATAGCATTTTCAGCTAAAAAATAGACTAACGTCTATTTGCCCATTTAAAAAACAATCCACTGGACTGTTTTTTAGCTAAAACTGCTTTGCAGTTTTAGGTTACACCCCTATGCGGAGCGCACTCCGTAAAAGGATTTCGCCGACTACGGTCGGCGACAGGGCTCCGCCCTTGACCTGCAAGCCTTTTGAAAAAGGCTTGACCGAAAACTTTTGGTTTATTACACAACAGCTTTTTCTGCTAACTTAAGCCCCAAGGTAATTCCTCGGGGCTTAAGTTATTTATTATTATTCATTTCTTCCGCAGCACTTTTTATACTTCTTACCGCTTCCGCACGGACACGGATCGTTTCTTCCCGGTTTTTTCTTGACTGTTCTTGCACCCGAAAGCGAATTGTCAGTCTTGACCGGATTAGCCTTTAAAACCTGTTCTCTCTTAGGCTCGTCATTTGTCTTGACTTTGACAGTATACATCATACGAACCGTTTCCTCACAGATTGAGGCTATCATTTCGTCGAACATATCAAAGCCTTCGATACGATACTCAACAACAGGGTTTTTATTTCCGTATGCCCTCAGACCGATACCTCTCTTGAGTTCCTCCATATCGTCGATATGAGCCATCCACTTTGTGTCAACGACCTTGAGAAGAACAACTCTTTCAACCTCACGCAGAATATCGGGAGTAAGCTCTTTCTCACGCTGTTCGTATTTTTTCAATGCTCTTTCGGTAAGCTCGTCAATTATCTCCTGTTTGGTAACTCTATCAAGTTCAACAGGGTCGTATCTGAAATCATCATCAGTTGTAAACAATCCCATCAAGAAATCACGAAGTCCGTCTAAGTTCCAGTTGTCGTGAACATCTTCCTCGACCAAATATACATTTACCGTATTTACAACGAAATCCTTTATCATCTTTATGATGTCGTTGTGAATATCGTCGCCCTCAAGAACCTGCGACCTCTGTTTGTATATGATCTCTCTCTGAGAATTCATAACGTCATCGTAATTTAAGACATTCTTTCTTATGCCGAAGTTTCTTCCCTCAACCTTTTTCTGAGATGACTCTATTACATTAGAGAGCATCTTGCTTTGAATAGGCATATCCTCTTCAACCTTTAAGGTGTTCATCATATGGGTAATTCTCTCACCGCCGAACAACCTCATAAGGTCGTCCTCCAACGACAGGTAGAATATAGAAGCTCCCTCGTCTCCCTGACGTCCTGCACGTCCTCTTAACTGATTGTCTATACGCCTCGACTCGTGACGCTCTGTACCGATAATCATAAGTCCGCCTGCTTCTTTAACAGCAATGGCTTTTTCTTTGACTTCTTTGGAATACTTATCATAAAAGTCTCTGTATTCTTTTCTTGCTTTGATTATCTCTTCATTATCAGTCTCGCCGTAGCCGACTGCCTCGTTTATTATTTCATCATCATAGCCCAGCTTTTTAAGCTCCTTCTTAGCCAAGAACTCAGCATTACCGCCGAGCATAATATCAGTACCACGTCCAGCCATATTAGTGGCAATCGTTACAGCACCGTACTGTCCTGCCTGAGCAACTATCTCAGCTTCCTTTTCGTGCTGTTTAGCGTTCAGAACATTGTGCTTTATACCCTTATTTTTTAGCATTCTTGACAACAGCTCAGATTTCTCAATGGAAACCGTACCAACCAGACAAGGCTGTCCCTTTTCGTGACATTTGATGATCTGGTCTATAACAGCATTATATTTTGCCTGCTCCGTCTTGTAAACAACATCTGAATAGTCAATTCTGATAACAGGCATATTAGTAGGAACTTCTATAACATCAAGCTTATAAATTTCTCTAAACTCGCTTTCTTCTGTAAGAGCAGTACCCGTCATACCCGAAAGCTTTTCGTAAAGACGGAAATAGTTCTGGAATGTTATCGTTGCAATAGTCTTAGACTCGTGTGCGACCTTTACTCCCTCTTTAGCCTCAATAGCCTGGTGAAGTCCGTCGTTGAAACGACGTCCTATCATCAAACGGCCGGTAAACTCGTCAACGATAATAACCTCGCCGTCACGGACAACATAGTCAATATCTTTTTTCATAACGCCGTTTGCCTTTATTGCCTGATTGATGTGATGTAAAAGCGTCATATTTTCGGCGTCCATAAGGTTTATAACATTGAACGCCTGTTCTGCCTTTTTAACACCTTTTTTAGTTATAGTAGCAGTCTTAGCCTTTTCATCTACAATGTAATCTCCCTCTACAAGGTCGTTATCAGCCTTATCGTCAAGCTCAGCAACGATTGTAGGTTTAAGGGTCTTAGCAAATCTGTCAGCCAAAGTATAAAGCTCGGTTGACTTGTCACCTCTTCCCGAAATAATAAGAGGCGTTCTCGCTTCATCTATCAATATAGAGTCGACCTCATCGACAATAGCAAAGGCATGTCCTCTTTGAACCTTATCCTTTTTGTAGATAACCATATTGTCACGAAGGTAGTCAAAACCGAACTCATTATTTGTGCCATATGTAATGTCACAATTATAAGCTGCACGTCTTTCATCGTTGTTAAGACCGTTCAGGATAACTCCTATTGAAAGTCCTAAGAATTTATAAACTCTGCCCATTTCCTCCGACTGGAATTTTGCCAGATAGTCGTTTACGGTTACAACATGAACACCTTTACCGTTAAGTGCATTTACATAAGACGCTAAGCAGGCAACAAGAGTTTTACCTTCACCTGTTTTCATTTCGGCAATTCTTCCCTGATGCAGAACTATTGCTCCAAGAACCTGTACGGGGAACGGCTTTTTGCCTAAAACTCTGTCTGCTGCTTCACGAGCGGTAGCCAATGCCTCAGACATAATATCATCAAGAGTCTGACCGTCAGCCAGTCTTTTCTTAAATTCGTCTGTTTTTGCTTTTAATTCAGCATCGGAGAGCTTTTGATATTCCTCGTCAAGATCTAAAACCTTCTGCATTATCGGCTTGATACGGGCAAGCTCCTTCTTGCTGTAGTTTCCAAAGATTTTATCTAATATACTCATATTAATCATTACCTTTGCTTTGCAAAGGACTCCTTTCTACGGATTTACGAGCCGGTTATTGATTCACCGGAATTGCCGCATTTTAATTTGCGGCAAAGGCTCAAAAACGTGCGTGAAAAGAATTTTCACGCTAAATTCCACCTTTTTGAAATTTACATTAAAAATTGTAATCGAAAAATATTATACTATATATCTTAAATAAAGTCAAGGTTAATATAAGCAAACAAACTTTATATTTGTTCAGGCAAATATTTCATTGACAATAAATTATACATATTATATAATTATATTAACACATAAGTATGGAAACGGAGGAAGATTTATGAACATTGACAAAGATAAGATCAACGAATTTGCAGAAAAAACAGGAGAAACGATAACTAAAGGTGTAAAGGCAGGCGCAAAGTATACAAAAGAGAAAGCACCGCTGGTTGGAAGAGCTTTTTTGAATTTCGGGCATGAACTGAAAGAAATATTCACATCAAAAACACAAGCTGAAGTTGTAGATGTTATCGATTCGACTGAACAAAAGGATAACACAGAAACCGGCTCACAAAGCGAAAACGATTAAAGTAAATCAAAACATCACAAATGCATAAAATGTTAAATACCCGCTTGAAAAATTTACTTCAGGCGGGTTTTACTGTGTGTATTAACATTTTTTGAACTTATGCTTTTCTATGATAATTACACAAATAAGAAAGCGAACATTCTCCGCACTTTTCTCCCCTTGCCTTACAGGTATCTCTGCCGAACAAAACAAGCCTGTGGCAGAAGTCAGAACCCTTTTCCGGCGGAATGATCTTTTTTAAATCCTCTTCTACCTTAACCGGCTCTTTATTTTTAGTAAGTCCCAGACGCCCGCAGATTCTTATGCAATGCGTATCTGTGACTATCGCCGGCTTGTGAAAAACATCTCCCATAATAAGATTAGCGGTCTTTCTGCCAATTCCAGAAAGAGTGATAAGCTCCTCTATCGTCTGCGGAATCTCCCCGCCAAAATCGTCTCTTATCTGCCTGCACATCTCAACTATTGACTTAGCCTTTGTTTTAAAAAGACCGCACGGCTTTATTATACGTTCAATATCGTTCAAATCAGCATCTGCAAAATCATCTATAGTTCTGTATTTGTCAAAAAGCTCCTTTGTGACAATATTAACCCTTGCGTCTGTACATTGTGCAGAAAGCCTTCCTGCGATCATAAGCTCGTGAGGTTTTCTATATACAAGAGAACAAAGAGCATCAGGATAAATTTTCTCCAGCTCGCCGCATACCAATATTGCCTTTTCCTTCTTTGTCATTTTCGTATCCTCCATTGGAATTTATCAATTACATTTTACAACAAAAAGAACGGTTTTTCAATGTTTTTTACAAAATACATTCACGCTGTTTTAACAGGTTTCTGATATAAATTTATATTTTACAGTTTTTATTTACTTTTATTTATTATTATGTTATACTATACTTATATTGGTATATTATTGAATAAAGTGAGGTTTAGTAATGTTTAATAAAGAAACCGACAGCACCATAAAACTGAAACAGAATGTTTACAGCCCCGATAAAGCTGCAAAAGAAAAAAATTCTGCACTGTACAGATTATACAATACAAAAAGCATACAGTTTGCTATAAGACATTTGTTTGTAGTACTTTCATTTATAATACCATTTTTAATTATGCTAATTGTATTTATAAAAGCGGGAATGCACCCTGCCGGAGATAATCAGATTCTTGTTATAGACTGCTGGCATCAATACTTCCCTTTTATTTCTGAGATGCAGGACAAGCTGCAAAACGGAGGTTCGCTGTTATATTCGCTTCGCTCCGGCTGGGGACAAAACTTTCTCGGCATAATGTCATACTACACAGCCAGCCCCTTAAACTTTCTTGCATTGCTCATTCCTGAGGCATATATACGTGATTTTCTTGCTCTGTTTGTATGTATCAAAATAGGCTGTGCAGGTCTTTTTATGGGAATGTTTCTCAAGAACGTTTTTAAAAGAAATGACTTCTCTATTGTTCTTTTTTCTATTCCCTACGCTTTGTGTGCATATTTGATGGGTTATTACTGGAACATAATGTGGCTGGATACCGTTGCTCTTATGCCTTTGGTTGCTCTTGGTGTTCACTATCTAATCAAAGACGGAAAATTCAAGCTTTATACAATCTCCTTTGCAGTTGCATTTTTCTCAAACTTCTACATCGGATTTTTCCTGTGCATATTTATTGCACTTTTTTTCATAGCGGAAGTTATATGTTTAAAATACGGTATAAAAACTATTCTGAAAAGGCTTTGGCAGGTTCTGCTTTTTTCAGTTACAGGTATTGCACTAACTGCAATTTTGATTCTTCCTGCATATCTGGCTTTAAGAGCTACCTATTCAGGAGGCAATTTAAGTTTCCCGTCGCAAATTAACTTCTATAAGGATTTCAGAGACGTTTTAGCAAATCTTCTCGCATTTCGAACACCCTCAAGCATTGAAGGTCTGCCAAATCTCTACTGCTCCTTGTTGGCAGTCATAATGATCGGCGTACACGCTTTGTCAAAGAAAATCCCAATACGTGAAAAAATTGTTGTTCTTGTTTTTCTTACGTTTTTAGTCGTTAGCTGCAACAACAATATTCTGGACTTTATTTGGCACGGCTTCCATTTCACAAATCAAATACCTTTCAGATTTTCATTTATATTTGCATTTGTTCTTATAATCGTTGCGTACCGTGCTTTTACTCAGCTCGAAAATATTTCTTGGATTCATATCGCAGGAGCTATAGCTGCTGCTGCAGGAATTATAGTAATAGGATATTTTTCAAAAGATGTAGACAAAAATGTGCTGTTAAACAATATATCATGGGCACTTATTTATCTTACGCTCATCACAGTTTTGCTGATTAAATTCAAATTCATCAATACAAAGACCGTATCCATTCTTATGATTATTCCTATGGTAGTCGAAACATATGCCTGTGCCAGCAAAGGAGTTGATAAAGTAGGTTCATCTTCATACAGCACATATTATGCAAGCAACGATGAAGTTCAGGAACTGCTTTTAAAAACAAAGCCTGCTGACGACGACTTTTACCGTACTGAAATGTCCAAATGGTATACAATAAACGACCCATGTCTCTACCGTTATTACGGTATTTCACAGTTCAGCTCAATGTCTGATGTATCGGTATCGAATTATATGGAAAACATCGGAATAGTTTCTCAGCCGGGCGGAAACAGATATTATTACGGTGCTACAAATCCTTTTACAAACGCACTTTTGAATCTGAAATATGTTATTTCAAAAACAGGTGCTAATTCAGACACTTACCTGAAAGAAATTGACAGAGAAGGTGCGTCAGAGCTTTATGAAAACACAGCTTACCTGCCGTTCGGATTTATGGTAGACAGCGGTATGAAAGATTTTAAGCTCAGCAATCCGAACAATCCTTTCTACTATTTAAATGCTTTATTCAAGAGTATGACAGGTATTGATAAAGATTTGTATTCATACGTTTTGATGACTAACAGTGCCGGTGAAAACGCTACTGTTACAAATGAAGATAATGCAACAGGCGTATATAACTATGTACCCGGCAATCTGAACGGAAAGATTTTATACAGCGGCGAACTTGCATTAAACAACTCGGAGAACAAGGTCGGCGGAGTAGATGCAAATTCATATTATCAATTAAAAATTGAAGATCTTAAGGCTGCTCTTAATTTAAGTAAAGATGATGAGATAACCAATGAGCTTGACGGCAAGAAACTACACGTTACATTTAGATACCAAAGCGACGCTGACATTTGGGCTGATGATGCAGATTTTTACTTCTATGCCCCGTCAGACCCGGAAGATATAAATGTTGTAGATGAAACCTTTGCTGCAGATGAACCATACGAATTTTCAATTGATATAACTGACGCTATTAAAGAAAGCGGTCTTGCTATTGAAGGCTACGGTGCTATTCTTACAGAGGTTTCAATTATGGATGAAGACCAGGAATATGCATCTGCTGAACAGACGTCTGACAAAAACAAAACCGCTGTTTTAAAATTCAACTATACGGCAATGTCAGACGCTATGCTGTACTGTTTCTTTGACAGTGATGTTATAGAGGATATTGAAACTAAGATCAGTTCAGACGATCAGTCATACACTTATACTGTTGAAAAAGATCTTGAATATATCTTTCCGGTAGGTTATGCAAAGAAAGGCGAAACTGCAACAGTTATGGGTACTACTAAAGATCCTCTTGATTCAAGCGGACAGCTGAACTGTTTGGTATATCAAATAAATGACGACGTTCTGCAGGAAGGTTTGAATAAACTGAAATCAAACGGAACCTACGATATAACAAAGCATACTGACACTTACTTCAAGGGTGAGATCAATGCGTCAACCGGCGGATATATGTATACGGCTATTCCTGCAAACGGCTGGACAGCATACGTAGACGGCAAAAAGTCTGAAACAATTGACCTTTGCGGAGCAGTTCTAGGCGTAAAGCTGGAAAAAGGTAAACATACAGTTGAACTTAAATACACACCGCCCGGATTTATTGCAGGAATTGTAATATCACTATCAGGTCTTGCTGTTTTGATATTTATGAGTATATTTGTTAAAAAACGCAAGCCGAAATGCTTTGAACCATCTTTCATTTATGAAAATGAACGCAGAAAGAAAAAAGAAGAGAAAAAAGTTCTAAAGACACAATTGAGCAAGGAAGCAAATTCTGAAACTGAGCCTAAGTCTCAAGAAACCGAAGTTTTAGATGATTCAAAACCTGATAATAATATTCAAGATGAAACAGTTATTCTATCAGATGATAACAACATTGCTCAAGATGATAATTTTGATACTAACTTATCAGATGACATTTCTATCTATGATTCAGACGGAAACGAAATAGAACTTGAATCGCCGGAACTTGAATATGACCCTGACGAAAATCAGCAATAAACAAAAAAGTAGGCACAAAAATGTGTCTACTTTCAGACTGTCGAAAAAGGTTTTTCATAATAAACTAAAAGTTTTCGGTCAAGCCTTTTTCAAAAGGCTTGCGGGTCAAGGGCGGAGCCCTGTCGCTGACGAGACGTCAGCGAAATGCTTTACGGAGTGCGTTCCGCACAGGGTGAATTTAAAAATAGTCCAGTGGACTATTTTTAAAGAGGGGCATGCCCTACAAGAGAGGGCTGCCCCTAAAAACAAACTTTATATATTCTGAAAGTAGGCACAAAAATGTGTCTACTTTTTATTTTTATATTCATAAATATAAAGTTTTATTAAAACATTCTTCCATATCTTGCATCAGGACCGAGTTCTTTTTCAATTTCAAGAAGTCTGTTATATTTCTCACAGCGTTCGCTTCTGCAGGGAGCACCTGTTTTTATCTGCCCTGCCGAAAGACCTACTGCTAAGTCTGCAATAAAGCTGTCTGATGTTTCTCCGCTTCGATGTGAAATAATTGTATTATATCCGTTGTCATACGCAAGTCTTATTGCCTTTATTGCGTCGCTTAATGTTCCTATCTGGTTGACTTTAATCAAAATCGCATTTGCAGCCTTGCTCGTAATTCCCTTTTGAAGTCTGTCAGGATTGGTCACAAAGAGATCGTCCCCGACAATCTGAACCTTGTCGCCTATCTCCTTTGTCAGTTTTTCAAAGCCGCTGAAATCACTTTCTCCCAATGGGTCTTCAACTGAACGTATAGGATAACTTTTGCAAAGCTCCTTGACATAATCTATCATACCGTTTGTGTCAAGCATTTTCCCTCGCTTAGGAAGTTTATATCCGCCTTCGCATACCCACTCTGATGCTGCTATGTCAAGAGCAAGCTTAAACTTGCTGTCGTCAAAGCCTGCTTTAAATATTGCCTCCAGAATTAAGTCCAGTGCTTCCTCGTCGCTTTCAATATTAGGTGCAAATCCGCCCTCATCTCCGACTCCGGTTGAAAGGCCCTTCTCCCTAAGAATTTTTCCTAGAGTGTGATAAACCTCGCAGGACGCTCTCAAACCCTCGCTATAATGCGAGAACCCCAGCGGCATTATCATAAATTCCTGAATATCAATGTTGTTGCTCGAATGTGCTCCGCCGTTTAGAATGTTGAGCATTGGAATAGGTAGTATTTTCTCATCATCAAGGCTCAGCGATTTGTATAGCGGAGCTTTCTTTGCCTTTGCACAAGCACGTGCAAAGGCTAATGAAACTGCCAGTATCGCATTTGCTCCCAAAGCCTTTAAATTAGGAGTTCCGTCAATGGCTTTAAGAGTATCGTCAAGCTCCTGCTGGTCT
This sequence comes from uncultured Clostridia bacterium, assembly GCA_947589185.1. Lineage (GTDB taxonomy): Bacteria > Bacillota > Clostridia > Oscillospirales > Ruminococcaceae > UMGS1601. The sequence continues at coordinate 1,775 of CANQCK010000011.1, read as the reverse complement.
AAATCACCTTTGGAAATAAGTGCAGGCTTTATAATATCAGTGATGTTTGAAATTGCCTTTACCACACCTTTTCCAAAATACCTTTCATCGTTTCCGTCACGAAGTTCGTATGCCTCAAAGCTTCCGGTAGACGCTCCAGACGGAACACTGGCTGCCGCATTTGTACCGTCCTCAAGTGTGACGATCGCCCGAACCGTTGGATTTCCCCGAGAATCAAGTATTTCTATTCCATCTATATCTCTTATTTTCATTCGTTTAATTCCTTTCAAAAAATTCGGTCTGCACAAGCATTATACGGTTAGGGTTCCTGTCTCGGATTTTTTAAGCAGTAAAATCTGCTCCTCTTTTCCCGTATCACAGTTGACATAAACCAGAACTTCCTGATTATCATTTGTCTTGCACTTTACTTCATAGCATAACCTTTCAACTTCTCCGTCGGACGGAATTAAAGCCTTTTGTACCTGTTCCACAGTCAATCTCGGTGAAACAGTCTTTTTTGCCTGATCTTCGGTCACTTTGGCGTTTGAAAGCTGTCTGGTTTTATGATTTGTCAGAAATCCTCTGCCGTCAAAACCTAAAATTTCTCCGTTGTCCATCGCAACCTTTACCTTGATCAGATCAGTATAGTAAATAACATTGTTCTCCTTATATGCAAAGTTTACTGTGCAGACATTTCCTACTGTTTCATAATAAGTCGACTGCATATTGTAAATTCCAAGTTCGTCAAGATAACTCTTTGCATAGTTGACAGCCTCTTCATTTTCAATGTTTTTTTCTTTTACATCACGGTTCCTTATCATATAACTGCAATATCCGCCGTTTTTGGTTATCGAAACTGTTGTCTTAATTCCGTCAACATCACATTCAAATACATATGACGGCATCTTTCCATCCTCATTGTTCGTAAGCTTCAGTGAGTTCTCCTGTACTACTGAAACCTCTCCTGCACGCCTTTTTGCCTTATTCTTAGTTACTTCATCCTTGTTTTTTAGCATCTCAGGCTGCTTTTCAAGAATGTGATCCGAAAACGGTCCGTCGTAAATCAAAGTTGGATACTCTCCTGAGTTTTCTTCTACTTCTCCAAGATTTAATGCCGTTCTCACTGCGTCTCCGTTATCGCTTTTAATATCGTCTTCTGAAATCTGACTTAGCTTTGATACAGTTTTATATGAAAGCTCCTCTCCGTTTCCTCTGACGCTCTGTTCAATTTCCCACAGCTTGTTTTTAAGCTCCTCTGAATACCTGCAAAGCTGTTCTAATGTCTTGTATTCCTCGTCGGTGATTTTTTCGCCCTTTTCAAGCTTATCGCAAAGACTTAATGCATAGTTTCCTACCTGTGACAAAAATTTGTTTGCTCCCTCTAAGCTCTGCTCTGACGCCGCAAGCTGTGACAATGACGCTTTAGCAGCCGCAGATTCCAAAAGTAAGTCGTTTGAAATCGACGACATCATATTGGACGTTCCCGAATACAATCCCTTCTGCAGCGATGTGTTTATGTTGTCCGCAGAAGTTGACAAGTCCTCAATTGCCTTCAAATAATTATATTCAAGTGCCAACTCTGCTTTTTTTGCTCTGATTCCGAATACCAATATAATCGCAAACAACAAAAGTAATAATGCCGTTGCAAATGTTACTATACGAGCAATTGCCCGTTTACTCATGTGTGAAGTCATAATAGTTTTCTCCCTTTTAAAGATATTTGAAACTATTATTTCCTCAGTATAAAAATTTATGCACGCTAAGCTACTAATTGAAGCTGTAAAATTTATCAAATT
>CANQCK010000010.1 GCA_947589185.1 uncultured Clostridia bacterium | reverse complement strand
TTCGGTGAGAAAGCAGCCCAGAAAAATCTATCCTCAGAGCTTGCCAAAGTCGGACAAAATGTAATGCTTGCATACGGTGGCGGTTTATAATATAAGTGTATAAATAAATTTTAGGCTATAAAAATTGAAAGGAGTAATTTCTATGATGTTTCGTAAAAAGCTTACAATACTTCTTCTGATAGTGGCATTGATATGTCCTATGGTATTCAGTGCCGGAAGCGTGCAGGCAGCAAGTAAAGTGAGACTGAATAAGACTAAGATCACTTTAGTTGTAGGGCAAAAAAAGAGACTAAAGGTAAAAGGCACTAAAAAGAAGGTAAAGTGGTCATCAAACAAGAAGTCTGTAGTATCAGTATCTAAAAAGGGAGTAATTAAAGCTAAGAAAAAAGGAAAGGCAGTTATTACCGCTCGTGTTGGAAAAAAGAAATTAAAGTGCAAGGTTACAGTTAAGAAGAAAAAATCAGCTTTGTCTACTACGCTGGCAACTACGAGATTTCCAACTTCTATAATAACAACTGCCGGCATAACTTCCAGCATGACAAATCCAGATGCAACTACATCTGCTAATGAAAGCACAGAAACACCATCGGAAAGTAAGAGTCCAACTACCACCCAGCCAACTATACAGCCTACTACAGCTTCTACATCATCAGGAGATGTGGATAATAACACGGATTCTATAGTGTATATGACAACTGATATTTCATCTGACGGTTTAATGGCAGCATATAAGGCTTTAGGCGTTGAGTTGACAGGGAACAATATTGCTGTCAAGCTATCTACAGGAGAACCGCCTGCAAGTAACTATCTTGACCCGAATCTGATAAAAGATCTTGTTCAGCATGTTGATGGTACTATTGTCGAGTGCAACACGGCTTACGGAGGTTCACGTTCTGAAACGGCTATGCACTATCAGGTGGCTAAGGATCACGGATTTACCGATATTGCAGACGTTGTAATAATGGACGAAGACGGTTCAATGACAATACCGGTAAACGGCGGAAATCGTCTTTCCGAAAACTATGTAGGCAAGCATTTCGCAGATTTTGACGGGTTCTTGGTTCTTTCACACTTCAAGGGTCATGCAATGGCAGGCTTTGGAGGAGCGATAAAGAATATTTCAATAGGTATAGGTTCTAAAGAGGGAAAATGTCTGATACACACAGCAGGACAAAGTCATACCAGTCCTTGGGGAGGTAATCAGGATGCATTTTTGGAATCAATGGCTGATGCAGGAAAATCTGTAGTGGACGCTTTAAACGGCAACATACTGTATGTCAATGTTATGAATAGGCTTTCTATTGACTGCGATTGCGACGGTAATCCATCGGAGCCGGATATCCACGATATTGGAATACTTGCATCAACAGACCCTGTAGCACTCGACCAGGCATGTGTAGACCTAATCTACAAGGCAGAGGGCAATGCTTCTTTTGTGCGCAGAATGGAAGGACAAAATGCACAACACGTTTTGGAGGCAGGCGAGAAAATAGGTCTTGGCAGCAGAAGTTATAAGCTTGTTTCAATAGATAATTAGAGTTGAGGAGCGATTTGTATGGAGATATTAGAAGTTTTACAGCGTGAATTTGTTTATCTGCGTTACTATTTTGTGCTTCAGCTTAGTCAGATTGCTCCTTATTATGTGCTGGGTATTGTACTTGGCAGCGTAATTTCGGTATTTGTCAAGAATCGTATACACGGCTTGTTCCGTGCATTAGGAAACAAAAAACTAGGTGTACTTGGAGTAATTCCTGCAAGTATTCTCGGCATTGCTTCGCCTCTATGTATGTACGGCACAATACCTCTGGCAGCATCGTTCTCAAGAAGCGGTATACGTGATGATTGGTTGGCAGCGTTTATGATGAGTTCTATTTTGCTCAATCCTCAGCTTATTATGTATAGCACTGCTTTGGGCAGTGTAGCTTTGACAGTCAGACTGGTATCCTGCTTTGTATGCGGAATTGTTGCAGGACTTTTGATTAGATTATTTTATAGAAATAAGAGCTTCTTTAACTTCACAGGCTTTGATGAGCCGCATAATCACGACACAGACCCGAACTTATTGCTAAGACTTCTTAAAAATATCGGCAGAAATATCAAGGCAACTGCTCTATGGTTTCTGATCGGAGTATTGCTTTCGGCACTATTTCAGCGGTATGTACCGGCAGATTCGTTTGCCAAGCTTTTTGGAGAAGGAAACGAGGGATTTGGTGTGTTAATGGCGGCGACTATCGGTGTACCGCTATACGCTTGTGGCGGAGGAACTATTCCGCTTTTGAGGGAGTGGCTTTACTCAGGTATGAGTATGGGAAGTGCCGCAGCATTTATGCTGACTGGTCCGTCTACTAAAATAACCAATCTAGGTGCGCTTAAAATCGTACTCGGCGTAAAGCGGTTTTTGCTTTATTTAGCTTTTGTTATCGTATTTTCACTATTAACTGGATTTATTGTTAATATTGTGATATAAATTAATAAGGAGGATTTTATTATGTCTAATACAACAATTATCAGAACAATAGAAAAACCCCGTATGTCGGTTAAAGTACAGACAATAGCAACTATTTTAGCTATCGCTGGAGCGGTTGCTGTTCCGCAGTTGTTTCACTTGCTTGGTGCAGTTTCTGGGCTTGGAACGGCTCTTGGCGAGACATTCTTGCCAATGCATCTTCCGATTGTTTTAGTCGGTCTTCTGGCAGGTCCATATGCCGGAGCAATTTCAGGACTGCTCGGACCTCTTATGAGCTTTGCACTTTCTGGTATGCCAGGAGCTGTTATGCTGCCGTTTATGATGATTGAACTATGTGTGTACGGTCTTTCAGCAGGATTGCTCCGCAATGTAAAGATACCAACAATAGGAAAGGTTTTAGCTGTACAGGTTGCAGGTCGTGTGATACGTGTGGCAGCTATTTTGATAGCAGTTTATGCTTTTGGTAATGACAGTATAAAGGTAGAAGCTATTTGGAATAGTATTAGTGCAGGTATTTTTGGTCTGGTACTCCAATGGTCACTTTTGCCGTTAATAATTTACCGTGTGGAAAATATTAAAAATAAAAATACAGGTGATTAATATGAAAAAAGTAATTGCATTATTTACAAGTTTGCTTATAGCAGTTTCTTTTACTGCGTGCAGTCAGAATACTAATGATAGTTCGTCAGATAATTCATCTGAAACAAGTACAAGTAAAGAATCACAAACAGAAAATAAAACCAATGAAGCAGCCGCTGAAAATTCAGAAACGGCAGGCAGTAAAGCCTTAGTAGTTTATTTTTCAGCAACGGGAAATACCAAGTCTGTTGCAGGTTATATCGCTGACGCAGCTAACGCTGATACATTTGAATTGATACCTAAAGAACCATATAGCGATGATGATCTGGATTGGACTAATGAGAAAAGTCGTGTGTCACGTGAGCATGACAACACCGATTTGAGGAATGTAGAGCTTACTTCAACTGCTGTTGAGAATTGGGAAGACTACAAAACTGTGTTTATAGGCTATCCTATTTGGTGGGGAATCGCCGCATGGCCGGTAAATGGATTTATTACTGCAAACGATTTTACCGGAAAAACTGTGATACCGTTTTGTACTTCGTCCAGTTCCGGAATTGGTGAAAGCGGAGAGCTTTTAGCAAAGGAAGCTGGAACAGGTAACTGGCAGGAGGGCGAAAGATTCCAGTCGGGAGCATCAGAAGACGATGTTAAGAACTGGGTAGAAGGTCTTGATTTGTAAGACAGCCGCATTAGCGGCTACCCGAGATAGTAATGCTAAGTCAAACATTCAATAACCCCTTTTAGGGGTTGAGCCTGTATTTGCTCCTTCTAGGGGCTATGCAAACCACCACTTTAGTGGTGGTTTTGATTTGCTTAAAATATTAAAAAATTTGGCACATAGAAAAAATCTATGTGTTTTTTATTTTAAATTAATTGGTAAAAAATAAATATTTGACAACATTTAGATGTAATGATACAATTAAAATATTGGAAGTTTGTAATAATAAGGAGATTTATTATTTAAATTAGGAGGAAATAAGTATGAAAAACTTAAAATCAAGAATCATAAGTATGCTGATAGTAATTTCTATGATTGCAACAGGTACAGCACCAAAAGTGTTCGCCGAGGTTTTTAATGGAAGTCCTGTTTCAGAACAGGCAGGCTCTTCTTTACAGAATGATGAGCAGACAACTTCTGATGGGTCTGTATATATTACAGGTGAAGTTGAGGAACTGAGAACAGAAAACAGCAAAACCTATGAAAAATCAGACGGAAGCCGTGTGGCAGTTGTATTAGAGGAACCAGTCCACTTTTATGATGAGAATAAGGAAGTTTGGCAGGAATACGATAACCGTCTTTCATATAATGAAAAAACTGAAGCATATGAAAGCAATGAAACAGGCTCGGATATGAAAGTATCATTGCCAAAGAACATAGACGAGCAAAGTAATATAGAAGTTGAAGCAGATGGATATAAGGTATCAATAACTCCGATTGATATAAAGTCTTCTGCATCAAAAAAGATAAATGATAAGAAAAATATAAAAAGTGATAAGGTCACGGATCTTAAAAAATATGATTTGGAGGATTATGTATCAGATTCAGTGCTTGACGGGAAGGTAGAATATAGTCAAGATGATGATACAAATATAGAATATATATTCAGCGGAAGTAAGTTGAAAGAGAATATTGTTCTTTCAAAAATACCCGATAAGAAGCAAAAATATTCATTTAGAATTAACGCTGACGGATTGACGGCAAAACAGAATAAAGATAATTCAATTAAATTGCTGAATGAAGACAAAAAAGAAGTATTTACTATTCCGGCACCGTATATGTATGATGAGGGTTTTGAATTTTCAGATAATATAAAAACAAATCTAAAGAAAGATGGTTCAGGGTATATTTTGACATATACTCCGAACTATAAATGGTTGTCAGATGAAAACAGAACATATCCTGTTACTATTGATCCAACAATAACTTCAGCACTATATGCTGATAAAATAGTCGACACATCAGTATTTAGTGCTGCACCATATAATTATGATACATTTACTACCCTATATGTAGGTGCTCTATCTAACAGAGATTGCATAATGGATGCGTATATAAATTTTAAGGGCTTGCCTGTAATGGATAAATTGTGGACAATTTCAAATGCCAAACTTAACTTAAAGACAGCTACAAATGTAAGTAACAAGATTAATGCGTATAAAATAACTTCTGACTGGGAGGCAAGCAACATTAAATCTAATCTTCCATCAGTGAGCAGTACAATACTTGATGTATGTTATATACCTGCAATCAAAAACGCAAGAGTGAATTGGGATATAACAAACGCTGTAAATGATTGGTACTGCGGAGGAAAGAATTACGGAATTCAGCTCTCATCACCATATGCTCAAAATAGTGAGTCAATATTTTATTCATCAGAAACTGCAAATGCTGCTGATAAACCGTATTTGTCAATAGAGTATAAGACAATATCAGCAATGCAGCTTGAAAATAGCAGAACTATCGATATTGGCAGAGCAGGAACAGTAACAATAAACGATTTCACCGGAAATGTTGTATTGACAAGAGAAGATATAGGCTTCGATGGTAATGTTATGCCTGTAAATATCTCTATGATATATAATTTAAACTATTTTAACAGTACAGAATTCGGATTTGGATTTAAAACAAATTATTCTCAGTTAATAAGTTTTAGAAGTGATATGGGTCGAAATGAGTTTTATGAATATTATTGTGGAGATGGAAGTGTCATATACTTTGACTATGATGATGAAACCGGAGAGTATATAGACCGAAGTGAAAGAGGGTATAGCTTCAAATATAAGGATAATACTACATCAGGATATAATAATATAATTGTTACCGATCCAAATGGAGATGAACATTATTTTGATCAGTACGGAAGACTTTCAAAAATAGTAGGTACGCAGGGAACTGCAAGACCAGAAATTACAGTTGTATACACGGGAGACTATACTAATATTTTTGAAATAGACTATATAATAGATGGTTCAGGGAGAAAATATGATTTCAACTATACAAACGGAAAGCTGACGGATATTTCATACTATGGAAAGTCATCTTCAGTTTTAAGAAAGGTTTCATATGAGTATAGCGGCTCAAACCTCAAAAAGGTAACATATCCTGACGGTAAATCTGTAAGCTATAGCTGGAATACAGGTAATTTGGTTTCTGTTACTAATACTGACGGCTATCGTGTAAACTTTTCTTATACCGGTTATGATTTAAGCAAACAAAGAAGAATAAGCTCTATTAAAGAATACGGAAGTAACGGAACAAAGGGCACAGATATAAGTGTAACGTATTCTCCTTATCAAACAAAGTATAAAAATAATAATACTGGTGACACTGAAACTTTGGTATTCAGCAATGAAGGAGATTTAATATCAACATATAATTCACAGGGTCAAGTCACCGCTAATGAGTATGCAAAAGGTTCTGGAACTCACGGTGTAAACAGTCTTGTAAATACTTTTGAACATAAGAAAAGTGAAACTAATTTAATTAAAAACGGAGAATTTGAAAATAATTTGTCTGGCTGGACTCAAGTTAATGGAGCAAATCATCTATGGAGCAGTTATGGTCATCCAGGAAACGGCGGTTCTATAGAATTAAAAGGGAATCCAGATGCGATTGTTTTTCAGGAAATAGATGTATCAGGAACAAAAGGCGATACTTACGATATAGGGGGTTGGGTAAATGCAAATGCTTCACCTCAGTATCCGATTAATATTACAGTTTCATTCTATAATGCAACAAATTCTGTAGGTTCGCATATTATTAACTTTAATCCATATTGCACTAATTGGCAGTATGTAATGAAAAATGTCGAGGCTGACGGAGATTATACTCATTTCTTTGTTACTATAAATTATTCAAATCAGATTAATTGTGCTTACTTTGATGGTGTTGTTGTTTACAAAGCCGAAAATGCAGTCGATGAGAATGTAGATTCAGGATCAGATAATGATACAAATACTGACGAGGAAATCCCTGAACCCACAACCTCTACTGATTCTGACGGAAGTACCACTACAGTTGACGAAAATGATGGTATTAATACTATTACTGTTGAAGATAAGTACGGCAATAATCTGTCAAATGCTACTGTAGTTGATGGCGTTACTATGTCAGACAGCAATGAGTATTCTTCTAGCGGAAATTATCTCAAATCTTCAACCGATTCTTCAGGTGTTAAGACATCATATAACTATAACGAGAATACCGGAAATCTTTATACTGTAAATGTTAATAATAATCCTACTAATTACAGCTATGATTTAATGGGAAATATAACTAGCGCATCGCAGAATGTTTCAGGCTTGAGTAATGGAACATCTATTACAAATTCGTATGATTATGACAGCGGTGACAGATTAAGCAGAATTACCCATAACGGATTTAATTACTACTTTGGTTATACTGAGTTCGGTTTGCTTGAATCAATTATATCAGATAGCAATAACCTGATAAATTATGGTTATGACAGCGAAGGAGTTTTAACATCTGCCAGCTACGGTAACGGTCAGACAATAGATTATGAGTATAACGATGATGGAAACAGTTCAGCAGTCAGTCAGGACGGCAAAATACTTTATGGTTATAATTATGACGAGGACGGCGTGCTGACCTCTGTTGATGATAATACTACAGGTAGGGTTATAAATTATTTGACAAACTCTGACGGTCAGGATATAATAGAAGAAACAGGTGATGGAATATATCATAAATACTACGAAACAGAGAATGAGAAAGTAGAGACAATAGACAACAAGACAAGGACAACGGAAACAATAACAGATGATGATTATACAACTAAGACGAGATATTTAGTAAATAACTATTACTCAACTTTCTTTAAAAACACAGATAAATTCGGCAGAACAGCAAGTGAAAGAGTTATCAGAAACAACAAAACTTCTGATTATGATATATATAATAAAGAATACAGCTATGAATCAAGCGGAAGCGGAAAAACCTCTGAAAGGGTTTCACAAATAACATATACAGGCGGATATAACAGAACAATAAAATACGGATATGACGCAAGCGGAAACATATCAGAAATAGACGGTATAAAGTATGGATATGATGAAGCAGGGCAGTTAATAAGTGAAACCAATGAGATAGGCAGATTAAACAGAAAATATACATATGACAAAGGCGGAAATATAACCGAGTTAAAGAAGTATGTAAACGGCAAGCTTACACAAACAAATACTTATACATACGGGAATTCCGACTGGAAGGATTTATTGACTGCATATAACGGCAATAAAATCACATATGATGAAATAGGCAACCCATTGACCTACTATAACGGAATGAAGTTCAGCTGGACAATGGGCAGACGGCTGAAGTCAGTAAAGAACGGAAACGCAAATATAAGCTACGCATACAATGCAGAGGGACTGCGAACACGAAAAGTCATAAGCGGAATACAATTTAATTACTATTGGAACGGAGATAAGCTGACAGGACAGACATGGCAGGGAAATACACTGTATTTCTATTATGATAAAGACGGTAATCCGATAGGCTTTGATTACAATAATAACCATTATTACTATATAACCAACCTACAGGGAGATATAATAGCAATACTTGATGTGAACGGTAATTTAGTAGCAGAGTATGAATATGACTCATGGGGAAACTGCACAATCCCATTTGATACAAATGATATAGCAGATATAAATCCTTTGAGGTATAGAGGCTATTATTACGATAGTGATACAAATTTATATTATCTGCAGTCAAGATATTATGATGCTAATATCGGTAGGTTTATTAATGCGGATTCTGCTGATATGATATCAAAAAATGCGTTAAATCTATTTAGTTACTGTGCTTGCAATCCAATAATGTATGTTGATTCAAATGGATATTATAGAGCTTATATATTTTCAAATGCTCAATTTTATAACGAATCAAAATATATTAGGGATAGTTTAAAGAGATACTTTAAAAATAATCTATCAAGTAACTTATATAAGTTAAATTCTGCAAAGAAATTTATTAAAAAATGGAATGCAATAAAATCTGCGGATGTAATTGTTTTGAATGCTCACGCTGATCAAAAACAAATTTTTGATGATTTAACAAGGAATAAGATATTTAATAAATTATGTATACTAAAATGTAAGGCTTTAATTATATTAGGTTGTAATGCAGGTCACTATAATTATATATGGAATAATGTTGCATATAATTTTTCATTAAGTATTACAGGTACAGTTGTTGCTAGTGATGGTACTATTTATTCGGAGTCGACATATCCTTATAATTCTAAAATTGTACGTGAACCTTATTTTGAATCTAGGAATGATAAAACATTTTTAAAAATTGCAAATAATAAAAGGAGTAATAATTGGGGTTGGGTTTTGTATAGAAGCGTTTATGGAAAGAAATATGTAACTACTACATGGTATTCTACCAATTTATATACAATTACTATGCCTTCAATATTAAATTATTTAAAAAGTTGTGGACTAGTTAAGTTTTAAGTAAAGAGGTTTTAATATGAAGAAAAAATTAATTTCATTGTGTACTGTTATTGTAACAATAATAACTATGACAAGTTCTCTTTATGTATCTTCAGTAAGCATAAATGATAAATCCGAGATAACCAAAATTCATTCAACTAAACCTGGAAAGTTGACCGTTAAAATAAAAAAATCAAAAAAATGTTCTGGTTATGAGATTAGTCTTTCAACAAATAAAAATTTTTCTAAAACCAAGACATATATTGCAAAAAAAATAAAAAAAACAATCTCTGGATTAAGACAAGGAAAAAAATATTATGTAAAAGTAAGAGCTTATAAAAAGATAAAAGGTAAAAAGATTTATGGAAATTGGAGTAAGGCTAAATCTATGATAACTAAGGTTAATGAAATAGATAAGGTAAGAAGAAAACAAGTAAAAGAATTGACAGGTATAAATTTCTCAGAAGATGTTAAATTTATAAAATATACTCGTAATGAGTGGGTATATGAAGAATATGATAATGCAGTTACTTATGATATTAAAGCTAAGATAAAAATAAAGAAAAAAGAACTTAGAAAAATTATTAAAGAACATAAGTTTATAAAAAAGCCTAATTCTTATATGGGGGCTGAAACACAATATAATTATGATTGTGATTGGTGGGATTTAAAAAAATCTCAGCTAAAAGAGTACTATCATCTTTTTTGTTCAAAAAAAATAACAGAATATGTCTCAATAAAGACTGTATCGAGAGAAATTATGGTATCAAAGTATAAAGATAAAAATGATTATATTACAGTTTATTTAGTTCTTGACTAATTTAAGTGAATTTTATTCAAGTGTATACAATACTAATAGTTTTAAAAACAGGCACATAGAAGTAAAAATCTATGTGCCTGTTTTCTTTTGAAGAGAAAGTTGAAAAATGAGCAAATTTGACAAACTCTGACGGTCAGGATATAATAGAAGAAACAGGTGATGGAATATATCATAAATACTACGAAACAGAGAATGAGAAAGTAGAGACAATAGACAACAAGACAAGGACAACGGAAACAATAACAGATGATGATTATACAACTAAGACGAGATATTTAGTAAATAACTATTACTCAACTTTCTTTAAAAACACAGATAAATTCGGCAGAACAGCAAGTGAAAGAGTTATCAGAAACAACAAAACTTCTGATTATGATATATATAATAAAGAATACAGCTATGAATCAAGCGGAAGCGGAAAAACCTCTGAAAGGGTTTCACAAATAACATATACAGGCGGATATAACAGAACAATAAAATACGGATATGACGCAAGCGGAAACATATCAGAAATAGACGGTATAAAGTATGGATATGATGAAGCAGGGCAGTTAATAAGTGAAACCAATGAGATAGGCAGATTAAACAGAAAATATACATATGATAAGGGCGGAAATATAACCGAGTTAAAGAAGTATGTAAACGGCAAGCTTACACAAACAAATACTTATACGTATGGGAATTCCGACTGGAAAGATTTATTGACTGCATATAACGGCAATAAAATCACATATGATGAAATAGGCAACCCGTTGACCTACTACAACGGAATGAAGTTCAGCTGGACAATGGGAAGACGGCTGAAGTCAGTAAAGAATGGAAACGCAAATATAAGCTACGCATACAATGTAGACGGACTAAGAACACGAAAAGTCATAAGTGGAATACAATTTAATTATTATTGGAACGGAGATAAGCTGACAGGACAGACATGGCATGGAAACACACTGTATTTTTACTATGATAAAGACGGCAATCCGATAGGCTTTGATTACAATAATAACCATTATTACTATATCACCAACCTACAGGGAGATATAATAGCAATACTTGATGTGAACGGTAATTTAATGGCAGAGTATGAATATGACTCATGGGGAAACTGCACTATACTACAAAATTTAGATAATATAGCTAATACAAATCCTTTGAGGTATAGAGGCTATTATTACGATAGTGATACAGGGTTGTATTATCTGCAGAGCCGTTACTATGACAGTAATATCGGTAGGTTTATTAATAGTGATGAGGTTGAGATGGTTCAGCATGATGATGAAAATTTGTTTTCATATACTTCAAATAATTATATAATGTATAATGATCCTTATGGAACCGGCTCTCAAAAGATAATGGCAGCACCTACAGCAAAAGATTTAGATATTATTACTTGGTCCATAAAGAATAGTGGATTGAATAAAAAACGGTATGCTACTTTAAATTATTTTTCTGGTTCAAGAAAAAGTGGTAATTCAACTATTTATACGTTTACCTCAACTAAAAAAACTCATTTCTATAAAACAGAATATTATGTAATTAAAAAAACAAGAAAACAATGGTATAAGTATATAAAGGATAAATATGGAAAATTGCAATCCGTAAATAAGTTTTTTAATCAACTTGAACTTGAACTGGGTGATCCAGTATGGGATGCAGAACCTTCTGTTTCTAAATTAGCTAGTGCATTAAGTAAAATTGCAAAAATCATAAATTTGGCGACTATGCCTCGTGAAGCAAACTATATTATAGATATGATGAGAAAATATGATAACTCTAAGAATAAAAAAATCAGAAATACAAAGAATATATATATACCTAATTCTGCTCATATTTATGACTGTTATTGGGGGAAGAAATATATATTTTTCGGTAAGAAGGTATTGAAATATAGTTATAATAAATGGGCATACCCATATTAAGGAGTAAGAGATGAAAAAAATTTTTTTAATAGTTTCAACAATCGTTAGTGTATGTGTACTATCAAACTGTACAAATAATAAAAACATATCGCCATTTGTTTACGTCGATTATAAAAACGGAGTTGAGCTTTATAGATATATTTCAGATGAAAAATATATTGAAAGTATTGATATACCTGATGAATATAATGGAAAAAAAGTAATAAGAATTGAAGACGCTGCTTTTAATGATGTGTATTCAATTGAGAAATTAAAGCTCCCAGAATGTTTAGAGGAAATCGGTGATGATGTATTTACTGGTCAAAATGAAATACATATAAAAAATGTTCCTAATACTATTAAAATTGTAGGTCAAAGTAATTTGGCATCGAAAGAAGTAAGCCGATATAATCTGCTGAAAAACAATCCTGATTTTAAGGTAACAGACAATGCAGTGTTTTCAAGTGATGGAAAAATTTTAATAAGTTATGACTCATCAAGGACAATTGAAGATTATATAATTCCAAACGGAGTAAAAACAATTGCAGAAAATGCTTTCTCTAATGCTGAAAATCTAAAAAAGGTAGTTATTCCAGAAAGTGTAGAAACATTAGAACATAATGCTTTTTTAGGATGCAAGAAACTTACAAATATTAGTTTCCCAAATTCTTTAAAACATATGGAGGCTGATTCTGTATCTGAAACAAAATGGTATAGAAAACAAAAAGGTGAGGTTATAATAAACGGAAAATTTTTGATAAAAGAAACAGAAAATGTGGGACAGCAATATAAAATCCCAGATGGAATAACTCATTTGCTTTGTGATTTTTACGATTATGACGAAGATGACGAAAATGTGCCTTATCTTTCAGTTTTAACATTACCGAAGAGCCTCGAGTATATTTCACCCGATATTGATTTGACTAATGTTTCAATATATAATATTGAAGACGGAAATGATATTTTTGTTATTGATAATGGAACAATTTTATATAACAAAGATAAAACAAAGCTTGTAAGATACAGTAAAGGCAATGTTCAAGAATTAGTTTTAGAAGATAACATAAAGACAATAGGAGAAAATGCTTTTAACTTTTCAACTATCAGTAATTTAATATTGCCTGATAGTTTGGAAAAAATAGAAAAGTATGCTTTTATAAGTTCCAATCTAAAAAAAATCAACATACCTAAGAAAATTAAAACAATAGAAGAGGGAACATTTGCTGAATGTTATGAGATGAAAGAGTGCAAAATACCAAACTTTGTAGAAAGAATAGAAAGGTATGCATTCAGCGATATTGACGGTTTGGAAATAACAATTCCCGACTCTGTAAAGTATATTCACCCTCAAGCATTCGATAATAGTGAAAACCTTAAAATTGTTGGTAAAAAAAATTCTTTTGCAGAAAAATATGCAGAAATATTCGATATTGATTTTAAAGAAATTGATTAAAACATTTTTAATACTACAATAAATAGTATTTTATCACCAACCTACAGGGAGATATAATAGCAATACTTGATGTGAACGGTAATTTAATGGCAGAGTATGAATATGACTCATAGGGAAACTGCACGATTACATATGATACAAACAGTATAGCTTATACAAATCCTTTGAGGTATAGAGGATATTATTACGATAGTGATACAAATTTATATTATCTGCAATCGAGATATTATGATGCTAATATTGGTAGGTTTATTAATGCGGATGACCTCCAAGTGTTAAAAAATGATGTTAAGAATCTGTATTGTTATTGCGACAATAATCCAATAATGTAAATTGATATTAATAGAGAAAGTGCTATTGTTATAGGTACTGTATGCGGTGGCACAGTTGCCTTACTGAATAAAATGAAGGATTTAATATTTATGCTCGCGTTATTAGTTACATCTTTTTTGCTAGGTATTTATAGCAGGGTAGACCCATGCCGGTTCGCCTGTGCAAAACGCACCCAAGCTAATTAAAGCCTGAGTGCGTTTTGCAATAATTTATAAGTGGGATGGGGGCAAAGTAAAATGTTTGGGAGGTTGCTCTCATCACTCATAATCTAAATTTTATTGCTCTTAATAAAGCCAGCCCTATTAGAGGCAAGTGACCAGAGACAAGATACAAGCCCTAATTTTCCACAAAAATTCTGATAATAATATCTTGTTTCTTGTTTCTAAATTTCTTGCTTCTAGATGGACCTATTAGAGGCAAGAGACCAGAGACAAGATGCAAGATCTAATTTTCCACAAAAGTTCTGATAATAATATCTTGTTTCTTGTTTCTAAATTTCTTGCTTCTAGCCGCCCAAAGGCAGCACGGTATGCAGGGGTGTACCATTGCGGTTCGTGATTTTTTATAACCAAAGTACTAGTTTGCCGTTTAACAAAGTGAACACATTTTGCAAACTTTTCAAAGGCAGCACCGCAAGCAGGGTTTATCATTGCGGTTCGTGATTTTATAACCAAAGTACTAGCCTGCCGTTTAACAAAGTAAATACATTTTGCAAATTTGCCAAAGGCAGCACTGAGTGCAGGGGTCACCCCCTGCTGGCTCGCCGATTAGTCGTCTTGAAGAGCGTCATAGCCCTGCTCACCGGTACGAACCTTTACTACATTTTCAATATCATAAATAAAGATCTTACCATCGCCGATGTGACCTGTGTAAAGAGCCGACTTAGCTGCGTCAACAACGGTGTTTACAGGAACCTTGCATACAACGACTTCTGCCTTGACCTTAGGAAGCAGATTAGCCTCAACCTCAACTCCACGATAGAATTCTGCCTGACCCTTCTGCATACCGCAGCCGAGTACGTTTGTAACGGTAATACCGGTTACGTTGATGTTCTCCATAGCGGCGATAAAGTCTTGAAGTTTTTGTTGTTTGAATACAACGACGATTTTTGTTATCTTAGGATTGCCGACTGTGTAGTTTTCAACCTCTACAGCCTTGTTTACAGGAACTGTAGGAGTAGGAGGCGGTGTAACTTTTTCAACACTTTGGGCGTCGTCTAAGGTGTAAGCCGATATAGCAGAAACTGCCGGAGCGAAGTCAGCGTAAGACGATACAAGACCGTGCTCTGTAGTGTCAAGACCGATGATTTCCTCCTGTCTTGTTGCTCTTAAGCCTACAATTGCTTTAATAAGTAAGAATACGATTGTCATAGTAACTGCTGTCCAAGCGGCAACAGAAACAAAACCTGTTAGCTGTTTGCCGAGAAGTGAAAATCCTCCGCCGTAGAAAAGACCGACTAAATCATTTCCGGGAACAGAATCTGTAGCGAATAGACCAACAGCGATCGTTCCCCAGATACCGTTAAACATATGAACTGCAACAGCACCTACAGGGTCGTCAATGTGAAGAACGTAGTCTAAGAACCAAACTCCGAACACAACTAAAAGTCCAGCGACAAGACCGATTATAATAGCACCTGTACAGTCAACAACGTCACAGCCTGCCGTAATACCGACAAGTCCTGCAAGTGAAGCGTTTAGACACATTGAAACATCAGGCTTGCCGTATTTAATCCAAGTGAAAATCATACAAGCTACAGTTGCAACAGCAGGAGCAACTGTTGTTGTAAGGAAAATAGAACCTAACTGTTCAACGCTTGTTGCGGCAGCACCGTTGAATCCATACCAGCCGAGCCAGAGAATGAACACGCCTAAAGCACCGATAGTGAGGTTGTGTCCCGGAATAGCGTGAACCTTGATCTTACCGTCTTTTGTTTTTGTGAATTTTCCGATACGGGCACCGAGTATTTTAGCACCGATAAGAGCCGAGATACCGCCTACCATATGGATAGCACAAGAACCTGCGAAATCGTGGAAGCCGAGCTGTGAAAGCCAGCCGCCGCCCCAGATCC
Organism: uncultured Clostridia bacterium; assembly: GCA_947589185.1. Taxonomy (GTDB): domain Bacteria; phylum Bacillota; class Clostridia; order Oscillospirales; family Ruminococcaceae; genus UMGS1601. Next base: position 38,031 of record CANQCK010000010.1, on the reverse strand, counting down.
AGTGAGCCTCGATAGGGTAGATAAGAGCAGAAATGACTCCTGAGTAGATACAGTAAGAAAGGAACTTAGTTCTTTCAGCCATAGCGCCCGAAACGATTGTTGCGGTCGTAGCGCAGAACACTAAGTTAAACACGAAGTTTGACCAGTCAAAGCTCTCATAGGCAGTTATAATATCCAATCCCGGCTTGCCGATAAAGCCGACCAGATCCTCGCCTAATAAGAGGCTGAAACCGATAAAGATGAACATTACCGTACCAATACAGAAGTCCATCAGGTTTTTCATAATAATGTTTCCGGCATTTTTTGCTCTTGTAAAGCCCGTTTCGACCATTGCAAAGCCTGCCTGCATCCAGAATACTAAAGCCGCACCAATCAGAAACCATACTCCGAAAATCAGACCGCTGGTTTCAGACATTACCGTTTCCAGAATGCTGCTGCTTTCAGCTAAAGTTAACATAATAATCTCTCCTTTATTTGTTGGTATTAATATTAATAAAGGTACAAATTCCGTAGGGCGGTAAGCCTTTGGAATTTGTACCTCTTTGTACTAGAATTATTTAATTGTACTTTATATTAAACGTAGAAAAGCATCTTTCCGTAAGTTGGGTAAGGCCAGTATTTCTCGCCGACAAGAGTTTCAAGCTGATCGGCAGGAGCTCTGAGCATACCCATTGCAGTGAGGACTTCGTCGTGATAGAAGTTTGCTGCTTCTCTCATATCCTCAATGCCTGAAGCCTTAACAGTTATATCCTCAAGATTCTGAAGATTCTTGTAGGTTTCTTTTTCCAAGTCTGTCAGCTTCTTAACGAGATCAATTTCATAAGCAGGGTCAGCACCGCACTCCTTGGCAAGTTTTGCAGTTTGACTCAGCTTTCTCACATATGATGAAACAGCAGGAAGAATATCCTTTTTAGCCATATCTATCATAGTAAGAGCTTCAATGTTAAGAATCTTTACATATTCTTCTAATAGAATTTCAACTCTTGAGTGAATTTCAGTTTTGGTGTAAACACCGTGCTTTTCAAAAACTTCTATGTTCTTTGGATCAGCCATATGAGGTATAGCTTCAGGAGTTGATCTTAGGTTCAAAAGACCTCTCTTTTCAGCTTCCTTAGGCCACTCAGCACTGTAGCCGTCTCCGTTAAAGATTATATTTTGGTTTTCCTTGATAGTTTCTTTTATAAGTTCGTGGAGAGTTCCTTGGAAGTCGTCAACGCCTGTCAGCTTTTCAGCGAACTCGTCTAAAACATCTGCAACTATCGTGTTAAGTACTGTGTTAGGTCCGGCGACTGAAAGTCTTGAACCGGGCATTCTAAACTCAAATCTGTTTCCTGTGAATGCGAAAGGCGAGGTTCTGTTTCTGTCTGTGTTATCCTTAGGGAATGACGGCAGAACGTCAACGCCTATCTGTAAATCAGCTACGCCGTCGTTGTCGTAATCTACGTCGTTGCAGATAGCATCTAGGATAGATGTCAGCTCGTCTCCTAAAAAGATTGAAATTATAGCAGGCGGTGCCTCGTTAGCACCAAGTCTGTGGTCGTTTCCGGCTGTTGCAACTGAAAGTCTGAGCAGATCCTGATACTTGTTCACTGCCTTGATAACCGCTGTCAAAAAGAGCAGGAACTGTGCGTTTTCAGCAGGAGTTTTACCCGGATCTAAAAGGTTGATGCCTGTATCTGTTGAAAGCGACCAGTTGTTGTGCTTACCGCTTCCGTTGACGCCTGCAAAAGGCTTCTCGTGAAGCAGACATTTAAAGCCGTGCTTTTTAGCTGTTTTTCTCATAGCTTCCATAGTAAGCTGATTATGATCTGACGCTATGTTTGTTGTTGAGAAAATAGGAGCAAGCTCGTGCTGTGCAGGAGCAACCTCGTTATGCTTTGTCTTAGCGGTAATTCCGAGCTTCCATAATTCCTCGTCTAAGTCTTTCATATATGCAGAAACTCTCATCTTCACAGAACCGAAGTAGTGATCTTCAAGTTCCTGACCCTTTGGAGCAGGAGCACCGAACAATGTTCTGCCCGTATAGATAAGGTCTTTTCTCTTAGCGTAATCCTCTCTTTCAATGAGAAAGTATTCCTGCTCAGGTCCGACAGTAGATGAAACTCTGTTAGCCTTTACGCCGAACAAATCGAGAATTTTAAGTGCAGATTTTGAAACAGCGTCCATAGAACGAAGCAATGGAGTTTTCTTGTCAAGTGCTTCACCTGTGTATGAACAGAAAGCTGTTGGAATACAAAGAGAACCGTCTTTAATAAATGCAAAGGAAGTAGGATCCCACGCTGTGTAACCTCTTGCTTCAAATGTAGCTCTCAATCCGCCGGATGGGAATGATGAAGCGTCAGGTTCGCCCTTGATAAGCTCTTTTCCGCTTAACTCCATTATTACTCCGCCGTCGGCGGTAGGCGAGATAAAGCTATCGTGCTTTTCAGCGGTCAAGCCGGTCATCGGCTGGAACCAGTGAGTGAAGTGGGTCGCACCCTTTTCAACAGCCCAGTCCTTCATTGCGTTTGCCACAACGTTTGCGACTGATAGATCTAAAGGTTCAGCGTTGTCGATAGTTTTCTTCAGAGCCTTGAATGTTTCCTTCGGCAGTCTCTGCTTCATAACCTTAAGGTTGAATACATCTTCGCCAAACAGTTTAGGAATGTTGCTCATGTGAATTTCCTCCATTTCAATTATAAATTAAAAAAGGCACTGCGAACGTTAAAACGTCCACAGCACCTTTGCTGTTTACACTGTTAGTATATTCTTTTTATTTTATTTTGTCAAGTGTTTTTTATGTTTTTCTTAATATTTGTATGTTCTTTCAATTAAAAAAGCTCTTTGATATAAAGTTTTAGTTATTTTCAATAACAAATCATACAGCATTTAATAAAAAAGAATATATTTATTATAGTATATTCATCTATTGCAAGTTTAAATTATACATCTTGCAAATTTTTTAGTAAATCAATTTAATTTTATAGTTAAAAATACTAAAAATGAATTTTAATTAAAAAATTCTGCAAAAATGCTTGACATTGAATTAGTGATATGATAGAATGAACAAGGTTAATATTCGGGACAATGGTGTTCACTAAAGCGGCAGGTTATACTGCGGCTGTTTTGTGAATACTTTTTTTGTATTAGAATTTGTGAACAGATATGATAAACACTGAATATTATTATACATTATAATTTATAAGTCAGGAGGAAGCTTGTATGCTGAAAGAGGGAGAGATAAGAATTCCATCAGGCTGTGCGATTTCTGGAATGATATCAAAGAGCGGAAGGAAAATAAACGGATCAAAAATCGTTAAATCAATATCTACGATGCACGACCGTTCCAACGGATTGGGCGGAGGCTTTGCAGGATACGGAATATATCCGCAGTATAAAGACCTCTACGCCTTTCATGTATTCTATGACTCAAACAAGTCCAGAGAGGAATGTGAAAGATTTTTAGACAGGCACTTTGACATTATCAACCTGTCGAAGATTCCTGTCAAGCCCAACCAGACTATTACTGCTGAGCCGCTTATCTGGAGATACTTTGTAAATCCGCTGCCGACTAAACTTACTGACAGTCAGCTTGATGAAAAGGAATTCGTCACAAGAAGCGTTATAAATATAAACTCAAATATAGAAGGAGCATATGTTTTCTCCTGCGGAAAAAATATGGGAGTATTCAAAGCAGTTGGTTTTCCTGAAGACGTAGGTGATTATTTCAGGCTTGACGAGTATGAGGGATATGCGTGGACTGCTCACGGAAGATATCCAACAAACACCCCTGGCTGGTGGGGAGGAGCACACCCGTTTGCAATGCTTGACTATTCTATAGTACACAACGGTGAAATTTCAAGCTACGATGCAAACAGACGTGACATTGAAATGTACGGATATAAATGCACCTTGCAGACAGATACAGAAGTTATTACATATATAATAGATTATTTGTTGAGAAAGCAAAAGCTTTCTCTAGAGGATGCTGCAAATGTTATAGCAGCACCATTCTGGTCTACAATAGAGAGTATGCCTAAGAAAGAAAGAGATAAGCTGAACTATTTAAGAAATGCATTTCCAGGACTTCTTATAACAGGACCCTTTTCAATCATTCTGGGATTTGAAGGCGGACTTATGGCACTTAACGACAGGCTGAAACTCAGGTCAATGGTTATAGGTGAAAAGGACGATATGGTTTATATGGCAAGTGAGGAATGTGCTATAAGGATCATTGAACCTGAGCTTGATAGGATATGGTCACCTAAGGGCGGAGAACCTGTTATAGCGACCTTGCAGCCAAAGGCAATGGCAGAGCTTTAGAAACAAGAAGAAAGACCGGCGGGCCGCCGGAGGTTCTATGCTTTTGCAAGAAGTCAAGTGGCAAGAGATCATAGATTTAAAACTATATATTAGAAGTCTGAAACAATAAACTTCAGTCTCTTACATCTAACTTCTAATATCTAATATCTAAACGGAGGTTTATTATGGCAATAGATTTTTTGTATCCCGAATATGAAGTCGTAAGGGATAAAGATAAATGTATAGGCTGCCGTGTATGCGAACGCCAATGTGCAAATGAAGTTCATAAATTTGACGAAGATTTAGACTGTATGACAGCAGACAATTCAAAATGCGTATGCTGTCACAGATGCGTATCTCTTTGTCCTACCAGGGCTCTGAAGATCGTAAAGACCAATCATACATTCAGAGAAAATGCAAACTGGAAAAGTGAGAATATCACTGAAATTTACAGGCAGGCAGGAACAGGCGGAGTTTTGCTTTCGTCAATGGGAAATCCTAAGGAGTACCCCATTTACTGGGATAAGATGCTTATAAATGCGTCTCAGGTTACGAACCCGTCAATTGACCCGCTTAGAGAACCTATGGAGACAAGAGTTTTCTTAGGTGCAAAGCCTGAGAAGGTCGAATTCAACACAAAGGGAGAGATAAAGAACAATCTCACACCGCAGTTAAAGCTTAATATACCAATAATGTTTTCGGCTATGTCTTACGGTTCAATAAGCTATAATGCTCACGAAAGTCTTGCAAGAGCTGCTGAGGAACTTGGTACTTATTACAACACAGGCGAGGGAGGACTTCACAAGGATTTCTACAAATACGGTCCTCACACCATTGTGCAGGTTGCGTCCGGACGTTTCGGAGTTCATAAGGATTATCTTAATGCAGGTGCTGCAATTGAGATAAAAATGGGACAGGGTGCAAAACCCGGTATAGGCGGACATCTTCCGGGAATTAAGGTCGGCGATGATATTTCAAAGACCAGAATGATTCCTGAAGGTTCAGACGCTATTTCTCCCGCACCTCATCACGATATTTACTCTATTGAAGATTTGAGACAGCTTGTTTATTCGCTTAAGGAGGCGTCTGACTATAAAAAGCCTATTATTGTAAAGATTGCGGCGGTACATAATGTTGCGGCTATAGCTTCGGGTATTGCAAGAGGAGGAGCAGATATAATCGCAATAGACGGTTACAGAGGAGGAACAGGAGCTGCTCCTACCAGAATCAGAGACAATGTTGGCATTCCTATAGAGCTTGCATTAGCAAGCGTTGACCAGAGACTTCGTGAAGAGGGAATAAGGAACAAGGTTTCAATTGTCGTAGGCGGTTCTATTCGTTCATCGGCGGATATTGTTAAGGCAATTGCACTCGGAGCAGACGCAGTTTATATCGGAACTTCTGCACTTTTGGCACTTGGCTGTCATCTTTGCAGGAGCTGTCAGCAGGGTAAATGCAACTGGGGAATTGCAACTCAGAGAGAGGATCTGGTTAGACGTCTTAATCCTGATATAGGTTACAAGAGACTTGTAAACCTTCTTACTGCTTGGAATCACGAAATAAAAGAGATAATGGGCGGTATGGGTATCAACTCTATCGAGTCATTAAGGGGTAACAGGCTAATGCTCAGGGGCATCGGCTTAACCGAGAAGGAGTTACAAATTCTCGGTATAAAACACGCCGGCGAATAACGGCGAGCCGCCGTTGGTTCTGCTGCCTTTGGTAAGCTTGAACAAGGTTATAGTTTGAGAAACGGCAGGTTGTACAAAGTGGAAACGTAAAAAACTATGCTGATGTTAGTTCTGCTGATTTAGATAAATTTGAACAAGGTTATAGTTTGAGAAACGGCAGGTTGTACAAAGTGGAAATGTAAAAAACTATGCTGATGTTAGTTCTGCTGATTTTGATAAATTTGAACAAGGTTATAGTTTGAGAAAAGACAGGTTGTACGAATGGAAATGAGATAGCCTACAATGGATATTAATTATCCATTATCCATTATAAATTATCAATTGTAATGTAGCGGAGGGTAGATTTATGAAGCGAATATATGTAGATGAAAAATGGTGCTTAGGCTGCCATTTATGCGAATATAATTGTGCTTTTGCAAATTCGGGAAAGGACGATATGTCAAAGGCACTTAAGAATGTAAAGATCAATCCCAGAATTCAAATAGAGGAAAAAGACGGAATATCATTTGCGGTTTCCTGCCGCCACTGCGAGGAACCGCTGTGCGTTAAAGGTTGTATAACAGGGGCATTGTCCGTAGTTGACGGGGTAATTGAAATTGACAGAGATAAATGCGTTGGTTGTTATACCTGTATTATGTCCTGTCCATACGGTGCAATAATGCCGTCTGATGACGGAGTTGTGCAGAAATGCGAACTTTGTTTAAAAAATTCCAACGGGAAGCCTGCTTGTGTTGAGGGCTGTCCGAACAGAGCGATAATATATGAAGAAAAGGAATAGGGGGCGGTAAAAATGAGTAAGTATGTAATCATCGGAAACTCGGCAGGAGCTATCGGCTGTGTTGAGGGAATTAGAAGCGTTGATAAGGACGGCGAGATAACACTTATTGCATCCGAACCTCATCACACATATTCAAGGCCGCTTATCTCATATCTTCTCTACGGAAAGACAGATGAGCAGAAAATGAAATACCGGCCCGACAGTTTTTATAAGGACAATAAGGTTAAAAAAATGCTGGGTAAGACAGTTACTAATATTGATAAAAAATCTAAGAAAATTTTGCTTTCAGACGGCAGGGAAGTGCCTTACGAAAAGCTTATGGTCGCAACAGGTTCTGTACCTTTTGTTCCTCCTATGGACGGTCTTGACAAGGTCAGAAAAAAATTCAGCTTTATGACTCTTGACGACGCTCATAAGCTGGAAAAGGCAATCACACCGCAGAGCAAGGTACTTATTGTCGGAGCCGGACTGATAGGATTAAAGTGTGCAGAGGGAATTAATGACAAGGTAGAAAGTATAACAGTTGTTGATTTAGCAGATCGAATTCTTCCGTCTATACTTGATTCTGACGGCTCGGCAGTTGTTCGTGAGCATATAGAATCAAGGGGTGTAAAATTCCATTTAAGCGACAGTGTAAGGTCATTTGAGAAAAACAAAGCAACTCTTGTCAGCGGAGTTGAGATTGATTTTGACATACTGGTGCTTGCGGTCGGAGTTCGTCCGTGCGTTTCGCTTATTTCCGAAATCGGCGGTAAGGTGAACAGGGGAATAGTTACAGATGATAAGTGCAGAACATCAATAAAGGATATTTACGCAGCAGGCGACTGTACAGAATCACATGATGTTTCAAGCAATACGAATAAGGTTATGGCGTTGCTGCCTAACGCATATATGCAGGGTGAGACAGCAGGTATAAATATGGCAGGCGGAGACGCTGTCTACGATAACGCTATACCTATGAACGCTATTGGCTTTTTTGGTTTACACATTATCACAGCAGGAACTTATGAAGGCGATTGTTACGTCAGCCGTGAGGGAGAAAGCTATAAAAAACTGTTTTACAAGTCAAACAGACTTAAAGGTTACATTATGATAGGTGATGTCAAGAGAGCGGGAATTTATACTAGTCTTATCAAAAAACGCACTCCGCTGAGCTCTATTGACTTTGACTTGATAAAAGAAAAGCCGCAGCTTATGGCATTTTCAAGGAAAAGCAGAAAAGAGTTTTTGGCAAAGTAGATGAAAGGGGGAGGCTCCCAATTGGGGCGAAATAACTTATGAATATTACGGCAGGGGATATGCATTTTCAGCTTCTTAATAAAAAGCTGAAGGCTTGCAAGGATAAAACAATTACGATAGATAAATGCTTAGGGCAGAGATATATTGGAGCAGGACGTTCAAGCGGAAATATTGTGATAAACGGAACACCGGGAAATGCACTTGGGGCTTATCTTGACGGAAGCAATATCACTGTAAACGGAAGTGCTCAGGACGCAACCGGCGATACAATGAATGACGGTACGATAACTATTAACGGTTCATCTGGAGATGCAACCGGTTACGCTATGAGAGGCGGAAAGATCTACGTTCGTGACGATGCAGGCTATAGAGCAGGTATACATATGAAGTCATATATGAACAAGATACCGGTGCTTGTCATTGGCGGAAAGGCAGGAAGTTTCCTAGGCGAGTATCAGGCAGGAGGATACATTATAGTACTTGGTTTGGGCTATGAAGACGAGCAGATAGTAGGTTATTTCTGCGGAACAGGAATGCACGGCGGAAAGATATTTTTAAGAACGGATAACTATCCTGCTGATTTGCCAAAGCAGGTTAAGGCAGACGAAGCGACTAAGGCCGACCTCAAAGAAATTGACGGATATATAAGCGAGTACTGTAAAAAATTCGGAGTTGATAAGGCAAAGGTTATGGATCATAAATTCTATGTTTTAACTCCTGACACAAAAAATCCATATAAACGTCTTTACACAGCAAATTAAATAATGTATAATTTTAAGGAATAGTTCAGCATTTTGCTGTTTTATTCCTTAATTTATGTACAGGTATTGGATAACACCAATTTATCAGGTCATTATATTCCGATAGGAGGATTAAAAATGAAATATACCGAGAGAGATGTTTTGCAGTTTATTGAAGAAAACGATGTCAGATTTGTCAAGCTGGTATTTTCCGATATGTTCGGCAATCAGAAAAACATATCTATAAACAGCTGTGAGCTCAGACGTGCTTTTGCGGACGGAATAAGATTTGACGCTTCTCACATTGAGGGCTTTATGAACTTTAATCGTTCTGATCTTCTTTTGTTTCCAGATCCTGATACGCTTGCAATGCTGCCATGGAGACCTCAGCACGGAGGAGTTGCAAGGCTCTACTGCGACATAAAGAATATAGACGGAAGTGAGTTTGGTGGCGATGCAAGAGCTATTTTGAGAAATGCTGTTGACAAAGCTAAAAGTCTTGGTTATACTTTCAAATTCGGAACTTCGTGCGAGTTTTATCTTTTTAAGTGCGACGACGACGGAAATCCGACAAAGATACCGAACGACAACGCAGGCTATCTTGACGCTTCTCCTATCGACAGAGGGGAAAATGTACGCCGTGAAATTTGTCTTACTCTTGAGCAGATGGATATAATACCCGAATCTTCAAGGCACGAAAGCGGACCGGGACAAAATGAGGTTTACTTTAAATACAGCGATCCTTTGAATGCTGCAGATAATTTGCAGACCTTTCAGTCGGTTGTAAAAAATATGGCGGACAAAAACGGCTTATATGCTTCATTCATGCCGAAGCCTATCAATGATAAAAGCGGAAACGGACTTCACTTTGGGATTTCTATGTCTAAAAACGGCAAGGAGCTTTTTGAGAACTTTTCTGACAAAGGCAGCAGTCTGGGAAGCAGTGCTGTGGCAGGTATTCTTAACAGAGTTGCGGATATGACAGTGTTTTTAAATCCTACAGTAAACAGTTTTAAGCGGTTCGGCGAGTATCTTGCCCCGAAATATATAACATGGTCTCATCAGAATCATGCCCAACTTATTCTAGTTCCTATGGATAAGGATAATACTGCCCGTGTTATTCTGCGTTCTCCAGATTGTGCCTGCAATCCGTATCTTGCTATTGCACTGCTGATCTATGCCTGTCTTGATGGTGTGGAGCATAAAGAAAAGCTGTGCAGTTCGGTCAATATAAATCTAAGCAGTGCAGATGAAAGTGAGCTAAAGGGAATAAGTACACTTCCTGCAGATCTGAATGAGGCGGTCGCTCTGGCTAAAAACAGCAAGTTTTTATACACTTACATGCCAAAGGAAATTGTAGATTTCTTCCTGAAATCAAAAAAACAGCAGTATGAAAATTACAATAAAACTGATGATAAAGACGCCTTCGAGAGAGTTTATTTTCTAACACTTTAGAAGCTGAGACCGGAAGTAAGATGCATGAGCAGGGCTAAGCCCTGCACACAATCTGCTATCAGAAACAAGAAGTTAGATGCAAGATGCAAGAACAGGGCTGTGCCCTGCATGCAATCTGACTTTGAAAAGTTTGTAAAATATGTTGCTAGGCAAATTGGTATTGAGAAGCAATGAGAATTAAAACGAGAGTGAGGTGAAACAGATTGGATAGTGTTCTTATAGTATCGTCTAATGATAAGGCGACATCGTTGATTGCAGCAATGTTCAAGGGGGATTCAACGCCGAGAATCACTATTTCAAAAAGCTCTTCTGAGGCAAAAAGACTGCTGTCAAATTCGGATTTTGATTTGACGGTAATAAATGCTCCGCTAAGCGACGAATACGGTCACAATTTGGCTGAGATATGCGTTGAATCTACAAATGCAAGCTGTCTGATGATAGTAAAGAGCGAGCATTTTGAAAGTGTAAGCCAATCTGTTGAGCCTATCGGAGTTATGACTATACAAAAGCCCATAAACAAGGCTTTATTCATACAAGCGATAAGATTTATTAATGCGTCAAGAAACCGGCTTTCGGGTCTTAGGCTGGAGAATCAGAAGCTGCACAACAGAATTGAGGAGATGAAGCTGGTAAACAGAGCGAAATTTGTACTTATGCAGTATCTTGGATTTGATGAAAACCGTGCTCATAAGTATTTGGAAAAGCAGGCAATGGATAAAAGGATCACAAAACGGGAAGTTGCAATTGAAATAATAAAAATTTATGAAAATTAATATTTTTGACATAGACAAAATATTTATTATAGTGTATACTTAATTAGATAACTAAAAAACGGTTTGGTTTTTATGCAGTGAATGGGAGGATTAAGATGCAGAAAGCGTATCTGATGTTAGAAAACGGAACAATTTTCGAGGGTAAAAGCTTTGGGCAGACCGGAGAGACTGTTGGAGAAATTGTTTTCACAACGGCAATGACCGGTTATTTGGAAACTTTGACCGACCCTAGTTACTATGGACAAATTGTTGTTCAAACTTTTCCTTTGATTGGTAATTATGGCGTTATTCCTTCTGATTTTGAAAGCTCTCACCCGTATGTTAAGGGTTATATTGTTAGAGATTGGTGTCAAGAGCCCAGCAACTTTCGTTGTGAGGGTGATCTTGACACTTTTTTAAAGCAGGAAGGAATTATAGGGCTTTACGGAATAGATACAAGAGCCCTGACGAAAATAGTTCGTGAATCGGGAGTTATGAACGGAAAAATATTTATGGAGGGCACGACAGATTTCGGTCTGACTGAGCTAAAGAACTACAAGATAGTTGACGCTGTAAAGAACACAACCTGTGACAGCGAAACTACATACAAGCCTGAGGGAGAAATCAAGAAAAGAATATGTATTCTTGACTTGGGAGCAAAAGCGAATATCTGCCGTGAACTTGTAAAGCGTGGCTGCGAGGTAACGGTTATGCCTGCATTTACAAAGGCAGAGAGGATATTTGAAATGGATCCCGACGGAGTTATGCTTTCAAACGGACCGGGAGATCCTGCTGATAATGTAGACATAATTGAAGAGATAAAGAAAATCTGCGATAGAAAAATACCGATTTTTGGAATTTGTTTAGGACATCAGCTTTTGGCATTATCACAAGGGGCAAGAACAGAAAAGCTGAAATATGGTCACAGGGGAGCAAACCAGCCTGCTAAGGATGAGAAAACGGGCAGGGTTTATATAACAAGTCAGAATCACGGATATGCGGTTGTTAATGATAGTCTAGGAGAAAATGCAGCACTTAGCTTTACAAATGCTAACGACGGGACCTGCGAGGGTGTTGATTATAAAAATATGCCTGCTTTCTCGGTACAATTCCACCCGGAGGCTTGCGGAGGACCGCTTGATACAGGATTTTTGTTCGACAGGTTTATGAAGCTGATTAATACAGGAAAGCTGGATTAGAAAGAAAATACAGGATATAGACAAATAAAATCTTATAATTTAGAAAGGAAAATTTCTATGCCTTTAAATAAAGATATAAAGAGAGTTCTGGTAATTGGTTCAGGTCCTATAGTTATCGGTCAGGCTGCTGAGTTTGACTACGCAGGAACTCAGGCGTGCCGTGCTTTAAAGGAGGAGGGGCTTGAGGTTATACTTATAAACTCTAACCCTGCAACGATAATGACAGATAAAGCAATGGCTGATAAGATTTACATAGAGCCTCTGACGCTTGAAACGGTAAAGAGGGTAATCAAGAAGGAGAGACCCGACAGTGTTCTTTCAACTTTGGGAGGACAGACGGGACTTACCCTATCAATGGAGCTTGCAAAAGAGGGCTTTTTGGATAAATATAATGTAAAACTCTTAGGTGCAAACCCGGAGACTATAGACAAGGCTGAGGACAGACAGATGTTCAAGGACACAATGGAGTCTATAGGTCAGCCGTGCATACCGTCTAAAGTAGTAAATACCGTTGAAGATGCTGTTGCCTTTGCAAATGAGGAGGGAATAGGCTATCCGCTTATAATCCGTCCTGCATTCACGCTTGGCGGAACAGGCGGAGGAATTGTAAACAATGAAGAAGAGCTTATTGATATAGCAAGAAACGGACTTTATCTCTCTCCGATAACACAGGTTCTGGTAGAGAAGTGTATAGCCGGCTGGAAAGAGATAGAGTTTGAGGTTATGCGTGATAAAGAGGGAAACGTGATAACCGTCTGCTCAATGGAGAACTTTGACCCTGTCGGAGTACATACCGGAGATTCAATAGTTATTGCACCAACTGTTACCCTTGCTGATAAGGAGTATCAGATGCTTCGTTCTGCAGCTTTGAAAATAATAGACGCTTTAAAGGTTGAGGGCGGCTGTAACTGTCAGTTTGCTTTAAATCCTGATACGTTTGAATATGCAGTTATCGAGGTAAATCCCAGAGTTTCACGTTCTTCGGCTCTTGCTTCAAAAGCGACAGGTTATCCGATTGCAAAGGTTGCGGCTAAGATAGCTATAGGCTACACCTTAGCGGAGATCAAAAACGCAGTTACAGGTAAGACATACGCTTGCTTTGAGCCTGCACTCGACTATGTTGTAGTTAAGCTGCCTAAGTGGCCGTTTGACAAGTTTGTGTATGCTAAGAGAACTTTGGGCACTCAGATGAAAGCTACAGGAGAAGTAATGGCTATCGGAACTACCTTTGAACAGGCTATTATGAAGGCTGTAAGAGGTGCTGAAATAGGATTGAGCTCGCTTTTGTCAGAAAAGCATATTCAAATGAGCGATGAAAAGATCAAAGAAAAGCTCCACAGCTGTGATGATGAGAGACTGTTCGTTGTATATGAGGCAATGAGACGTGGAGTTTCTGTTGATGAAATTCACGAAATAACAAAGATAGATAAATGGTTTTTAAATAAGCTGGATAAACTTATAGATGTCGAAAAGGAACTCAGAAAAGGCGTTTTGACAAACGAGCTTTATTTAAGAGCAAAAAAGCTGGGGTATCTTGACAAGGTAATAGAAGAAGTATCAGGCTGTAAGATTGAGGAAAAGAAATATGCGTCATTTAAGATGGTTGATACCTGTGCTGCGGAATTTGCCGCACAGACTCCGTATTTCTATTCTACCTTTGACGAGGACGACGAGGCAGAACAGTTTATAAATTCTTCTAAAGAGGGAGACAGAAAAACTGTTATAGTTTTCGGCTCCGGACCTATAAGGATCGGTCAGGGAATTGAGTTTGACTATGCGTCTGTTCAGTGTGTATGGGCACTTAAAAGACAGGGCTTTGACGTTGTAATCGTAAACAACAATCCTGAAACTGTTTCAACTGATTTTGACACGGCTGACAGACTTTACTTTGAGCCTTTAACTAATGAAGATGTAATGAACATCATCAATGTAGAAAAGCCATACGGAGTAGTTGTTGCTTTCGGCGGTCAGACTGCTATCAAGCTGACGAAGCATATGGCTAAAAACGGTGTTAATATTTTGGGAACTCCGCCTGACAGCATTGACGCTGCCGAGGACAGAGAGCGGTTTGACGAGTTGTTGGAAGAGCATAATATCAAGCGTCCTCAGGGCTTTACCGTTATGACCACAAAGGAAGCTTTAGAGGTTGCTAACAGAATACATTATCCTGTTCTTATGAGACCGTCTTATGTTCTGGGCGGGCAGAATATGATTATTGCCTTCAATGACGACGATATAAAAGAATATATGGCAATAATTCTTGCACAGGAGATTGAAAACCCAATACTTATTGATAAATACCTAATGGGACCTGAGATCGAGGTTGACGCTATATGTGACGGCGAGGAAATTCTCATTCCGGGAATCATGGAGCATATAGAGAGGGCAGGTGTTCACTCAGGCGACTCTATTGCGGTATATCCTGCTTGGAATGTTTCAGATAAGCTGATGGAAAGAATAGTTGACTGCTCTAAAAAGCTGGCGGTTTCGCTTAAAACTAAAGGACTTGTAAACATTCAGTATCTTATTTATCATGATGAGCTTTATGTAATCGAAGTAAATCCACGTTCGTCGAGAACTATTCCGTATATTTCAAAGGTAACGGGCGTGCCTATGGTTGAGCTTGCGACAAGGGCTATGCTGGGAGAAAAGCTGAGAGATATGGGTTATGGAACAGGACTTTATCCAAACTCGCCGTATATTGCTGTTAAAGTACCTGTGTTCAGTTTTGAAAAGCTTATTGATGTTGATAACCACTTAGGTCCTGAGATGAAGTCTACAGGAGAGGTTTTGGCGGTTGCAAACACTCTTGAGGAATCGCTGTATAAGGGACTTATCGCCGCAGGTTACACTCTTGAAAAAGAAGGCGGAGTATTTATAACTGTAAGGGATTCAGATAAACCGGAGATTGCTGAGACTGCAAAGGCATTTCAAGATCTTGGCTTTGAGATTTACGCTACAAGGGGAACGGCTAAAACTTTAGAACAAAACGGCATCAAGGCTATAGTTGTAGACAAAATTCACGAGGGTGAGAATAACACCTTGAAGCTTATCGAGAGCGGTAAAATACACTATGTTATATCCACCTCCTCAAAGGGAAGAAACCCTGAGCGTGACAGCGTTAAGATAAGAAGAAAAACAGTTGACAGAAACATTCCTTGTCTGACTTCTATTGACACAGCTAACGCAATTGCGTCCAGCTTAAAGAGCAAGTATTCTGAATTATCTACCGAGCTTGTTGACATAAACGATATGCGAAAAGAAAAACAGAAGCTGGAATTCTCCAAGATGCACGGCTGCGGAAACGATTATATATATTTCAACTGCTTTGACCAGCGGCTTGACAATCCAGAGGGATTAAGCATACGCTTATCAGACAGACATTTTGGAATTGGCGGCGACGGAGTTATACTTATCAGGAGGTCAAAGGTTGCAGACGCAAAAATGCGAATGTTCAATCTCGACGGTTCTGAGGGCAAGATGTGCGGAAATGGAATACGATGTGTTGCAAAGTTTATGAGGGATAACGGTCTTGTTGACAAGGACGAGATGGATATTGAAACTTTAAGCGGAATAATCCATGTTGAGCTTCAAAGGCATTACGGCGAAGTTGTAGGTGCAAAGGTAACAATGGGCAAGGCAGAACTTGATCCTAAGAAGATACCGGTTGCTTTAAGCGGCGACAGCATTATCGACAGAACGGTGAATATAGGCGGTAAGGATTATAATATTACCTGCATATCAATGGGAAATCCTCACTGCGTGACATTTGTAAACAATGTAGATACATTCCCGCTTGAGGAAGTAGGACCTAAGTTCGAGAGAAATGAAATTTTCCCTGAAAGAGTAAACGCAGAGTTTATTCAGGTTATTGACAAGAAAACTCTCAAGATGAGAGTGTGGGAGAGAGGTTCCGGAGAGACATGGGCTTGCGGAACAGGAGCCTGTGCGGCTGCTGTTGCGGCTATTTTAAACGGATACTGTGAGAGAAATACTGATATTACAGTTAAGCTTCGTGGAGGAGATCTGGTTATCAGATTCACAGATGACGGAACAGTTTATATGACAGGCGAAGCTGTAACAGTATGCACGGGAACGGTTATTATATAAAAAAACAGAAAGGGAAATTGATAAAATGGCTTTAATGAATGACAACTTTAACAATCTTGTTGCGAATTATCTGTTTGCGGAGATTGCAAAGAGGGTAAATGATTACACAAAGGCATACCCTGATGCTGATGTTATAAGACTGGGAATAGGTGATGTTACACTGCCTTTGGCACCTGCGGTAATAGATGCTATGCATAAGGGCGTTGATGAACTTGCCAACAAGGAGACTTTTAAGGGTTATCCTGATTATGACGGATATGAGTTTTTAAGAAAGGCGATTGCAGATTATTATAAGACAAAGGACAATGTAGACATTGCACCAAACGAGGTTTTTGTATCTGACGGAGCGAAATCAGACTGCGGTAATATAGTTGATATTTTTGATGAGGATAATACAGTTTTGGTAACAGACCCTGTTTATCCTGTATATGTAGATACAAATATAATCAGCGGAAGAAAAATACTGTATGCAGACTCAACTGAAGAAAATGGCTTTGCAGCAATGCCTGACAAGAATGTAAAAGCTGATTTAATATATTTGTGTTCGCCTAATAACCCTACCGGCTCTGCGTATACTAAGGAGCAGTTAAGAGAGTGGATCGAATACGCAAAGAACCAGAATGCAATTATTTTGTATGACGCTGCATATGAAGCATTCATAACAGAGGATAATATTCCTTGCAGTATTTATGAGGTTGATGGTGCCAAAGAGTGTGCAATTGAGTTTTGCTCGCTTTCCAAGACAGCTGGATTTACGGGAACACGATGCGGATACACTATTATTCCTAAGGAACTCAAAATGAAAAATAAATCGGGAGAAGATGTTTCAGTTTACGATACATGGTATAGGAGACAGGCAACTAAGTTTAACGGAGTTTCCTATCCTGTTCAATGCGGAGCAGCCGCTGTATTTTCACAAGAGGGACAAAAGCAGATAAAGGAAAATTTAAGCTACTATCAGGAAAACGCAAAAATTATAGCGTCTGCTCTTGACGAGTTGGGAATTTATTATACAGGTGGAAAGAACTCGCCTTATATATGGCTTAAATGCCCAAATAATATGGGAAGCTGGGAGTTTTTTGATAAGCTTTTGAATGAGGCAAATGTTGTCGGAACGCCCGGTGCAGGTTTTGGAAAGAACGGTGAGGGCTATTTCAGACTTACAGCCTTCGGTGACAGGGAAAAGACAAAGGAAGCTGTTGAAAGGATAAAAAAGCTGAAATTTTAATAACATAGTTAAAAACCTCTCGCAAGTACTTGCGAGAGGTTTTAGTATAATTATTTATTTTCCGTTTCTGGATTTAAAGTTTGCAAAAAGAACTCCTGCACCTAAAACTATCATTGCTCCGCCTATTATTAGTAAAACTTTTTCTGAAATATCATTTTCGTTTTCAATTGAGTTTGAAACAGCGTCTTCGGCTTCGCTGACACTATTTTCAGATTTAGATTGTATTTCATTGGTTTCGGGTTCAGTGTTATTATTACTGTTGGTATCGGAATTCTTGTCTGTGTTTTCCACTATTCCATCGGGAATATTTATTTCGCAGGATTCAACAAGCCGGTTTAGTTCGCTGCCGTCGTTGTCCTTTAATGATGTAAATTCAATTGTCACTCCTGCGAGATCTTCATCAGAGTTTTTTATGTCAAACATCAGCGAGCATATTTTTCCGCCGGCACTTAGATCATTGTCAGCTTTTTTAAATTTTACATTGATACGTCCCTCGTCAGAAAATTCCTCTGTTGTAAAGCCGTCAACAGCAAATTCATAACCGCTTAGACCTATAATTGATGAATTGTAAAGAATATTGAATTCTCCTTCTAATATTCCCGGATTTCGGTCGCATACCAAAATCACCTCAGCAGTATTGTTTTCAACCTCTTCAGCGGATAAAGTGAATCTTATTTCTTCCTCAGCAAATGCATTAAATCCCGATAAAATGCACATAAAAACACAGATTATTATTATACATATTTTTTTCATATCAGTCTCCCGTTTCAAAGTTTTACGTTATGCCTATTGACTTTTATTTGTCTGATTAAGTATATTAAATTGAGACAGGTTTGTCAATATTATTAATTGACATAAGCAGTCGAATAAAGTATAATTGTACTAATACATAAATAATATATAAGTAGTTTATTATACAGAATTTTAAATAAATTCAGTCTTGTGAAAGGAATGATTTGATGTCAAAACTGAATAAAAAAATGGTTTCTTTCAGTAAGATACCGTTTATGATTTTTTTATGTGTTCTCAGTCTGCTGATTTTGCTTGTATATCTTTTCTTTGGCAGAGCTGCAATGTCGGCTAATAATAAACTTAATGATATGATAGAGTATTCAAATCAGTATCATTCGTGCTTTCTTAACAGAACTAACCTGCTGTATTTATATGTTGATTCATCAAATGTAGACTATTATTCGGAATATATGAAAGAAAATGTTGTTACTGGAGATATGGCGTTGTCAAGAAAGATGATGCTTGCGATCGGTCTTGAGAAAAGTGAGAAAGAGATTTTATCAAAGATTGACAGTGCTTGGGATAAATATATAGCTCCTGCCGAACAGAACGCATTAAATAAAATGATACAAGAGGCAAAGCAAAACAAGGCGAGGGAATTTATA
The DNA here is from genome assembly GCA_947589185.1 of uncultured Clostridia bacterium. GTDB lineage: Bacteria > Bacillota > Clostridia > Oscillospirales > Ruminococcaceae > UMGS1601. Next base: position 19,161 of record CANQCK010000010.1, on the reverse strand, counting down.
TCAAGTAATGAGTACACCTCTTGTGTTAAATATATAAGCGATTCGCAGAAAACGCTAAGAGACAGCATTATTTCAAGGCTTATTGAAGAAAAGAACACCTATGAGCTGTGGGAATCTGTATTTCAGGTAATATTAATTTTTGTATTGCTAGGTATAATCGCTTTGTCATTAACCTGCCGAAACAGAATAAAGAGGCTTGGAATTATGGTAGAAAACGAGCGTGAAAGCCAGAAGGAGATTAGAATAAAAAATGATGTTTTAAGACGGCGTGAGATAAGAAATTCCAGACGTAGAAGATTATAAGAAAAACACCTTATGAAGAACAAATCTGTCATAAGGTGTTTTTATAATTTGACTAAAACTAATCAGTAAAATATTTAACTCCGCTTTCAAATATTTTCTGGTCTTTATTTCCGGGAACGTTCTTTGAAATATCCTCACCGATTCTTTCGGAGTGTCCCATTTTACCGAGAACTCTGCCGTCTGGCGAAGTGATACCTTCAATTGCAGACATTGAAGAGTTCGGATTGCAGTGAATGTTCATAGTCGGACGATTTTCAAAATCAACATATTGAGTTGCGATCTGACCATTAGCTGCAAGACTTGCAATTTCCTCCTCACTTGCAACAAACCTGCCCTCACCGTGAGAGATCGCAACAGTGTGAATATCTCCCACATTACATTCAGCAAGCCACGGAGACTTGTTTGAAGCTATTCTGGTATTTACCATTTTTGATTGGTGACGTGCTATAGAGTTGAATGTAAGGGTAGGAGAGTCGTCCCGCATATCAACTATTTTTCCGTAAGGTACAAGACCCAGCTTTATAAGTGCCTGGAAGCCGTTGCAGATACCGAGCATTAAACCGTCTCTGTATTTCAGAAGTTCATGAACGGCTTGAGTAAGACGTGGATTTCGGAAAAATGATGTTATAAACTTACCGCTTCCGTCAGGCTCGTCTCCGCCGCTGAAACCGCCTGGAAGCATAATGATTTGAGACTGTCTTATAAGTTTTTCAATTTCCTCAACCGATTCTGAAATAGCTTCGGCAGAGAAGTTTTTAATAACAAATACCTCAGGCAAAGCACCTGCTCTTTCAAAGGCTCTTGCTGTGTCGTATTCACAGTTTGTGCCCGGAAAAACAGGAATAAGAACTCTTGGTTTTGCAATAGGAGCAATAGGTTTAATTTTATTTTCCGATCTATATGAATATTTATCTACAACGCCGTGGTCATTTTCAATTTTTGCAGGGAATACAGGCTCCAGTTTGTTTTCCCAAAGTGTTTGAAGATGCTCAAGATCAAGTTCATAATCAGATGTATAGATCTTATATTCGCCGATAGTTTCACCGATGACTCTTTCTTCGGTTTCAACATTGCTTTTAAGTTCAATTACGAAAGCACCGTAGCAGGGTGTGAATAATTCTTTAGGGGTAACTTCATTTGTGAATTTAAAACCTATTCTGTTGCCGAAGCCCATTTTTGCTACAGCCTCTGAAATACCTCCGAATGAAACTGCCCAGCAGGCCAATGCCTGTTCCTCGCAGATGAGTTTTTCGACCTTTTCAAATATATTTTTAACGCTTTCAAAATCTACAATTCCGTTTTCATCATATTCTGGTGCCATATAAATAACCTTAGAGCCGACTTCTTTAAATTCCTGAGATGTTATATCAAAAGAATCAGCAACCGAAACTGCGAAAGATACAAGTGTAGGAGGAACATCTATCTTTTCAAATGTTCCGCTCATTGAATCTTTACCGCCGATTGATGCACAGCCAAGCTCATTTTGAGCCTTATATGCTCCAAGAAGAGCGGCAAGCGGTTTGCCCCAACGTTTAGGATCATTTTGAGTTCTCTCAAAATACTCCTGAAAAGTCAGCCAGCATTTTTTATGTTTTCCGCCTGTTGCAACGACCTTAGCTATTGATTCGACAACTGCGGCAATCGCACCGTGATAAGGGCTTTTTTCAGACAAAAACGGATCATATCCCCAGCCCATTATAGAAGCAGTAGAGGTTTCACCGTGAAGAACAGGTATCTTGGCAGCCATTGCCTGAGTTGGGGTGTTCTGATATTTTCCGCCGTAAGGCATAAGAATCGTTCCTGCACCTATAGTTGAATCAAATCTTTCAACAAGACCTTTCTGAGAGCAGATATTCAGATTTGAGATCATAGCTTCCCACTTTTCAGGGCTGTTATCGATATTACTGCCTGTTAAGAAATAAGGCTCAGAAATTGTAATTTTTGTGTGCTTTTCTGCACCGTTTGAATTTAAGAAATCTCTTGACAGATTAACTATTTCATTGCCTTTCCAATTCATTTTTAAACGCCTGTCGTCTGTTACATGAGCGACAACGGTAGCTTCAAGATTTTCCTTTTCAGCTTCTGATAAGAATTTGTCAACATCGTTTTTTGCTATAACAACAGCCATTCTTTCCTGAGACTCTGAAATTGCTAGCTCAGTACCGTCAAGACCGTCGTATTTTTTCGTTACAGCGTCGAGATTTATTTCTAATCCGTCGGTTAGCTCTCCAATAGCAACAGAAACTCCGCCTGCACCGAAATCATTGCATCTTTTTATCATTTTTGTAACTTCAGGTTTTCTGAAAAGTCTTTGCAGCTTTCTTTCTTCGGGAGCGTTACCTTTCTGAACCTCTGCACCGCAGGTTTCAAGAGAATCCATAGTGTGGGATTTTGAAGAGCCGGTTGCACCGCCGCAGCCGTCACGACCTGTTTTACCGCCTAAAAGAATAACAAGGTCATTAGGCTTTGGACGCTCACGCCTTACATTTTCAGCAGGAGCAGCACCGATAACCGCACCTATTTCCATTCTTTTTGCAACGTATCCCGGATGATATATTTCACTGACGTGTCCTGTGGCAAGACCAATCTGATTTCCGTAAGAGGAATATCCGTTAGCCGCACCGACAGTTATCTTTCTTTGAGGCAGTTTTCCTGCAACAGTGTCCTCAAATGGAACAAGAGGATTTGAAGCTCCGGTAACTCTCATTGCCTGATAAACATATGAACGTCCCGACAGAGGGTCTCTTATTGCTCCTCCGAGACAGGTAGCGGCACCTCCGAAAGGTTCTATTTCAGTAGGGTGGTTGTGAGTTTCATTTTTGAACATCAACAGCCAGTCCTCGCTTTTGCCGTCGACGTCGACCTTAATCTTGACCGAACAGGCATTTATTTCCTCGCTCTCGTCAAGATCATTCAGCAGGCCCTCGCTTTTCAGCTTCTTTGCACCGATAACCGCAAGATCCATAAGAGTAATAGGCTTGTCAGTTCTGTTTCCGTAAAGATTTTTTCTGGTTTTTAAGTAGTCTTTATAGGTTTCATTAATATAAGGCGTTTTAATGTCTGCTTCGTCAATGATAGTTGAAAAGGTGGTGTGACGGCAATGGTCAGACCAATATGTGTCTATCATACGAATTTCAGTAATCGTCGGGTTTCTCTTTTCAGTGTTTTTAAAATAATCCTGACAGAATTTTATGTCGTCGAAATCCATAGCAAGACCTAAAGATGTCATAAGAGACTTTAATTCTGAATCGCTTGAATAGATAAAGCCTTCAATAGTAATAACTCTTTCAGGAATATCATATTTGATGTCAAGAGTATCAACAGGTTTTAAAGACGCTTCACGACTTTCAACGGGGTTTATAAGATAGTTTCTTACATCATTTATGTCTTTTTCAGAAATATCTCCCTGTAAAATATATATAGTAGCCGATCTTACATTAGGACGGTTTCCTCCGGTCAGCAGAGAAATACATTGAGCACAAGAATCTGCTCTTTGGTCAAACTGTCCCGGAAGATATTCTGCGGCTATGATATTTTCATTTGGCTGCAGCTTTGGAATATCATTATAAGTTACGTCAACAGCAGGCTCGGAAAATACAACAGGAACACATTTCTTGAAATCATCTTCCGACAGACCCTCAACGTCATATCTGTTGACAACTCTTATTCCCGTGAGTTCTGGAATTTTCAAAACCGATTTAATTCCGCTGAGAAGAGTTTCAGCCTGTGATGCATAGCTTGGCTTCTTTTCAACATAAATTCGATAAACTGGCATAGTTACAACTCCTTATACATTTTATATAGATTCTGTTAGAGTTAAATCGTCAGCAAAACTGCCGATACAATAGTTTTCTTCAGCTTTTTCTATTTTAACATATAAAATCCTTTTTCGCAAACTGTTTTGAGGAGTTTTAAGATTATTTCTCGGAATTTTTACAATTGTGAAATTTGGTGTATGTCCCTCAAAATATTCAGTTGACTTTTCCTTTTCAAATAACACGGGACAGATTTTACCTACCTGAGCTTTAAGAAATTCATATGATGATTTTTTACACTCAGACTCCATTGACTTTGCACGGCATTCTTTTGTGTGCTTGTCAATTTGGTCAGAGCGTTTTGCCGCAGATGTACCTTCTCTGATAGAATAGGGGAATATATGTGCTTTGGCAAACTTTATTTTTCTTACAAAGCTGAGCGACTTTTCAAAATCCTCATCGCTCTCTCCCGGAAAGCCTACCATAATATCTGTTGTAATTGCACAGTCGGGAAAGGCTTTTCTCAGTTTTTTACACAGCGTTTCGTATTCACTTGAAGTGTATTTGCGATTCATTTCTTTTAAGGTTTTGTCGCAGCCGCTTTGCAGCGACAGATGGAACTGCGGACATAGCTTGTCAAGCTTTGACATTCTTTCTATATCCTCGTCTGAAATCATTTCCGGTTCTATTGAACCGAGACGAACACGTTCAATTCCGTCAACCGAGCAGGCGGTTTCTATAGCGTCTATGAGTCTTATGCTTTTGCCGTCGTCCAGATCCTTTCCGTAACAGCAGAGATTTATGCCAACAAGTATAATTTCCTTGTGTCCGTTTTTTGAAAGTTCGGTTATCTCTTTTTTTATTTCATTTAAGCTCTTTGAACGAATATGTCCTCTTGCATACGGTATTATGCAATATGAACAATATTGATCGCAGCCATCCTGAATTTTAACATTTGCCCTCGTTTTGTCATCGTAACCGCTGATGCACATATCTTCTATCTTATCCGTCTTTCTGTGTTTCTCAATTCTGATTATCTGTTTTCTTTTTTTGCAATTGTCAGTATTATTATATGACAAATATTCATCGAGCATTTTAGGAATATCCATTTTGTTTGAAGAACCGCATATAATATCGCAGATGTCAAGGTCTTTAACTTCGTCTTCAAAAGCCTGAGGAAAACAGCCTGTCAGAATAAGTATGCAGTTTTGATTTTGTTTTCTTATCTTGTGAAGTACCTGCCTGCTTTTCAGATTGGCCTGTCCTGTCACAGTGCAGGAATTCACAATTGCAGCGTCGGCGTCAGCAATTGAATTTGTGCAGCTATGACCTAAGTTTATAAGACTTTCCTTAACTGACTCGGTTTCGTAATGATTTACCTTACAGCCGAGAGTGTAAAAATATATTTTCATTTGTTTACTCCGTTTATCTTAATAAATAATATGCACATTACACAATTAATAATATAATTATTGTGCATAATCTACAAATTTAATTTTTGCATTTTATTTTACTTGAACATTATAATATATTTAATTATTTTTTTCAATTACCCCTTGACAATTAAAAATAATATGTTATATTTTAGTTAGAGAATTAAAAGATAAATAATTCTCTGAATTCCTAAGGGTTTTCAACAATAAAACATTTTTTAGGGAGGAATTTTTTATGACAAAAGCAAAGGTTTTATTGCAATCAATTTCTGATGTTAAGGAATTTGTAAGTGCAGTATCGTTGTGTGACTATGATGTGGATTTAATTTCGGGAAGATATGCAGTTGACGCAAAGTCGATTATGGGTATTTTCAGTCTGGATCTGACCAATCCCATTGAACTTGTTGCTCACACTGAGAGTGCAGAGGATTTATTCTCACAGATTTCTAAATTTATAGTTTAATAATCAAAAACTGAATTTAATACTTGAAAACAATGCGGTACGGCTTTTGCTGTACCGTTTTCTTTTGCATATAAGAGCAACTAATTGCAGGCAAATATTTGAAAAAATTCTTGACAAATTTTTCATTTTGTGGTATAGTAAAAATACACAAAAGTATTTGTGAAATATTAAAAAATATGGAGGATATTTATGAAAACTTATAAGAAAATTATTTCACTAATTGTAACATTATCATTATTCACAACACTTTCTGTTGGTACATATGGTAATAGTGTAACAGCTCTTGAATTAACAAAGCAAAAAAAGATTTCAAGTGTTTTGCTTAAAGAAATGGACGACCTAAAAAGGAATGAAACGGTTCCGATTTATGTTGAATTTGAGGGCATAGAAAAAGATTTTATCGAGCAAAAGGTTGATGAACAAACGGGTATGACCTTGACGCAAATTGAACAATTAGAGGATAAATATCTTAATTCAGAAGAATTAAATAATGCGTCAAACGAAGAATTAGATACTCTTTTGCCAAAGTATTTTAAAAATACAGAGAGCAAGAGAGAGTATATTCAAAGTTTAGTCAATAAAAGAATAATGACTGAACGTAGCATTGCAAAAAAGCTGTATGACAAACAAAATGAAGAATATGTTGAACAAACAGGTATAGATAAAACTAATATTGAATTTGTCAGCAGTTATTCACCTATGGTAATTACTGAATGTACAGAGAATGAAATTGATGATATTGTTGTACAAAGTAAAGTAAAAAGTATTGATATACACGAAGATGTTAAAATTGTTCCAGAAGAGAACCAGATAAGTAAAACAGAAGCAGAAACAACAGCAGCATCTTCAACTTCTTACACTACTGCGTGGAAATCTGCAATTAGTGTTGATATTACTACAAATAGTCTGGGTATAAAGGGTAGTGGAGTTACTATTGGTGTTTTTGATGCTGATACAGTAGATATAAATCATTCGGATTTAAAAAATACTGATATTACAGTACTTGATAAAACTGTTGATTATGAAACCTATCATGGGACAAAGGTCACAAGAATTTTAGCGGGAAGTTATGGTATAGTCCCTGAGGCTAAAATTTATTCATGTTCTAATATAGCGTCAGAATCAGCAATAGAAACACTAATTGGTAAAGGTGTTTCACTAATAAATATAAGTTTAAATTTTGGTACTAGATCAAATGATTATTATACCTCATTTGAAAAATGGTTAGATTACATTAGCTATGTGCACAATGTTCTAATAGTAAAGACATCGGGGAATGTAAGCACTGCTGGTATAAATTGTAATATTGGTGCTTTAGCTTATAATGTGTTGACCGTTGGAGGAATAGATACAAAAAATACTAGTATTAAATCAGATGACGAATTTCACACTGGTGTATCCTATGCAAACGGTGGAGCAAAAGGTTGCGCAAAACCTGATTGCGAAGCGGCTTTCAATGACGTTTTAGAGTTGGGCTATGAAGGAACAAGTTTTGCGGCACCAGCTGTAACGGGTGTTTGTGCTCAAATTATTCAAACAGAGCCTACTCTTGCGTTTCATCCAGATACTGTAAAGGCGATAATTTTAGCATCCTGTGATAGAAAATGCTCTGAGAGTTATACTGAAGGATTAACTGAAAAAGAGGGTTCAGGAGTTGTAAATGCTCAAAGAGCTATTAAAATTTTATCTGTTGGAACATATACTATATTATATACTACAGGAAATAATAGGGAAGTTATTCTTAGGAATAATTCTGATTATCGTAAGTGTGCATTAACTTGGCCAGTACTGGCTTCTACTGTAAGTAATATAGAAATTCCTAATTTTAAGTTTGAATTATATGATAAAAATAGTAATAATTATATAGGGACAAATCTACCTAATTCTTCGGCGGAAGTATTAGTTACAAATGCTTTTCAGGGTACTAATGTGAGCTATAATTATCTAAGTTTTAATTTTTTGAGAGAAGATGATGGTACATCTAACCTTAAATTATCTGCGGCTTGGTATGACCTATGATAAGGTGTTGACTTAATTATAAAAATACTGTATAATAATTATACAAAATATTGGAGGGAAAATTTATGAAAATGAAAAAAGTATTAAGTGTTTTTGTTTCGGCTGTTTTGTTGTTTACATCTGTTTTATTAACTGCATTTTCCACATATGCTGATGATACATTGAACTATAACTGTAAATGGGGTTTTAGTAACAGACCATTTAATATTCCAAATAATTCTTTAGGGTGTTATATTTATATTGATAATTATGACAAATATAAAGAATATGAAAGCGAGATTATAAGCGGTTATGATAAATCATTTTTTGATGAAAATGTTCTTTTAGTAAACTGGTTGATAAACTTTAACGGCGGAACCGGCGAAGGTTATGAAAAAAATCCAAGTATAACTAAAGATAATGGCAAGCTTACTTTAGATTATACATTTTATATGTCTTTTATAGGTGCGGATCAGATAGTGTATGATGTTCATTTAATAGAGTTTAAAAAATCTGATGTAGCAGATGTAGATTTTTCAGATATTACAGTAAATGTTACTCAAACCTACTCTAAGGCTGAACAATTATTTGGTCCTGATGGAATAGAATTTAGTCCTGACCCATCAACGATACCTGACAAAAAGGTGAACATTGAAATGGTAAAAATTTCATCAAAGAATGCAAATTCCGTTACGAATTCAAAAATAGTCCCTAATTCAAAAAAGACAAACCCAAGCACAACCATTGCCGGATCAGATAAGGTTAAAAATTTAAATGTTAAATCAATAAAGAAAAAGCAACTGAAAGTGAGCTGGAAAAACATAAAAGGAGTAAAATATGAGGTAAAATATTCTTTAAAGAAAGGCATGAAAAATGCAAAGACTAAAAAGAATATCAAGAAAAACAAAGTAACTCTTAAAAGGCTTAAATCAGGAAAGAAGTATTATATAAAAGTAAGAGCGTATCAAAAGATAGGAAATAAAACCTACACAGGAAAATGGTCAAAGAAGGTTTCAAAAAAAGTTAAATAGACATAGGAAGCGTTCGGTATTCCGAACGCTTTTTCTTTTCCTCTGACTTCTTACCTTTGACTTCGGGTGATAGCCTGCCGTTATACAAAGTAAACACATTTTACAAACTTATCAAAGGCAGAGAGCCGCCGGAGGCTCTCCGGGCATAAACCCTTGTCTTTAGCATAAAATTAATTAAAGAATAAGTTAAATGAAGTTATAGATTAAAGGGGAGTATTCATATGAGAATAGTAAAAAATATATTTGCTCTTATACTTTGCATAATAACAATGTCATTATTTTTCACAAAGGCGTTTGCTGACGGTGTAAGGTCAGAAGAAGCCGTCGCTGCGGCGTTGAATTCTGGAAAGGAACATAAAAAATCAGAGGTATCTGTTACAGCAGAAAATGCAGTGCTGTATGAAGCGTCAACAAAGACTGTAATATTCGGTAAAAAGGCAAATGAAAGGGTTTCAGTTTCGTATCTTACAAAGCTGATGACAATACTTCTGACGGCTGAAAAGCTGAAAACTGATAAAGATTTCACGCTTGACAGAAAGCTCATAACGTCTGCCGAAGCTAACTCCAGAAAAGGCTCGCAGATATGGTTGGATGTAGGTGAGAAGATCAGTATAAAGGAGCTTTTGAAGTCAATTACTATTGGAAATGCAAACGACGCAAGCGTTGTATTGGCTGAGGGTATATCCGGAAGCGAGGCGGCATTTGTCAATGCAATGAACAACCGTGCAAAATCACTGGGAATGAAGAATACAAAATTTGTTGACTGCACGGGTATAAGTTCTTCTAATATTTCCACCGCTAAGGATATTGCCATTTTATCTGCTGAACTTGTAAAGTATGAAAGTCTGAAAAGATATTTCACAACCTGGATGGACAGTGTAAGAGGAGGAAAAGCGGAGCTTGTTAATCTCAATACTCTTGTTAAAAATTATAAAGGTATAAGCGGACTTAAAGCGTGTTCATCAGATAAGGCAGGAAACTGTATTTCCGCGTCAGCATCAAGAAATAAGCTAAGTTTGATAGCTGTTGCAATTAAAACTAAAGATAGCGACAGCAGGGCAATTGATGCGAGGAAATTGCTCGATTACGGATTTGAGGGTTATGACTTATACTCACCTGAAATTCCGAAAGACGCAGTTGAGCCTATTAATGTAACACACGGTTTTGAGTTAAAGACCGATACCTATGTTGACGGAAATGCAAGCGTTGTTATTAAAAGGGGAACAGCAGGTAATATAAGCGTTACATACGACAGAGTGAACAAGCTGGAGGCACCAGTTGCTGAAAAAACGAAAATAGGAGAGCTGGTATACCGTATGGGTAAAAAGGAATTATTAAAACGCAATATATATACAAAGAGTGGAGTAGAGCGTATAGATTTAGTAAGTGCATTTGGCAAACTTTTGTTAAGTTTACTAAGAAATTAGATAAAAATTGTAATAGTTGCACAAAAACATAATTGTTACATAAAGTTGCAAAAAGAGCACTTGAAAAAAAACTTGTTTTATAGTAAAATAATATTAGTTAAAAATAGAAAGGAAATTGGAAAGTGGCAATAAGATTAAATATGAGACATCTTGGTTCTTTTATTGAAGAACACGAAATGGAAGCAATGAAAGTGCAGATAAGTGAAGCACACAACACTATTGAAAATAGAAGCGGTTTGGGAAATGATTTTTTAGGCTGGGTTGACCTTCCTGAAAATTATGATAAGGATGAGTTTGAAAGGATAAAGGCAGCGGCAGAAAGAATAAAGGAAAAGGCAGATATTCTAATAGTTATAGGAATCGGCGGTTCATATCTGGGAGCAAGAGCAGCTATTGAGCTTTTGAAGTCGCCGTTTTATAACAACTTAAAGAAAGACACACCGGATATATATTTTGTCGGAAACAATATAAATCCGACATATCTTCAGGAAATTCTCTCGATATGTGAGGGAAAAGACATTTGTGTTAATGTTATATCAAAATCGGGAACTACCACAGAGCCTGCACTTGCTTTCAGGATTTTCAAAAAGCTTGTTGAGGATAAGTACGGCAAGGAAGAGGCAAAGAACAGAATTTTTGCAACTACTGACGCTAAAAAGGGAACATTAAAGGAGCTTTCAGACAAAGAGGGTTATGAGACATTTGTAATAGCGGACGACGTCGGGGGAAGATTTTCTGTTTTAACGGCAGTTGGTTTGTTACCTATTGCAGTTGCCGGCTGTGATATTGATAAAATAATGTCAGGTGCAAAGAAGGGAATGGACAAATATTCTAAGAATGATGACAACGATTGCTATAAGTATGCAGCTATAAGAAATATACTGAACAGAAAGGGCAAGTCGGTTGAAATGCTTGTTTCATATGAGCCAGCATTTACAATGATGGCTGAATGGTGGAAACAGCTATTCGGCGAGAGTGAGGGAAAAGATAACAAGGGCATATTCCCATCGTCAGCTACCTTCTCAACTGACCTTCATTCACTGGGACAGTTTATTCAGGACGGCTCAAGGATTATGTTTGAGACGGTCGTTGATATAAAGAAACCTAAGCATGATCTGTTCTTAGAGGAGGACGCTGAAAACTTAGACGGCTTGAACTTTCTTACAAATCAGAATATGTCTGATGTAAACAGAAAGGCTTTCGAGGGAACGATTTTGGCTCATACTGACGGAGGAGTACCTAATGTAGTTATAGAGGTTGACGCACTTGATGAGGAAAACTTCGGTGAGATGGTATATTTCTTTGAAAAATCCTGTGCAGTATCGGGTTATATTCTTGGTGTAAATCCGTTCAATCAGCCGGGTGTTGAGAGCTATAAGAAGAATATGTTTGCACTTTTAGGAAAACCGGGCTATGAGGATCAAAAAGCAGCTCTTGAGGAAAAGCTGAAGTAATAGGAATTTATACTATAATTATTATTTTAATCCATTTTCGGACAGGTCTGTCCGTTAAAATAAATTTGCCCGAAGGGGCGGAACGGAGTGTTGTTATGATCAGCATTATAACAGGAAAAAAAGGAACAGGAAAAACGAAAATCTTAGTTGACAAAATTACTGAGGCTTCAAATAAGGCAACAGGTAATGTTGTTTGTATTGAAAAGGGAATGAAGCTCACATATGATCTTCCTCACAGTGTGAGACTTGTTGATGCAGATGAGTATGCAATTGACAGTTACGATACATTTTACGGCTTTGTAACAGGTATGCTTGCAGGAAACTATGATATTCAGGAGATTTTCATAGACGGTATTCTGAAAATCGGCGGAAGAGATTATGACGAGTTGGGAGCTATGTTTGAAAAGCTGAATGCTCACGCAAATGACGTTAATATAGTTTTTACCGTTTCAACTGATGCACAGGAGCTTCCTGAAAGAGTAAAAGCGTTTATGTAAGCCTTAAAAAACGAGTTTGTTTTAAAATTACATAAAAACTATTGACAATGTAAATTATAATAGTTATAATGTAATTTGTGATGTTTGAGGTGTAAGGATGAAAATTCAACTAAAACAACTGTTTGATATTGTTGGCGAACGCAAAGAGATCGATTATAAAATACCGCTTGACGAGCTTGACGGTTATAAGGCGGTTTCATTCAAAACACCTGTATCTATAAACGGAGAAGTCGAAAACAGAGCGGGAATTGTAACATTAAAAATTCATGTAAGTTTTGTTTTGAATCACGTTTGTGACAGATGTCTTAAAAATTTCGAGCGGGAATATCATTATGATTTTGAGCATACGATCGTTCGCAGTTCTCAGAAAGAGGACGATGAGCATATAGTATGCGAAAATATGGTTCTTGACTTGAATGAGTTGGCTATTTCTGATTTATTGTTGCAGCTGCCTTCAAAGATACTGTGTAAGGAAGACTGCAAGGGCTTGTGCTTCGTTTGCGGGCAAAACCTAAACGAAGCTTCTTGCGAATGCTCAAAGAGTTAATAGCCGCAACAATACTTAGTTAAAAATATCCAAAGAGGAGGTGCCACAATGGCAGTACCAAAGAGAAAGGTATCCAAAGCAAGACGTGATAAAAGACGTTCTGCTGTTTGGAAATTAGACGCACCGGCATTAAGCAGATGTTCTAATTGCGGCGAGCTTACAGCTCCACATAAAGTTTGTAAAAATTGCGGATTTTATAAAGGTGTAGAGGTTATCAAGAAAGATAACGCTTAATAACATCTTTGTAAAGCAGAGGTGGAGTTATTCCTTCTCTGCTTTTTTTCGTATAAAAATTATTACGAGTTAAATATAACTTTGAGGATTAAAGTATGGAAAAATTGGTTCCAGTTGAGTTGAAATCTCATGAACAGTATTTAGATATTTTAAACAGGGTTAAAAAGAGAACAGTATATGTAGAAATCGTTCAAATTAGTGGTTTAAGTAAGAAATATATAAAGAATGACAAGGTTGTTCAGTTTGCAAATGAGCATCTTAGACTTATTGAAAAGTGTAAGGTTAATGAATGGCTTGGAACGTGGTCAGATCCAAAAGGAGAAAAGTATCTTTATTCAATTTATTATAATGATGAAACTTTTTGGGATTTTTTGAGTGGTTTTTCATCTTTCTTTTTTGCTGGAGTGAATGAAAGCGAAGAATACGTGGTTGAAGAAACGGAATTTGGTCTTGATGATATTGCATTTTTGGATAAGGATAAAAATCCTTTGTTTTATACAACAACTCACGAAGGATACGCCGATATTGCTGAATCTTTATTAAAGTTATAGAAAAATTAGATTATAAAGGAGACAGAAGTGATGGCATTACCGATAGCTGCGATTGTCGGCAGACCTAATGTTGGAAAATCCACGCTGTTTAACAAATTGATAGGACAAAAGCTGTCAATTGTGGAGGATACACCGGGAGTTACAAGAGACAGAATTTACTCTAAATGCGAATGGCTTGGCAAGCAGTTTATGCTTGTTGACACAGGCGGTATCGAGACAAAAACCGACGATGTTATTCTTACTCAGATGAAGCGTCAGGCAGAGGTGGCAATAACAAGTTCGGATGTAATAATTTTCATAACTGATATAAAAACAGGTGTAACTGCTAATGACTATGATGTAGCTAATATGCTTATGAAGTCGGGAAAGCCCGTTGTTCTATGCGTCAATAAATGTGATAATGTCGGCAATCCGCCACCGGAGTTTTACGAGTTTTATAATCTCGGTATAGGCGATCCCATTGCCGTTTCATCAATTCACGGGCACGGAACGGGCGATTTGCTTGACGAGGTAATAAAATACTTTCCTGATACAGATGAAGAAGCTGACGATGATAATACTATTAAGGTAGCTGTTATCGGAAAGCCAAACGCAGGCAAGTCATCAATTATAAATAAAATCTGCGGTGAGGAAAGACTTATCGTTTCAGAAATTTCTGGTACGACCAGAGACGCAACCGACACAGAAGTTGAAAATGAAAAGGGAAAGTTTATATTCATTGATACAGCAGGCATCAGGAGAAAGTCCAAAGTGCTTGAAAGTATAGAAAAATACAGTGTTCTCAGAGCGTATATGGCAGTTGACAGGGCAGATGTTGCAGTTATTGTAATTGATGCGACTGTAGGCTTTACCGAGCAGGATTCAAAGGTTGCGGGCTATGCTCACGAACAGGGTAAGGCTTGCGTTGTGGCTGTAAACAAATGGGACGCTGTTGAAAAGGACACAAACACTATGTCTGAATACACAAATAAGCTGAAAAACGATTTTAGTTTTATGTCCTATGTTCCGTTTGTGTTTATTTCAGCAAAGACAGGTCAAAGACTTGATAAGCTATTTGATATTATCAAGCAGTCAGCCGAAAAAAATTCCATAAGAATTTCAACTGGCAAGCTGAACGATGTTTTAGCTTATGCGACAAGCAGAGTCCAGCCGCCGTCTGATAAGGGCAAACGGCTTAAAATATACTATATTACTCAGCCGACAACAAAACCGCCGACATTTGTTACATTTGTAAATAAAGCGGAGCTGTTTCATTTTTCATATCAGAGGTATCTGGAAAATCAGATTCGTGAAACCTTTGGTTTGGAGGGAACGCCGGTGAGATTTATAATCAGAGAAAGAGGAGCAAACGACACAAAATAACCGGGGAGTATATTATGATTAAATTTTTATGTATTGCTGTTACCGCAATAGCTTCATATCTTTTTGGCAGCTTTAATTCTGCACTGATAGTGTGCAGACTGCTGAAGCACGACGATATAAGAAATTACGGCAGTAAAAGTGCAGGACTTACCAATGTTCTGAGAGTTTACGGGAAATTGCCTGCTTTGATAACTCTTTTGTGCGATCTGTTCAAGGGTGTTATTGCGGTAGTTTTAGCACGTTTTGTTGTATCTGACATTTTGGGCGTTCAGTTTTTCGGCGACGGTCTGTTTATAGGATATGTTGCGGGAGTATGTGTAGTGCTCGGACATATTTTTCCGTTATACTATGGGTTCAAGGGCGGAAAGGGTGTTCTTACTGCCTGCACTACTATGCTTGCTGTCGACCCTGTTACAACTCTTTTGTGTTTGGCTGTGTTTATTATTATTGTATCAATTACTAAATATGTTTCTCTGGGATCTATAGTATCTATGGCATTCTGTCCGTTTCTGACAGTTATTACTCAATTGTTTAGGGAATATGACGGTGTATGGATAAATGTTCTGTTTGCGGTTTTGCTGGCAGTTCTTATAATATACAAGCATAAGGCTAATATAATCAGACTTAAAAGTCACGAGGAAAACAAGTTGAGTTTTAAGGGTAAGAGCTAAATATATTTTGGAGGATTATTATGGCGGATATTGTTATACTGGGTTCGGGAGGATTTGGACTTTCTCTTGCTGTTATGTGTGAAAAGCTGGGACATAAAGTAACGGTGTGGTCGAAGTTCAGAGACGAAATTGACGCAATTGAAAGAACGGGAGAGCTAAAAGCAAAGCTGCCCGGAACTATTATTCCTAAAAGCATTAAACTTACAACTGATATTTCCTGCGTTAGGGATAAGGATATAGCCGTTGTGGGTATACCGTCATCATTTGTAAGGGAGACCTGCGAAACAGCAAAACCTTATATGAGCGAAAACACATATATAGTAAACACCTCAAAGGGTTTAGAGAACGGAACGCTTAAGCGTATGAGCGTTGTAG
This sequence comes from uncultured Clostridia bacterium, assembly GCA_947589185.1. Taxonomy (GTDB): domain Bacteria; phylum Bacillota; class Clostridia; order Oscillospirales; family Ruminococcaceae; genus UMGS1601. The sequence goes on along the minus strand of CANQCK010000010.1, from coordinate 3,060 downwards.
TTTCTGAGGTTTTTGATAAAAACCGAGTAGTTGTTCTTACGGGTCCTTCCCACGCTGAGGAGCTTGCAAAGGGGATTCCTACAACTGTTGTTGTTTCTTCAAAAGACCACGAGGCGGCAAAATATATTCAGAAAACTATTTCAAGTCAGGTATTGAGAATTTATATAAATGATGATATTATCGGCTGTGAAATAGGCGGTTCGCTGAAAAATATAATTGCTCTTGCGGCAGGGATCTGCGACGGTATGGGCTTTGGTGATAATACAAAAGCGGCTCTTATGACAAGAGGTATCAGTGAAATTGCACGTTTGGGAGTGTCTTTGGGGGCAAGTACCAGCACGTTTGCAGGTCTTACGGGAATAGGAGATTTAATCGTCACCTGCACCAGTATGCATTCGAGAAACCGACGTGCGGGGATTTTAATTGGAAAAGGCAGAACTCCTGAAGAAGCTGTTAGAATGGTTGGAACAGTTGAGGGTTATTACTGTACAAAAACAGCATATGCACTTGCAAAGTCTCAGGGGGTCGAGATGCCTATAACTGAACAGCTTTATTCGGTTTTGTTTGAGGGAAAGCAGGTTGATATTGCATTAAAAGAGCTTATGACAAGACCGAGTTCAAATGAGAATGAGAGAATAGTATTATAAAAAAGGCTGCCTGATAATCAGACAGCCTTTTTTAAGTTCTGTAGTTATATTTAGTGTTTTTTATGCTTTTCAAAAGACTCAAACATTTCTTTCAAATTTTCGGTTATTGTTTGATTAGAATGAAACGGACGGAAAAAGTAATGCTTCTGACTTGTTTTTTCCTGTTTTTTGCGAATATATTCTTTGAGGTGTTCATATTTAACGATAACATCTTTTTCATCGGCGAATCTTTTGAGTTTTGTAATAAGCTGAGCAGATTTTACGGCGTCAATTATAAAAATGCCGAAAAACAGTCCGATAACGAAGGAGAATGCAAGATTCTGTGAAAGCCATTTCAAGGAGTTGAGGATGTAAGGGTGAATAAGAAAGTAATATACTGAACCAAGCAATGCCCAAATCAGCGAAAATTTTGGACAGATAATTCCTTGAATGTTTCCCCACTCATTACTGTAATCCCACAAACGAATTTTAAATACTTTTACACTTATTATTCCGGCTATGTACTCAACGGCAGTCATACATACAGCCATTAGAATGAAAATTAATGTCTTATTAAAAACAGGATTAATCATATTAAAGATATTCAGTGAAGCTAATAAATATAATACGCATAAACCGATGCCGTACAATGGCAGATACGGACCGATGCAAAATCCCGGGTTGATCCATTTTCGTTCCGGATTGGAACTGGAAAAATAACGCCGAAAAAGCAGTTCAAGAAGCCAGCCGGAAACAGAGCCAATAAAAAATAAAAATGCCAGAATTAAGAATAAATTCATTTCACATCACCCTTTATGATTTTTTCTGTTAAATAATTAATTTTATAATAAAACAGCCTTTTTAAGCTCCTCGACTTTGTCGGTTTTCTCCCAAGCAACGTTTAGATCCTCACGACCCATATGACCGTATGCGGCTAGTTTTTTATAAATCGGTTTGCGAAGACCTAAAGTTTCAATAATAGCCGACGGACGTAAATCAAAAACCTTTCTTACAGCTTCGCTTAATTTATCAGAACTCAAATTACTTGTTCCGAATGTATTAATATCGATCATAACTGAAACAGGCGATGCAACCCCTATTGCGTAGGCAAGCTGAACTTCACATTTATCTGCAAGATTAGCGGCAACAATATTTTTAGCAACATATCTTGCCATATAAGCTGCCGAGCGGTCAACTTTTGTAGGGTCTTTGCCTGAAAATGCACCGCCGCCGTGACGTCCCATTCCGCCGTAGGTATCTACTATAATTTTTCTGCCTGTAAGTCCGCTGTCTCCGTGAGGTCCGCCGATAACAAATCTGCCGGTGGGATTTACAAAATACTGCGTTTTATCGTCCAGAAGCTCGTTCGGTATAACAGCTTTTACAACATATTTAATAATGTCGTTTCTTATTTGTTCAAGTGTAATGTTTTCACTGTGCTGAGAAGAAACAACTACAGCGTCGATTCTAAAGGGCTTGTTATTGCTGTCATATTCAACGGTTACCTGAGTTTTTCCGTCAGGACGGAGATAGGGGAGAGTGCCGTTTTTTCTGACCTCTGTTAGCTTCAACGCTAGCTTATGTGCCAGAGAGATCGGCATTGGCATAAGCTCTGGAGTTTCATTGCAGGCGTATCCAAACATCATACCCTGATCTCCCGCACCTATGTCGTTTAGGTTTTCTTCACGACCTTCTAAGGCGTTATCAACGCCTTGTGCAATGTCAGGAGATTGCTTGTCTATTGCAGTAAAAACTGCACAGGTGTTTCCGTTAAAGCCGTAAGCATCGTTATCATAGCCTATTTCATTTACTGTCTGCCTGACTATTTCGGGAATATCAATCTGTGCTTTTGTGGTTATTTCACCCATACACATTATCATTCCTGTTGTAGTAACTGTTTCACAGGCAACTCTAGAAAAAGGATCCTGTTCAAGTATTGCGTCTAAAATAGAATCTGAAATCTGATCGCAGATTTTATCCGGATGTCCCTCTGTTACAGATTCTGAAGTAAAAAGGTTTCTCGACATTTATATTCCTCCCAAAATAAAAAGCGTTTCAAAACCGAAACGCTTGAATTTATCATCTAAATTCCTCATCTTTCGGATTTTATTACCGCAGGATTTAGCACCTTAATAAGAAAATTAGGTTGCCGGGCTTCACAGGACCTGTTTCCTCCGCCGCTCTTGATAAGGTCGTATATAATTATACAACCCCTTTGTCCATATGTCAACAAAAAACAAGATATTTTTAATGATTGCAAATTTGAAGTATCACATATTATTCTTTTAGCAGTTAAGCAGCTTAGTAACAAAAATTTTATACTTTATATGTAAAAAATAATGGATTAAAAAACTTTTAAATTTTTTTAAAAAACCCCTTGACAAAGAAGAAGTGACGTGATATAATAATCAGGCACTCGAAAAACGAGTGGAAC
>CANQCK010000009.1 GCA_947589185.1 uncultured Clostridia bacterium | reverse complement strand
ACAGTTTAGTGAACTGGCAATAAATTATCTATTGACTCAAAAAGAGGCTGAAAAAATAATTGATAATTTAAAAGATATGCTAGATGGGAAGATATTGAAAGATATGTACTCTAGTACTGATAGAATAAAATTCGCAAAAGATATGTTGATTCCGTTAATAGAAAATGAGGTGTTAAAAAGACAAAAAATTCATATACCTACGGAGCAACAATTCAATGATAGCTTGAAAGAGATTCTAGAAGAAATGTTTGATGATAACATATTAAGTACGGTTCAATAATAAACTGCTCCTATTGTACAGTCAAGTGCAATAGGAGTTTTAGCTAAATAAGGGGCAAGGAATATACATTCCTTGCCCTTACTGTTTTTATATAAATATGTAAACTAGAAATTCGGAAAAGTGTGTAGAGTATTATAAATGGAATTTTTATAACTAATTATGAAATAGATTTTTATAATCGGTTTTTCCGTTTACAATTCGGTGGATAATAACAGATTTGTTATTTTCATCAACTTTATAAAGCACGATATAATCTTCTGTAATAAGTTTTCTAAATCCTTTTCTTGATAAAAAGTCATCTTTAACAGCCGGAGCAGAATACGGAAAAGATTTAAGGTTTTCAATAGAGTCTTGTATCATCTTCATAATACGATTTGCAGACATCGGAGCATAGAGGTTTTTTGATATATATTCATAAATGCTCTGTATATCCCTATAAGCGTGAGCAGTAAACTTCAAATTATATATCATAATTGTATTTTTCCTTTAATTTAGCAAAGACTGTATCGCCGTCGACAAGATTTCCGTCCTCATAATCCTTTTCACTTTCTGCTAAAAGCTGATATAATTTGATTTTTTCCATAAGCTCGTCATAAGCCTGATTAGACATTACAACCATATCATTGTAGCCGTTCTTAGTAATAAATATAGGCTCGTTAATACTATGGCACATCTCTGAAATAGTACCAGTGTTTTTTAAATCCTTTATCGGAATAATTCTTGGCATAAAATCATCTCCATAAATATATTGCACCATAATTATACCATAATATATCACACAATGCAATAGATATAATCTGTTTATTTTTGCCATCTTGGCGACATAAGGCGACGTAATAGGATTTATTTATAAACAAGAGATAAATCCCAAAGGGTAAAACTAATGCCGGAATATAGATGAAATCGTTGACATCTACGAGTGAGGGTGATATACTTAGTGAAATAAAAGAAACGTATTCTGAGTTTAATTGGCGAAAGGAGCATATTGGTGGACGAAAAGTATAAAAGAAGTGACGCTGAATTTTTACTTGAACGACTTAGAAATGGAGAAACTATAAGGTGCGAAAAGTGTGGTATAGGTCACTATGATGTCAGTGGTAACAATATAAGCAAAAACAACAGTTTTCACTGCGATAATTGTGATAATTATGTTCATGTAAATTTTCCAGTTGATATTGAATAGAGATACCTCTGCATCTGAAATAAGAACTTTGTATGATGAAATATTAGACGTGAATATAGATTGAATAAGTGAAATTGATTATAGAGATGGTGCAGAGACACTTGCAGAAATAGAGTTTATGATTTCAAGACATGATACAGTTCCACTGAAAGCTATAAGATTCTATGAAAAATTTATGAGGAGGAAAAGATAATGATTTGTATTGATGATTGTTCTACTTGCAAGCATGAGCGTCCCTTAAAAGATGGATGGCGGTTTGTTTGTGATGCATTTCCTTATGGTGCACCTACGAATTTTGCTTTTGGAAAGGTTAAGCAGATGAAACATTGCAATAACGGGATAGGTTACGAACCAAAAGAAAATAAAACTAAAATTTACACAGCTCGAAATAAAGATGGTTTTCTATGCAGTTATGATAAAGATACTCATAAATGCGTGGGAGTAATGCTGTCAACAGGGGACGATGTTGAGATGTACAAAGAAAAACGTAATGAATATATTGGTCAAATCGATCCGGAATTTGAAAATGATTTTTAATTACTTATTGGGGGCGGTTTTAATAAACTTGAATGATATAACATGAGTTTTAGCACATTGGATTATGTCAATGTGCTTTTATTATACACAAAATTTTTAAGACCGGAATGCAAGGCAATAGTTTTTGGAGTATTTGTCTTTTTACAAGGGGGTTAACTTTTTTCGATATGCACTATAATAAAATAGAAAAAATTTTGCAAAATTCTTATAAATCTATTGACTCTAAACCTAACATCAGGTTTAATATACACATAAGGTACCTTACATATATTATGGGAGTTGAGATCATGAAAATAGGAGACTTTGCCAAAGCCTGTAAAACGAATATTTCTGTTTTACGGCATTACGACAAAATCGGGCTTCTCAAGCCGCTGTACATTGACCGCTTTACCGAATACCGCTATTATGACAAGTCGCAGATAGCCGTGTTTGAACGAATTGCTGAGCTTAAAGCAGTCGGATTTACTTTGGCGGAAATACGCACTATGCTATACTCAAATGAACATACTGAGGACATATTTTTCGCACGCAAGGCAGCGCTTGAACGGCAGCTCCGTGATCTCGAAAATTTGATACAAAATGGAGGTATTATTATGGAACAGAAATTTAAGCCCCTTATAGAAGATGTGGATATGCCGTTTGAAAACGATGAGCAGGTCATCGGCAAATGGCTGGTGTTAGGCGAATGTGGTGACAGTGATAATTACCCGACTCTGCTTCTGGGTGACGGTAACAGGCATCTGTATTTTCTACCGAACGGCGAGTATTACTGGTGCTTTGGCTGGACTAAGGGCAAGCTGTTTTTTAATAACGGTGAGAGTCGTTTTGCGAACGACTACCGTCTTGAACAGCGAGGCGACGATCTGTATATGATAGTCGATTTCAAATCACAGGACTACTCAGAATCTGGCGAGATTACGGCAGTAGCCCTGCGTAAACTTGACAGCGTTCGCTACACAAAAGATCAAATTTCCAAAAAGGACGACATAAACAAGCCTTTTATACCTGATGACAAGGTTCTTGGCAGATGGAAGGCGTTTTGCACCTTTGATCCTATTGAACTAAAAAAGAAAGACTTTGTGCCATATAAAAATCCGCCGAAGGGAGCTTGGAATTACACCGCTGACCTATATTTCAAAGAGATTGAATTCATGGAAGGAGGTCATGTTACTGCAATCTATGGTGATGAGGTAATAAGCGGCGATGACAAGCACACATGGACAAAAGGCTACTGGCTGCGTAAGTGGAACAGCAATGCCTGTGCATATGAAATAAAGAAGTTTAGCGGTAAGGAATACCTCATCATTGAATGGAAAAGCGGTGATTATCGTTTCGGCGGCAGGGAAAGCGGTTATTATGTTATGGTGAGAAAGTGAGAATTTAAAGTAACATATTGCTTATGTCACGCAAATTGAATTAGCATTATGGAATATCACACATTAAACTGATGCTCTAATGCAACATAGCAACGCTAAGAATTCTCTTTGAACGTTTCATAGTGGGAGCTTTTTAACAATAATAAGAGGCAAGGAATATCCATTCCTTGCCCATTACTGCTTTTAAATAAATAGCATAGAGTTTTTTTGATATATGTATATCTCTATAAGCGTGAGCAGTAAACTTCAAATTATATATCATAATTACAATTACAAATTCAATCACGACCGCCAAACTGCGTGATGATAACCTTTGCCAGAGCAGGATTAGGATTCTTTATGTTTACCGGATATTCTAACTTTTTCTTGTATTGCCACATTAATTCTCACTCCTTTCCCAGGGCCATGGTTTTGTCGCCCATGTCCATTCATCATCGCTGTTTACTCCGCTTACCGTTATCGGTGCATATTTGCTTTCATATTCGGCAACTGCTTCTTCATATTCTTTTTGATGCTTTCTAAAGTATTCCAGAGCTTCTTTGCAGGTCGGGTGGCTGTCAAGAAATAGCTGTGCCTCAATTACTGCGAAACCGTGCATTCTTACTAACTTTAACAGCTTACTTTTTTCTGCATCCATTTGAAACAGCCTCCTCTCCTATGAATGGTTTGTCAAGTGACGGGAATATTGTACCTCTGCATAGTGCAATGTGAGCATCATATGTTTTTTCCCATTCCTGAAACGGAACATATGCCATTGCTATCGGCGTTTTTTCAGGAAACTTTCCTTCAGGCTGCGGACAGCCCTCGCAAAAGCCTTTTGCACATATGTCAGACGATTTAGTTGTATAAATCTCCATGTGAAATTCTCCTTATTGTTATTTGTGATTATATGCCCGCAGTGCTGTATTGCCGGGCATAAGCTATGTAATAACTCTTTTGAGCTGTTACATCACACTTTATTATATGCCGGTTCGATTATTTTGTTATTATGGGGGAATTTGTAATTTAATAAAATGTAAAAGCCGCAGACGTAATTTTTTCTGCGGCTAAATATTTACTTGAAATATATCACATATTAGTATATAATTAACGTATGTTTATCAGAATAATGTTGAATGATAAAAAGGAAATCTACTATGAAAAAATTTAGTATGTTCAGTAATTATAATACCGAAAAAGCAGGCGGGATTGCAGTTGTCGCTTTTATTATAAGTTTGATTTTTAAGGGCAGAAAAAAGAATGGTAAGCACAGGAATATATTTATTAGGTTCGTTAGAAATTTTACCGGAGTTTCATCTGCGGTAGGTCTTTCTTCAATACTGGGAGCTAAAAATGCCGTTAAGAATAAAGACGACGGCATTAGTTTTGAACAAGCCGCTGAGATGTATAACAAATCTGTCGGCGAAAAGGTTATAGATATTGAATATGATAAAAACGGACATTCTAAGGGTACAGGCAAATGTACTATAACTTATTCTGATTTGGACGAAATGACTTCACAAAAGTGATTTACAGTTTATTGAAAGGTTTGAAGTTCGATGTATAAGAAATTGCTTGCTTCTTTGGGTTTATGTGCAGCAGGGGCAGTGTTGATGGGCAAAAAGAAAGCAAACGCTTGGTTTTCAGATACTCACTCGGCTATATTTGAATCTGCTCTGGAGATTTTGAAAAACGATAGTAAAAATGACGCTTATAAGTTTTTTGACGAGCACAAAGACCGTATATCATATGGGGTTATAGTTCCCGATTTCAAGGGTGACAGAAATAAGGGAAGCGGAATGCACTATTATTCATCGTGTGATAAAAACGGAAATGCACTTCAGCCCTCATATACAGGCTATCTTGCGAACAGATTAGGCAAGTATGCTCCTTCGGCAAGAACAATGCTGGAGGAAAATTACACAATGAGCTTTATTCAGTATGCAAATGATATGACCGATATGGCTCTGGATTCTTTGGGAAGATGTATTCATTTTATTTCTGATATAGGCTGTACGGTTCATACGACTAATCTTATATCTTTACCGTTTAAAAACAATTCACACCACTGCTATGAAAAATATGCCTTGACAAATATGGATAGATTTCATACCGACAGCGGAGATGAAAGTCTTTATAATGCCTATATGAATAAAAGCGTAGGAGAAATGCTAAATATATTGTCTCGGGAGTCTGCAAAATATTATGCCGATGTAAAGGCTGTTGAAGATACAACTTTTGAAAATGCACTCGGTAATATGCTGCCATTAACCGAACAGCACGTTGTAGCTTTTATGAATTCATATTATGAAAGGCTTTCTGAAAATGTTGATAAGGCTCTGAAGGTTAAAAAGAATATTAGAATAAAATCTGCTTGCGACGGTTCTTATCTTACTATTTATGATAATTGCAGAGCAGGTCTTTCAAAACTGAACGACAAATTAAACCAGACATTTAATATAAGACTTAATCTTGACGGTAGCGTCAGGATAGTGAATAAAGAGGGGAATCTTCTTTGTGACGGTATGTTTGGGTTTAAGTGCGGCAAGGCGATAAAAAATAACGGTTTCAGATTTACTGAAACAAACGGCTTTTATAAAATCTCAACTGAGTATTCACGTTTTTCAAAGCTGCTTACAAATTCAAAAAGACTTATAAAATACAGATTATTTCAAAAGGATTTCAATCCGCTTGATGAGGGTCAGCTTTGGGTAATTGAAAAGGCTTAACCTTATAAATTTTATTTTCATATAATGTTGATGAAGTTATATGATTCTGTGAGGATTTTTAAAATAATATGTGAACTATTTTGTGAAGGGAATGTATATTGATGAAAACACTTGTACTTTTATGCGACGGAATGGCAGACTATCCTGTTAAGGAGTTAGGCGGTAAAACCCCAATGGGAGCGTCAGTTACGCCAAATATGAATAAACTGGCTAAGAAAAGTTATATGGGACTTGTCAAAACTGTTGCCGATAATATGAAACCGGGAAGTGACGTAGCAAATCTCGCTGTTTTGGGATATGACCCGCAGATCTACTATTCAGGACGTTCTCCGCTGGAGGCAGGCTCTATAGGCATAGATATGAAGCCTACGGACGTTTCTTTCAGATGTAATCTGGTAACTCTTTCAGATGAGAAAGATTATGCAGACAAAACTATTCTTGATTACTGTGCTGATGATATTTCAACGGCTGAGGCAAGAGAAATAGTAAAAACTCTGGCTGAACATTTCAACAATGATGAATTTCAGCTTTATTCGGGAGTTTCCTACCGTCACTGCCTTATCTGGAACAACGGTACGACTGACGTTGGAACACTTACTCCGCCACATGATATAACAGGAAAGCCGATAAAGGATTACATACCGTCGCATCCCAATGCTAAAAAGCTGTATGATATGATGGTAGAAAGCTATGATGTTTTGAAAGATCACCCTGTTAATAAAGCAAGAGAAGCCAAAGGTCTTCGACCGGCAAACTCGATGTGGTTCTGGGGCGAGGGAACAAGAAAGGCTCTTATGCCCTTTGAAGAGAAATACGGATTAAAAGGTTCGATAATTTCTGCTGTTGACCTTTTAAAGGGGATAGGTAAATTCAGCGGTATGAATGTTGTTGATGTTGAGGGTGCAACGGGATATATTGACACCAATTTTGAGGGTAAAGCCAATGCCGCAATTAATGAATTCAAAAACGGTCAGGATTTTGTTTACATTCACGTTGAGGCACCTGACGAGTGCGGTCACAGACACGAGATAGAAAATAAGAAAAGGTCGCTTGAATTGATCGATGAAAAGATTTTAGGCCCTGTTTTGAATGCTCTGGAGCAATATGACGACTACAAGGTTTTGATTATGCCCGACCATGCAACTCCTCTTGAACTCAGAACCCACACGAATGACCCCATTCCTTTCCTGATGTACCATAAAAAGGGCGAGATCGAGGGTAAAGATGAGTTTACTGAGCAGACCTGCAAAGATACAGGCGTTTATATTGAAGACGGTCATAATATTTTGAGTATGTTTTTGAAAAGGTAAATATGTATGTGATATAAATACAGTTGTATTTCAACAAAAAACTAAGAAATGTTATAAGTTATTTGTATTAATTGTCAATTGACTCGGTTTTTGAATACTAATATAATAATAGTTGTCAATATTTAAGGGGAGGAGCTCATAAAGAGCGTGATATAATAATGGTTAAGGTAGTAAAGTTCGGCGGAAGCTCTCTTGCAGACGCCAAACAGTTTAAGAAAGTCGCCGATATTATTAAAAGCGACAGTTCAAGGAGATTTGTTATTCCGTCAGCTCCGGGAAAGAGATTCGACGATGATACCAAAATAACCGATATGCTGTATTCGTGTTATTCAAAGGCTGCAAGGGGTCAGGACTTTGAAAAGGAGTTTGAAGAAATAAAGTCGAGATATAACGGAATAATAAACGAGCTTTCGCTTGATATTTCTTTAGAAGATGAGTTCAATACCATAAAAGCCTGCTTCACTCAAAAAGCGGGCAGAGATTATGCTGCGTCAAGGGGCGAATATTTAAACGGAAAATTGCTTGCAAAATACTTGGGTTTTGAATTTATCGACGCTGCCGATGTTGTCTTCTTTGACGACAAGGGAGCTTATGACAGCAATAAAACAGCCTTTGTTATGGGCGAACGTCTTGAGGGAGTGGAATATGCAGTTATTCCGGGATTCTACGGCTCTATGCCCAACGATACGATAAAGACATTTTCGCGAGGCGGTTCTGATATAACAGGTTCAATCGTTGCTTCGGTTGTGACCGCTGATATTTATGAAAACTGGACCGACGTTTCGGGATTTTTGATTGCTGATCCTAGAATTATCGACGATCCGCTTCCGATTACTTCAATTACATACAAGGAGCTTCGTGAGCTTTCTTATATGGGTGCTACTGTTTTGCACGATGAAGCTATTTTTCCTGTCAGAAAGGCGGGAATTCCTATAAACATCAAGAACACTAATAAGCCTGACGACACAGGAACAATGATTGTAGAATCAACCTCACAGAAGCCGGAATACACAATTACAGGTATTGCGGGGAAAAAAGGTTTTGCGGTTGTAAATATCGAGAAGGATATGATGAATTCCGAGCTTGGATTCGGCAGACGTGTTTTAGAGGTTTTTGAAAAGAACGGTGTTTCCTTTGAGCATATGCCGTCGGGCATAGATACTATGAGCGTTATAATTCACCTTGATGAATTTGCCGAGAAGGAGCAGGAGATACTTGCGGGACTTCACAGAAATGTTCAGCCTGACTCTATAGAAATTGAAACCGATTTAGCACTTGTTGCGGTTGTCGGACGGGGAATGAAATCTAACAGAGGAACCGCAGGAAGAATATTTTCGTCACTGGCTCACAGCCATGTTAATGTAAAGATGATAGATCAGGGTTCCAGCGAGCTTAATATAATCGTTGGGGTTGAAGAAGCAGATTTTAAAACGGCTATTAAGGCGATTTACGATATTTTTGTTTTGCAGAAGCTGTAATTTAAAGACTGTCTTGCTTGTATTGGCAAGGCAGCTTTTGTTTTCTCTGCTTGACAAAGGTGTTATAATATACTTAATAAAAAGAGTTGAAAATTTTGTTTTAAGATTATTGTGATCGGCGGAAGATTTTATGGATACAGAACGGAGATTAAAATGACAGATTTCATTGAAACAGTAAAAAGTGTTTCGTCACTTGCAGTGTTCAGAAGCGTTTTAAAGAACAAAACAGTTGAAAAGCTTTTAAAACTTCTTAGCAATCTTAGTGATAAGACAATTAATCAAAAAGATTTGATATTTGAATATTCGGAATTTGTAAGTGAGCTTTATCGGCACAGCGATAACCTTACAAATTATTTTCTAAAGATAGTTCTGGAAGATGAAAACGTCTATATGATAAAAAAAGGTGCAGGTGAAGAGATCAGTTCTCTTTTAGAGGAGCGTTTGGCAAGCGAACTTATTATTATTGAAAATCTTGCAAAAACAAACTGCGTTGATGTGACAAGTGCTATAGGCTACAGCGGTCTTCCTAAATGGAAAACAGAGGATATTGATTTTTCAAAAATTTATGCAGAAAGAGTAAGCGAGATAAACAAGTTCGGATACGGAATTTATGCAAAGAATCATATTTTTGTTATCAAGAACGGAAAAATAAAACCTGTCAGCTTTCCCGATAATACGAGACTCTCACAGCTATCGGGCTATGAGGCTCAAAGACAGACGGTTATTGATAACACGATTGCTTTGCTTAACGGCAAACCTGCGAATAATGTGCTTCTTTACGGAGACTGCGGAACGGGAAAATCGTCGACTGTCAAAGCTATCGCCAACGAATACAAAAACAGAGGTTTAAGGCTTATTGAGCTAAAGAAAAAACAGCTCCACGAGATACCTCTGATTGTTGAAACAGTAAGCAGAAATCCTTTGAAATTCATTCTGTTTATTGATGACTTATCATTTACCGAGAACGATGATGATTTTGCGGCACTTAAAGCAATTCTGGAGGGAAGTGTGTCGTCTGCTGCTGACAACCTTGTGATCTACGCTACCTCAAACCGCCGGCATTTGATAAAGGAATCTTTCTCAACCAGAGAGGGTGACGACATTCATTTTAACGATACAATGCAGGAGCTTTTGTCATTATCGGACAGGTTTGGAATAAGAGTTGTATTTGAAAGACCGGATAAAAAGCTGTATCTTAGTGTTGTTGAGGATCTGGCAAAGCAATATAGACTTGATATGTCAGTTGATGAGATAAAGAAAAGGGCTGAGGTTTTTGCTCTTGAACGCGGAGGAAGGTCTCCTAGGGTAGCAAAGCAGTTTATTGAATTGTTGAAAGGAACTGAAAAGTAATGGAGCTTAGAAAAGTTGAAACATTAGAACAAATTGAAGAAACGGCAAGGCTTGCCAATGAAATCTGGAATGAACATTACATCAGCATTATTTCACAGGAGCAGATTGATTATATGGTGCAGAAATTCCAGTCTGCTGAGGTTATCGCCGAGCAGATCAAAGAGCAGAATTATGAGTATTATAATTTTGTTGAAAACGGAAAAAGCGTAGGATATTTTAGTTTCGTTGAGCAGGAGGACGGCGTAATGTTCTTATCTAAGATTTATCTGCTCAAATCAGAACGTGGAAAAGGATTTTCAAGACAGGCTTTTGAATTTCTGAAGAAAGAGGCAAAAAGTCGAGGTCTTTCAAAAATCTGGCTTACCGTAAACAGGGGAAACAAGCACTCAATAGAAATTTATAAAAAGTTCGGAATGTACATAGAGCGTACCCAGATAGCCGACATCGGTGAAGATTTTGTTATGGACGATTTTGTATTCGTCTACGATGTTTAGGCGGCGAGCCGCCGCAGGCAATGCTGCCTTTGGAAACTTTGTAAAATGTGATTATTATGTACAACGGCAGGCTAATACAAAGTGAAAAAGGTAAGTTTTAGCTTCTTGACTCAGCTTTTAGATGCTAGAAATTTAGAGGCAAGAAACAAGATTCTATCTATTTAACAAAGTATAAGTCTGCCGTTTTGAAACGTAAAACATTAAATTAAACTTTTAATAGACAACAGAGCATCCGGCGTTACGCCGGCGGCAGGCTAGTACCTAGATACAAGAAACCAGATACCAGAAGCAAGATATTTAGAGGCAAGAGGCAAGAACTAAACTTTCGCACAAAGTATAAGTCTGCCGTTTTGAAACGTAAAACATTAAATTAAACTTTTAAAAGGCAGCAGAGCATCTGGCGTCACGCCGGCGGCAGGCGGTGTTGCCTTTGGAAAGTTCTTGTAATAATTTTAACTTTTTATAAACAGGTTGACAATAGAGAAATAATGATGTATGTTTTACTTATTAAATATGTATTCAAAGAAAAGAGGGTAATTATGCGAAAAAGAATTTTATCGGTTCTTACGGTGACTATTCTGACAATTAGTTTTGCACTAGGAACAACAGCAGAGGCTGTTAATGTATCATTGCTGGGAAATTTATCAGAGGCCGCAGACGGATATGTTTGTACACATTTTGCGGACAGTGACGGTTATTGGGCGAATTTTACTCATGATGAGAATGGCAATATAACTTTCAGTGAAGACAAAGACGGATACACTGAAAAATATACTTATGATGAAAAAGGCAATAATATATTATATGAGGACAGCGACGGTTATCGTGTTAATTATACTTATGATGAAAGAGGAAACTTGATCCGCACGGAAGATAGTGTTGGGCACTGGACAAATTACGAATATGATGAAAGAGGCAATGAAACACTTATTAAAAATGAGTATATGTCGATAAGCATTAAATATACATATGATGAAAAGGGATTAATGCAAACGTCGGTATTGGATTATGGCCCAGAAATAGGCACTGTTACATATTCTTATACATATGACGGCAATGGAAATATGACAAAAGCAACTGACAACGATGGTAATTGGGCAAATTACATCTATGATGAAAACAACAGGCTTATTCGGACAGAAGACAGCTCTGAGAGCGTTATAATGTATCAATACGACAGTAACGGCAATATTATACGCTGCGAGGATAATACCGGCTATTGGGTTGAATTAAAATATGAAAAATATAAAAAAGATTCGGAAAAGTCTAATAATAAACCTACAGGTTCTTCATCTAATCAAACTGCACCGAAGAAGTCTGCAACTGCAGTGAAAAAAGATGACAAAGCAGCTCAAGCAGAAAAGGACAAGTTGAATGCTCAGAAGTTAATGGATAAGGTGAAAATTAATAATCTTACTGCAAAAGCAAAGGGTAAGAAAAAGATAGTTGTAAATTGGAAGAAAGTTAAGAATGTAAAAGGCTATCAGGTTCAGGTATCAAAAAACAAGAAGTTTAAGAAAAACAATATAGTACTTACAAAGAATGTTAAGGGTAAGAAGGCAACTATCAAGGGTAATAAGATAAAAAGCAAAAAGACCTATTATGTACGGGTAAGGGCTTACACAACATATAAAGATGCAAAAGGCGTTACCAGAAGGGCATACAGCAGTTGGACTAAAAAGAAATTAAAAGTTAAGACTAAGTAGAAAGTTGATGTAATAAAACCGCTCAGGCACTTTGAACTTGAGCGGTTTCTTTGTATCAAAAGGTTAAAGTAGAAGAATATAATTTGGAAAAAATTATCAGTTAATACATATTTTTTTATTGATTTATTCACAACATTGCAGAAATGCTTGATTTTTTCTATAAAATATGTATAATAATAATATAAATACAACACGGAGGTTAGTTATGGAAATCTTAAAAGTATCTTCACAATCTATACCAAATGCAGTTGCAGGAGCTATTGCCGGTGTAATTCGTGATAAAGGTTCTGTAGAAGTACAAGCAGTCGGAGCCGGAGCTACGAACCAAGCTATTAAGGCAATTGCAATTTCAAGAGGATTTTTATCACCTATTGGCATTGAACTTGTATGTATGCCTGCATTTGCAAATGTTGATATTGACGGCGAAAAAAGAACAGCTATTAAGCTCGTTTGTGAAGCCAGATAAGTAAATTTTTTTAGAGGGATGATTGTAAATAAAAAGGACGGTAAGTTATTTTACTGTCCCTTTTATTTTGCAAAAAACTCCGGAATCTGTAATAAATCCAGAGTTTTCTATTGATGTTATTTTATAAGTCCCCAAATATCCCTTGCGTAATCTTCAACTGCTCTGTCAGCAGAGAACACACCTGCACAGGCAATGTTTTCTAACGACATCTTCTGCCATTTGGTTTGATCCTTGTAACATTCCGAAGCATAAGCCTGAGCTCTTTGATAATCCTCAAAGTCGGCAAGAACCATATATGGATCGCTGTTTTTCAGAGAATTTGCAACCTCTTCAAATGTATTTCCGTTCACTCCGCCGTACAGCTTGTCGATTGAAGCTCGGATAATGCCGTTCTCGTTATAGTACTTTTCGGGGTGGTATGAAGATTTTCTAGCGGTGACTTCGTCTGAACTCATACCGAAGGTTATGATGTTTTCCTTTCCGACCTGTTCGCAAATTTCTACATTAGCACCGTCCATAGTGCCCAAAGTAACAGCACCGTTCAGCATCAGCTTCATATTACCTGTTCCCGAAGCCTCTGTTCCGGCAAGCGAGATCTGTTCTGAAATCTCAGCGGCAGGCATAAGCATCTCTGAAAGTGTAACGCAATAGTCCTCAAGAAAAATTACAGACAGCTTTTCATTAATCTGCGGATTTTTCTTAAGTTCCTCTCCGATAGACCATATCAGCTTGATTATTTGTTTAGCCAGATAATATCCCGGTGCTGCCTTTGCAGCAAAGATATATGTTTTAGGTACAAAATCAGCATTTGGATTTTCAAGGAGATAGTTGTACTGGGCGATTATATTCAAAGCGTTCAAGTGCTGTCTTTTGTATTCGTGCAGACGCTTTACCTGAACGTCGAAAATCGAATCGGTATTTAAGGTTATGCCGTATTTACTTTTGACGTATTTTGCAAAGTTGTTTTTATTTTGCTTTTTGATCTTTGCAAGACTGTCTAAAACAGCTTTGTCGTCTTTGAACACCTCAAGCTTTTTCAGCATTGCCCCGTTTTTAAGAAAATCGCTGCCGATTTTTTCACGAAGCAAATTTGTAAGACCGGGATTTGACTGATAAAGCCATCTTCTGTATGCAATACCGTTAGTGACGTTTTTGAATTTGTTAGGGCAATCTACATATTCATCGTGGAAAACGGTGTTCTTAACAATCTCTGAATGGATTTTTGAAACTCCGTTTACGCTGTGGCAAGCGTGAACGCAGAGATTTGCCATCTTTACAAGATTGTTATTTATGATCGACATACGGGTAACAAGCGATTCGTTATCGTATCTTTCCATAAGGTCTCTGCAATATCTTTCGTTTATCTCCACAATAATAGAGAAAATACGAGGCGTAACCTGTTTTAGAAGATTGCAGTCCCATTTTTCCAGTGCTTCTGCCATTACGGTATGATTCGTATATGCGAATGTGTTGGTTACGATGTGCCAAGCCTTGTTCCACGAAAATCCGCAGTCGTCAAGCATAATTCTCATAAGTTCGGGAATCGCAAGCGTCGGGTGGGTATCGTTTATATGAATTGCAACCTTTTCGTGAAGATTATCAAGGGTGCCGTAGGTTCGCATATGTCTGTCAACTATATCTGCAATTGAAGCCGCACACATAAAATACTGCTGCCTCAGCCTTAGCGATTTGCCCTCTGCGTGATTGTCATTAGGATAGAGTACTTTTGATATAGCCTGTGCCATTGCGTTTTGTCCGAGAGCCTTTCCGTATTCTCCGCTGTTGAACATTCCCATATCAAACGACGGACTCTCTGCACGCCATAATCTTAATCGTGATACTGCATCGCTGTCATATCCTGAAACGTATAAGTCATAGGGAACAGCTATAACAGTCGTATAGTTTTCGTGTGTTACACAGTGATACTGATTATCCCAGTATTCCTTTAAATCACCGTCAAAATGAATTTCAACCTGTCTGTTGTTTCTTCTTACAAGCCAGCAGTTTCCTCCCGGAAGCCAGTTGTCAGGAAGCTCTGTCTGCCAACCGTCCTCCAGCTTCTGTTTGAAAATACCGTATTCATAGCAAATAGAATATCCTGTTGCAGCGTAGCCCTGTGTTGCAAGACCATCAAGATAACAAGCCGCAAGACGTCCTAGACCGCCGTTTCCAAGACCTGCGTCAGGTTCACATTCAAACAGATTGTTTATATTGACTCCGAAGTCCTTCATTACTTCGGTTGCCTCATTGATAATATCAAGGTTGTAAAGAGAAGTCTTTAAAGATCTTCCCATTAAAAACTCCATAGACAAATAATAAACCTGCTTTTTGCCTTCGGAGTTGACATTGTTCATAAACTTTTTGTGTTTTTCCTGCATTAGCTCTACAACAATTCTTGAGAGCGTTTCATAGAAAACCTTGTCAGACACTTCATCAGGAGAGGTGTCAAACTCTTTGTCGATAATATTTAAGATTTTCTCTTTTAATTCACTCTTTGTAATAATCTGATTCTTGCTCGTCTTTTTAGAAACTGCTCCTGACCTTGTCTGCTTTGCAGCAGACGCTTTAGTATTTGACGAAGCTGTATTCTTTTCAGCATTTTTAGCTGATGCCATACTGTGATCAATCCTTTCAATAGAAAATAATTATCAGGCTTTAATATTTTGCGTATTTTATTTGTTACAAACTGATATTCTACTTATAAATTTATAAATACATAGTCTTGATTATACAGTAATAATTACTAATTGTCAAGGCAATTTTTTATACAATATGCCAAAAAATATGATTTTTTGCGTATAATAAAGATATATATATTATTAACTGTTTTATTGTTTTTAGTATAATAAAAATTGTTTTGAGTAAAATTAAAAATTTATTTTTTAAAAAAGTTGCATTTAAACGTGCAACTTTTTTTCTTTTTCGGGGATAAGTGAAAGGACAAATAAAGTTCTTTCACTTCTCAGGTCAGGAGAAAATCATATACGAAAGGAGAACGGATGTGAAAAGATTTTCGGACAGAAAGATTCGATCAACATCAGCGGTTGAGCTTGCAAAGCTGGCTTTGGGCAGAATGCTTTTTTCTGATAAAAGTGATGCAATAAGACTTTCTTTGAGCGACAGCAGCGATTTGAGTATGAAGTCATTAAACAGCGACGGTCTGCTTGCGGTTTCTGACATTAAGAGGAACAAGGACGGCGGTGTTGATTTAAAGCTGTTTGATATGATCAAGGCTGCTGAACTTATGTTTGAAATAGGCAAGGAGGAAAACGGCAATGAGGAGACAGGAGCAAATTTTCTCGAAGGTTTTTTGAAATCAGCAAGACAGCTTAGCTTATCACAAGAGACTGCAAATGAAAACGCAGAACAAAGTGATGTTTCCTATTCTGATGAGGTGTGTGAAGTTTGATTAAAAACACAGCTTACAGAAAGTATTCTAAAAAGCAGATGCAGGTTATGACCTGGTGGGCGGACGACCGCTTTAAGAACAAGGATGTAATAATCTGCGACGGCGCTGTAAGAAGCGGAAAGACTACCTGTATGGCATTTTCATTTGTTATGTGGGCAATGACTGAGTTTTCCGGACGGACATTCGGATTATGCGGAAAAACAATCACCTCCCTCAAGCGTAATCTGGCAGAGCCTCTAAAGGAAATGCTCAGGCAGACGGGTCTTAAGCTAAATGAAAATTCAACTAAAAACTTTCTTGAAGTTTCAAACGGAAGGTATAGAAACAGGTTTTATTATTTCGGAGGAAAGGACGAAAGTTCGGCGGCTCTTATTCAGGGAATAACGCTTGCAGGAGTTTTGCTTGACGAGGTTGCCCTTATGCCGAGATCGTTTGTTGAACAGGCAATAGCAAGATGTTCGGTAACAGGCTCAAAGCTGTGGTTTAACTGCAATCCCGATAATCCCTATCACTGGTTTAAAAAAGAGTGGATAGATAAAATCGAGGAGAAAAACGGTCTGTATTTAAAGTTCACTTTAAATGATAATCCGTCTTTGAGTAAGCAGGTAATAAAGCGTTATCACAGCCTTTATTCCGGAGCGTTTTATGAGCGTTTCGTGCTCGGTAACTGGTCAAGCGTTTACGGCTGCGTTTATCCTATGTTCGATCCTGAAATTCATACCTTTACTCAGCCGCCTGCAAACATTGAAAAATATGCTGTGTCGTGCGATTACGGAACGGTAAATCCTTCATCATTCGGGCTTTGGGGACTTTCAGACGGTGTTTGGTACCGTTTGAAGGAATACTATTATAACTCCCGAACTGAAGGCGTTCAGCGAACTGACGAGGAACATTACAGGGGCTTGGCTGAGCTTTGCTCGGAATGTAAAATCAAACCGGAGGCAGTTGTGTGCGATCCGTCGGCTGCGTCGTTTATTGAATGTATAAGACGGCACGGAGTTTTCAATGCAGTTCCTGCTAAGAATGATGTTATGAGCGGTATTCGCAAGGTCAGCGACGCTATTTCAGACGGGAAAATTAAAATATCAAGATCCTGTACTGATACGTTAAGAGAGTTTACTCTTTACCGTTGGGATGAAAAAAGCGGATCGGATTGTCCTGTTAAGGAGAACGACCACGCTATGGACGATATAAGATACTTTGTTTCTGCTTTTGTATATACGTCAGGTGATGATTTCTTTGTAATGTCACTTGACAGAAAGTAATGAGCCTATATTCTAAGAAAGGATCACAGCGTGAATATTTTCACGCAGGATTGTGTCTTTAAGTTATAATATTCGGCAAAAATGTTTAAGCATTTAAAGGCATAAGCCTAAAAAACGATAGTTAAATGAAACTTAAATTTAAAGAAAAAGAACCGAAGGCAGTAAAGTTTGAGCCTGTTGCGTCTTCAGCTGAAAGGGTAAACGGTAAAGAGGTATTTCGGCTTGCACCTACAGCTTATACTTTTGAACAGGATTTTTATGAAACGCTGAGAAGTCAGGTTCCGATAATTGACGCTTGTGTAGGAAAAATTGTCAGACTGGTAGGGGGTTTTAAGCTGGTTTGTGAGGACGAGAGATACCAAACCGAGCTTGAAGAGTTTATGGAAACGATCCCTGTAGGGATTTCGGGCTCCTCACTAAGTACTTTTATGGATATTCATCTTGATCAGCTGTTAACATACGGAAAGGCAATAGGCGAGATTCTGATTGACCCTAAGACCAAGCAGGTGTGCGGAATTTACAATGCAGACCCTACTCATTTTGAGGTCAAGGAGGGCGAAACCCCTTGTGATAGACGTATTTATGCGATAAGCGGAGCAAATGACAGGCTGATAGAATATCCTGAGAGAATTGTCTATACAGCACTCAACCCTAACCCTAAAAATTCAAACGGCGTTTCTATATTCAGAGGGCTTCCCAGTCTTGCAGGTATACTTATGAAGGTTTACGACTGCATTGGTCAGAACTTCGACAGAATAGGCAATATAAGATATGCAGTAACTTATAAGCCGTCGAATGAAAACGATAAGGCATTTGCAAAAGAACGTGCAATGCAGATCGCACAGGAATGGTCGGACGGAATGAACGCTTCACGTAACGGGATCGTTAAGGATTTTGTTGCGGTGGGAGATGTTGAGATCAAGGTTATCGGTGCTGATAATCAAATTATTGATACTGAGATCCCGGTTAGACAGCTTTTAGAGCAGATGATTTCAAAGCTTGCAATTCCGCCGTTTTTACTGGGGCTTAACTGGTCTACGACCGAGAGAATGAGCCAGCAGCAGTGCGATATATTAACAAGCGAGCTTGAGTATTACCGCAGACTTTTAACACCTGTTATACGCAGAATATGCGAAACATATCTTCATCTTTTAGGTGCGGACAGCAGAGTATTTGTCGAGTGGGATAATATCAATCTTCAGGATGAATCTGAGCTCGCAAGGGCAAGACTTTATAACGCTCAGGCAGAAGCACTGGAAATAGAGAACGAAAGGAGAAAGACAAATGGCGAAGTCAGCGAAGCTGAGTAATTCAGATAATTTTGAAATAGACGATGAGGTTATGGAAAAAATCAATACCTACGCAAGAAAAGAACTTACCCCAGAGGAAGTTTATGCTTTTCCCGTTATTCTCTGCGATAATGACGTTGACAGAGACTATGAACGTTTTTCTGTGAAGTCTTTAGAGACGCTTGCAGAAATGTTTGTCGGTAAAACAGGTATCTTTGACCATAATCCAAAAGGTGAAAATCAGACGGCAAGAATCTTTGACACCGAGGTTAAAACAGATAAAAGCAAAAAAACCGTAAACGGTGAGAATTACACTTATCTGCTTGCAAGAGCTTATATGCTGAAAAATCAGAAAACTCAGGACTTAATATCTGAGATCGAAGCCGGAATAAAAAAAGAGGTTTCGATAAGCTGTAAAATCGACAGCGAAATATGTTCTGTTTGCGGAGCGGATAAGCGTGTGAGACCGTGTGCACATATAAAAGGAAGAGCCTACGGCAAGAAAGTTTGTCATATGATTCTTGAGCATCCGTCTGACGCTTATGAATGGTCATTTGTCGCTATTCCTGCACAGCCTAATGCCGGCGTTTCAAAGAGTTTTTTAGATTTCTCAAGCACTGAAAGTCTAAACTTAACAAGTAAAAAAATCTGCAAGTCAAATAAGACTCTTATAAAAGAGCTTGAACAAAAGGATAATATGATTTCACTGCTTTATGACGAAATAAGGCGTGACGTTATATCTATGAAGTATTTATGCGACCCTTTAACTTCAAGAGAAGATTTTGAAAAAACTATATCTGAGCTCGACTGCGAAAAGCTGCTTGAGTTAAAGAAAACGCTATTTGAAAGAGCTCAGAAAAGAAGTCTTTTTACGCCTCAGCTTTGGACGAAAAAAGACGGTAAATATTCACAAAGCATACAAAAAAATTTGGAAAACAATCAATATAAAATAGCTGAATAGCTTTTAAAAAGGAGAAAATTATGTATAAAGATATTAAACTGGAAAAAGGACTTTACAACATTACAGGAAAGAGCTTTACACAGGCTTTGACCGAATTAGACCCAGATGAAAATTACAAGGATACAGATTTAGCCGGTCTTGACGCATATGAGCGTCAGCTTAAAAGATTTGACATTAAGGTTCACGGCGAAAACTGTGACCGTGTTGAGAAATTCTTTTTGTCAACCGAATCGGCAGTTTTATTCCCTGAGTTTGTAAGAAGATGTATCAAAGAGGGTATGGACAAGGCGTCAATTTTATCTGAAGTTGTTGCCGCAACTACTTTGACAGACGAGATCACATACCGCGGACTGACTGTTACAAAGTCAGGATCCGATACTGCAGTTTCAGAAGGCGGTACGCTGCCAAATACAAACGTTAGACTTTCGTCATCTGCAACAAATCTGTCTAAGTTTGCAAGAAAGCTGTCCTGCTCTTATGAATCAATAAGAAAACACAGAATCGAAACCTTTGCAGTAATTCTAAAGGATCTCGGTGCTCAGATTTCAAGGGCTGTAAATGTTAAGGCAACTGACGTTCTTCAATCAAGTGCTTCATCAATGTCAATAAGCGGAGAGGCTCTTGCATATTCTGATTTGGCGGATTTCTGGGCTTCAATGGATTCGTATGATATGACTACAATGATCTGTTCACCTGCTGATATGGCTAAGATACTTGCGTTCGAGGAAATGAAGTACTGCGTATCTGATTATATGACAAGCGGTATGGTTAAAACTCCATACGGTGTAACAATTGTAAAATGCAGCGACCTTGACGGTGTTGCTATCGGAGTTGACAAGAACTGTGCTCTTGAGATGATTTACGGAACAGATATTATCGTAGATTTCGATAAGCTCATATCAACTCAGTGCGATGAAATTGCCTGCTCGATTACAGTTGGTTTTTCTATGATTGCCGACGATGCAGTTAAGACCTTGCAAACTGTTTAGTAATTAACTTTACGGTTAAAATTTTATAACAGGAGTGTTTTAAATGGACCTCGTTTCTATTACTGATGTATTTCAGTCTATTTCTGAACTTTCAGACAGCGATGTACAAAACTACAGCGATACTATAGACGACGCAAAGAATTTTATAGAAAAAAAACTCATCTCTATTCCTAAATCACCTGAAGATATAAAAAGGTGTGAATATGCAGCGGCTTGTGTGGCTTATTATGATTATACGATTCTTTCTCTGATGAAAGAAAAAAGAGGTATAACATTAACAGGCTCTGCTACCGAAACCTTTAATCATAATGAAAGGCTTGAAGGGGCAAGAGAGCTCAGAAATAATGCGTTGGAACGTATTTCTGATTTGACGCAGGATATGGACTTTATCTTCGCCTCTGTAAGGGGATAAATATGTTTGAAAATTTAAAAACCAGCATTAAATCTGTTTTATCCGATAACGGGATTTCGGTGTATGATGAGTATTATGACATAGATCTGATTAAAAATTATAATAAAAGCATCGGTTTTTTGAGCGTTAAGAAAATTGAAAAGATCAATGATTATCAGGATTTTAAAAATGAACGTGATGAAATAGCATCTGAGGTTTTTGTTACCTTTGAATGTAAGGTTATAGCTAAAAAGGGTATGACGTCAAATTCATTTTCCCAAACTATGAATAATGTGTATGCTAACTTTATGTTAAGCGAAGACGTTAAGCCTGTTTCTTTGAGTATTGATAATTTGAAAATCAATAATATTTATTCACGGTTTGAATCGAATATCATTTTAAAATTCAAATATTATCTGTATGAAATGGTGAAGCAAAATTGATTTGTTAAAGAGAAGGCTTGAAAAGTAATAACTTGAGAGCTTTCTCTTTTCAAGCAATTTATAAAGTTTATAAGTTTTATTTTCATATTCAAAATTTCGGGAAGGAGGCTTGCTCTTTTTAAGGGCATAACTATAAGTATGACGGAGAATAATTCTAAACATACAATTTTTATGTATTACGATTATCATAAATTCTATATCAAGGATTTTAAACTTTTAAGGTCGGCAAAGGTTACTGAAATACCGGCGTTTACTGATGAAAAACAATACTGCTTTCAGGGACTGGAACATGAGCGAATTAAAGCAACAGCTATGATTGATAAAAGCAGAGTAACCAGTCTTTTGGCTGAGTTAAATAATTTTATCGGTCCAAATACAAAAGAAGTCGTTATTGATGACGTAAGCTATGGATATTTTATGCTAACCGATTACGAGATTTGCATATCTCAGGATGATTATGTATATGATGTTTTATTGACATTTTGCAAAAGTTAATAGTTCATTTAAAATATTTAGAAATGATGGTGATATAAAATTAATTCAGTAAGTGCACAGATAAGAGTGATGAATTCAAGCGGTGCAATCTCAACATATAACTTGAATAATTGTATTTATTTTACTATTGATAAAGAAAGATATACGCCTTATACAACTTTTAAAGGGTCTTTTATTGTAAAAAATAATTACGAGGAAGTAATCTCAATCAATTTTTTAATAAACGGTACTGCTGTTCATTACGGTTCTATAGATATGGCAAGAATGACTTATTATGCCGGGAATTACAGACTTGATATAGCTTCACGTTCATATACCCTTGCATTGGGGCTTAATCAGCCGATACCGCAGATTAATTCCTCTGTTACGCTGAGCAATTTGTTATCAAGAAATGTTTCGCTGAAGAATGTTACATACGAAACAGGAACAAAAAGTATTAATTACATATATGTTTTAGAAAACTCTACTCTTTGGGACGCAGTTGTTGCTTATTCGTTAAAGGCTTATGGCAAGTATCCTTATATTTATAAAACAAATGAAATAAGAATAAATGCTCCTTCAAGCGTAAGAACCAGAAATTACAGAAAAGTTGATGTTGTTGAAATATATAGCGGTTCTACATTATCTAATCTTATTTCACATATTCATATGAAGGATACTGAGGATAATTATGAAACGTACAATCTTACTGACAGTTACGCAACATCAAGAGATATTATAAGACATAAGCAAATTCCGCTTGATATGCAATGGCTTGCCGATACTGATATGGCTTTGCAAAGCAGAATTGATTTTGCAAAGAGAGGTACTAAATACAAAGGTATTAAGTCCTTAGAATATTCAGGAGAAGAGCTGTTTGATAAGTTTACATATACTGATTTTAACAATGTAAGTAAAACCGGTACTATTCATAAACTCAATATAACCGGAAGAAATAATAATATTTACACTACAATGTTCGAATACACAGATGCATATTAATTTTTGATAAATAGGTAAGCAGTTTTATAAATATTAAAAAAGGAACAGATTTTCCATTTCGGAAGTCTGTTCCTTATTTTTTATTACCATATTATTTATTTAGCGGTGCTTTTCGGTGTGTTTACAGCCTTTACTGCGTCCCTTGTGGTCTTGATGCTATTTAATGCAGATGTCAGAGATTCTTCTGTTGATGCCAAAACATTGTCGATCTTTTCTGACATTGCATTTCTAATATCTCTGTCCATAGCGTAAGCCTGAGTTGTTATTTCAGCGGCCTGTTCCTTTGCCTGTTTCATAATCTCGTCATTTGAAACCAGTACCTTAGCTCTGTCTTCAGCCTTTTTGATGATAACTTCTGCTTTTTTATTTGCTTCAGTAATGATAATAGCTTTATCATTCATAAGCTCTTTTGCATTTTTAATATCAGCGGGAAGATTATACCTTATGCTGTCGATATATTCTCTCAGCTTTTCAGTGTCTACAAGCGTTTTCTTGTTTGTGAAAGGTACTGTAACCGCTTTGTCCAGTAATTCATCCATTAAATCCAGAATCTCGTCAATCTTCATTTTTCTTTCTCCTTACTTTTCAGGCTCTCGCCCTTTAATTTTAGTTTTCTTTATAATAAGCATTTTACATAACACATAACACACAAATTATTAAGTAAAATACTTCATATACTTTTATCTTGCTATTCTGCTTTTAATTATGTCAAGAACAGCAGACGGTACAAATTCACTTATGTCTCCGCCGTAGCTTGCAATTTCCTTTACTACGCTTGAACTGAGATACATATTTTCTGCTCTTGTAGTAAGAAATATTGTATCCGCTTTTTCATAGAGCTTTTTATTTGCCAGTGCCTGCTGAAATTCATATTCAAAGTCTGTGACAGCACGAAGTCCCTTTACAATTGCTATTGCACCCTTTTGCTTGCAGTAATCAGCTAAAAGTCCTTCGCATTTGTCAACCTTAACATTCGGTAAATGCTTGGAAACCGCTTTGATCATATCAATGCGTTCCTCAGCTGTAAAACTGCTTACCTTTTGTGAGTTTATCGAAACAGCAACTATAACTTCGTCGAACAAGTCAGATGCTCGTTCAATAATATCCAAATGCCCTAGGGTCACAGGGTCAAAGCTGCCCGGACACACCGCTATTTTTTTATTCATTTCAAGTCCCATCCCTGAATTGATGATATAAAATATATTATGCTTAGTCTAAATCAGAGGATATAGAATAGTAGGTAAGAGAAATTTTACCGTATTTCTTAGTTTTAGCTTTTTTTAGCCTGCCATAACTGTTCTCAAGAACAAGCTCGTTTTCGTGTTCGCAGATAACTATAGAATTATCTGACAAAATCCTGTCCAAAAGAGGAAGTGCTTTCTCAATCAAGCCCTGTCTGTAGGGAGGATCCAGCAAAGCTATGTCTATACCCGTTTTTGCAACCGATAAATACTCTATGCTGTCCATATTTAAAACTCTCGTCTGCGAATTGAATCCGCAGGCTTCGATATTCTTTTTTACTATATCAACCGAGCTTTTGCTTTTGTCAACAAAAACACAATGCTTTGCACCTCTGCTTACAGCTTCTATACCAAGCTGTCCTGAACCTGCAAATAGATCAAGTACATTCGCTCCCGGTAAATCAAAATGTATGCTTGAAAATATGGCTTCTTTCACCATCTCAGTGGTTGGTCTTACGTCAAGACCTTCAAGAGTGATCAGCTTTTTTCCTCTTGCAATGCCTGTAATAACTCTCATCATTAGACCTCTTGTTTCCTTCATAAGCAGATTAATATGGGATCAACCCGATATTTTGTCAGCTTTTGAATATTTTTATTATAATATATATATTTTGTTTTGTCTATATGAATAATGCCCAAATTTGTTAATGATTTGTTATTAATATATAAAACATAATGAATAAATATGTTCTTTATTTAAGTAGGACACAATATATTGTGTTTTTAAAAATACTGTAAAAATAAAGAGGACGGTAAAATGTTTTTCCGTCCCCAAAAAATCGTATTATAAAATATGTTTTGTCAATTTGCACAATAGTTTAAAATTTTTCTTTGCCGAGCACCAAACTCTGTAACAGTATTCAAGAAGCTCCGCTGCATTGTGCAGTTAAAAATCAGTGACAGCCCTGACAGTCTTCACATTCGCCTAAATCGCCAATAATAGGAGTAGGGTCGATACCCTGCTTTTTATAATAGTCGGCAATTGCAGACTTCATAGCCTGTTCTGCCAAAACCGAGCAGTGCAGTTTTGCAGGAGGAAGTCCCTCCAGTGCCTCGACAACAGCTCTGTTTGTCAGCTTTAAAGCCTCGTCAATAGTTTTGCCCTTTATGAGCTCGGTAGCCATTGATGATGTGGCAATCGCTGCTCCGCAGCCGAATGTTTTGAATTTAACGTCGCTGATAACGCCGCCGTCAACCTTGATGTACATTTTCATTATATCTCCGCACTTGGCGTTGCCGACCTCTCCGACACCGTCTGCGTCGGCGATCTCACCTACATTTCTCGGATTGGTGAAGTGATCCATAACCTTTTCTGAATATATCATTTAATACCTTCTCCTTTCGCTAAATAGTGCCTGTTATTCCTTCATTTTTACATATACGCTCCCATAAAGGAGACATTGAACGCAGCCTGTCAACCACCTTTGGAATCGTATCTAAAATATAGTCTACGTCCTCGTCAGTAGTTTCTTCTGAAATTGAAAGCCGAAGCGAACCGTGAGCTGTTTCGTGTGGAAGCCCAATAGACAGCAAAACGTGTGACGGGTCAAGACTTCCTGACGTACAGGCAGAACCGCTTGAAGCTAAAATGCCGTACATATCAAGCATCAGAAGCAGGCTTTCGCCCTCAACTCCCCTTATTGAAATGTTTACATTTCCGCAAAGACGTTTTTCCCTGTCGCCGTTAAGCCTTGTTTCCTGAATCTTTAGAATTCCGTCGATAAGTCTGTCACGCAGCTTTGAGACTTTCTTCTGCTTTTCCTTTATATTCTCAGCAGCATCACGCATAGCCTGAGCAAGCCCTACAATCGACGGTATGTTTTCAGTTCCTGCTCTTTTGCTTTTCTCCTGAGCTCCGCCGTGAATAAGATTGGGAAGCGATATTCCTCCTCTTATATATAAAGCTCCGACTCCTTTAGGAGCGTGAATTTTATGTCCCGATAAAGAAAGCATATCAATGTCCATAGCCTTTACGTCTATCTCAACATTTCCCACAGCCTGAACGGCGTCTGTATGGAAGGGTACTTTCTTTTCTTTGCAGATCTCTCCGATTTCTTTTATAGGCTGAATGGTTCCTATCTCGTTATTTGCGAACATTATGGTTACTAAGCAGGTATCCTCACGAATTGCATTTTTTACGTCGTCAGGATTTATAAGACCATTCCCGTCTACAGGAATGTATGTTACTTCATATCCCTGCTTTTCCAAAAACTCGCAGGTGTGAAGTACAGCGTGATGTTCAAATACCGATGTTATTATATGCTTTTTTCCGGATTTTGCACCGTTTAAAGCCATGCCTTTTATTGCCCAGTTGTCGGCTTCAGAGCCACCCGATGTAAAGAATATTTCATGCGGTTTTGCACCGATCGCACAAGCTACGGTTTCTCTGGCTTTTAAAAGAGCTTTTGCAGCACTCTGCCCCAGCATATAAATGCTCGACGCATTTCCGTATTCTTCAGTGAAGTAGGGGAGCATTGCGTCTAAAACGCTCTTTGAAACCTTTGTAGTTGCGGCGTTGTCGCAGTAAATAAATTTTTCACCCAATTTATATCATGTCCTTTCGGTTTTTTAATAATCTATGATAAATAATTCATATAGAAATACTATATTTTATCTATATTATATAACACTATTAATGAACTTACAAGGGTTGATGTATTAACAAACTTTTAAAGTTAGCACAGAGTAACTAAAAATATTAATAAAATCATATCAGAATTTTTTTGATTCCATAACAGCCAGTTCGTCACAGCGTTCGTTTTCAGTATGTCCTGCGTGACCCTTTACCCAAATAAACTTAACCTTGTGCTTATCTAAGAGTGATAAAAGAGTTTCCCACAAGTCGGGGTTTAAAGCCTTTTTCTTGTCTGACTTGATCCAGTTGTTAGCTTTCCACTTTTTTGCCCAGCCTTTTTCTACAGCGTCTGTAATATACTTGCTGTCGCTGGTTATTGTTACCTCGCACGGCTCTTTTAATGCAGAAAGTCCTGCAATTACTGCGGAAAGTTCCATTCTGTTGTTAGTTGTATTAGGGTGTCCGCCTGAAAGTTCTTTTTCTATTCCCTTACAACGCAGAATTACTCCGTATCCTCCCGGACCGGGATTGCCTGAGCAGGCTCCGTCTGTGAACATTTCAACCTTTTTCATATATTCTCCGTTCTTAATAAAAATCAAATCGGCAAATGTAATGGTATTATACTACAGATTTATAAAATGTTCAAGTGTAATTTGACCTGAATTCAGTTTAAAATGTTGATGTTTATGATTATTGACGCTTTTTTAAATTCAGATTTTTTGGCAAATTGCACAAAAAGTATTTGGGAAATTAGAGAATTTAAACTGTTGATTTAAACATACAACTGGTTTATAATATTACTAGGTATTAGGTTAAGTTTTGTATGGCTTAAAACCAATTATAAATAAGGAGGAATTATGTTGAAAAACGCAAAAAGAATCGGTTCTGCAGTTCTGGCTTTATTAATGTGTCTTGCTGTAACCGGCTGCACTAACGGCGGCGATAAAGACAGCTCGCACGTTGATAAGGTAAAGGTAGCATCTACAGCGTCTGCTGATGCAATTGAAGCTATACCTGACGGTGCTCAGAAAGAGATTATCTGGATGGGAACTTATAATCTTAATCCGCAG
The DNA here is from genome assembly GCA_947589185.1 of uncultured Clostridia bacterium. Taxonomy (GTDB): domain Bacteria; phylum Bacillota; class Clostridia; order Oscillospirales; family Ruminococcaceae; genus UMGS1601. The sequence continues at coordinate 34,262 of CANQCK010000009.1, read as the reverse complement.
AGGAAGGAAGATGAAAAAACTGTTGAAATGACATTGTTCAATAAGAAGGGCGGCTCGGTGAAATGGACAATGGTCAATGACGCAGAGAAATATGATAAGCTGGCTACAGCTATTACATCGGGAAAAGATGTTCCTGACATATTCAAATATGAGTGGATCGCATTTCCGTCTCATGTAGTTACAGGAATGTATCAGCCGGTTGATGATATTGTAGATTTTAACTCTGATTTGTGGAAAGATGTTAAGCTTACGGCAGATCAGTTCTCACTGAAGGGCAAGCATTATGTTGCTCCTATAAGCTTCAGCGTAGGAACTCTTATGATGTATGATAAGGATATTATTGATAACGAAGGTTTAGACGATCCTTATGAGCTTTATACCAAGGGCGAGTGGAACTATGATACATGGTATGAAATAATGTCTAATTTCAAGCAGAATAATAAAGGTCAAGAGGAAAGATACGGTATTGCCGGTTGGTTTGCACCTCAGCTTGTTCAGCAAACAGGTCAGACTATGGTTACTTATGAAGACGGCGAGTTTAAGAATAATGTAAACAGCCCCGCAATCGAAAGAGCAGAAGAACTTCTTTACACAATCGGTAAAGAGGGACTGGTTGATCTTAACTGGTACGGATCGGCAAAGAGCTGCTTTGAATCAGGAAATACATTATTCTACAATATGGGACCTTGGGCAATGACTGGAACTAACGGACCTACAGCAGAGGATAACTGGAAGGTCGTTCCGATTCCGCCTGATCCTCAAAGCGACGGAAAGTATATGAGTTCTGATATGCTTGCATATATGTGGGTAAAGGGCTCAACCGCTAAGGAAGCAGTTAAGTGCTGGTATGAGTGTGCAAGAGTTGCTACACTGGACGAAACATATAAAGAAACAGGTAAAGAGAAATTCTTTGTTGCAAATCCGGGTTGGGACGAAGAAATGTATCAGGTGCTTCAGGACGCAAGCTCAAGCGAGTATAAGCAGATTTTCGATTTCGGTTACGGAATTTCGTCTACTCTTGCAGAAGATGATTCGGCAAATGGAAAACGTGCACCGATTGGAGCGTTGTATGAGGATATTTATAAGCCAGATGACAGCGGAGCTCAGAAAACATGGACGGCTTTGAAAAATTCATATACAGGTACTATAGATTCTGAGCTTAAAGAAATGAATAAGAAAATTAAAGAATTCAAATAATATTTTATCTTAAATAATTTAAGAGCAGTTCTCTGTTTAAGAGAATTGCTCTTTTGGTATAGAAAATATCTGTTTTAGGGGCAGCCCTCTCTTGCAGGGCATGCCCCTCTTTAAAAATAGTCCACTGGACTATTTTTAAATTCACCCTATGCGGAGCGTACTCCGTAAAGCATTTCGCTGACGGCTCGTCAGCGACAGGGCTCTGCCCTTGACCCGCAAGCCTTTTGAAAAAGGCTTGACCGAAAACTTTTATTCGATTATGCAGAACCTTTTTCAACAGTCTGAGAGCAGTTCTCTGTTTAAGAGAATTGCTCTTTTTTTAACATTATATTAGACTGCAAAGTTCTTCAGCATAGGCGGTTTCAACGGTCTTTTTGTAAATTATTTTAACTCCGTGATTCTGTAATCTCACAGTAGACGCGTATTTGTTTTCATTTTCATTATAGTTTACCGATGCAAGCAATACTTTTATTGAACTGCGTTCAACCAAATCAATAAGCTCTTTTTCATTTGTTGTTCCGCCGTGATATGCGGTGACTATTACTGTGCTTATATTTGAAAAATCAATAACAGATAAGTCCATTCCCACATAGCTGTTTAAAAGCATAACGCCTTTTTTAAATCCGCTGAATTTTTTAAGGCTTTTATGCTCAGGAGGGTTTGAATCTAAAGAATAAAAATCATTTGATAAAATGCCCGACTGGGTAATTTGATAACCATTATGAACAGTCATTTTGCCGTCGCCGTTTCGGTAGGGAACAAACACCCCGTGTTCGGTTTTTCCGTTCATGATTTCATTAACGGCACAGGCGAAGTTTTCTGCTCCGTTTGCCGAATTATCGCTTAATACCTTGTCGCTTGATACTATATAAACAGGTGGCAAGTCATTCTCAAAAACTGAAAGCATATTTGCAAAAAATCCGAGAGTATCTGTTCCGTAAGCTATTATGATACCATCGAATTTATCAAAGCTGTTTGACTTGAGATATTGCAAAATTTGTTCCCAGTCTGAAAGCTCCATATTTTCAGACAGCTTGTTCATCAAAAAAGTACATTCAAATTGAACTTCCTTTTTTAAATCGCTGTAATCACGTTCAAATCTGCCTAAAAGCATAGGCTTTTCCTCCGAAAGGCTGGGGAGAATACCGTTTTTCGTCGCAACTGAGGCTATTGTTCCGCCTGTGAATATAAGTTTTATGTTGGTCATTTTTTTACTCCTTTATCTAGCTTTATTTTATATTTTTTAATGTGTAATGTCAAATGGATACTTTTTAAATATAATTTTTATCTGTTATAGTAAACAAATAAAGTCTTGCACTTTTGTATAATTATACAAAATTATCGCTTTTGCATATATTTAACTTTACTTGCATTTTTATTCGTGTTATATTTTATATATATAACATTTTAAAGCAGGGATATAAATGATTCTACTGGGCAATTTAAAACAATTTTCAACAAAAAACAGACTGATTTTCAGTCTGTTTTTGTTGTGCCAGATTTCAGCAGTATTGATTCTGTTTTTCTCAATGGGGGTTTATCAAAACTACAGTGAAAGCAAAATACAGAATCAAAAGAAGCCCGAAGGTTTATTTGATGAAAGAACAGGCGAGGAATACGACAAAGATGATCCAAGCTATTTATTATATCAACTATCTTATAAAAATTCAGAGGATAACCCATTAAGGGCAGGAACAGTTAAAGCATTTTATCGTGATTTATTAAATTGCTTACCTGATAAATTAGACGGCTTTGGCACAGATTGTACATTTGATTTAGATTCTATTGTATTTCCGGACGAAGAGTTTGACGAAAATAAAGTTGAAGCACATCAAACATACATAAATTTTGGATATAATTTAAAAAACGGTATACCAACAGCCTCTAGTGAATATGAAGAACTTAAATCGGACGGCTGGTGGAAAAGCGGCAGATGGTTTACAGAAGAAGAATATATTAGTGATAAAAAAGTTTGCGTAGCTGATATAGATTCAATTAAACAAAATCCATTGTTTGACGGAAAATTAAAATATAATAAAAAGAATAAGAAATATTATTTAACAATAAATAATACAAAATATGAGGTTATCGGAGAATTTCAAAATCTTGGTTGTATTGATGTTCCATTTGAAGCTATTGATGATAATTTATTTATTATTGATTCATTGACCTTTAAGCTTAATACACCATTGACAAAAAATGAATTTGCACAAATCAAGCAGTTATATTTAAAATATTTTTCAGACAGGCAGGTTGAACTGCCTAATATTGCTGTTTCAGACGCAGAGCAGGAAAGATTTTATAACACAAACCTGATTATTGCAATAGTGGTAGCTATATTGGTATCAATAAACCTGATACTTTTATTCAAATATGTTTTAATGACAAGACGGAAAGAGCTTGCTATTTTAAGAATAACAGGAGCAACTATTAATAAAGTCAGAAGACTGTATGTTCTTGAAACAATGATAATATCAATTATTTTATTCATATTCAGTACTTGTGTTTTTGATATATTTATTAAAGATATTGTTTTATCCCACTATGAATATGCGTATGTTGTATACAGCCTTAAAAATTATTGTATAACATTTTTGCTGTATATTTTAGTAATATACATAATACTTAATATCCTGATTTACAGACATATTAAAAAGACCCCTATTTCGCTATTAAAGGGCGGTGAAACAATATGATTTTCAAATTAAGCTTTAAAGAGATAAGAAAAAATAAAGCCTATACTTTTTTTAACTTAATACAACTGATACTGGTTCTGTTTTTGATTATATTGTTAGTTTCGTCTTTGCAGTCGACGCTGAAATACTATATGCCTATGAGGAATATACTTACATCAAAAGGTTTTATGGCAAATTTATTATTTAACGATGAAGGGGAAGTTATCTTAAACGACCAACTATACTCTTTTTCAGATAAGATTGATAAAGTATACTCAAACGGTCGGGAATTTTTTGAGATAAAAAATTCAACCGGCAAATCAGAAGACAGCGAATTTTTAAACGCCATAACGATTGACAAGGCAATAATTAATGCTCACAAGCCGTTAATGAAGAGCGGACAATGGTTAAGCGATATAACATTAAGCGATAACAAAAACGAGATTTATGCAGTCATCACAAAGAACAAATTAGGTTATACGACAGGAAGCGTTATTAACACGACTTATCCTGATAAGAATAATGTAACTTTTACTGATAAGACTGAAAATCCAATAACCATAAAAATAGTTGGTGAAATTGAAGACGGAGAAAATTTATTTTACCAATCTAACACAGCGGTTGCAGGAGAAGAAAAGCTAACAACAGACTTTGAAACGATTTCTGCACAATTCTATCCATACAATTCAGCTGATGAAGATGAACCGTTTCTAATCATTATTAAAAATGAGCTTGATGATAAGAATTATCAAACCTGGACTTCAGGAACATCATTTATAACCTTTGACAACGACACGACAAAGGAAGAGTTATCAGAAGCTAAGGAAAAGATAGCAGAATACGGTCAGGTATACAGCCTTGAAACTGTAAACAGAAAGAGTCTTCGGGAAGCAAAGGATCAGGCATTCACTATTGTTCCAATGATTATTTCGATTCTGATTTTTCTTGCGATTTCATCGATCTGCCTAACTGCGATAAACACGAAAAAGCAGCTCAGAAGCTATGGAATACTCTACATATGCGGTTCACGCTGGAAGCAATGTGCATTAATAAGCGTATGCACGACCTTGCTGACCACATTGATTGCAGTTATACTTACAGGGGCGTTGATTTTCACAGCGATTCATTTTGAGCTTTTGAGAGGAACGGTAATAACCATTGGAAAATGGCAGATACTTTCCTGCTGTGCGGTACTTTTGTTTAATTTCATAATATCGCTGATAATGCCGTTTACCATTATCGGCAGAACGAGCCCGAGAGAAATCGTAAAAAACAATGAATAATATAGTTTAAAGAGCAGATGTGTAAAAGCGTCTGCTTTTTGCGTATAAGTAAAAGAATTGGTGTTTATTATTAAAATATTATGAACTTGTATATTTACCCTTTTCAAAAACCTGTATTTGTGATATACTATACAGTGTGTTTTCTAAAAACGGAATATACAAATTCAATGTTTACATTCTGGAGGAAATATTTATGGTAAATGCAATCGTTGGTGCTAACTGGGGAGACGAAGGTAAGGGAAAGATTACCGATATGTTGGCAAGAGAATCTGATATTGTAATCAGGTTTCAGGGCGGTGCAAATGCAGGACATACTATTGTAAATGATTACGGAAAGTTTGCATTACATACGCTGCCGTCGGGCGTTTTTTATGACCATACCACAAACATTATCGGCAATGGAGTTGCACTTAATATACCGGTACTTTTCAATGAGATAGAGCAGATAGTAAGTCAGGGCGTTCCCAGACCTAAAATTCTTGTGTCTGACAGAGCGCAGATGGTTATGCCGTACCATATTTTATTCGACGAATACGAGGAGGAAAGGCTGGGCAAGTCAAGTTTCGGGTCTACAAAATCGGGAATTGCACCTTTCTATTCAGATAAATACGCAAAGCTGGGCTTTCAGGTTCAGGAGCTTTTTGACGAGAAAGCATTAAGGGCTCATTTAGAGAGAATCGCTCCGCAGAAGAATGTTATTCTTGAACACCTATACCACAAGCCTTCGCTTGATATAGATGAACTTTTCAACACTTTAATGGAATACAAAAAAATGGTTGAGCCTTATGTCTGTGACGTTTCGCTTTATCTTGCAAACGCTATTAAAGAGGGTAAAGATATTCTGCTTGAGGGTCAGCTCGGAACACTGAAAGACCCAGATCACGGCATTTATCCTATGGTTACTTCGAGCTCGACGTTAGCGGCTTACGGAGCTATCGGGGCAGGGATACCTCCTTATGAGATCAAGGGAATCGTAACCGTTTGCAAGGCGTATTCTTCGGCAGTCGGAGCAGGAGCGTTTGTTTCTGAGATTTTCGGCGAGGAGGCTGACGAGTTAAGACGCAGAGGCGGCGACGGCGGAGAGTACGGAGCAACAACAGGGCGTCCGAGACGTATGGGCTGGTTTGACTGTGTAGCATCAAAGTACGGCTGTCGGCTTCAGGGAACAACTGAGGTAGCGTTCACTGTTCTTGACGTTTTGGGGTATCTTGATAAAATCCCTGTCTGCGTTGGATATGAGATAGACGGCGAGGTTACGACCGACTTCCCTGTGACAACTAAGCTTGAAAAGGCTAAGCCCGTTTATGAGGTTCTCGACGGCTGGAAATGTGACATAAGAGGCATTAAGAATTACTCAGATTTGCCTGAAAATTGCAGGAAGTATATAGAGTTCTGCGAGGAGCATATAGGTTATCCGATAAAGATGATTTCAAACGGACCTAAGAGAGACGATATTATTATAAGATAAGTATAATAAAATGGCTGGCACATTATTCTGTGTCAGCCGTTTTGTTTTCTGCTTTTATTTTTGGATAAGGCTTTAAAACATTGGTTCTGTTTAAAAGATAATCAATACTTGTATTGTAATATTCTGCGAGCTTTATCAAAACTACTGTCGGCAAATCATTTTCGCCTGTTTCATACTTGGAATATCCCGTCTGTGACATATTGAGAATTTCCGCAATTTGCTTCTGTGTGAGGTCGTGATCCTCACGTAAATCACGTATTCTTTTATACATATTCCTCACCTCGGAATAATTATATTATAACCTGAAACAGGGTATTGACATTTAACCTGAAACAGGTTACAATACTATTATTGTTTTACTATTTATGAATATGAATAGTAAAAAATAAATATTTTTAGGGAGGTCTATTATGACAAAAAGATTACTAAATTTATTGACAGTATTGGTAATGGCAGTTAGTTTGGCAGGGGTTTTGCCGGCGGTGACGGCTTCAGCGGAGACATACAGTGGTTCGTGTGGTGATAATGTTGATAATGTTACATGGTCGCTTGATACAAACACAGGTATACTCACGATTTCGGGAACAGGTGATATGGATAACTTTGATGATTATGTTTATTCCTATTGGTATAATTATCATGAATATATTACAAAAGTTGAAATTCAAAGTGGAGTAACAAGCATTGGAGCTTATGCTTTTGATGATTGTAACTATTTAATGAGCGTAACAATACCCGATAGTATAATAAACATCGGAAATAATGCATTTGATTATTGTAATAGCTTAACAAGCGTAACAATACCAAATAGTGTAAAAAGCATTGGGGATAATGCGTTTACTAATTGTGGCGGTTTAACAAGTGTAACAATATCAAACAGCGTAACAAGCATTGGTGATTGGGCGTTTTATGGTTGTGACAGTTTAACAAGCGTAATAATACCAGACAGTGTAACAAGTATTGGATATAATGCGTTTGGTGGTTGTGAAAGTTTAACAGAAATAAATGTTGATGCTAATAATAATTACTATTCATCTGAAGATGGAGTTTTATTTAATATTGATAAAACAGAGCTTATTAAATATCTATCAGGTAAAACACAAACAGATTATATAATACCAAATAGCGTAATAAAGATTGAGGACAGTGCATTTTGGAATTGTGGGAATTTAATTAGTGTAACTATAGGAAATAGTGTAGCGAATATTGGAGTTAATGCATTTCAGTATTGCCATAATTTAACAAGCATAATGATTCCAGACAGCGTAACAAGTGTTGGAGATGGTGCGTTTAGTGATTGTAAAAGTTTAATAAGTGTTAAAATAGGAAATAGCGTTACAAGTATTGGAGTTTATGCGTTTATTCGATGTGATAGTTTATTAGAAATAAATGTTGATCCAAGTAATGAGTATTATTCATCTCAAGACGGTGTTTTGTTTAATTATGAACAAACAGAACTGATACAATATCCAAGAGGTAAAATACAAACAATATATACAATACCAAATAGCGTGATAAGTATTGGAAACGATGCATTTCTTTCTTGCAATAATTTAACAAATGTAACAATAGGAAATAATGTAATATATATTGGAGAGTATGCATTTAATGAATGTACGAGTTTATCAAGTGTAACAATACCTAACAGTGTAACAAGTATTGGAGAATATGCGTTTGAATCTTGTACTAATTTATCAAATGTAACAATAGGAAATAATGTAAGAGATATTGGAAATTGTGCATTTATGTATTGTGATAGTATAACAAATATAACAATACCTAACAGTGTAACAAGTATTGGTTATAATGCATTTTGTTGTGGTTCTTTAATAAGCGTAACTATACCAGAAAGAGTAATACTTATAGGTGAACGTGCGTTTGGATATGTTTTTGATTTTGCTGGATTTTACAAGTTAAGTAATTTTAAAATATATTGTTATGCAGGCACAGCAGGTGAACAATATGCAATAGAGAACGATTTTGAATATGAGCTATTATCAGGTTCAGATGTAAAGCCTCCTAAGCAACCTCCAACTCAAAACCCAAACAATAATCAAAGCAATAAACCAAATAACAACTCAACCAAACCAAATCAAACCGTCAACCCGGTAAACAAGGCAAAGACAACCCCAAGCACAACCAAAGTAACCGCCCCAAAACCCGCCAAAGTAAAAGCAGTTAAGCTGACCGCTAAGAAAAAGAAACTGAATGTAAAGTGGAAAAAGGTCAGCGGAGCAACAGGTTATGAAGTAATGTATGCTAAAAATAATAAATTCACAAAAGGCAAGAAAACGGTTAAGGTAAAGAAAAACAAGGTAACATTAAAGAGGTTGAAATCAAAGAAAAAGTACTATGTAAAAGTCAGAGCCTATAAGACTGTAAAAGGCAATACAAGTTACGGTAAGTGGAGCAAGGTTGTTAAGAAAAAGACTAAGTGAGAAAATAAATTAGGATAAAATATAAGAACGGTTGGCATGTGAATCTCAAGGTTTAGACAAAAATAATATTAATTGTTTGAGAAAGAGTTCGGTATTGTACTGAACTCTTTCCTTTTAGCTTTATTGTCTTTTTTCATTAGACCTTAGGCTCCTTCTTCCAAGAATTTGCGTTCCCACATATCAATCATAACACTTATTTTAAATTCTGCACTATATACTTTGTTATTTCATACTGTTTTACCCATAAAAATTATGCACCTCAATAAGTGTCTAACTTTTGGGGTGCATAACATAATGCAGAAGCCTTATTCTATTAATAGAACATTATAACAACAGTACCTAAGGGTACATTTTCATAAATATACTGAGCGTCGCTTAGTGAAATACCTACACAGCCGTGAGAACCGTAGTATTTATATCTGTCTCCTCCAAAGGAAGACTGCCATGTAGCGTCGTGAATACCTATGCTGTTTTGACTTATATAGTTCCAGTAAGAGCAGTTAGATTCATACGAACCCTCTGAGGTTCTGCCCTTCATAGTTTTGTTTCTTTCCTTCATCCAAAGCTGATAAATTCCAGGGTAGGTCATTCTCTCTTTGGTGGGCTTTCCCGAAACGACTCCGCATTTATGTTTTACCTTGCCGTTTTTATAATACCAGAGCGTTTGATTTGTAAGGTCGACTTCTATATATGTATTAAGCTGTGAAATGTCGTTTATAACCTTTTTTTCGTCATTTGCAGAACGCTTAACTTTTCCTTGTGTATCATATGTATATCCGCCGTTCGTCCAGTAAATTGGGTCAATAGTTGTATTTTCACCCTTTTTAAGAGCCTTGCATATTGCTTCGGCAGTTTTATCTGCGTCAAGAAAATACCCGAAAATACCGTCAAACCTTCCGTCGGCACCTCTTTGGGCTTTGATTTTTACAGTGCCCTGAAGAGTTGACTTGAATTTTCTTGTTTTGTTAAGTGTGTCATATTTACTTCTTATCGAATTTACCCATTCCCAGACGGACTCCTGATCTATCGTATAGCTTCCGTCTTTTTTGATCGTAACCCAATTTTTGAATACATCATAGGTCAAATTTTCAGTTGTGTAATCAAAATCCAATTTGACCTCTAAATTAAAAACCTTGTTAAGATCCTCCAGCCTTTCCTGAAGATCGCTTGAAACTACGGTCGGTTTTTTATAACAGTCTGCATCAAGCAGATTGATTTTTTCAGTTCCGTTGTTTACAGCCTCTTTTGCAGCTGCAAAGACTTTTTCAGTGTCAACTATATCTCCCTGAACCTCAGGTTCTATAACAAAACCGTCATCTTTCATTACAATTTTAGCGTTTTTTGACGGAGTGACGCCAAAGCTCGCATTTTCTATAACGTCTTTGAGCTTATCCTCTGAATATGAGCCTTTCATTGAAATTGTAAAATCAGACTTTTTTAATAGATTTACAAACCATAACGTCTTGTTTTCCTGATTCATTATATTATCAAGTTCATCAGCAGTAGAGTATGTATAATCAATTTTAGAATAATCAATGGTAATAGTTTCACCATTCAGCTTTTCTAAAACAAGTTTGTCAACGGCTTTATTGTTATGAACAGACTCTGTAGCTTCGCTTACGTTCATTCCTCCGATCGAAGTTCCGTTTACAAATGTGTTAGGAAGAAAGCTGTCCTTTGTCATCATATATCCGACGATGTATGCTCCGATCAAAAGAATTATCACAAGCCCGAACACAAACAAAACGGCATTTCTGCCTTTATGGCTGTTAACTTTTATATTTCTAAGCTCGTTATATCTTGTATCCCGTTCGATTTCTCTTTGCAAACCGGCAGTAGCATTACCGGAAAAATTGTTGTTTTGACTTGAATTATTTTTTCTTTGATTAGTTTTATCGAAATCAGCTTCGCTGTTTTCAAGACTTTTATTGATCTGGTTTATAATATCAGTCTTTGATTTGCGGTCAGAACTATATGGAGATTCGTTTTGCGAAGCGTTAGCCGTTTTTAAAGCCGTTGAATAAGCGTCTTTATTTTGCTTTGTCGTTTTGTTTACTTCGGCAATTATTTTTTCAACATCATAATCTGAGGATATTTTGCTGTTATCATCTCTATCAAAATCTTTGCTCATCTGTATTTTCCTTTCTTAAAATTTATATCTGCTTTTTATCTGTAATTCTACACGTATAGTTTAAATATATTATACATCAATATTACATTAATTACAATACTAAAAAAGCAAATTTAATTCTGTTTTTTGATTTTCTATACAACTGAAATTTGAAAAATACAAACCTTTTATTAAATAATTTCTATTTATTTCTGTCAAATCATATCAAACATTAAGATAAGCTTTAACCACTTCTCCCACATAAGCTGTGTGAAAGTCTTTTTCAGGATACCATCTGTTAATAAGCGTTTTATCAAGAAAACACTCAGGGTCAATATCCTGTGCAAATACTTTTCTGCATATAAGAATCAGCTCTGCCTGCTCAAAAGAAGCAGTGTTGTCTATAAATATCGGAGTGAGTCCTGTTTCTTTTGCTTTATCGAAATCTCTTCCGCTTTTTGTACCGCAAAAGTTTAGCTTGTCTTTATTGCCGTCTTTTAAAAATGATATAGAAAAATAGTCGTTTTTATCAACAAATTCTTTAGTATACCTCTGCGGCCGTATAACTGTAACAGCAACGCTTTTTCCCCACATTGTTCCGATACTTCCCCATGAAGCGGTCATCATATTGTATCCGCTCTCATCTCCAGCGGTAACCAAGAACCAGTCGTCTGCAATCTTTGCAAAAGGATTGAGATTCTCCAATGATTTGATGTCAATTTCTTTAAGTGCCATAATATTTCCCCCTACCAGATATTAAGATTCGAGACTTTTTCTTTATCTAACCTCTAATATTATATATCATTAAGATATGATTTTCAAGGTATAAATATCACCTTGATTATTATATTATAAAGCTATTTATATATAGACAAAGTGATGAAAATATGATAAAATAGCCATTAATTGAAAAAACTTCAGTTTCATTGTATAGATGTTTATATATAGAAAATATTCAGAACGGAGATTTATTATGAAGAAAGTTCAGAACAAGCTGGCAGTCACAGCGATTTCATTTGATGTTCTCACTATTATTGCTATCATAGTTTCATTCAAATATGATTTATTTACATGGGCAGCTATTGTTCTGGGAGTTATTGCAGTAGTATTGAATATAAAAGCAAAAAGAAAGCAAAAGGAAAAATTTCAAAAGCATAATGAATAAATATACATAATATTCGTGTATATATGCAAAATTTATGCATATAACTGATAAATATGCAAAAAATCATAAAAAATTTGCATAAAACACTTGACATTACCAAACTTTTGTGTATAATTAACACAAGCATAAAAATTTATTGGAGGATAATATTATGGCAAAAGAAATTAAAAAGGTAGTTTTAGCTTATTCGGGCGGACTTGACACATCTATAATTATTGCGTGGTTAAAGGAAAATTACAACAACTGCGAGGTTATTGCAGTATCCGGCGACGTCGGACAGGGAACAGAGTTAGACGGTCTTGAGGAAAAAGCTATAAAGACGGGTGCGTCTAAGCTTTATATTGAGGATCTGAACGATGAATTTGTAGAGGATTATGTATTCCCGACTGTTCAGGCAGGAGCTGTTTATGAAAACAGATACTTGCTCGGAACTTCATTTGCAAGACCTATCATTGCAAAGAGAATTGCAGAAATTGCAATAAAAGAGGGTGCTGACGCTATTTGTCACGGCTGTACAGGAAAGGGCAATGACCAGGTCAGATTTGAGCTTGCTATAAAAGCTTTTGCTCCTGATATGGAGATTATCGCACCTTGGAGAATTTGGGATCTGAAGTCCCGTGAGCAGGAGATAGAATATGCAGAGGCACATAATATACCTCTTAAAATAAACAGAGAGACAAACTATTCAAAGGATAAGAACCTATGGCATCTTTCACACGAAGGTCTTGACCTAGAGGACCCTGCAAACGAGCCACAGTATGAAAAGGAAGGCTTCTTAGAGATGGGAGTTTCCCCGCTTCAGGCACCTGATAAGCCTACTTATGTGACGATTCACTTTGAGAAGGGTATTCCTACTGCTATTGACGGAAAAGAAATGAAGGGTGTTGACATTGTCAAAACGCTAAACAAGCTGGGCGGAGAAAACGGTATCGGTCTTGCTGATTTAGTTGAAAACCGTTTGGTCGGAATGAAGTCAAGAGGTGTATATGAAACTCCGGGCGGAACGATTCTTTATCATGCTCACGATGTTTTGGAGACTATCACTATAGACAAAGAAACTGCAAGAATGAAGCAGTATATCGGTATAAAATTCGCTGACATTGTTTATAACGGCCAGTGGTACACACCTCTTAGAGAGGCACTTTCTGCATTTGTTACCGAGACGCAGAAAACCGTAACAGGCGATGTTAAGTTAAAACTATATAAGGGAAATATTATCAATGCAGGCGTTACGTCACCGTACACATTGTATGACGAAGAGGTCGCAACCTTCGACGAGGATAATGTTTACAATCAGGCTGACAGTGCAGGCTTTATCAATCTGTTCGGACTTCCTATTAAGGTTAAGGCTAAGTTGGACCAAAAAAGAAAGTAATGGACAATGAGAAATGGACAATGGATAATTTAATTGAAAATAAGAGTTTCTATTTTGCGGTTAGAATAGTTAAACTATGTAACTATTTGCATAACGAAAAGAAGGAATATGTTCTTTCTAATCAAATTCTTAAAAGTGGAACTAGTATAGGTGCTAATGTTGTTGAGGCTCAGCAGGCACAAAGTAAAAAAGACTTTTTGTCAAAGGTAAACATTGCTCTCAAAGAAGCATATGAAACTGATTATTGGTTAAGGTTGCTAAAAGAAACTAAATATATTACATTTTCTCAATTTGAAAATATATACAAGGATTGCATAGAAATTATTAAAATTCTGATTTCTATTGTTAAGACTACAAAGTTAAATTTGAAATAATTGTCCATTGTCAACTATCAATTATATAATTAAAAGGGGTGGCATTTTTGCTGCCCTTATAGGTTTTTATAGGGAGTTTAAATTTAAGCAATTTTCTAAAGGAGAGATTTACTATGCCTATGTGGGCAGGACGTTTTTCAAAAGATATTGACGAGCGTGTAAATGATTTCAATTCGTCTATAAAATTTGACGCCAGAATGTACCGTCACGATATAAAGGGTTCTATTGCCCACGCAACAATGCTAGGCGAGTGCGGAATAATCGACAAAAGCGAGAGCGAGGTCATTATAGACGGGCTGAAAGGCATTTTAGCCGATATTGATAACGGAGTTTTGGAGTTTGACCCGAACGCTGAGGATATTCATATGTTTATTGAGGCGGAACTGACTAAGCGTGTCGGCGACGCAGGGAAAAGGCTTCACACTGCACGTTCAAGAAACGATCAGGTTGCACTTGATATAAGGATGTATCTTTTAGATGAGATAAAAGAGATAAGAGAGATAACTGTCGGGCTGATAAGAGCCATAACCGATATGGCAAAAGAGCATCTTGAAACTGTTATGCCGGGGTATACTCATCTTCAGAGAGCACAGCCGATAACCTTTGCTCATCATCTTATGGCATATGCAAATATGCTCCTGCGTGATATAGGCAGGCTTGACGATACCTATAAGAGAATGAACCAAATGCCTTTAGGAAGCGGTGCTTTAGCAGGTACTACCTACAAGATAGACAGGCAGAGAGTTTGTGAGCTTTTAGGCTTTGACGGGATTACTCAAAACTCGCTTGACGGAGTTTCTGACAGGGATTTCTGCATTGAGCTTGCGAGTGCTATTTCAATACTTATGATGCATTTGTCTCGCTTTTCAGAGGAGATTATTTTATGGTGTTCGTGGGAGTTTAAATTTGTAGAGCTTGACGATGCTTACGCAACAGGCTCTTCAATAATGCCGCAGAAGAAAAACCCCGACGTTACTGAGCTTATCAGGGGCAAAACCGCCCGTGTTTACGGTGATTTGAATACTTTGCTTTCTATGATGAAAAACCTGTCGCTTGCTTATGACAAGGATATGCAGGAGGATAAGGAGGCTATATTTGACGCTGTAGATACGGTGAAGCTGTGCATAAACACATTTATACCAATGCTGTCTACAATGACGGTTATAAAAGAGAATATGAGAAACGCAGCGGCTAAGGGTTTCATAAATGCGACCGACTGTGCAGACTATCTTGTTAAAAAGGGTATGCCTTTCAGAGACGCTTATAAAATAACGGGAACTTTAGTTGCAAGATGTATAGAGCTCGGAGTTACTTTAGAAACACTGCCGATAAACGAGTATAAAAAGCTGAGTGATAGCTTTGATGAAGATGTCTATAAAGCTATTTCTTTGGATACCTGTGTGATGCAGAGAAAGTCGGCAGGAGGACCTGCACCCGAGAGCGTAAAAGCTCAGATAGAGTATGTTTTGAGAGAACTTGATAAGTAAAATCGAAAGGCAATATATATGAAAACAAAAATCTTTATTGATGGAAAAGAAGGTACGACAGGTCTTAAAATCTTTGACAGGTTTAAAAACAGAAACGACCTTGAAATTATGCTCATAGATGAGGATAAACGCAAGGATAAAAATGAGCGTGCTAAATTTATAAATGAGTCGGATATTACTTTTCTGTGTCTGCCTGATAAAGCGGCAATAGAGTCTGTATCGCTGATTGACAAAAATAACGACCACACAAAGATAATAGACGCATCTACTGCTCACAGGACGAACCCTGACTGGGCATACGGTTTTCCCGAGTTATCTTTAGAACACAGAGAGAAGATAAAAAACTCAAGCAGAATTGCTGTTCCCGGCTGTTATGCAAGCGGATTTATAAGTCTGGTTTACCCTCTTATAACCGCAGGAATTCTGCCGCGTGATTATCCTGTCACCAGCCACGCAGTATCGGGATATTCAGGTGCAGGCAAGAAAATGATAGCTGTTTACGAGGGTGATGAAATGCCTTATGAATACAATTCGCCGAGGCAGTATGCTCTTACGCAAAATCACAAGCATTTGCCTGAAATGCAGAAAATCTGTGGCCTTGACTATCCGCCTGTATTCAATCCTATAGTTGACGATTACTATGCAGGAATGGTGGTTACTGTTCCGATAATAACAAGGCTTTTGAACGGCAATTACACAGCGTCTGACATACACAAAGCATTAAGCGAGCATTACAAAAACGAGCATTTTGTCAGGGTTATGGAATTAGGCGGAACAGAAACTTTGTCTGACGGCTTTTTAGCTGCAAATACCCTTGAGGGAACAAACAATATGCAGATTTTTGTCTGCGGAAATGACGAGCGAGTTTTGCTCTGCTCACGTCTTGATAATCTGGGAAAAGGAGCAAGCGGTGCGGCGGTACAGTGTATGAATATAGTTTTGGGTCTTGATGAAAAAACAGGGCTTGAATAGAGTTTTAAGTGTATAAATAACGAAATGAGGACAAAAATGACAAAAGTTTATTTTGTACGCCATGCAGAGCCTGACAGAAACATTCATAATGACAGAACAAGACCGCTGACTGATGAGGGGCTTCGGGATTCTTTAGAGGTTACGAATGTTTTAAAGAACAAGGGCATTGATTTTATGGCGTCAAGCCCTTATAAGAGAAGCATTGATACTATTAGCGACCTTGCAAAAACGCTTGATATGGGAATTAATACAGATGAGAATTTTAGAGAGCGAAATGCCGGAGGCTGGCACGGTGAAAGATTCTTTGATTACATACAAAAGCAATGGGCGGATTTTAATTATCATATAAAAGACGGTGAGTGTTTAAATGAAGTTCGTAAGCGTAATATCAACGCATTGAAAAAAGTTCTTTTGGAACATAGATATGAAAATATAGTTATTGTAACTCACGGAACGGCGTTGAGTACTATATTAAATTACTTTTATCCGCAGTTTGATTTTGAATGCTTTAAGAAAATTGTGGATTTTATGCCGTTTATTATAAGGCTTGACTTTGACGGCGATAAATGTATAGGTTCACAGGTTGAGCTTGTTATCAGGAAAGAATTTAGATAACTTTAGATATAGAGATTTACAGAAAAAGGACAATATTTATGATACTAAAAGGTAATGATAAATTTATAGGGGGCGGAGTGTGCGCCGCAAAGGGATTTAAGGCAAACGGTGTAAATTGCGGACTTAATTCTGATAAGAATAAAAACGACTTAGCACTTATAGTTTCCGACACGCTTTGCAATACCGCCTGCGTTTACACTCAAAACAAGGTAAAAGGTGCGCCGATTTATGTTACAAAAACGCATCTTGAAAAAACAGGAGGAAAGTCAAGAGCAGTTATAGCAAACTCAAAGAACGCAAATACCTGCAACGCTGACGGAGAGGAAAAGGCAGAGAGAATGTGTTCTCTTGCAAGCGATGCTCTTGGAATATCGAGCGACGAGGTCATGGTTGCCTCAACAGGAGTTATTGGACAGGTTCTGCCGATAGAGCCGATTGAAAGCGGTATGAAAAGTCTTGTTGATGGACTTTCGTACACGGGAAACGACAAGGCGGCAAATGCAATTATGACTACAGATACAGTAGACAAGCAGGTCGCAGTCGAGTTTGATATAAGCGGAAAGACCTGCCGTCTGGGAGGTATGGCAAAGGGCAGCGGAATGATCCACCCGAATATGGCGACTACCTTGAATTTTATAACTACAGATGTTAATATCTCTGTTGATATGCTTCAAAAGGCACTAAGCGAGGTCGTTGAAACTACTTACAACTGCCTTTCTGTTGATGGTGATACTTCGACAAATGATATGGTATCAGTTATGGCGAACGGTCTTGCGGGAAATGACAAGATAACAGGCAAAAATGCAGATTTTGAAACTTTCAAACAAGCATTGTATGCTGTAATGATGAATATGACAAGAATGTTAGCCGCAGACGGTGAGGGTGCTTCAAAGCTGCTTGAGTGTAATGTAACCGGAGCTAAAGATATTGAAACAGCAAGAACGGTTGCAAAAAGCGTTATATGTTCACCGCTGTTTAAGTGCGCTATGTTCGGAGCAGACGCTAACTGGGGAAGAATACTCTGCGCCATAGGTTATGCAGACGCTGATTTTGATATAAATAACGTGTCGGTAACGCTTGGAAGCTCAAAGGGTAAAATTCACGTTTGCGAAAACGGAGCAGGGATCGCATTTTCGGAAGAAAAGGCAAAGGAAATTCTGCTTGAAGATGAAATAATCATAGATATAAATATCGGTAACGGAGAGGGCAAAGCCACCGCATGGGGCTGTGACCTCACATATGATTATGTTAAAATAAACGGAGATTACAGGTCTTAGTTTAATTATATAGGAGAAATTAATATGGAACAGATTTCAAATTACACCCGCACAAAGGTGCTTATGGATGCGCTCCCTTATTTGCAGAAGTACAATGACAAAATCGTTGTTGTTAAATACGGCGGAAACGCAATGACCAACGAGGCGCTTAAAGAGGCGGTAATGAGCGATATTGTACTGCTCGGAGCAGTGGGAATAAAGGTAGTTCTCGTTCACGGCGGAGGACCTGAGATAAATACAATGCTCGACCGAGTGGGGATCGAATCTAAGTTTGTAAACGGACTTCGCTATACTGACGCTGATACAATGGAAGTTGTTCAGATGGTTCTGGCAGGAAAGGTCAACAAACAGCTTGTTCAGAACATTCAGACGCACGGCGGAAAGGCACTTGGTCTTTGCGGAATTGACGGAGAAATGATAGTTGCCGAAAAGCTTGAAAGCGAAAATGATTTAGGCTATGTCGGTGAGATAAAAAGGGTTTCTACACGTCCTATTATAGACGCATTAAACAGCGGTTTTGTACCTGTAATATCTACTGTCGCAACAAGCGAGCAGGGAGACGCATATAACATAAATGCCGACACGGCTGCTGCGAGAATTGCAAGCTGTCTGAGGGCAGAAAATCTTATTCTTATGACGGATATAGCAGGTCTTTTGGAGGACAAGAATGATGAGAGTACTCTAATAAAGCAGGTGAATGTCTCAGAGGTGGCATTCTTAAAGAAAAAAGGAATAATCAGCGGAGGTATGATTCCGAAAATTGACTGCTGTGTAGAGGCGGTAAGGCGCGGAGTTAAAAAGACTTCCATAATAGACGGC
Organism: uncultured Clostridia bacterium; assembly: GCA_947589185.1. Taxonomy (GTDB): domain Bacteria; phylum Bacillota; class Clostridia; order Oscillospirales; family Ruminococcaceae; genus UMGS1601. Next base: position 15,007 of record CANQCK010000009.1, on the reverse strand, counting down.
AGAGTTCCGCACTCGATTTTGATAGAATTACTTTCAAGTGAGGGCGTAGGAACGCAGTTTATTTAATAAGTTTATCAGGTTATAAAGGAGCAGAAAATGTCAACTATAGAAAAATTCAACGAGCATATAATGCCTACATACGGACGTTTTGATGTTGTTCTTGACAGAGGAAAAGAGCGTACAGCCGTTGATGAAAACGGCAAAAAATACATTGATTTCGGCTCGGGAATAGGAACAAACAGTCTTGGTTTTTGCGATAACGAGTGGGCGGAGGCTGTTTCAAAGCAGGCACATTCAATTCAGCATACGTCGAATTACTATTACACAAAGGTCTCGGCAGATTTCGCACAGACGCTTACCGAATCAACGGGGTATTCAAAGATATTTTTCGGCAATTCGGGTGCTGAAGCAAACGAGTGTGCAATAAAGCTGGCGAGAAAATACAGCTTTGATAAATACGGCAAGGGCAGGCATAATATTATTACCCTTTTAAACAGCTTTCACGGAAGAACGCTCTGTACTCTTTCCGCAACAGGTCAGGACAGCTTTCACAATTATTTTTTTCCGTTTGTTGAGGGGTTTATAAACACTCCTGCAAATGATATTGACGCACTTGTAAAAGCATTAGATGACAATAAGGATACAGTCTGCGCTGTTATGTTTGAGTGCGTTCAGGGCGAGGGCGGAGTTATTCCGCTTGATAAGGATTTTGCAAAGGCAATCGCTGACGAGTGTGAAAAGAGAGATATTCTCACAATATGCGACGAGGTTCAGACGGGCGTGGGAAGAACCGGAAAGTTCTTGGCGTGTCAGCATTACGGAATAAAGCCTGATATTGTAACTCTTGCCAAAGGGTTGGCAGGCGGAGTTCCGATAGGTGTTTGTATGGCTAATGAGAAGTGCTGTGATGTTCTTTCAAAGGGAATGCACGGCTCGACATTCGGAGGAAATCCGATAAGCTGTGCAGGAGGCAATATTGTATTAAAAAGGGTGCTTGCCGACGGATTTTTAGATGAAGTCGCACAAAAGGGTGATTACATTAAAACGGAGCTTTGTAAAATAAATGAAGTTGACGGAGTAGACGGCATAGGTCTTATGCTTGGTATAAGACTAAAGACCAAAACTGCGGCAGATGTCTGCAAGGAATGTCTTGACAACGGATTGCTTGTTTTGACAGCTAAAGAAAAGCTGCGGCTTTTGCCTCCGCTTAATATTACAAAAGATGAGATAAATAAGGGTCTGAGTATCCTTAAAAATATTTTAGACAGTTAATAAAGGGGAAATAAATATGAAACATTTACTTAAAATGCTTGATTTATCTAAAGAGGAAATTATTGAAATTTTAAATCTTGCTGACCAGCTAAAGTATGAAAACAAAAACGGTATTGAGCATCACTTGCTCAAAGGAAAAACTCTGGGTATGATTTTTCAGAAAGCCTCGACCAGAACACGGGTCTCATTTGAAACGGGAATGTATCAGCTCGGCGGAAATCCACTGTTTCTGTCGTCAAACGATTTGCAGATAGGAAGGGGAGAGCCAGTTCAGGATACGGCAAGGGTGTTGTCACGCTATATTGACGGAATTATGATTAGGACCTTCGAGCAAAAAGAAGTCGAGGATCTGGCTAAGTTCGGTTCAATTCCTGTAATAAACGGGCTTACTGATTTCTGCCACCCATGTCAGGTTCTTGCAGACCTTATGACTATCAGAGAGTTCAAGGGACGTCTTGAGGGGCTGAAGATGGGTTATATCGGCGATGGAAACAATATGGCTAACTCACTTATTGTCGGCTGTTTAAAGGTCGGAATGAGTGTGTCTATTGCTTGCCCTGCCGACTATCAGCCTGACAAGCAGGTTTTGGAATTTGCTAAAGAGTATGGTGATAAGTTCTTTATGACCGATAAGCCTATTGAGGCGGCAAAAGACTGCGATGTTTTGTTTACCGACGTCTGGACATCAATGGGCGAAGAAGCAGAGACCGAAAAGAGAAAGATTGCGTTTAAGGGTTATCAGATTAATGACGAGATAATGGCTCAGGCAAAACCTGACGCTATGGTTCAGCATTGTCTGCCTGCACATAGGGAAGAGGAAATAACCGAAAAGGTATTTGAGGCTCACGCTGATGAGATATTTGAAGAAGCAGAAAACAGACTTCACGCTCAGAAAGCAGTTATGGTTTTGTGTATGAAGGATAAAGAATGATTTTGGATTATAGCAAGAAATTAATTTCTTAGATATTGACAAATACCATAAAATTTGATATAATTTTTAAGCGATGCAAAAGACATCTGCAATAAATAAATACAGTTCGCAACGACACATGTAATACTTCATAGTATGTAAATCTGATTACGGAACGGGCCTTCTGTGATTTGCATATTTAAGTATTCGTGTGTCTTTTTGTGTTCTAAAAAGGAAAGGAGATTATTTATGCCAAGAAATCAATTTCAGAGAATGGTTTTCGCTTTTATAACAGTTGTGATAACGGTTCATGCTTATGTATTTTTCAGTCTGTATGTGGTAAACGGAAACATTCTTATGACAGTCAACGGAACAAGCAGCGTTATTTCTGCTATCAATCATCAGGGAGGAGTTTATATGTTAGGCAGATATCTTCCTATATGGGCAGTGGTTATAACAGAGTTTATTTTAGCTTATTCACTGGAAATATTTATTGGAAGCCCCTGTTCGTTCAAATTAGCTTGCAGGGTGTTAGATTCTCAGAAATCAAACCCTATGCATTTTGAAACTGCTGTTATCTGTGCGACTGTTGTTATTATGTGTCCTTCAATGAGCTTTATTGCTGCACTTCTTTATTATCCGTACTATAACGGTTTCAGCATTTTCACACTGCTTGCAAACTGGTTGAAACTAATGTGCTTTAATTTCCCGTTTGCGTTATTTACACAAGTATTTTTCATTCAGCCGTTTGTTAGAATCCTGTTTAAGCTGATATTCAGAAAGGATATAGAAAATAGAATTTTAGAAGCTGAAGCAGCATAATCGGAAAAATTAAAAAACTCCCTTGGATATTAAAATCCAAAGGAGTTATTTTTATTTCTTTCTAAAGAGCGACAGGATACGTTTAAATATAGATAATTTATTTTTTTCATCTGAGTGTTCAGCCTCTGTTGCCGGTGCATTTTTATATGCCTCGTCAAAGAATATCTGCTGAGCGTCAATGGTGTCAAAGTCGTCCTGTTTTTGTTTTTTGTAAACACCGTTTGACTGCAAAATCCTGCCCTTAACGTTGTCGTTGACCTGAGTTTTAAAATATCTGAAAACCCTTGCTTTTATTCCGCTTTCATATATCGGAACAGCAACTTCTACACGTCTGATTGTATTTCTTGTCATAAAGTCTGCTGAGGAAATATAAATTTTTTGTTCATCATTTTTTCCGAAAATATAAAATCTTGCGTGCTCTAAGTATCTGCCAACTATGGATACGACTTTTATATTTTCTGTTTCTCCTTCAATTCCCGGAATCAAACAGCATATACCCCTGATGACAAGCTCAATTTCAACTCCGGCTTTTGAACATTCAATAAGCTTTTTAATAAGAACTTTGTCGGTGAGCGAGTTTGCCTTTATGCCTATGTATGCCTGCTTACCGTCTTTGACCTTTTGTATTTCCCCGTTCATCATTTCAATTAACTTGGGGCGAAGCGTCTTTGGAGCGACAAGAAGATGATTTGCCGTTTCAACAAGATTATCTGTTGCAAGTGCATTGAAAACATTTACAGCGTCTTCAGCTATTCCCTGATGAGAGGTCATAAGACAAACGTCGGCATAAAGCTCTGCTGTTTTCTCGTTGTAGTTTCCCGTTCCCACCTGAACGGTGTATTTTGCCTTGTTGCCGTATTTTCTTGTAATAAGCAGCAGCTTTGAATGTACCTTTAGATCTTCAGGACCGTATATTACCTTAACTCCGGCTTTTTCAAGACGTTTTGACCAGTCTATATTGTTTTCTTCATCGAATCTTGCACGAAGTTCGACTAAAACCATAACGTCTTTCCCGTTTTCGGCAGCGTCTATCAAAGCCTCAACGATTTTGCTTGCTTTAGCAACACGGTATAATGTGATTTTTATAGATACAACATTCTTGTCGTGAGCCGATTCCTGTAAAAGTCTGATAAAAGGCTTAATACTTTCGTATGGATAAGACAGAAATATATCCTTTTTGTCGATCTGAGCGATCATCGGACTTGACTCGTCAACCATAGGCGACTTTTGCGGAATTTGTTCGTTAAAAAACAAATTTGACTGGTCTTTTGCTTTGTTCCTTACTGTGAATACATAAGACATATCAAGAGGCGTTTTTTCCACAAAAAACTGCTTTTTTGGTATGTCAAGACGGGATGACAGCTCCGAAACTGTTGAAGCGGAAAGCTCTTTGGAAAGCTGTATTCTGACAGCACAAAGTCTTTTTCTTTTTTTTATAAGCTCGGACATAGCACCCCTGAAATCCATTTCCTGGTCAAACAGAGCCTCTTTTACGTCTATATCTGCGTTTCTTGTAACACGAACAAGACTTTTTTCCTCTATTTTATAATCGGTGAAAATTTTATTCAGATTGTGAAGAATTATATCTTCAACCAAAACATATCTTATTTTCTTTTTACCCGGCAGAAACAGAACTCTTGAAAACACTCCGGAAGTGTTTACAATTCCCAACAAAATATTAGACTTTGACGAAAGGCGTGCAACTGCATATACATCTTTGCCGTTCATAAATGGGAAAGGATGTCTTTTATTTACTATCTGAGGAGACAAAAACGGGCTTACCTCGTATTTGAAAAAGCTGTTTACAAAATTTTTATCCTCTTTTGAGAGGTCTTTTACGCTCATATGCTTTATTCCGTTTTCTTTAAGCTCGTTCGACAATTTTTCAAAATATTCGTCGTGCTTTACATTTAACTGAGCTACTCTTTTGAAAATCGCATTGAGTTGTTCTGACGGCTTCATTTTTGTTTTTCCGTCTAGGTCATCGTCGTCAATAAGCATCTGGTCGTGAAGCGAGCCTACCCTGACCATAAAAAATTCGTCGAGATTGCTCGAATATATTGATGAGAAAAACAGTCTTTCCAACAGCGGTACCGAATTATCATTTGATTCGTCTAAAACCCGTTGGTTGAATTTTAGCCATGAAAGTTCACGGTTGTCATAAATTTTTTCAGCCAAATTAACTTCCTCCCGCTAAGATAATGCTATAAACAAAGCATAGCAAATCACAATCAGTATGCCCATAATTCTGTAAAACAAACTGAAATTTGTATTTTTATCTGTCTTTTTGTTTTTAAGAAACAGGCAAAGTCCTGTAATAATTGTTGCAATAAATCCGAATATGACAAGCGAGTCTGAACCTTTAGTATCAAACACCGAGCCGCCTCTGTAAAGAATATCAGATACTGCAAGTATTGCAAAGTTGAACACTCCGCTGCCGAGAATATTTCCTGTTGCTGCGTTAAAGTTAGACTTTTTAGCCAGTGCAAATGTAGAGGTAAGCTCAGGAAGACTTGTTGCAATGCCCAGAAACAGTGCTCCTGCAATTGTTGCACCTAGATTAAATCCTTCTGCTAAAATGTCAGTAACATAGGTTATAGCAATTGAAACACTTACCAGAACAACAGCCAGTATGACAAATCTGACAGCTATTTGTTTTATAGTAAGAGGATTATTTGTTTGTTCATCGTTATCGCTTTCGTCATTTGCCATAAATCTGATTGAAAATATATAAGTAATAATGATAATCAGAGAATAAATGCTTATGCTGAATACGCTGTAGTCAATACCCAGTATAACCGCTAAGAACATAAGAGCAAACAGAAAAAGAGTAAACATTGTTATTTTAAAATGACTTTTCCCTACCGTTGCTTTAGAGAACTTTTTAGCCCAGATTAACATTACAATGCCGAAGATGGTCATATTAAAAAGGTTGCTTCCCAAAATGTTTCCTATAACCAGACTGGGATTTTTAACGATTACAACCGCCGAAAATGATGTGAACAGTTCGGGAAGAGATGTGACAGCAGCAAGAACAACTCCGCCTATGAATGCTCCCGAGATGTTTGTTTTCTTGTCGATCAGATCAACGTAATCGGCTAGCTTTACCGAAAGGATCACTACCAATACGGCAAGTACGATATAGCATAAACTCCAAAGTACTAAATTCATATTTTAACAATCTTCTCCTTTGTTATTTATTATTAAACATTATAGTTTAAAATACTTTTTAAAATTACCGCTTAGAATCTTTTTGTTCTCATCATCACTCAGATTAAGCCTCATAAACCGTTGAATTTCACTGTAATGATCCCACATAGGAAAATCGGTTCCGAAAAATATCTTATCAGGTCCAAAACCTCTTATTATATCTCTTGCGTAATCAACTGACAGAAATTCCAGCGAGGAGCTTGAATCAAAATGTACATTTTTCCCAAAAAGACAGGTTACAGCCTCGTCCCATCGCTCGTAACCGCCCAAGTGAGCGGCAAATACATCGAGATTCGGAAACGCTTTTATTACGCTTTCAAGTCTTTTCGGGCGTGAATAATCATATCTTGGGTCTCCCATATGAATCAGAATAGGGAGTTTTCCCTCAATTGCCTTGTATATTTTTTCAGCTTTATCATCGTCTATATAAAATTCCTGAAAATCAGGGTGTATCTTTATTCCTCTTAAGCCGGAACTTATTATTCTATTTACCTCTTCATCTATATTTTCATAATCAGGGTGAAGAGTTCCGAAACCGACAAATTCGGGGTGAAGTTTGCACTCGTTCATTATAAAGCTGTTTATGCTTTCTACCTGATGCGGAACCGTAGCTGTAGAGCAAACCAGATAGTGGGTAACTCCGATTTTGCTTCCGTATTCAATAAGCTCGTCTGATATGCCGTTTTTGCAGGTCATAGGAATACTGTAAAAGCTTCCTATTGACGAAACTGCTTTTTTTGAGATCTTTTCAGGAAAAATATGTGCGTGTGCGTCACATATCTCATATTTATTGCAAAATTCCGAAATTTCTTTACTGTCAAACATTTTAATCTCCGATTCAAATTTATTTTATTCATTATAAAATTTATTATTTATTACTTGTGAAAATAACCGAGTCTTTTTATGAAAAAGACCTGTAAATATCAGAAGAAGGCTTTAAAGCTACTCCTTAACCTCAATAAGTATAACCGAAAGATTATCCCGGCTTTTGTTTTCTATAGCTTTATCAATAAGATTTTCTGCTTTTGTTCTTATGGCATTTGAAGAGCTGAGAACTTCTTTTATATACTTATCAGATAATTTATCGTAAACACCGTCTGAGCAAATCATCAAAATATCTCCACGCTCTAGTTTGTCTGAAATATTTGTAAGGTCTACCATAGGATATTGCCTTGCATTTCCCAAAGATGATATGATAACATGCTTTATTTTATCTTTTTCCTTGTCAAATATTTTGGATCTTCCCGTCTCATTCAAAAACTGTCTTAGCGACTGATCGGTTGAAATTTGTCTGAGCTTTCCAGACTTTAATAAGTACGCTCTGCTGTCACCGACGTTTATACAGGAGATGTTATTGTCAGCGTCGAAAGCAACAAGGCAGAGGGTAGTCTGCATATTAAATGATTCGGGATGTTCTCTGCCGTATTCAATAAGCTCGTCGTGTATACCGAAAACTCGTGTTTTAAGCTCGGTGACTTTTGAATATGTAGTCATAAGCAGCTTTTCAAGAGTCAGAGACGCCGCTATCTCTCCTGATTTTTCTCCGCCTACTCCGTCGCAGACAGCAGCAAAAAACGGGGGAGCAATCTCGGTTTCTAAAACTCCGTTTGTGCAGATTTTTTCACCAACCATTAAAGCGTCTTCATTCTTTTTTCTGTATTTACCCGTATCGGTTATTCCATAAGTATTGAAACGCATAAAATTAATATGCTCATTCAGAGCATTTCTCCTTTTTATTTAATCTGTTTTATAGCAAGACCGTATTATAAAAAAATACAGTCGTTTAATTGCAGTACACAATTATATTATACTACTAATCAAAATACAAATCAATATTTTTTATAAACAGACGCTTATTTATATAGTAAAGTGACAATGTGTAAAGTAAAAAACAAATTTCAAGCATAACTGAAGTACAAGCCGAATAGTATAAAACATACACAATTTAAGGATATACTTTTACGGCTTTGCGTGATTTTATCACGCAGGATGGAGGTTTAAAATGCTTGATATACTTGAGCAAAACAAAATCGAAAAAAAGGAAAATATGATAGGGCTGAGCAGCGACGAAGCTAAAAGAAGACAAAAGCTATATGGCAAAAATCAGCTTGAGAAACCAAAAAAGCCGAATGTTTTAAAGATATTCGGAAATCAGTTCAGGGATATTCTTGTGATTATTCTCTTATGTGCGACAGTTGTATCTGTATTGGTAGGAGAGATATATGACGCATTTACAATATTAATTATAGTTGCACTTAATTCAATAATCGGATTTATTCAGGAATTCAGAACAGAGCGAACGCTTATGTCATTAGAAAAGCTTGCGGCACCGACGGCTAAGGTTTACCGTGACGGAAGGCTTATAAAAATACCATCTGAAGATATAGTTATAGGAGACGTTTTTGAGGTAGAAACAGGCGACAGAATACCGTGTGACGCATATATAAAAGAGCAGAATTATTTAAGCTGTGATGAATCTGTTTTAACAGGCGAATCAAAAGCTGTTTCAAAAAGAGCAAGGGATAATGAAAACTTCTTTGCAGAATTGAATTTGCCGTATATGCTGTATATGGGAGGAGTAGTTACCAGAGGCAATGCTGTTGCAGAGGCTACAAGCACAGGTAAGGATACCCAGATGGGTAAGGTCGGGAGTATGCTCCATTCAATAGAGTCGGGCGAAACACCCTTGCAGGCTAAGCTGAAATCACTGTCAAAAGTGCTTGCGGTAATTTGTATGGCGGTTTGCGTAATAGTTACAACTGCCGGAATAATACGCGGTGAGAATGTTTTTACCATGCTTATGACCGGAATTACTATAGCTATTGCGGCAATTCCGGAGGGGCTTCCCGCAGCTGTTACTATTGCACTTGCACTGGCTGTTTCGAGAATGTTAAAGAAAAATGCACTGGTCAGAAGGCTTCACTCGGTTGAAACGTTAGGCTCGGCAACGGTGATATGCACAGATAAGACAGGTACTTTAACCGAGAACAAAATGAAGGTATCAGAGCTTTCTACTGTTGAAAACGATTTTGAACTCAGAGATTCAAACGGCAGCGGAGCATTCTATTTAAAGGGGGAGGATATTAAAGCAGAACCTATAGCTTTGCCGTCGCTTTATGAAATGTTAAGATGCGGAGTTGCGTGCAATAATTCAAAAGTATCAATTAAAGAACAGCTTATAGGTAATAATTCAAGAAACCGAAGAAATATTCTAAAAACATATGAAACGTCAGGAGACCCGTTAGAGGCTGCAATGAAAATAGCAGGTATGGCTGCTAATATAACTTCGGAGGGCGAGAGTTTTGTAAGACTTTTTGAAGATCCCTTTGAAAGCGAAAAACGCAAAATGACCGTAAGAGTAGAGGATAAATCAGGTATTGAAATTGAGTATACCAAAGGTGCTTTAGATGTTATCATAGATAACTGCGAGTATTATTTCCAGGATAAAGAGCTTAAACAGCTTGGAATTACAGAGGTCAAGGCAATAGAGCAAAAGCGAGATGAAATGTCAAAAAAGGGACTGAGAGTTATTGCTTTTTCTGAGATTGTAGGAGAAAAACGTATTTTTCTCGGCATTATGGGGTTGCTTGATCCTTTGAGACCTGAAATAAAACGTTCTATCGCACTTTGCAAGCGGGCAAAAATCAAGGTAATTATGCTTACCGGCGATCATAAGCTGACTGCCTGTGAAATTGCAAGGAGGGCTGGAATAATAAAAAGCGAGGACGAGGCTTTAAACGGAAGTGAAATAGATGAAATGGACGATCAGGAGCTTAGCTTGGCACTTAAAAAGGTAAGGGTACTGTCGAGGGTAAGCCCCGCACACAAGCTGAGAATAGTAAGGTTATTAAAGGGGAGCGGTGAAATTGTCGCAATGACAGGCGATGGAGTAAACGACGCTCCGGCAATTAAAGAGGCTTCTGTGGGAATAGCAATGGGAAGCGGAACTGACGTTACAAAGAGCGTAAGCGATATTACTCTTCTGGACGATAATTTCAAGACGATCGTTATGGCGGTAAAAAACGGACGGGGTATATTTCAGAATATCAGAAAGTTTGTAAGATACCTTTTGTCGTGCAATATAGGCGAAGTGTGCGTTATGTTTATAGGAATTTTAATGGGATTGCCTATTGTGCTTCTGCCGGCACAAATACTTCTTGTAAATCTCGTTACCGACGGGCTTCCGGCAGTGGCACTTGGTCTTGAGCCCGTTGACGATGATATTCTGCATAAGCCCCCTAGAAAACCTGATGACAACTTCTTCTCGGGCGGACTGCTGTCAAAAATCATTTTTAGAGGTATATTTATAGGTCTTTGCACTCTGGCGAGTTTCGTTATGGCACTTGCCCTCGGAGAGGGAGAGCCTGTGGCAAGAACCTGTGCTTTGTTTACACTTGTATTAAGTCAGCTTGTACACGTTTTTGAATGTAAAAGTAAGGATAAAAGTCTTTTGAGAATAAAACCGCTTAATAACCTCTTTTTGATTTTTTCTGTGGTTACTTCATTGATAGTATTGATTATCGTGATCTATATGCCTGCTATGTCTGTAATATTTTCTACTGTTCCTCTTGATTTTAAAATGCTGTTTGTTTCAACAGCTTGTGCTGTGATGGTGCCGCTTTTGTCTATAGTAATTGATAAGATAAGTAATTAGTACATATTGAATTAAATTAATAATCAACTGCGGCGGTTGCAAATTAATTAGAAATATGTTATACTATGTTCATTATTTAACTGTTGCGGCAATTATAAGAAATTTGCTGCAATAAGTGAAGCGTAATCTATCACGCAGGAAAGGAAGCCTTTGTGTTTCAAAGGCAAGGTGATTAATATGGCAGAGCTTAGATGGCATCCGTTAACTAAGGATTGGGTTATGATAGCTTCAAACAGACAGGCAAGACCGCAAATGCCTAAGGACTATTGTCCGTTTTGTCCGTCGTTCGGGAATGTTCCCGATTATGAAGTGATGAAATATGATAATGATTTTCCTGCACTTTCTCAGAACCCGCCTGAGCCGGATGATGTTGCAAATGACTTTTTTAAGGTAGATAAAAATTATGGAAAATGCGAAGTCATTCTGTATTCGCCAAGCCATACTGCAACTTTGCCTGAGCTTTCTGACGACCATATTGCAAAGTTAGTCGATCTGTGGTGCGAAAGATTTTCTGCAATGGCTAGTGATGAGAAAATCAAGTATGTGTTTATATTCGAAAATAGGGGAGAGGCTGTGGGCGTTACTATGCCTCACCCGCACGGTCAGATGTATGGATACCCCTTCGTTCCTAAGAAAATACAGCTGGAAATTCAATCTGCTAAAGAACATATTGCGGAAAAAGGTAAATGTATTTACTGCGATATGCTCGAGCACGAAATTGCAGACGGCAGAAGAATTATTTTTAAGAATAAGTACTTCACTGTGTTTCTGCCATTCTTTACTGAGTATCCGTACGGCGTATATATCTTCGCAAATGATCATAAACAGTATATTACCGATTTCAATAAGGAAGAAAAGTATGTGCTCGGTCAGACCATAAAGCAAACTGTCGGTATGCTCGACAGCCTGTTTGATTTTAAATTCCCTTATATGATGTGTATGCATAACGCTCCCGTCAACAGCGGTGACTTCTCTAAGGATTTTCACTTCCATATTGAGTTCTTTCCGCCAATGAGATCGGCTGATAAAATTAAGTTCAATGCCTCTTCGGAAACAGGCGTCTGGGCTCATTGTAACCCCACTTGCCCTGAGGAAACTTCTAAAGAACTCCGTATGGCGTATGAGAAATATGTTGAGAATAGTAAGTAGTTATTATGGCTGTGCTTCAATTTTTTGCGGCACAGCTTTTCTGCGTTTTTTTTGAATAATTACGTCTGTTGGGATTTATGTGAAAATTTGTAGGGCAAATTTGTATAGAATGTAAACAATTTCTAAACTTTTATTTTTTAAGATTCCGTTTTATCTTAAAAAATAATTTTTTTGTGCAAATAGTAAGAATTATCTCCTGAATTTACTCTAATTTGACCAAATTGTATGTATAAATAATGAATTTGTTATAATAATTGGAGTTTTTCAGGCTCTTTTTGGTATTAAATTATCCCTAAATATAGCTTTTTCGGCGTTTTTATGCTTTTTTCTTAAAAAAATTTGTGGAAAAATTGTATTCTATGGTGTTGACAAAGTTATTTTGCGGTGATATAATTGTGGTATCTTAAGCACTGTATGGTGTTTTCGTTTCATGAAATCTGTAAGGTTGCACTTCATCCCATCATCCCCGTAAGTGTGAATTTGCGGAATTTCAAATTTGAACAAAGAAGGAGGGTCACTGTTTACTGCCCATAAAGCGGTAAAACATCATAAGCTATTTGCTTATTAAAAATTATATTTAAGGAATATTTTTGAAGAAAAGAGGAATTGAAAATGAGATTCAAAAGAATTTTGTCGTTGTTAGCTTCTGCTGCAATGCTTGTTTCTGCATTGTGCGGCGCAATGACAATCACAGCGTCCGCTGCTGTTAAAACCGGACGTGCCGGCAACGGCGTTAGGTATGAACTTGACACCACTGCCAAAACTCTTAGAATTTATAAGAGTTCTGAAGACAGCGAAGGTATTATGACCGACTATGCAAAAGCATCAGACGCTGTTTGGAACAGCCAGAAGAATAACATCAATACGGTAACTATTGAAGAAGGTATTACTCATATTGGTGCTAATGCATTTAATGGCATAACTGCTATGAAGGCTATAACTATACCTGAGTCAGTTACTTCTATTGGTGACAGTGCTTTTTACGGATGTAACAACACTTCGCTTGCAATTACTTTGCCAAGCAAGCTGGAAACTATCGGTAATTCGGTATTCTATAACAATAGGGTAAAAACTTTTGTTATTCCGGCATCTGTAAAAACTATCGGAGACAGCGCTTTCTATGGCGGTACTGCTACAACTTCTATTACATTCGCCCCTGAAAGCCAATTGACAAGTATCGGTGAAACTTGTTTCTATAACAACAATAACACTGCCCTTACTTCAATTGCAATCCCGGATACTGTAACATCTATCGGAACAGGAGCTTTCCAAGGCTGTAATAAGCTCACAGGATTTACAATTCCAAGCAAGCTTGAATCTATTAGCGATAAGACATTTATGTCATGTGCAAAGCTGGCTACAATCAGCATACCAGCATCAGTTAAGACTATCGGTGCTCAGGCATTCTCAGGCTGTACAGGTCTTACAAGCGTTGAATTCGCTGAGGGTTCTGCTTTGACATCAATCGGAAGTCAGGCATTCTATAACTGTACAAACGCAGGATTTACCGCAATTGATTTGCCAAGTACTTTAACAGAAATCGGCGAAAAGGCTTTCTTGAGCTGTAATAAGCTTGAATCTATCGAAATCCCTGCAAATGTAACAACAATGGGATTAAACGCTTTCCAAAGCTGCAGCAAGCTTGCAACTGTTACTTTTGAAGCACCAAGCAAGCTGACAGATATTCCTGATTATGCGTTTGATTCTTGTACAGCTTTGGCAACTATTAAATTATCAGGCTCAGTTAAATCAATCGGTGCTTATGCATTCCAGAAATGCTCGGCACTTAAAACTGTTTCGATACCTGCCGGAGTAATATCAATCGGAAATTATGCTTATGCAAACTGCGGAGTTACATCGCTTTCATTTGCAGACGGCAAATTGACAACAATCGGCGATTACGCATTCCAGAACTGTAAAATGACAGGCATTACAATCCCTAACACAGTAACAACATTAGGAAAGAATGCTTTCAATGGCTGTTCAGCAGCTACTAGTCTAACACTTTCAAGTGCTTTGACAAGCATTCCGGATTATGCATTCTATAATTGTTCTGCAATCAAATCAATGAAAATTCCGGCATCAGTTGAGTCTATCGGAAGCAATGCTTTCTATAATTGTTCAAGTATTACAGAGCTTACAATTCCTGAAACAGTAAAAACTATCGGAAGTAATGCTTTTTCAAATTTAGGTATTACATCACTTACTGTTCCGGGTCACCTTGGTGAAGTACCAAGCAGTGCATTCTATGGCTGTAAAAAACTTACTGACCTGACACTTGAAAACGGAATAACAAAAGTAGGTTCTTCAGCATTTAACGGATGTTCATCACTTAACAACATTACATGGGCTGATACTGTAGAAACAATCGACTCAAGTGCATTTGCAAGCACAGGTCTTAAGGCTGTAATGATTCCTTCAAAGGTTAAGAATATCGAAAGCAGTGCATTCAGCGGATGCTCAAGTCTTATGTTAGTTCAATTACCTAAAGACTTAGAATCTATCGGTTCATCGACATTTAGTAACTGTACAAGCCTTGAATCTATTACAATTCCTAGCGGTACTATTGGAAGTAGTGCATTCAGCGGATGTTCTAAATTAAAAGACGTTACATTCGGTACAGTTAATTCAATCGGAAGTAATGCTTTCTCAGGATGCGTTGAAATGGAATCAATAACAATTCCTTACAGGCTTGATAGCTTTGGCGACGCTGTATTTGAGAATTGTGCAAAATTAACAGCAATTAATACTGTAAACACAGGATCTACAGGAGCTAAGATTTATACATCAAAAGATGGAGTATTATATGAACAAATTTCGGGTACAGGTAATAATATTTTAGTATGCTACCCGCTTGCAAAAGAGGATGAAACTTATACTATTAGTGATTATACAAAAATAATCCGTAAGCACGCATTTGCTATAACCGGATACGGCACAAGCAAGATAACTCCTCACCTGAAACATCTTAAAGGCAGTACCTATGGTAC
>CANQCK010000008.1 GCA_947589185.1 uncultured Clostridia bacterium | reverse complement strand
GTGCCTCCGGACGGAATCGAACCATCGACACGAGGATTTTCAGTCCTCTGCTCTACCGACTGAGCTACAGAGGCAAAATGGCGACCTGGATGGGAGTCGAACCCACGACCTCTAGCGTGACAGGCTAGCGTTCTAACCAACTGAACTACCAGGCCACAAGCCCTCACTCTTGCAAGGACTAAAGGTAATAGTGAATAAAATTCACTGTGTTGAATAGCCCGCCGCACCACACTCTGTTTAGCTTGTATGCAAAACAGAGTGCTTGCAACGTCATTTTGTTGGTGGGAACAACAGGGCTCGAACCTGTGACCCTCTGCTTGTAAGGCAGATGCTCTCCCAGCTGAGCTATGCTCCCAATAATCGCCTTTAAAATCAGCGACTTGTATATTATACAACATCAAATTTTATTTGTCAATACTTTTTATAATATTTTTTATCTGATTTGATGAAAAATTATATTTCTTATCGCAGAAGTGACAGCAAACTTCAGTATTTTCGTCGTTAGACATACTTTCTAGCTCTGTTTTCCCAAGACTTATCAACGCTCTTTCAACCCTCCGCCTGCTGCAATCGCATTTGTATGCAACTTCAAAGTCATCTAAAACATTCGGCTCAAGCCCTTCAAGAGCCATAAGAGAAATATCTTCCGCAGTTTTTCCGCTGCTAAGCATCTGAGTAACTGAACTCATACCCTTTATGTTATTTTCAATTATACCAATAGTTTCTTCTGAGGCGAACGGCAAAACCTGAATAAGAAATCCCCCTGCACACTTTACGGATAAATCAGTATCAACTAAAACACCTAAAGCACATACGCTGGGAGTCTGCTCGCTTACCGCCAGATAATTCGTTATGTCTTCGGCAATCTCCCCCGAAACAATAGGCACCTGCCCTGAATACGGCTCTTTAAGTCCTAAATCCTTAACAACGCTTATAAACCCGTCTTTACCTACCGCACCTGCTACATCAAGTTTTCCCTTACTGTTTAATGGTATCTCAACAACAGGATTGGCAACATAAGATTTTACATTACCATAGCTGTCTGATACTGCAATAAGATTACCCGCAGGCCCTTTGCCGTTGACTCTTATTGTAAGCGTGTCGCTCTGCCCTTTTAAACCGAAGCCCAGCAACGACGCTCCCATAGACAGTCTTCCCAGAGCCGCCGTTATTACGGCAGACGTCTTGTGAATCCTCTCAATTTCCGAAACAATGTCTTTTCCGTCAATCGCACTGCATACGACAGATGCGTCAGCAGTTATCGACCTAACTATTCTACTCATTTTATACCTCAATTATCACTTTAATATCAAAATCATTTTCTGAAAACATACAATATGCGTTCGCTTTTTTCATACGCCTTGTTATCTGAAAAATCGTCAAAGCTCTCTAAGTACTCAAACCCCGTACCTCTGGCAAACTCCTTTATAGCAAAACTTTCAAATGAAATCTCCGAAAACTCCTCATGATACCTTTTGTAAGTATTGTCGTTAGATTTTTCAAAAAAATCCAGAAAAATGTCTACCCTATTGTCTTCACTGCTATACTCGTTCTGCCATACGCAGTATACGCTCTCCTTCTCGAATACAAAAGCATTGTCCGCCAAGATATTCTTGTGCTTATACGGAGTGTTCATATCAAAAACGAATAATCCGCCTTTCGTAAGATTATCATAAGCATTTACAAATGTCTCTTTAATTTCATCAAAGCTGTCAAGATGATTCAGACTGTCCATCATACAAACTATTACGTCCGCTTTGCTTTCTCCAAGCGACCAGGCTGTCATATCGCCGAAAATATAACGCATACCCAATCCCGAGTTTATCTTTTTATTCTCGGCAATAGAAAGCATTTCCTCGGAAATATCAAATCCCAGAACATTAAAACCCAGCTTTGTAAGCTCCTCGCTCAAAGAACCTGTTCCGCATGCCATATCAACCAAAAATTCAGCTTCGGGGTAATACTCGTTTACAATGTCGTTTATTTTCTGAGCTATCTGCTGATAATCTGCGTCTGACATTAAATCATCATAGTATTTGGCAAATGCTGTGTAATTATTCTCCGTCATTTTTCTTTCCCATTCGTTCAAATACAACCCTATATCCGTCGCTGCCGTAATTTATAGAGCGGTTTACCCTGCTTATAGTTGCAGTAGACGCTCCTGTTTCTTTTACTATATCGCTGTATACATAATGCTCGTTCAGCATCTTAGCTACCTGAAAACGCTGCGACAGCGACTTCAACTCAAGAATAGTACATAAATCCTCAAAAAAAGCAAAACATTCGTCCTCAGTTTCAAGGCATAGAATCGCTTTAAACAAATCGTTCATATTCTTATCTCTGATGCCGTCTTTCATTATAATCCTCCGTTCTGCGAGTGTCTATACGCACTTCATTCAAACAGTTTCACACTTTACAACGTGAATATGTCTATCTATATATTAACACATTAAAACGTAAAAGTAAAGACCAAAATTATCTGATAATTAATAATTGACAGTAACAAAACACAACCGCCAAAGCATTTCTGCTTAAGCGGTCGGATTAATAAACATTTATTTCATTTAGATTCTATATAAAGAAAGATGAAATTAGTACTATTACAATTCCTATAACTGACAGAGATAATCCTATGATTTCAAGCCTGTCTAAGCCGTCTTTTTTTGCACGAGTTAATTGTTCTAATAAAATACAAATTAAAACAATAATAATTGCAATTAAAAAAAGTATTTTCATTAAAACGAATAATCCTTCCTTATAAATTTCAGATTTTGACTAAAATATAGCAAAACTAATTACTTTAAAATAAATAGTTAATTATCGCTTACTTCTTCAATTATCTCTTTTATCCTGTCAATACCCTCCCCTGTCTGTGCAGAGCAAGGTATAACAGTTATTTCATCAAAGTAAGGTATCTCGTTCTTGAAAGCCTCCAGTCTAAGCTTTCTCGCTGTTGGCTTGAGTTTGTCAGCCTTTGTGAGTACGATAACAAAAGGCAGCTCGTTTTCAACCATAAAATCTATCATAAGAAGGTCGTCTTTTGAGGGTGGATGACGCATATCAACAAGCTGGAAAATTAAATCAAGTCTTCTTGATTTATCATTCAAATACCCCTCTATCAAACTTGCCCATCTGTTCTTTTCACCCTTTGAAACCTTAGCATAACCGTAACCCGGTAAATCGACAATATAAATATTCTCAAAGCTGAAAAAGTTTATAGTAACCGTTTTTCCGGGCATAGAGCTTACCTTTGCCAACTGTTTACGATTGAAAATTTTATTTATCAGAGATGACTTCCCGACGTTTGAACGACCGGAAAAAGCAATTTCTATTCGCTCTGCTTTCGGTATCTGGTCAAGCCTGCCGTATGAAGTTTTAAATTCTACATTGTTAAAATTCAAGTCTGTAATTATGCCCTTTTGGGCATTCCTCCTTTTGTCATTTTCTGTCTTGAGCCTTAATACTAAACCGCAGCAGTAATACTTTCTTGTGATGTTTCACCTGCAATTATACCAAGCGGAATTTCATCATCACTCTGTGTAAAATCAAGTGCAGTCTCAAGCACATCGCTTATATTCTTTGCAAGAACAATTTCAACAGATGATTTAACTGCCTCGTCTATTTCCTCAATATCCGCCTTGTTGTCATATGGGATTACTATTGTCTTGATTCCTGCTTTATAAGCCGCCATAGACTTTTCTCTTAAACCCCCGATTGGCAAAACCTTTCCCCTCAGAGTGATCTCACCCGTCATCGCGACAGAGCTTTTAACAGGTGTGCCCGAAAGTGCAGAAACCATAGCCGTTACCATAGTAACTCCTGCCGAAGGACCGTCCTTTGGCACTGCTCCCTCCGGTGCGTGAATATGTAGATCCTTGTTTTTATAAAATTCCTTATCAATATTGAATTTTTCAGCGATACTTCTGCAATAGCTAACAGCAATCTTAGCACTTTCTTTCATAACGTCTCCGAGCGAGCCGGTAAGAGTTATCTCTCCCTTTCCGTCAAGAACAAGAACCTCCATAGGCATAGTAACTCCGCCTACTGCCGTCCACGCAAGACCGTTTACAAGACCTACCTCGCTGTCCTTAGCAACAAGGTCAGGAAGATATTTCTTCACACCCAAATATTTCTCGATATTGCTTTCTTTAAATGTGACCTTTTTAACGTCGTTTTCCACAATTTCTTTTGCAGCCTTTCTGCAAAGTGAAGCTATACATCTCTCGAGTTTTCTGACACCTGCTTCTCTGGTATAGCTGTCAACAAGTGTATAAATGCAGTCATCGGCAATTTTCATCTGTGTTGACTTCATTCCGTTTGCCTTTAGCTGTTTCGGTATAAGATGACGCTTTGCAATATTGAATTTTTCCTCTCTTGTATAGCTTGAAAGCTCAATTACCTCCATTCTGTCAAGCAAAGGTGCCTGAATGGTGTTGAGGTTATTAGCCGTAGTAATAAACAATACATTAGACAAATCAAACGGCATTTCAATATAGTGGTCTCTAAACTCCTTATTCTGTTCGCTGTCTAAAACCTCGAGCATTGCAGAAGACGGATCGCCTCTGAAATCATTGCTCATTTTATCAATCTCATCAAGAAGCATTACAGGATTGTTTGTTCCAGCCTGTTTGAGTGCAGTTATAATTCTTCCCGGCATTGCACCGACATAGGTTTTTCTATGTCCTCTTATATCAGATTCGTCTTTTACTCCTCCGAGCGAAACCCTCACATACTGCCGTCCGAGTGCACGGGCAATTGATTTTCCTATTGAAGTTTTACCAACTCCCGGAGGACCTGCAAGACATATTATCTGCCCCTTTATATCAGGGTTAAGTGCCTTTACAGACAATATCTCAAGTATTCTTTCTTTTACCTTTTTTAGTCCGTAATGGTCGTCGTCCAGAATCTTTCTTGCCTTTTCAATATTTGCCGTGTCCTCAGTAGACTTGTTCCACGGAAGTGCTATACAAGTATCAAGATATGTTCTTATAACAACAGCCTCCTGAGAGCCTGACGGCATTTTTTCAAGTCTTCTGACTTCACTTAACAGCTTATCCTCATTATCTTTTGAAAGTCTCAGCTCATATATTTTGTTTGTATAAAGTTCAATATCGTCCTCTGACGAATCCTCTCCGAGTTCAGAGCGTATAACCTTTAGCTGTTCTCTCAGGTAATATTCCTTTTGATTCTCTTCTATGTTCTGAGAAACCTGAGACTGAATTTCCTTTTCAATTGACAAAACCTCAAGCTCGCTTGACAATATAGTAATAAGATTAGCCAGCTTATCGCCGACGGTTTTTATTTCTAAAAGCGACTGCTTATACTCCGTCGACAAAGCTATATTGAATACTATTGATTCAAATAAGTCCTTAGGAGTCTGTGCTGAATATACCGACGCTATAATCTCCTTGGGCATTCTCGGAACATTTTCTGCATACTCTCTGAATGTACGCTTGATCTCACGCATTACCGCCTGAAGCTCATATTCGTCCATTTTCTCGCGTGAATAGGTAGGAAGTTTTTTGACCTCTGCCTCAAGATAATTGTTTTCCCCAAGATAAACATTTTGTGCCTTTGCTTTATAACGTCCTTCAACCAGAACTCTTGAAAATCCCTCAGGAGTTTTGATAATCTGCTTTATTTCAGCTATTACACCGATTTTAAATAGATCGCCAAACTCAGGTTTATCAACGATCAAATCTTTTTGAGTAGTTAAAAATACCATTCTGTCATTATCAAGTGCCTCTTTAAGTGCAAGTACAGACCTTGTGCGTGCAACATCAAAATGCATTACCATATTAGGGAACAAAACTATATCCCTCATTGCAACACAGGGAAGTATCTGTATATTTTTACTGCTTGTCGTTTTAATTTCCTCACTCATCGCGTATGTATGTTCCTTTCTTTAATATTTATATATACTATGTGTGTAAAAAGCATTGTTCGATTAAGGTTATTCTAACATAACTCGCATTTTTTTGCAACAGGAATTAAATTCATATAATATACCTTCAAGAGTCAGGGAAAGCGTTCGGAAAAAATTCCGAACGCTGTTTATCTTTTAACACATCTATGCCTGCTTAATGCTATCCATTAATATTCTGATATACAACCTTTTTGCCTATTAAAATTTTTGCGCTTTTAACGCCGCTGCCGTTGTGCAAAGTAAACACATTCTGAAAACTTTCCAAAGGCAGCAGTACCTCCGGCGGCTCGCCGGTCAACATACCAACTTCCATTCCTTTTGAACAAAGTATTAGTCTGCCGTTATGCAAAGTAAACACGCTCTGAAAACTTTCCAAAGGCAGCAGTACCTCCGGCGGCTCGCCGCTCACCATACCAACTTCCTTTCCTTTTGCAACAAAGTATTAGCCTGCCGTTGTGCAAAGTAAACACGCTCTGAAAACTTTCCAAAGGCAGCGGAGCCTCCGGCGGCTTGCCGGTCAACGCTGCCAATATTTTCTGTCAAGACTTCTGTACTGAACAGCCTGTGCAATATGTGATTTTTGAATAATATCGCTCTTGTCCATATCCGCAATGGTTCTAGATACCTTAACAATTTTATCGTATGCACGAGCGGATAAACCCAACCTTTCAAATACGCTTTTAAGCATAGTGTTAGCATCGTCTGTCATTTGGCAAACTTCATGAAGAATATCTGATGTAATATTTGCATTACAGGTGATTTTTGTGTTTCTGAATCTTCTGTTCTGTATTTCTCTTGCCTCAAAAACACGCTCTCTGATTTGCGATGAGGTCTCCGACTTCTCTTTTGAAGAAATGCTTTCATACTCAACAGGAGCAACTTCAAGATGTATATCAAACCTGTCAATTAACGGTCCCGAAATCTTTGAGAGATACTTCGCCACCTGACTTGGCGTGCATATACATTTTCTTGTAGGGTGTCCGTAATATCCGCACGGACAGGGGTTCATAGCGGCAACCAGCATTACAGAACACGGATAAGTAATATTTCCCCACGCTCTTGAAATAGTTACAACACCGTCCTCTAAGGGTTGACGCAGAGCTTCTAAGGTTCTCCTGTCAAATTCGGCAAGCTCGTCCAAAAATAAAAGACCGTTATGCGAAAGAGATATTTCTCCGGGCTTAGGTATAGCTCCTCCGCCTGTCAAACCTGCTTGTGAGATCGTATGATGTGGACTTCTAAAAGGCCGCTTTGTAATAAGCGGAGTGTCAGGATTCAAAACACCTGCTACAGAATATAAATTTGTAGCTTCAATTGACTCCTCAAACGTCATCTTGGGAAGAATGGTAGGAAGTCTTTTTGCAAGCATACTCTTTCCGCTTCCCGGTGAACCTATCATCATAACGTTGTGACCGCCGCAAGCTGCGATCTCAAGTGCTTTCTTAGCCCCCGCCTGACCTCTTACATCGGAAAAGTCAAGCGTGTCAAAATAATCTACATCTTTCGGTATGTATCTTTTTTCAGGAATTAACGGTGTTGATATAAAGTGAAACAAAAGCTCCTTAAGCGTTTTCACTCCGTAAACGGTTATGCCTTCAACAACAGACGCCTCAAATGCGTTCTTTTTTGGAACGAATATCTCCTTTATACCCATTTTCTGTGCGTACAAAACCATAGGAAGAACTCCGTTTACTTCTCTTATCTCCCCGCCTAATGATACCTCGCCTATAAACGCTTTGTCCCTTGTTGCCGGCTCTCCTATATGACCTGACACTACAAGCACTGCTACAGAAATAGCCATATCAAAAGACGACTGCGTTTTTCTTATATCAGCAGGAGCAAGATTTACGGTAACTGCCTGCTCAGGAAAAGGCATCTTACATGAGCGAAATGCACTTTTTATTCTTTCACGGCTTTCTCTTACTACAGTGTCGGCTTGTCCGACAATATCAAATTTAGGCAATCCGTATGACGCCTCAATCTCTACGGTAACACCGAACGAGTTCATACCTAAAAGACCTATGCTGTTTATTTTTGCAAACATTATGTCAATCTCCCTTTCTTTCAGTATGAAAATCTACTTAATTCTCAATAATCTGTACGGCAGCCTTTATTCCATCAACAGCGGCACTCATAATTCCTCCTGCATAGCCTGCTCCCTCTCCGCAGGGAAAAAGGTTCTCGCAGTTCAGAGAATAATAGCTGTCTGTTCTTGTTATGCGAACAGGCGATGAGGTTCTTGTTTCAGGTGCGGTAAGAAGTGCGTCACCAAAACCAAAACATTTCATCTTTCTTGAAAAATCATTAAGTCCCGTTTCCAGCATATCTGTAACAATTACCGGAAACAATTCTCTTAGTTCTGCCGCTTTCAGACCTCTTGAGTATGTGCCTTTTATAGACGATTTTATGCTCGGATTTCTGCTGAGAAAGCCCTCAACCGTTGTAGCAGGTGCAGTATAATCCTCCCCGGCAAGCTTGTATGCACGGGTTTCTATCTCCCTTTGAAAATAAATCCCGTCAAGCGGCTTATCACCGAAATCTTTTGGTGTTACCGATACAACTACAGCAGAGTTTGCATTTTCTCCGTTTCTTGAAAATTCGCTCATACCATTTGTAACTATTGTTTTATCCTCACTTTGAGCCGGTACGACATATCCGCCCGGACACATACAGAATGTATAAACTCCCCTGCCGCTCCTATCTCTCTTTGAAAGCTGATACTCTCCCTTAGGCAGAAGCGGATTTCCCGCATTATCGCCGTAAAGACTTATATCTACATCTCTCTGTCTATGTTCAATTCTTACGCCTACCGAAAAGGGTTTTGGCTCAAGAACAATATTCTTTCTCGCCAGAAGTTCAAAAGTGTCTCTCGCCGAATGCCCGACAGCAAGGATCACATCGTCAACCTGAATAGAAAATCTGTTTGTTTTTATCTCGCTGATTTTTCCGTTCCTGAAAGTGAAATCCTCAAGCTTTGTTTCAAAATATATCTCTCCGCCCAAAGACAAAATACGCTCTCTTATTGCTTTGACAATGCTTCTCAGATTATCTGTTCCTATATGAGCCTTAGCTTTCGTTAGTATTTCCTTAGGTGCTCCGAATTCAACAAATCTTTCAAGCACATATCTGCACAGCTTGTCCTTAATTCGTGAAGTAAGTTTGCCGTCAGAAAACGTGCCTGCTCCTCCCTCTCCGAACTGAATGTTTGATGTCTCATTAAAGACACCTCCGTTCATAAATGAATCAACTGTTGAAATACGCTTTTCAATCTGTTCTCCGCGTTCTATAACTATCGGCTTAATTCCGCTTTCAGCCAAAACAAGTGCCGAAAACATTCCTGCCGGACCAAAACCTATTACCGCAACCCTTTTATTCTCATTACCATTTTTAAGCTTCGGTGAAAATCCGAACTCCTCACAATAGATTGCAGATTTAAGCCTTTTGCAAAGCTCTTTTTCACACTTAGTATCTAAAAGATGTATGAAAACCGAATGAACAAATCTTATGTTATCCCTGTCTCTTGCGTCAATTGAAGTCTTGTGAATTTTAATTTTACGCACGTCCCTTTTCTTTAGCGAAGCAATTTTTATTGCTTTTGAAATAACATTCTCTTCAGTTGCGTCGATCGGCGTTTTTATTCCCGAAATTATTACAGGCATAACATTTCACCTTCTTAAAACAAACTGCAATATTTATTTATAAAAAAGGGTGACATTTTAATGCCACCCAAAAATTCAATAGGAACAAAGCCCCTTGCATAATCCTACGGCTTTAAACATCATAAATCTTCAATGGCTTTGATCTTCTAACTGACCTCAATAGTTATATCGTAATAGCCATAAGCCCACACCTTACCGTTATCAGGTGCATATATCATTACAGATTTAGTATATGAGCCTTCACTCAAAGTTTCTCCCTTTAAATCTAACTCTGCGATAAAGTCAGACGCCTTCATTGACGAAAGAACCCTTTTCGGTCCGTAAATCGTTACATCTGTTATCTGATTGGTTCTTTTTGTAATTCTGTTGTCGTCAGACTTGTTTATTACCTTTATCTGAGAGCTTTTAAGCGAGATAACCTTTTTGCTGAGATTATTATTTTTAACCTTTACTGATACAGTACTGATTCCCGAAGCGTTTATCAAACCGCTTTCTGTTTTAACATCTAAATCAAATTTAGCTCCGGGCCGAATATCACTTAACTGCAAATAACCCAGGTGATTTGATACAACATCTTCAATATTGTTGTTTGGAGACAAAACATCTATGCTGTCATCAGACATTGAATACTCTATTACTGATTCGTCAAAATTGTTCGGTGCTCCTTGTATTCCAATAGAGAACGGAAGCGTCTTCCTCATATAAACAGAAAAGTCTATTGTAAACTCCTCTGTTCCCAGAGTTATATCAGACTGATCTATGATTTTATCATTCTGATACAAAACTATATCAGTAGATGTCGCTGTATACGATTCTGATAAGGAAAGCTTTCCGTCAAACTTAACCTTAACATCTGTTATCTTATTTATCTTATCCTTAGGTCCTCTTATTTCAACCTTATCAGGCGATACAGAAGCCTCTGTCAATGTGAAGCCCTCGCTTGCACTTACACCCGTCGCATCAACGGTTACATCTTTTTCCACTGTTTCTATATAGTCAAGACTTACCTTAACTTTGCTTGGAGTTATATTTTCTACCGAAAATTCATCGTCATTCTTCGACTGGATTCTGACGTCAAGCTCATACTCTCCTGATTTTTCAACCTTTGATGCGTCAACAGTTGCATAAAGATCGTCGCTTGAGTAGTTTCCTATTTCATATCTCATTCCATTTATAGTTGCACTTACCTGATTGACATTGTATTTTACAACCGATAATCCCTCACGCTCGGCTTTGGTTCCCGTTAAATCAACAGAAATCGGAATGTTTGATACGGTTTTATACATCGATGGGTAAAGAGTCAGTGATAACGCGATCCATATGATTACAGCAATAACAACTGAAAATATCCTTAAAAACAGCTTATTATCAAAAAGGTGCTCTAAATCTATCCTTGCTCTTTTTGTACGCTTTTCCATTTTTTCTTCACCCTCTTTGCAAATCCGCCTTTGTCCTTTTCAGATACATCAGATATTAGGCGTTTTTTCAGAAGTCTTTTAAGGCTCTCTTTAGAAAATCCCCGTGTGAGTTCACCCTCCTCAGCAACAGAAATGTTTCCCGTTTCCTCAGAAACAACAATTACAATAGCATCGGATACTTCACTTATTCCGATTGCCGCTCTGTGCCTTGAACCAAGCTGTTTATTGATAAACTCTTCCTTCTGCGGCGTTGGAAGAAAACATCCTGCCGCTAAAATTTCAGCGTCTCTTATTATAACAGCTCCGTCGTGAAGCGGAGAATTCGGAAAAAATATGTTCCCGAAAATCGCATCGCTTGGTCTGCAATTAAGTATTGTTCCGTTTGCAACCTGCTCGCCGAGCTTTGTCTTTCTTTCGCAAACTATCAATGCACCCGTCTTTGTCTTTGAAAGATTGGCTGCTGAGTCGCATATTGAATCTATACACTCTGTCCATGCTGAACGACCCTCTTGATTATCTAAATTGATAAATGACAAATTCGCAACGTTTGTACGTCCCATCTTTTCAAGAATTCTTCTCAGCTCCGGCTGGAAAACTATTATCAGTGCGACAAATCCCCACTTAAAGAAGTTTTCAAGCAGAAAGGTCATTGTCTTCAATTCGAGAAGTGAAGCTATTAAATAGCACAGCAATATAAGAATTATTCCCTTAACAAGCTGTCCTGCTCTTGTCTCTCTGACTATTTGTGTTCCCTTGAAGATTAAATAGGATAAAATAGCCATATCTATTAAATCAACGATCGTTATAGATTTAAAAACGCTTACAAATGCCTGTAAGACTTCAGATACCGCAGACAATACATTCACTTCCCTTCAGATTTTAATATAGCAACACAATTACCGCCAACAAACAATTGACGGCAAATGCCGTATACACGTCAGTTATGAAATTAAATCTTAAGTTTTTCACTAAGCAATTTTAACTTCATAGCTTTACCAAATAACTCTCTTTAAATATTATAACACACCGATATTATTTTAACAAGGGCTAAATCCCAATATTATTTACTTTTTTTAGCTCTGTTATAACTTTTCTTACTTCTATTTCACTGTTGAATACCGAAGGTGAAAACCTCGTAAGACCGTCTCCCTCCGTACCTAGCGTTTTGTGAGCAAGTGCTGAGCAATGGAATCCTCCGCGAAGTGCAAAACCCCGATTGCTCAAATATTCGGTTACCTCAAATGAATTTGCATTTTTATAACTGAATGAAACTAAAGGAGCATAATCCTTATTATCGTTTCTGTATACCGTAAAATTGCTTAGTTTTTTAACCTGAGAAGCAAACAAATTACAAAGTCTGTCCTCTTTTCTTTTTATATTATTTAACCCGGTACTTTTAACAAAATCAACTCCTGCTCCGAGCGAAATTATTCCCGGAACGTTTATTGTTCCGCTCTCAAGCTGTTCGGGAAGAAAATCTGTCTGCTCAAGCTCAAGCGAAGTTGCTCCTGTTCCTCCCTCAATAATTGTGCTTAACTTATATTTTCCGTCTGAAATAAGCACGCCTGTTCCCGGAAGTCCGTAAAGACCCTTATGACCTGCACAGCATACGAAGTTTATTCCCTCTCCCAGCTTGATGTCAAGAACTCCTGCTCCCTGTGCTGCGTCTAAGATAAAGCATATTCCGCGTTTTTTGCATATAGCCGCTATTTCATTGAACGGAAGGATCTCTCCAGTTACATTTGAAGCCGCCATCATACAAATACATTTTGTATTACTTCTTATCAGCGATTTGAAATTAGACACCGTTTTTTCATTGCAGTCTCCTACCTCTGCTACAGAATAACTAATATTCTGTTTTGAATTTGCAAGTGCATAAGCAGGTCGGGCTACGGCATTATGCTCAAGAGAAGATATTATTATATGCCCTCCGCTCTGCATTACACCCTTCATCGCAAAGTTGACAGCATGGGTACAGTTAAGTGTGAAAACAACATTCTCAGGCTTTGCATTGAAAAAATATGCTATTTTTTCTCTTACCCTATATACCTCATCTGCCACCCTCACTGACATTTTATGCCCGCTTCTTCCGGGATTTCCGCCTAAATATCTTGAAGCATAATAAGCTCTGTTAAGTACAGCTTTCGGCTTTGGAAAGGTCGTTGCTGAATTATCAAAATATATCATCTTAACATCTGTGCTCCTTTAAGAGCATACCTCCTTTTCAATTTTAATTCGCATATTTCTTTGATTTGGCTGATTAAGATCAATATTTTGGATAAAGACTAAAAAGCACTATACCTTTCGATAATAATTTAAGGAAGTTTTTGATATGCCTTATGAGTGATATTCTCAGCGTCAAGAATTGAAAATATATATTTTAAATCATCTTTTACCCTTATTGAATAACCGCATCCCGAACCCAGATTTTTCGGCGTTTTTTGTATCTCGCAATAAAGTCCCATATTATTGAGGAGCTTTTTTGCTTTCATGGCATAAGTTATCGATGAAACCGCTATCAGGCTTTTTTGCATTGTTAATTAGTCCTCCTTTTGTCATTGACAATAAATATTAGGGGCATTAATATATTATGACTTATTCATTTAATCGTGAACAAAAATCGATATAAACTTACAAAATACTACCATTACTTCATCAACTCTTATTGGACTTTTCCGCTTTCGTATCTTGAAATCGTACTCGGCGATACATTTATTATTTCCGCTATCTGCTTTTGGGTAATCTCTGCATATAATCTTAATTCCTTTAACCTTTCCAAATTCCTTTTCATTTTTTACCGCTTACTTTTCATCTTTAATGTCAGCTTCAATCGGACCTCTCTTTGCTTCATACTCGGAAACGCAGTTTTCGATTAATTGTATTATCTCCTCCTTTGCAGAACGACCGTAATGTGCGGCTATGTAATTAATTTTTTCTAGCGTTTCAGGGTCTGCTCTAAATTGAATACGTTTAAAATTCTTTTCCATAATTTTCACCTCGCTTTCTTTTATTTATTCTATCATATATAGATAGAAATTTTTATTCAATTTTGGAATAATTCCAAAACAGAATAAAAAACTGTCAAGGTTAAATTTTTCCTTGACAGGTGCTTGACATATTAAAAATGTGTGTTATAATATAAGTATAAAAAGGGTGCTGTACAAAGTCTTACGGCTTGCGGTTTTTCCCTAAGTTTTTGATGTTTGAAACACCGTTACTTGTGGGAGTAGGCGGTGTTTCTTATTTTTATGTAAGAAACTCTAGTTTTTCTTATAAATTATAAGAAGAATCAGAGTGATAATATCAGTTATCATACTAACGAATAAATACAATTCAGCATATGATACCATATCATCACCCCCCTTCGGGGAGAAACCGCCACCGCTGACCGTTTATGTACAGCACCCTATGGCTTATTATAAAACAAAATAAAAATTTTGTCAAACTATTATACTTAGACAAATATTAAAGAAGTAAGAGAAAATTTTAATCTCTTACTTCTTTTTTGATTACTATATTTATACCATAAGGTCACAAATCTGATTAGAAAACTCAAGCGGATTTTCGATACTCATTCCCTCAATCAGCAGAGCCTGATTATATAAAAGCTCTGCATAGATTTTCAGCTTGTCTTTGTCACTCTCATAAAGACTTGTCAGCTTATCATATATAGGATGCGAAGCATTTATCTCCAGAGCCTTTTCAGATTTCACCTTGTTATCTCCGTTCTGAGGCATTGAATTTAACACCTTTTCCATCTCGATTGAAACCTGCCCGTCGCTTGAAAGGCAAACAGGGTGTGTTTTCAGTTTTGAAGAAAGTCTTACCTCTGAAACCTTATCGCCAAGAACCTCTTTCATATAGTCGAACATACCCTTGCTGTCCTCAGTTTTCTTTTTGACCTCTTCTTTTTCCTCGTCGGTAGTAAGGTCTAGATCGCTTGCCGAAATTGATTTGAACTCCTTCTCCTTATAGTTCATAATCATCTTGATTGTAAACTCGTCCACGTCGTCGGTAAAGTAAAGAATCTCATAGCCTTTATCTTTAACCGCTTCCGTCTGAGGAAGCATATCAATGCGTGCCTCGCTCTCGCCGCAGGCATAGTAAATGTATTTCTGGTCGTCCTTCATACGGCTTACATACTCGTCTAGCGTAACCATTTTGCTCTCAAAAGACGACTTAAACAAAAGCAGATCCTGCAAAGTATCCTTTGCCATTCCGTAGCTTTGATAAATGCCGAATTTCAGATTCAGACCGAATGCCTTGAAAAACTTTTCATAGTCTTCCCTCTTATTTTTAAGCATTTTTGCAAGCTCGTTCTTTATTGATTTTTCAATGTTCTTGGCAATAATTTTAACCTGTCTGTCGTGCTGAAGCATTTCTCTTGAAATATTCAAAGACAAATCCTGCGAATCTACAAGTCCCTTTACAAAATTGAAGTAATCGGGCAGCAGATCCTCACAGCAATCCATAATCATAACTCCGCTTGAATATAGCTGCAAACCCTTTTTGTAGTTCTTTGTGTAGTAGTCAAAAGGTGCTTTTGACGGAATAAACAGCAAAGCGTCATAGGTTGCGATACCCTCGTTCTTAGAATGAATATGCGTGATAGGAGCTTCATAATCGGCAAACTTATCAGTATAGAAACTGTTGTAATCCTCGTCTTTCAGTTCGCTTTTGTTCTTCTTCCAGATTGGAACCATACTGTTCAGCGTAACGATTTCTTTTACGGTGATCGGCTCAGGCTCTTTTTCCTCGCCTTCCTTTTTCTCAGGATACTCCGTTCTCTCCATTTCCATTTTGATTGGAAAACGTATATAGTCTGAATACTTCTTTACAAGCGACTGAATTCTATACTGCTCTAAAAACTCGTCGTAGTTTTCCTCATCGGTGTTTTCCTTTATTTCTAAAGTAATTACCGTTCCTGATTTTATATCCGAATCGCACTCATCAATTGTATAACCCGATACGCCTGAGGATTTCCAGATATAAGCTTTATCCTCGCCGTATGCCTTAGAAACTACAGTAACCTTCTTTGCCACCATAAATGCCGAATAAAAACCCACTCCGAACTGACCGATTATGTCAACGTCGCCGTCCAGATTATTGTCATTCTTGAATGCAAGCGAGCCGCTCTTAGCAATAGTACCGAGATTGTTCTCAAGCTCCTCTTTTGTCATACCTATTCCGTTATCAGATACGGTAAGAATTCTTTTTTCCTTGTCAATCTCTATGTTTATTGCGAAATCGTCTTTATTAAGCCCTATACTCGTGTCGGTAAGAGATTTAAAATACAGCTTGTCAATAGCGTCCGACGCATTTGAAATAAGCTCTCTTAAAAATATCTCCTTATGCGTATAGATAGAGTTGATCATCATTTCTAAAAGTCTTTTAGATTCTGCTTTAAATTGTTTTGTTCCCAAAACCGGTCATTCCTTTCTGCGTCTTGATAAATTTTAGCATTTTTAGCACTCTATTCATTTGAGTGCTAACAGTATTATATCACTGCTAATACAAAAATCAAGTACGGAATATATTTATTAATACTTTATTTACAAATTAAACAGGGGTGACCCTGCCGCCAGAGACAAGATGCAAGAAAAAAGCGTTCGGAAAAATTCCGAACGCTTGAAATTTTGTTATTTAACCTTAATTTTTACTTTCTTGCTCCACTTGCCGTATTCCTTTTTACCGTTAATTTTTGCATATGCTCTAACCCGAACGAAGTAAGTCTTTTTGCGCTTTATTTTATTGTTCTTTATCGTAATTTTTCTCTTGATTATGTGCTTATCAAATACAATATTTTTAAAGTTTTTCTTTTTAGCAACTTGTACACGGTAACCTTTTGCATTTTTAACTTTTTGCCAGCTTACATTTATTTTTTTCTTATTTTTACTCTTTACCTTCAGATTTTTTATTTTTGCACTCTTTATTGCTCTTTCAGCTGAATTCTTGTTTTTATTTGAAGTATTTCCGCCTTTTACTGCCGGTGTTTGAGATTTCTGTGATGACGGTTTGGTTGTATTTGGCTTTGCCTGTGAAGGATACTCTCCTACATGGTCCTTTATGTCTGCTTTGATTGTATTGTGCGTCTCGCCTAAAATCTCTATGCAGTCAATCATAAAGTAACCGCTGTTCACAGTAATTTTTACTGTATGCTGCCCGCTCAAAAGACCGTTTATAAAATACAGACTTTGACGATTAAGCATTCCTGATTTTACTGTTATATTTTTTTCTACGGATTTTCCGTCCAGTTCAACGCTAATATCTGTTTCCGTATTTGTACTTCCAGCAACAAAATTTATACCCGTGCCGTTAAACGCATATTCAAGAGACGCATCTTTTTCACTTGTAGCAGCACTTGTTCTGTTATACAGCTTAAACGAATCTCCTACTTTCAGCGTCCAGTTGCCTGTGTATTTAACAGAGCTGTCAAGCGGATCGATTCTATCAACATATGTGCTTGCACCGAAACCTGTCATACTTTCTGAAGCCTCTTCAACTTTCAAGTTATCAAATTCAGTCATATAATTGCTACTTTGGAACCCTACCCTTCCAGATAAATATGGGTTCTCGGTATCAGTATATCCAAAAATTGCAGTATCATTTACATAGAAGATTATTTCATTTCCAACAGCACTTAACTTGAGATTGTACCATTTATTAATATCAAATCCCCTTATTGTACCTTTACTGATTTCTTTGTTGGCTTTTCGACATGAATAAGTTCCATCACTTGAAATCCTTATCCAATAACCTGTCTTACTGATTTGTGAAATACCAGAACAGGTTCCGACAGATCTTATACCAACTCCTGCATAATTCATTTGAGAAGTTTTTGCCTCGAGCTTAACATCTGCAGAAACACTGTAATCTGCCCATTCGGTGTCTCCCAGAGTTGTTACCGGAGACGTTCCAACTCCCCAATCAAGAGGGCTAATATCACCGTTTATCCTCTGCTGAAGTACCTTTGAACCGTCCGCTTTTTTTACTACTTCAAATGCTCCGCCGGCGTCACAAGTGTAGAGAGGAGTTCCGCCTCTTTCCTCCAAAAACTCATCTGAGTAGTTAAAGTCATCTGTATACGGAAGAGAAAGATTCTTGTTTGTTTCATCTTTCTGATATTCTGATTTTTCTTCATCTGCGTATCCCTTCTGACCTGATGTGGTAGTAAGCGTAACAATAGAATACGGCTCAACAGTATATGTAAAGCTGCCGTTCTCAGGAGTCACAGTGCCCGAATTTTTCAGCCAGTTTGCGTCATATACCTGACCCTCATCAGGACCCTTTGTTACCCATGCTGTCAATGGAGAATCTGCCTTGCTGAGATTGCTTACAGAAACATTATAAGCTCTTGACTCTGATGAATCGTTTATAAACACCATCGTGTAATCCCCTGTATTGGGATCTGCTAATGTGATGTAGTTATTTGTCGTGCTTCCAATTCCGTGACCGTCGCCCGCTGCAATTCCGTCGCCAAAGCAAGCACCGTCAACATACTTCATATTTTCAGTCTGGAACCTTGTAAAATGCTCCATAATGTAAGTTCCTACCTGAACCTCATAATGTCCGCTCCATGGCGTATCTGCCAGTATAAGCTGCTTTGGTACATACTGTGCACCTGTATAATAAGCCGCAACCGCAGGCTGGAATTCATACATTGTCATTCCGCCGCCGTTTGAACCTTCCTGAGCATACATATTTAAAACACGCAAACCAATTTCAAGCGGACCGTTAATTCCTGTGAGTCCCGTTCCCTTTGCAATATTATCAAGTTCAGCCCCTGAAGCATTAGTAGCGTTTACGGCATACTTAGGATCAATAGTAACAGCAGAACCCTCAGAATACCAAATTTCTTTTCCGTATTCTTTTTTTAGCTTTAGGGCATTCTCACCCGGCCATGTTGAATAATGCAGTCCCATAACGTCTACAGCGTCTCTTAATTCTGCGTCTGTCATCATCTGGTCTGCTATTTTGAAATGCCCAACTTCATCAGACGCTATCAGCTTTATCTGACTATAGTCATACTTAGCTCCTGCTTCTTGAGCCGCAGAATCAAGATGCTTTCTCAGATACTTTATCCAATCATAGTCCGGATCGCTGATTTCATTTCTGTCTGCACTAACATAATCAAATTTAAGTCCATATTCATCGTAAGCCGCATCAAGCGTGTTTTTATACCACTTGAATCTCTTAGCCATATTCTCATCATTGGTCGCACCGTTTGAGCCGGTCCATCTCGGCGAACCCCATCTCAGCATATCAATGGAAATATCAGGGTTTATGGTCTTAGCGTCGGCACATAAGTGGAAACCTGCACCTCGGTTTACATTCGCTTCTTCATTTTCATACCGCATAGTTGCAGGTTCTGTTCCCGAACTTGAGTCGCAGTCGGAACCAAGCTCAATTTTTATGTGTGTAAGCCCTATTCCGGTTTTCTTATTGAATAAATAATTCATTATTTCCCAATAAGCCTTTTCATTTTTCTCTTTATAATCCATAAGCAGCCTTGACGAGTTATTTGCAGAAACAACTCCTAATCTCAGCGAATCCTGTGTGATTTTACTGCCGTCTATACTAATCGAAAAAGTGTTTTCTGCTTGAGCTTTAATGCTTTCCTTAGCCATAGGCATAACCCCCGTTAACGAATAAATCAGTACAGCCGCTGTAAATACGGCAACAATTTTTGAAATCTTAATCATTAATACGACCTCCTTATTAAAAGCAAAACACGGCTTTTTTTTATTATAAATCATCAGCAGTCATTTGTAAATAATTTTACAAAAAAAGAATGATTGTATATATTTTATTATAAAGAAAATAATAGCTGTATGAGAATTAAAAACAAACTGAAAAATTTAAAACACAGTAAAGCATACTACTATATTGTAGGCGGAGTTACCGGAATAGCCAACGGACTTTTTGGCTCAGGCGGAGGAATGTTAAGCGTTCCGCTTCTGGAAAACACTGGTCTTGAAGCAAAAAAAGCTCATGCTTCATCAATTGCAATAACTCTTCCGCTGTCTGTTGTAAGCACTTTTGTCTATTCGCTTAAAGGTCATATAAACTACTCCCTTGCACTTAAATTCATACCTTTAGGTCTGTTAGGAGCAATCGCCGGAAGCTGGCTTTTAAAAAAAATCTCAAATAAAATACTTAAAAAAATATTCGGAATTATTCTGATAATTTCCGGGATCAGGATGTTGATGTTATGAGTATTTTTGTTATTGCCATTGTTTCATTTCTCAGTGGGTTTATAGCTTCTCTCGGATTAGGCGGCGGAATGGTGCTTATTATTTACCTTGCGATTTTTACGCAAATGAGTCAGCTTGAGGCACAGGGAATAAATCTTATTTTCTTTATTCCCATAGCCTTAATCTCTATAATACTTCATACAAAATCAAAGCTGATAATATGGAAAAAACTACTCCCGTCAATTTTAACTGGAGTAGCTGCCGCTATTTTATTCAGCTTTATCGCAAGTATGCTGGGATCAGAAATCTTATCAAAAATATTCTCGGTTTTTATAATAATCATTGGCATTAAAGAGCTTATTAAAAAACCTGAACAACAAAATAAAGCAAGGTACAAATAAGTGCCTTGCTATTTATTTTCATTTTCCTTTTTCTTTCTCCTAAAATCAAGATAGCTTTCGAGAATGATAGTCGCCGCCACCTGGTCTATGACCTCTTTTCTCTTTTTGCCCCTTGTATTGGTTTCATTTAGAAAATTATGTGCCGACACGGTAGTTGAACGCTCGTCCCACATATTCACGGGAACATCAACAATCTCATTCAATGCGTCAGCAAACTGCCTGCATTTTTCTGCTCTCGGACCATAACTTCCGTTCATATTAAGTGGCAGCCCTACAATAATTTCTCCGACCTCGTATTCACCAGCCATATGTGCTACCTTTGTAATCAGTACATTAAAATTGCGTTCTTCTATCGTTCCTATAGGCGACGCTAAAAATTCCGTTCTGTCGCAAACAGCAAGACCTGTTCTTGCATCGCCTAAATCTACAGCCATAATTTTCATATATTTCTCCTTAAAGATATTTATATTCTGATCTGACTTAACGTTTCACCGATTTTCTCATGTATAACCAAATCAGCGTTATTATCCATATCAGTTTTATCTCTGTTTATAAGAACAAGATTTTTACCTCTGAAATACCTTACCAACGATGCCGCAGGATAAACTACTAATGACGTTCCTCCGATAATAAGCATATCCGCTTTGTCTATCATATTTATTGCCCCGGAAATAATATTATTGTCAAGCCCCTCTTCATACAAAACAACGTCCGGCTTTATCCTTCCTCCGCAGGCATTACATAACGGAATACCTGTGCTGTTCTTTATATATATGGCATCGAAAAATTTATGGCATTTCTCACAATAGTTTCTGTGAACCGAACCGTGAAGTTCATAAACCTTCTTGCTGCCTGCCGCCTGATGAAGTCCG
This sequence comes from uncultured Clostridia bacterium, assembly GCA_947589185.1. Classification (GTDB taxonomy): domain Bacteria; phylum Bacillota; class Clostridia; order Oscillospirales; family Ruminococcaceae; genus UMGS1601. The sequence continues at coordinate 43,660 of CANQCK010000008.1, read as the reverse complement.
TCTATATTCTGAGTGATAACGCACGACAGCTTACCCTTGGCTTCAAGCTCAGCCAGCTTTTTATGTGCTTGATTCGGCTTTATATCAAGAGCCAGCATTTTATCCTTGTAGAATTTAAAAAACTCCTCCGGCTTGTTTACATAAAAGGTGTGCGAAAGCATCTGCTCAGGTGGATAGTCAAACTTCTGATTATATAAGCCGTCAACACTTCTGAAGTCGGGTATGCCGCTCTCGGTTGACACCCCTGCACCCCCGAAAAATACTATAGAACTGCTTTCATCAATCATTTTCTGAAGAAGTTTAATTTTATCATAAAAACTGTTTGTCAAATTATTTACCTCCTTAGAATAGTTTTAATATGTATTAATTTATTTGTAACAATCAGAAATTTCATTTAACCTTTTCTTTGCCTCATTAACAATTTTTTCAGGACCTAAAATTCTTGCATTGATACCGAAAGTAAACAACCAGCCCCAAAATGTCGGGCTTATCTCAACATCAACATTTATGCTGAATCTTCCGTCACCCCTTTTATTAATTAAAACCTTGCTTCCGAATCTGTCTATCACAACATTGATAAGCGAATTGTCAAACTCGATCTCAACATTTTCTCTGTCGCCGCCGTACATATCGTATGTAGCCCTCAGACTTTTCACTATTTCATTTTCATCAACAGTCAGCGAACGTCTTTTATCCTCACATATCCTGACATCTGTTATTCTGTCAACTCTGTATCTGCATAACTTTTCATGCTTGTTGCAGTAACAGATAAGATAGTATTTATCATTTTCCCATATAAGCTGATACGGAGACACACTGTAAATCTCTCCCCCGTGACGGAACTGTGCCTTTTTATCTATGCTGTATTCATAGTATTTAAACTCAATCTGATAATTTGAGAAAATTGCCTCGTGGATAATATTTATATTGTAATAAATTCGCTCATTGAAGGTCTTTGTACGGTTGGCAACATATACATTTCTTCTTAACCCCTGTGCTTTATATTTAGAAGTCAACGTCTGAAGCTTGCCGATAAGCTCATCAGACTTCTTCTTTGTCAGAAAAACCGACGATGCTACTGCGTCTGCCAGAACATAAAGCTCTTCGTCCTGAAAAGTTCTGGAACCTACATAATAAGCGTTTGCATGCCCTCTTTTATCCGCCAGAATGTCTAGCCCGCTCTCCTGCAATGAGGTTATATCGTCATATATGGTTTTTCTTTCTGCCTTAATTCCGTAAGCCTCAAGCTTATTAATAAGCTCTTTCCCTGTCAGAGAATGTGCCTCGTCAGTTTCATTAAGCAAAATTTTCTCCAAAATCAACAGCTTTAGCTTTTGTCTCGAAAATCCGCCGTTTGATATAAGATTATAATTTTTCTCCATTGTTTTCTTTCCTCGCATTTACCAAATTTGTCATTAATCGAAAATCAAACGCTAATTTTTTGTTTTGTCAAATTCATTTTTTCTCCTTAAGTCAGAAACCTTCACCTTTGTCCCGTCAGGACGCAAAAGCTCGGTATGTTCAAGCTGCTGAGTGAGATTTCTTACATAACCCTGACGGTACTCGTCTCTCAGTTTTTTCTGCTCTGATAATTCCTCCTTTGTCAGCTTGCGTTCCTTTGACAGTCGGTAAAGCTGTGAGATCCTATCCAGTTTTTCCTTTTTCATTACCTGTTCCTTTCTCAAGCTATTAAAATATTTTATTTATTTTATCATATCTTTTTGTAAAAATCAATGCAAAATTTAGTAACTGTCCAAAAAAGTTCCCAGAAATTATTTTTTTGAAAAAATTTCAAAAAAGGTATTGACAAATTTTATCTTTGGATATATCATAAAAATTGTAAAAAGAACATTTGTTCTATGCATAAAATTATGTATAATATAAATTACATTTTTAAGAAAGGACATAAAAATTATGGAAAACTTATTTAGAGCTTATATGAAGACCGCCGACGCTTTAAAAAAACAGATTGAATTCTTAAAAACAAAGATAAATGAATCAACTGATGTTGATGAAAGAAAGGCTCTTTCAAAGCGTTCTGAAACACTATATTCTGAATATCTTGACGTTTTATTCAGTGCAAGAATGATTGAAAATTACTTTAAGCCAAAATCAGAAGTCAGCATTTCCCGAAAAGACGCCTGAGTTGAGATCTAAATGGAAAGGAACCTGTTTATTTAATGAAAAAGTATACAAATAAAAGAGTGCCTATTGAATTTCTGTATTTAGATCAGGGTGTTAAATTTGGTAAATACGCTTCAACCTCCAACAAACAAATCATCAAGTTTCTTCGTGAGATCATCAACAATGATTTGACAAAAACTCAGAAACAATATATCATTATGTATTATATGAACAATATGAAAATCCACGAGATAGCATTTAAGTGCAAGGTGAATAAATCAACCGTATCAAGAACTATCAAGCGGGCTAAAAACCGAATTTATGAACGGTTAAAATATACCAATTTCAGGAGCTTTATTGATAATGAAGACGCCGATCTATGATTTCTTAACTGAATACAAAAATAAAAGCGGTATCAGGTTTCATATGCCGGGTCACAAAGGCAGAGGTTCTGATGAACTGAGTTCTGTCTCACCTTTTGATATAACCGAAATCTCAGGTGCTGACTTTCTTTTCAACACATCTGACGGAGGAATAATAGGTGAAAGTGAAAAAAACGCTTCACAGCTTTTCAATTCAGCTCTTACTGTTTATTCAACCGAAGGCTCTACACTTGCTCTAAAAACAATGCTTTTTCTTGCTGTAAAGGGTAAGCGAAAAAAAATTCTTGCAGCAAGAAACGTACATAAATCATTTATAAACGCCTGTGCATTGATCGACATTGACGTGGACTGGCTCTTTCCCGGTGAAGCCGTTGACTCCGTATGTACAATCAGGCTGTCTGCTGATGATTTTGAAAATGCTTTGTCAAATTATAAAAAAAGCGAACTTCCCAGTGCCGTTTACATTACCACTCCTGATTATCTTGGAAATATGCTTGATATACACAGCATTTCCGATGTGTGTAAAAAATACGAAATTCCCCTGCTTGTTGACAATGCTCACGGTGCATATCTTAACTTTTTATCAAACAATATTCACCCATTAAATCTCGGTGCCGATATGTGCTGTGATTCAGCACATAAAACGCTTCCGTGCCTTACGGGAGGAGCTTATCTCCACATTTCAAAAAACACAAAAGATGAATTCAAAAGCAGAGCCAATGTAAAAGAAGCAATGCAGATTTTTGCAACTACCTCTCCCTCCTATCTGATTCTGGCTTCTCTTGATTTATGCAATCGGATTTTAAGTAACAAAGAATACATTGACAAGCTCAATAATACCTGTAAAAGAGTCAATGCACTAAAGAATGAAATTAAATTGATAGGCTTTGATTTAATTGACAGCCCGCATACCGAACCGCTCAAGCTTGTTTTACTTACAAATAAATTGGGTATTGACGGCAAAGAGCTTCTCTATATGCTTGAAAAGCATAACATCTGCTGCGAATATGCAGATATTTCATCAGTGGTTTTAATGATTTCACCTGAAAATAATGATAACGACTTCAATGCTCTATTGTCTGCATTAAAAGAAATAAAAAGCTCGCTTAGTAGAACTTCTAATATATCAAATACCGCTTTTAATATAACAAAGCCCGAGAAAAAAATGTCAATCAGGAACGCTTTGTTCAGCAAATCCGAAAATATTCCCATTGAAAAAGCACTGGGAAGAATATGTTCATCTTCTGTATCAATTTGCCCGCCGTGCATTCCTTTGGTAGTCAGCGGAGAGGTATTTGACCGAAAAACTATTAATTTACTCAAAAGGTATAGCATTTTTTCTGTTAATGTGGTAAAATGAATTATATGAGCAAGAGCGTTGGGCTGCCGCTAGCGTTCTGCCTTTGAAAAGCTTATAAAATTTATAATTTAGAACAACGGCAGGCTAATACTTAGAGGCAAGATACCTTATTGCTTTTAAAAACCGAATTTTTGAAAAGGTAATTGTTATGGAGAATTTTTCATTTTATGAAAATGAAATATTAAAAGACACAATACGTTCAATGATAATCAAGGACAAAGTGGTAAACTCATTTCTTGTTTGCGGCGAAAAGGGATTGGGTAAAAAAACTGCTGCTGATTATATATCTGCTGCACTTCTCTGTGAGAAAAAAAACGGAACTCCCTGCGGAGAATGTAAATCATGCAAAATGATTTTACACAAAACTCATCCTGATGTCATCTATGCCGAACCAAGCGGCAAAAGCGGAAATTACAAAATCGATACTCTCCGTGAAATCGTTGAAAATGCACCAATTATGCCAAACGAAGGCAGATTTAAAATATATGTCATTGCCGATATGGACAACACTCTTGTTCCTGCACAAAATGCACTTCTTAAACTGATCGAGGAGCCGCCAGACCACTGTGTTATCATACTGACTGCTCAGTCGCGAACTTCGCTTCTTCCTACAATTATTTCAAGAGTGATCTCTCTGTCGGTTCACGAGGTAAGTAAAAGTTCCTGTGAAAAGGCACTTGCACAGTTTGGTTATAATTCGGAAGAAATACAAAAAAGCATTGAAATTCTTGGCGGAAACATCGGAAAATGCAAAAGCTATTTGGACGGCGAGGATATAGTTGACGCTGTAACTATAACTAAAAATATTACAGACGCTGTGATCACGGGCGACGAATACTTAATGCTTAAAGAGTTCAGCGAGCTTGCCGGTGCAAAGCTTATGACCTTAATGGTCTTAAAGCTTCTTTGCGAGGTCATTCGTGACGCTATGTCTTATAACGCAGGCTGCGATGAAAAAATACTGATAAGCACATACAAAAGCGGAGCTGTCAGGCTGTCAGAACAAATAACTAATTCACAAGCACGAAGAATATATATTTTGATTACTAAATATATAGAAAGAATAAATTCAAACGGGAATCTAAGCCTTGCACTTAACTCTCTATGCTCTGAAATAAAAGAAAATTTGTAGAAATTTCTGTTTGATCAAAAATATCGGAGGTTTAATATGGCTGAAATTATTGGCGTTCGCTTTAAGAGCGTGGGAAAAATATACTACTTTTCCCCTGCAAAAAATAAGTTGGATGTGGGTGAAAAAGTAATTGTAGAAACATCAAGAGGAGTTGAATGCGGAGAGGTTGTTCTTAGCAACAGAGAAATCAGCGAAAAAGAACTCACTGCACCGCTTAAAGATATAATACGAATCGCTACAAAAAAAGACCTAGATAAAATAGAGCAGAACAAAAAGAACGAAGCGGAAGCATTCAAGATATGCGAAGAAAAAATCGCAAAGCACGGTCTTAATATGAAGCTCGTTGACGTTGAATGTACCTTTGACAACAATAAACTGCTTTTCTATTTCACATCTGAAAACAGAGTTGATTTCAGAGAGTTGGTAAAGGACCTAGCGTCAGTTTTCAGAACCAGGATTGAACTCAGGCAAATAGGCGTTCGTGACGAAGCTAAAATGCTGGGCGGTCTCGGTATATGCGGAAGACCGTTTTGCTGTAAATCATTCTTGGGAGATTTCCAGCCGGTATCTATCAAAATGGCGAAGGATCAAAGCCTGTCTTTAAATCCTACTAAAATCTCAGGAACCTGCGGAAGGCTTATGTGCTGTTTGAAATATGAACAGGACGGATATGAAGAGCTTATTAAAGGACTTCCGAAAATGGGAGCTGTTGTAGAAACTCCCGACGGAAAAGGAAATGTTGTTGATATTAATATTCTTACAGGGAAAATGAGAGTGAAAAATTCAGATACTGAAGCCGTCAACACTTATACAAAAGACGAAATCAAGGTAATAAAAGACGGAAACAATAAAATCAATAATGAAGAATTAAAAGAACTTAAAGACCTCGAAGATAAATAAAACTCAATTCTTTACAAGCTAAAAGCACCTACCCAATTCGGATAGGTGCTTTTCTGTTTATACGTCAACTTTTAATCATCATAAATAGATTCTGATTCCCACGACAGGATTTTCCCCGTTTCGCTGTCTATTTCAAAATCATATTCCATTTCGTTGTAAACTATAGAGCCTTCATAGATCTGTCTGCCGTCGTCGTATTCAGAATGAATACGAATATCTTTTTCTGTCGCTCCTTTTACCTTACTCAATGCTGTTTTCTTCGCGTCATCTAAAGACACGCCTGCTTTACTTTGTGCCGCAGAACCGAAATCGTTATCTATATCTGCATCCTTGCTTCTAATACTTCCGTCCTCAGCCGAAATCTCATATTCGTATTCTTTATTGCTTACATAGAAATCTACTTCATATACCGATATGCCGTCATCAATTTTCTGTTTTATTCTCATACCTGTAATATCAGACTCGGATACATTTGCGTCTTTTAACGCTATATTTTTTGCATCATCTTCTGAAATCGAAGTGTTTGCAGCTTTTGTACTCTGTGAGCTTGTTGTGCTTTCAGATTGCTCAGTGTTGCTTGTATCAGCAATGCTCTCTGACAGCTGAGTAGTATCGCTTGATACATCAGATGAAGTTTTATCTTTTTCGCCGCACCCTGCCATAACTGCCATTATTGACATTAATACAGCCATAATTAAAATCTTTGTTTTCATTGTTCTGACCTCCGTTATTATAAGTTGCTTTTATTCTATCAATATAATTTTAACTTTTTTACATTAATATATGTATGATTTATGATTCTACCAAATATTTTACAGAAAAGCAAAAAATCGGCACCGAGTTAAACGATGCCGAAATATTTATATAATAATCTATAAAGTTTTAATAAGTAAAAATTTATTTTGCGATATGATATATTATATTTAAGTTCTGCCGCCTAAACCGAAGGAAATCGACAACGCACTGTTCACAGCGGACATTGAGCTTGTATCAAGCTCTCCCATTCTCTCTTTCAGACGGGTTTTATCTATTGTTCTTATCTGCTCTAAAAGCACCACTGAGTTTTTAGCAAGACCACAGCTTGAAGCGTTTACTGCAATGTGAGTAGGCAGCTTTGCCTTATCCATTTTGCTTGTTATCGCCGCCGCTATAACGGTAGGGCTGTGCTTGTTCCCGACGTCGTTCTGGACAATAAGCACAGGTCTCATTCCCCCCTGCTCCGAGCCGACTACCGGGCTTAGATCTGCGTAATATATTTCTCCCCTGTGAATTCCGTTGTCATAATAACCCGACACATATAACACTCCCATTTTCATTTGATATTAGTGTTGACCGCACAAATAAGTTTTAAACACCTTTATATTAAAAAACGGGGAGCAAAAGGTGTGATAGTTTATTATATGACATTGTTCTTTAAAATGTGATAAAAAATTTACTTGGCTTTAAACCTCTGATAATTAGTGAAAAAATAAAGAGAGTATCAAAAGATACTCTCTCAGCTTGTCGAAAAAGGTTCTTCATAATAAACTAAAAGTTTTCGGTCAAGCCTTTTTCAAAAGGCTTGCGGGTCAAGGGCGGAGCCCTGTCGCTGACAAACTGTCAGCGAAATTCCTTACGGAGTGCGCTCCGAAAAGGGTGAATTTAAAAATAGTCCAGTGGACTGTTTTTAAAGAGGGGAAGCCCTGCAAGAGAGGGCTTCCCCTGAAAACAAAACTAAACTACGCTTTCATATAGTATCAAAAGATACTCTCTAAAAAATTTCGGGTTGAATATTATCTTTAATGCAAAGATTTATTCATTATCATCTTTATCATCTTTATCATCAAAAATATTTGCACCTTGAAGATTTAATACATAGTCTCCCGTTTTAGGTAAAACCTTTTTTAACTTTCGTAAAATCTTTAATGACAAATTAGCATCTTGAAGATTGATTACATTGCCGCCAACTTTAAAAATTTCATTTTTTCTGGTTTGCCACCAATCATCATAGCTTAGATCTTCAAGCTCTCCGTATGCGGAACACTCCTTAACAGGAATAATCTGGGTTACAGCTCTCATTGCACCAAACTCAAATTCCACATTTTCAGCGTCGCCCGTGTTAAACTCTATCTCATATATTCTGAGCATAGTTTCACCGAGTTTTTTAGAAATCACAGGCTTATACCTGCCACGCTCAAGGACATATATAGTCTGGTTTTCTTCATCGCCGTCAAAACGGATATAAAACCTCAATACCTCGTCCTGATCGTCATTATGCCCCATCGTAACGCCGAACCTGAATACATAGTCGGTATTCTTTTCAAGCTGCTGCTTTGAGATAATCGACGTCCAATTCCAGTTCCAATCGCCTATTTCAAACATTTCGATACCCTCACCGAAACTGTTTGTTATAAAGCCCTTGTAACCCTGATTGCTTCCGCACTTCTTATTAAAAGAAAAATCTCCTGCATTAAAGTTTATAATATTACTCATTTTTATATCCTCCGTTTCAATATTTACGGCCGGAACATGAGTAAGCTCTAAAAGACGAATTTTACGGTCGTCTGCATACTCTGCCCGACCTTTTTTGACAAGACCTTTCGCCCTTTTGGGATAGGTCTTTCCGATTTCGTTTTCGTCTTTGTCTACCACAATAATGTTTTTTTCTATGGGTAACTCCCCCTTTTGCAGTAAAGCAAGATATTTAATTTTCGGCTTGTTTTTTTGTTATGGGTTTTCTCCCCTTTGCCGATTTCAATATACCACAAATACTTTTATATGTCAAGAGTTACTAAAATATCAATTACGTTTAAAACTCTTGCGTTTGCTTACAAAATAGTGTATAATAAAATCTAAGTATTGGATTATTACGTCCAAAATAAGGAAAACTAATTATACCTAAATATTTCAGAAAGGACAAATCGTTATGGATTTAGAAATGGTAAAATACTTAGCAGAGCTTGGTAAACTTGATTTTACCGACGATGAGCTTAAAAAGGCGTCAAGTGATATGACAAGCATTATTGAGCTTATGGATAAGGTAAAGGAAATCGACGTCACCTATGACGCTCTTGCCGATAATAAGAATATATATTTAAACGACCTAAGAGAGGATTTCAATGAACCTTCAATGCCTACCGAAAAGGTAATTGCCAATGCTAAAAACAGAGATAACTGCTTTGTTGTTCCAAAGGTAGTGGAATAACAAAACGCACATTAATAAATTCCGAATTAATAAGGAGAATAATCAATGGAACTGAAAAACAGCAGTATTAATGATATAAGAAAAGCTCTGGACGGAAAGGAAATTTCCGTAAAAGAGCTTACCGACGAATACTACAGCCGTATTGAATCAGCAGACAAAAAGCTGGACTGCTTTATAACCCTTTCAAAAGAGCAGGCATATAAGGCTTGCGATAAAGCACAGGAGAAAATCAATAAGGGCGAAGCTTCACCGTTGACGGGAATACCAATGGCTATTAAAGACAACATCTGCACAGAGGGTGTAAAAACCACCTGTGCGTCAAGAATGCTTGAAAATTTCATTCCGCCTTACAACGCAACAGTTATGGATAAGCTGGAGAACGAGGGCATAGTAATGCTCGGAAAGGTTTCTATGGACGAGTTTGCAATGGGCGGTTCAACACAAACAGCGGCATTCAAGAAAACCAAGAACCCGTATGATACTAACAGAGTACCGGGCGGTTCATCGGGCGGCTCGGCAAGTGCAGTTTCATCAGACCTTTGCACAGCGGCTCTCGGCTCAGATACAGGAGGCTCAATACGTCAGCCATCCTCCTTCTGCGGAGTAACGGGTATGAAACCGACCTACAGCCGTGTTTCAAGATACGGTTTGGTGGCGTTCGCATCGTCTCTCGACCAGATAGGTCCTGTCGCTAAAAACGCTCAGGACTGCGGAACTATACTAAATGCTATTTGCGGCTTTGATATTCACGACGGAACATCTGCTAAAGTAGATGTACCCGACTTCAACGCAAAAATTGGCAGGGATATAAAAGGGTTGAAAATTGCCCTGCCTAAAGAGTTTTTTGCTGAGGGAATAGACGATGTTATAAAAAATGCAGTCTTAAAAGCCGCTGACGAATACAAAGCTATGGGTGCGGAGCTTGTTGAATGTTCTATGCCGTCTCTTAAATATGCAATTCCTGCATACTATCTTATTGCATCTGCTGAGGCGGCTTCAAACCTTTCAAGATATGACGGTATAAAGTACGGTCACAGAACTGATAAGAAGTGCGAGTCATACGATGAGCTTATCAAAGCGTCAAGACGTGAGGGCTTCGGCGACGAGGTTAAAAGAAGAATACTCTTAGGCAACTACGCTCTTTCCAGCGGTTACTACGACGCTTACTACGGAAAAGCAATGGCTTTAAGACAGCTAATAAGAAAAGAATACAACGATATATTTGAAAAGTGCGATGTTATTTTAACACCTACAACGCCAACAACTGCATACCGCTGTGATGAAAATATATCCGACCCAGTCAAGATGTATCAGGCTGATATTTGCACAGTAACAGTTAATATTGCAGGTCTTCCTGCAATCTCGACCCCGTGCGGATATGACGGTAAGGGACTTCCTATCGGAATGTCGGTTATCGGAAAGCCTTTTGACGAGCAGACGGTAATTCAGACAGCGGACGCCTATGAAAAGAACTTTACAAGAGTTTTACCAAACATAGATTAATAAACGGAGGAACAGACAAATGGAAAATAAATATATAACAGTCATCGGTCTTGAAATTCACTCCGAGCTGCTTACAAAATCAAAGGTTTTCTGCACCTGCAACGCTGAGTTCGGAGGCGACCAAAACACCAGGTGCTGTCCTGTATGCACAGGTATGCCGGGAACACTTCCCGTTATCAATCAGACTGCCGTTGAATACGCAGTAAAAGCAGGCTTTGCGTTGGGCTGCAACATAAGCAAGTTTTCTGTGTTCGACAGAAAGAACTACTTCTACCCCGACCTGCCTAAAGCATATCAAATCTCACAGCTTCAAAGACCTCTATGCTTAGACGGTCTTGTTCCTATTGAGGTTGATGGAAAAAAGAAGAATATCAGAATTAACCGTATACATCTTGAGGAGGACGCAGGAAAGCTTATACACGACGATTTTAACGGCGTTTCTCTCGCCGACTATAACAGATGCGGAATACCTCTTATCGAGATAGTTACCGAGCCTGATATTTCGTCAGCCGAGGAGGCTCAGGCGTTTGTATCTCAAATTGCACTTTTGCTTAAGTATGCAGGAGTCAGCGACTGTAAAATGGAGCAGGGTTCTTTAAGGTGCGACGTAAATATTTCTCTTATGAGACCTGATGATAAGGAATTCGGCACTCGTGCGGAGATCAAAAACTTAAACTCAATAAAATCAATCGGCAGAGCGATAAAATACGAAGAAAGACGTCAGGCACTCTTGCTTGACGCAGGAAAGCGTGTTATTCAGGAAACAAGGAGATACAACGAAAACCGTGACGTTACGACCTCAATGAGAAATAAGGAAAACGCTCACGATTACAGATACTTCCCTGAGCCTGATATTTTACAAGTAAACTTCACTGACGAAATGCTTGACGAAATCAAAGCAAAACTGCCTGAAATGCCCAATAAAAGAATCAAGCGGTATGTTGAGAAATTCGGTTTGAGCGAAACAGACGCTAAAATATTGATTCAGTCTAAGGTCGTTTCAGATTTCTTTGACAACGCAGTAAAGGCATATAACAATCCAAAGAGCATAGCTTCATTTATTCTGCGTGAATTTATGAGAAGACTAAATCTCGGTGAAATTGATTTGGATAATCTGAACTTCACATCTGAGGATCTTGCAGAACTGGTTAAGCTCTCAGACGAAGAAAAGATTTCTTTAAACGACGCTAATAAGACGTTCAGGGAGATGGTCGAAACAGGAAAGCCATGTGCCGAGATCATAAAGGCAAACGGCTATCTGATTGAACTTGACAACTCAAAGGTAGAAGCAGGAATCGACGAGATTTTAAAGGCTAACCCGGAGCAGGTAGAACAGTACAGAAACGGCGAAACAAAGGTGTTCGGCTTCTTTATGGGCAAATGTACAAAAGCACTTAAAGGCGTCGGCACACCTAAGGTTATAAAAGAAATTCTCGAAAGCAAGCTTAAATCTGATAAAGAAGAAAAAAAGCAAGTAGAACAAATTAATGCAAAGACTGAAAACAATTTAAAAATTGACAACTCAAAACTGTCAAAATATGAAAACAAAAATAAATTCATTCCGAATACAGAGTCTAATAACGACAAGCTGCTTGTTATTAGCGGTAAAGACGTGATGAAAGAATTCAATGTTGAGACTGCTCAAAGTAATATTGGTTCAGAAGTTGAATTCTCAGGCTGTGTTCATAAAGTCAAATCAATGGGAAGCATATCTTTTGTTGTTATCCGAACTGCAAGAGACGTAATTCAGACAGTATATAATAAAGATAACTGCAAGGACAGTATAGACGGTCTGCACGAGGGTTATTATGTTCATATTAAGGGCACTGTCAATGAAAATAAGCGTGACCAAAACGGTATTGAGATCATTCTAAGTGAAATAAAGCTTATTTCTAAACCTAAAGAGGAATATCCCCTCAAGATTTCTCAGGGCGAACTTAAATGCACCCTTGATGTCAATCTCGATAACAGAAGCGTTTCTTTGAGAAACCCATATCAGCGTGCTATTTTCAAACTCCAGGAAGGTCTTGTTCAGGGAATGCACGAGTTTATGAGAATGAATGACTTCACTGAAATTCACACGCCGAAAATCGTTGCTCAGGGTGCAGAAGGCGGAGCAAACATCTTCAAGATAGATTATTTCGGTCATCCTGCATTTTTGAATCAGTCTCCCCAGTTTTATAAGCAAGCCGCTATTGCTTTCTATGACAGAGTTTATGAAATAGCTCCTGTTTACAGAGCGGAAAAGCACGCAACTTCACGTCATATAAACGAGTATATCGGTCTTGATTTCGAGATGGGATATATAGACAGTATGTATGATGTTATGAATATGGAAACAGCTATGCTTAAACATATTTTTGAATATATCGAGAAAAATTACTCCAAAGAGATAAAACTGCTCGGTGCTGACGTACCTCATATCAAAGATATTCCATCAATTAAATTTTCCGATGCAATAGAGCTTCTGCGGGGCAAAAATGTTTCGACAAAATTCGATTTAGACCCTGAGGACGAGGTAAATCTTTGTAAATACGCTAAGGAAAAGTATGACAGCGATTTTATCTTTATAACTCACTTTCCCAGCTCTAAGCCTCCGTTCTATGCAATGGACGACAGAGATGATCCTAAAGCCGCATATAAGTTTGACCTTATATTCAGAGGTCTTGAGATCACATCGGGCGGTCAGAGAATTCACGATTATGACGAGCAGGTAGCAAAAATGAAACGTCAGGGACTTGATCCTGCCGACTTCGAAAATTATCTGGAATCTCACAAATATGGACTTCCCCCTCACGGCGGTTTGGGAATTGGTCTTGAGCGGCTTTTAATGAAGCTGTTAAACTACTCAAACATTCGTGAAACATCGATGTTCCCGAGAGATTTGAACAGATTACTGCCATAATTTAGTTATCACATTACCGTCACATTGGTATGCTAGATTATGAGTTGGCAAAATTATTATTAAGTATAAACTTAAATAATTTAATTTAAAGAATGGAGAATAAATATGGATGAGAATAAAAATCAGGATGAAGTTCTGAATAATGAAAATCAGATTGATAATTCACTGAATAACGTCAGTCAAACTGATGAAAATTTATATGATGAAATTCTTGACAGCAGCGATAAGGAAAAATCGTCTTCATCGGAATATACAAGTATTTTAGAACCTGATGATGCAGATGAAAATTCTGAGATTGGCTCTTCAGACGACAGCGAAATTGATACTGATATAAAAAAGTCAAACAGACCGCTTAAAGTTCTAATACCCATAATTGTTGTTATTGCAGTAATTATTGTTGCGGCTTTGATGATTTTTATGAACAAATCTAAAATTAATCCGTCATTATCTAATTCTGGTTCAGCAAGTTCCAGTGCTGATGTTCCCGAAGCGTCATTTAAAATTGACGGTAAAAAAGTTGACACCGATGATTTAGTATTTTTAAAAATTAACGGAACTGAAATCGGATTTGATGAATTGAGAAACTGCTATTATCAGTTTTTATATGGATACGGTCAATACTACGGCATTTCTGAAGATACCTTTAAAAATGCAAGCGGAGATGATCTTAAAAATATGTTCGATTCATTTAAGGACACTCTTGCTGAATATATTAAGGGCGGCTATGTTCATGCAGTCTATGCAAAGGAAAATAACATAAAGCTTAATGAAGATGATGAAAAGACCGTTAAAGAAAGAATTCAGTCAGTTAAAGACGAACAGGGAGATAATTATAAGAATTTCCTAAAGGAAAACTATATGAGTGAAAAATACCTTAATATTGCTATGAGAAATAATGTCTTAGCTGATAAGGTGGAAGAATCTCTTTCCATTCCTGAAAAGGATTTTTACAAAACAGCTCAAAAAGAGCTTTATCAGGTAAAGCAAATATTTATTCCTTTTGGTTCTGAAGAAAAAATATCTGACGAAGTCTTATCATCAAACAGCGTTAAAGACTATGATAAACTCTCAAAACCGGCAAGGGCTCAGGTTATTGATTCAAATTATGACGCTTTAAGCGATGACCAGCAAAACAAAGCTAAAAAGGCTTCAAAAAAGGTTGCCGACAACCTTTATAAAAAGATTCAATCGGGTACTGATTTTGACAGCCTTATGAAGGATAACACATATGACTCTTTATATGAGAGCTATCCAAAAGGCGTTCTAGTCGGCAAGGATTATGATTATGATGAGGCTTATCTAAAAGCTGCGTTGAGCTTAAAAGAAAACGAAATAAGCAAGGTCGTTGAGTCAAGTACAGGTTACCACATTATTATGCGTGTTCCTTTAGATAAAAAATATATTAATAAAAATATTGAATACTTCGCTCAGACTTATAATAACAACGCTGTTAATAAAGTACTTTACAAGATTTATGAAACTATTGAGGTTGAACAAACCGATACCTATAAAAACTTTAACTTTGGCGACTTAACCTAAAACATTTCTGATATCTTCCCCAGTAGAACTGGGGGATTTCTTTTTACGCCAAAAGGCTACAGAAAAAGCGTTCAAGCCAATAAATGGCTTGAACGCTTTCAATTTTACAATACTATATATCTTATTACTTTCTAGGATTCTGAATTGCAGCCTGAGCAGCAGCAAGTCTTGCTATCGGCACACGGAACGGTGAGCAAGATACATAGTTAAGACCAATGTTATGGCAGAATTCAACTGATGTAGGATCTCCTCCGTGTTCTCCGCAGATACCAATGTGGAGATTTGGATTAACCGGCTTACCAAGCTTGATAGCCATATCCATAAGCTTACCAACACCGCTCTGATCAAGTCTTGCAAACGGATCAGATTCAAATATCTTAGCGTCATAATAAGCGTCAAGGAACTTGCCAGCGTCGTCTCTCGAGAAGCCGAATGTCATCTGTGTCAGGTCGTTAGTACCAAAGCAGAAGAAGTCAGCCTCTGTTGCAATTTCATCAGCTGTAAGAGCAGCTCTCGGAATCTCGATCATTGTACCAACCTCGTATTTAAGATCAGCATTAGCAGCAGCGATTTCTGCGTCAGCAGTTTCAACTACCATCTTCTTAACATATTTAAGCTCCTTAATGTCTCCAACAAGCGGAATCATAATCTCAGGAACTATTGTCCAATCAGGATGAGCCTTCTTGACATTGATTGCAGCACGGATAACGGCACTTGTCTGCATCTTAGCAATCTCAGGATATGTTACCGCAAGACGGCATCCACGGTGTCCCATCATAGGGTTGAACTCGTGAAGTGATGAAATAATAGCCTTGATTTCTTCAATGCTCTTGCCCTGAGCTTTAGCCAGAGCCTCAATGTCAGCTTCTTCTGTAGGAACAAACTCGTGCAGAGGAGGATCAAGGAATCTGATTGTTACAGGGTTGCCCTCAAGTGCCTCGTAAAGAGCCTCAAAGTCAGCCTGCTGCATTGGAAGTATCTTAGCTAAAGCTGCTTCTCTCTCCTCAACTGTGTCTGAACAAATCATCTCTCTGAATGCTGCGATTCTGTCAGCCTCAAAGAACATATGCTCAGTACGGCAAAGTCCAATACCTTCAGCACCTAACTCTCTTGCCTTTTTAGCGTCAGCAGGAGTATCAGCATTTGTTCTTACCTTTAACTCTCTGTACTTGTCAGCCCAGCCCATAATTCTGCCGAACTCACCTGCTATAGTAGCGTCAACAGTAGGAATAATTCCGTCGTAAATGTTACCTGTTGAACCGTCTATTGAAATGTAGTCGCCTTCTTTGAATGTCTTTCCGGCGAGTGTGAATTTCTTGTTTTCCTCGTCCATAACTATATCAGCACAACCGGAAACGCAGCAAGTACCCATACCACGGGCAACAACAGCAGCGTGAGACGTCATACCTCCGCGAACTGTGAGAATACCCTGTGAAGCCTTCATACCCGTGATGTCCTCAGGTGAAGTCTCAAGACGTACAAGAACAACCTTTTCACCCTTAGCATTCCAATTTTCAGCGTCCTCTGCTGTGAATACTATCTTACCGCAAGCAGCTCCCGGAGAAGCACCGAGGCCCTTTCCGATAGGTGTAGCAGCCTTTAACTCCTTAGCGTCAAACTGTGGGTGTAGAAGTGAATCAAGGTTTCTCGGATCTATCATCAGAACAGCCTTTTCCTCTGAAATCATACCCTCGTCAACAAGATCGCAGGCAATTTTCAATGCAGCCGGTGCTGTTCTCTTACCGTTTCTCGTCTGAAGCATATAGAGCTTTCTGTCTTCTATAGTGAACTCCATATCCTGCATATCTCTGTAGTGATCCTCAAGAGTGTTGCAGATATTTACAAACTGTTCGTAAACCTCAGGCATAACCTCTTTAAGCTGTGAGATAGGCTGCGGTGTTCTTACACCTGCAACAACGTCCTCGCCCTGAGCGTTCATCAAGAACTCGCCCATAAGGTGCTTTTCACCTGTAGCAGGGTCACGGGTAAATGCAACACCTGTACCTGATGTTTCACCCATATTACCAAACGCCATCATCTGTACGTTTACAGCAGTACCCCATGAATATGGAATATCATTGTCACGGCGGTATACGTTAGCACGAGGGTTATCCCATGAACGGAATACTGCCTTGACTGCTCCCATAAGCTGTGCAACCGGATCTGTCGGGAAATCCTCGCCGATTTTTGCCTTATACTCTGCCTTGAACTGTGAAGCAAGCTCTTTCAAGTCGTCAGCAGTAAGCTCAACGTCCTGAGTAACACCCTTCTTTGCCTTCATTTCGTCGATAAGCTCTTCAAAATACTTCTTGCCGACTTCCATAACTACGTCAGAATACATCTGAATAAATCTTCTGTAGCAATCCCATGCCCAGCGAGGGTTGCCTGACTTCTTAGCCATAACCTCTACAACCTTTTCGTTAAGACCAAGATTCAATATAGTATCCATCATACCCGGCATTGAAGCACGAGCTCCTGAACGTACTGAAACAAGAAGAGGATTTTCGTCGTCACCGAATTTCTTTCCGGTGATTTCCTCCATCTTTCCGATATACTCCATAATCTGTGCCTGAATCTCATCATTGATCTGCCTGCCGTCCTCATAATACTGAGTACAAGCCTCTGTAGAAATAGTAAAACCCTGCGGAACAGGAAGTCCGAGCTTTGTCATCTCAGCAAGGTTTGCACCCTTACCGCCGAGAAGCTCTCTCATAGTAGCGTCGCCCTCTGAGAACAAATAAACCCATTTTTTGCTCATTGGTATTTACCTCCATAAAAAATTTATAATTCTTCCGGTGGGAACGGTGCTAAGCCAAATCCCGACGGACATATAATGATTATAACAGATTTATTTTTAAAATGCTAGCCCTTTTTGGTAATTTGTTTGCAAAATTGAGGGAAAATTTTATTAACATTTTTGTTACTTATATATAAAATTGGCATAAATGGTGTTGTAAATGACAAAATTATATTGTATAATTAAAGCATATTACATAAAAATAAAGAAACGGAGACTTTTTTATGAAAAATTCTGTTGTTATTCTTGCAGGAGGACAGGGCAAGCGTATGAAAACAGATATGCCGAAAGCTCTGTGCGAGGTTCTGGGCAAGCCAATGCTTCAATGGGTCATAGAAGCCTGTGAGAATGCTGACTTAAAAAACATTTGCGTAGTCAAGGGCTTTGCCGGGGAATACATTGACAGCTTTTTAAACGGTAAGTACCAGACTGTACTTCAAGCAGACCGTTTGGGAACGGGTCATGCAGTTATGCAGGCGGTAAACTTTCTGCGTAAGCATTCAGACGGCAACACACTTATTCTTTGCGGCGACGCACCTTTCATCGACAGCAAAACCATTAAAAATGCACTTAAATTCCATCAGGATAAAAAGTTATCGGTTACAGTTGTAACGTCAGTCCTTGAGGATCCATATGGTTACGGCAGAATTATCAGAACTGAAAACGGCATATCAGGTATTATTGAGGAGCGTGACTGCACCGAAGAGCAGAAAAAAATCAAGGAGATCAACTCGGGCTGTTTTTGGTTCAAGACAAAAGATTTACTTGACGTATTATTCAGCATAAAGCCTGATAACGCACAGGGTGAATACTATCTCACCGACTGCATTTCACTTCTTATTAAAAACGGTAAATCGGCAGACGCTTATATTTCTGAAAATGAGAATGTATCGCTCGGTGCAAATGACAGACGGGGGCTTCTGCACTTAAACGACGTTGCAAGACGTCAAATCATAAACAAGCACCTTGATAACGGCATTGAATTCACCTGCACAGACGGAGTAAGCATTTCAAACAGCGTTAAAATTGGCATTGGAACAGTTATTCATTCAGGAGTAATCCTAAAAGGAAATACCGAAATCGGGAACGGATGTGAGATAGGTCCCAACACCTACTTAAACGACACAAAGGTAGGCAGAGATACAAAGCTCAACAATGTTGTTGCCAACGAAAGCGTAATAGGAAACGGTGTAACCATTGGTCCTTGGGTTCAGCTAAGACCGAACACACATATTGCAAACGGAGCTAAAATCGGCGACTTTGTAGAGATAAAGAACTCAAATATCGGTGAAGGTACTGCCGTTGCCCATCTTACATATGTAGGAGACAGCGACGTCGGAGAAAATGTAAATCTAGGCTGCGGCGTTACTACGGCAAATTACAACGGCGACAAAAAATTTAGAACGACCATAGGCGACAACTCGTTTATCGGCTGCAACACTAATCTTATCGCACCTGTAAAAATCGGCAAAAACGCTTATACCGCAGCAGGCTCAACAGTAACAAAAGATGTTCCTGACGGTGCTTTAATAATTGAGAGAGGTCAGGGAGTTATCAAAGACGGCTACGCTGACAGAATGTTAAAAAACAGAAACGAAAAAATCGCAAAAGAAAAAGCCCAGCGGGCTGCTGATGACAATAACCAGAATTAAAAAACAGATCACTTTCATTATCAATTATCCACTGTAAATTGTCAATTAAACAAAGCGCTTTACCCCCTGTCCTGCAAGGAACGGGGGTTAAAGTGGTGTATAAAATTATACTGAGGAGAAAATTATGAGCATCTGGGATATATTTAAAAAAATAGAAAAAGACAACGGCACAACTAAGGGAAAAATAGAATATATTATTGTTGGTCTGGGAAATTTCGGAATAGAGTACAATGAAACAAGACACAACGCCGGCTTTATGGCAGTAGACAAACTTGTTAAGAAAAACGGATTTGATATAAGCAAGGTAAAGTTCAAATCAAAAACAGGTGAAACGCTTATTAATGGCAAGAGGTGTCTTGTGATTAAACCCACAACATATATGAACAACAGCGGTGAAGCCGTTGCTGAAGCTATGAACTTTTACAAGATCCCTATTGAAAACGTAATAGTGATATATGATGATATTTCTCTCGAACCGGGAAAGCTGCGTATACGCAGAAAGGGATCGGACGGCGGTCACAACGGCATAAAAAGCATTATTGCTTTGACAGGCAGCGACGAATTCCCCAGAATAAAAATAGGTATAGGCAAAAAGCCGAATCCTAAATACAATCTTGCCGACTGGGTGCTGTCTAAATTCAGCGAGGAAGACAAGAAAGCTCTTGAGCCTGCTTTTGAAAATGCAATAGATTCGCTGAATTTAATTGTTGAGGGTAATATTGATAAGGCTATGAATTTGTACAATTAGTAATCTTAAAACTTATAATTAAACAATATATAATAGGTAAATATATGAAAAAGATATTTAATGAAATTTGCTTTAAACTCGACTTTTATCAGGATATTGAAAAGTCTATAAAAAACGGTAAAACTCCCGTTTCGCTGACCGGAGTTTCTTCCGTTCATAAAGCACATCTGGCTTTAGCTCTTTGCGAACTAAAGCCTTGCTGTATTATCTGCGATACCGAAACCTCCGCAAGACGTATATGCGAGGATATAAATTCCTTTTCACATAATGAAACTGCATGTCTGTTCCCTGCTAAAGATTTTAACTTTGCGTACGTTGACAGCTTTTCAAGAGAATATGAACACAAAAGAATAGAAGCACTATCTAAAATCAAAAAAGGCTTGTCAAAAATAATAGTTACGACTGTTGAAGCCTGTATGCAGGGTACTATTCCTCCGCAAGAACTGGAAAGATACTCCTTTGACATTAAAACAGGCGGAGATATAAATTTAAAAGAACTTGCTTCATTGCTTGTGTCATCAGGCTATACCGAATGTGAACAAGTCGAGGGGCAGGCACAGTTTTCGATAAGAGGCGGAATAGCAGATATTTTTCCCGTTAATTCTTCACAGCCGTTCAGGCTTGAAATGTGGGGAGATACAATTGACAGTATCCATATGTTTGAAGTAGAATCTCAAAGAAGACTTGAAAAAGTTAATTCGTTGACAGTTTCTCCTGCGCTTGAAGTTATATTTTCGTCTGCCGATGTGTTTGCCGAAAGGATTCGAGAGATTTTAAAAAGGCCGAGAGGCAAAAATGCAGATAAGATCAAAGAGAAGCTGTCTAACGATTTAGATTTGCTTGAAGCGGGAATATCTCTGAATAATCTGGATAAATACTATGCTCTTGCTTATGATGAATTCTGTTCTGTTGTAGATTATTTTAAAGACGGCATAGTGCTTATCTCTGAAAACTCAAACTGCAAAGAGCAGGCTAAGACAATTTTAACACAGCTTTCCGAAGATATTAAAATGCTCTATGAGGACGGTATTCTTTTCAAACCGCTCGAGGGCTTTTACTGTGAATATGCAGAGCTTATGTCGAGAGTGGAAAATACATCTCTTGTCTATCTTGACGCCTTTATGCGTGGCGGCGGAGACTTAAATCTGAAAGGTCTTATAAATGCAAGTCCCCTGCAAACATCAAGTTGGAGCGGAGATTTACGTCATCTGATTGAAGACTTAACTGCATATTGCAATCAAAATTACTGTGTTATAGTTCTTGCAGGAAGCGAAAAAACTTTGCCTATTCTGGTGAACGATTTAAGAAACAGCAATATTCCAGCTGAGATATTAACTGATAAATCAGAAGTAACACAAGGACTTGTATATGTTACCTATGGAAACGCAAGCGGAGGCTTTGAATACCCCGAAATAAAATGTGCGATGATAACGGGTAAAAAAATAAACTCACCTAAGAAAAAGCCAAAGAGAAAATACAAAAAAGGTGAGGAAATTAAAAACCTATCCGATGTATCAATCGGAGATCTGGTCGTACACTCGCTTTACGGAATAGGTAAATTTTCCGGAATACAAAAGCTTGAAACTAACGGTGTTACAAAAGACTATATAAAAATAAATTATGCAGGCACTGATATTCTGTATGTACCCGTTACGCAGCTTGATTTGGTATCACGTTATATCGGACCCCGTGACGACGCTAACATAAAACTGAGCAAACTCAATTCGTTAGAATGGCAAAAAACAAGAAAACGTGTTAAAACCGCAGTAAAAGATATGGCGGACGAACTGATAAAGCTGTATGCAAAAAGACAGATGTCAAAGGGCTTTGCGTTCTCGCCCGATAACGACTGGCAGGCGGATTTTGAAGAACGCTTTGAGTATCAGGAAACAGACGATCAGCTTCGTTCTGCAAATGAGATAAAGGAAGATATGCAAAAAGCTGTTCCTATGGACAGACTTCTATGCGGAGATGTCGGCTTTGGAAAGACGGAGGTCGCACTGAGAGCCTGTTTTAAATGTATGCTTGATTCAAAGCAGTGCGTAATTCTTGCACCGACTACCGTGCTTGCGTGGCAGCATTATCAAACTGCTGTAAAACGCTTCGAGCATTTCCCTGTTAAAATTGAGCTGCTCTCACGGTTCAGAACCCCAAAACAGCAAAAGGAAATAATAAAAGACCTTAAACGCGGTGTTATTGATATGGTAATCGGCACGCACAGACTTGTTCAGAAGGATGTGGAGTTTAAGGATCTCGGTCTTGCGGTTATCGACGAAGAACAGCGTTTCGGCGTTGCACATAAGGAACGCTTTAAGGAAATGTTTTCAGGTATTGATATACTAACCCTTTCGGCAACTCCTATTCCCCGAACGCTCAATATGGCTATGAGCGGAATAAGAGATATGTCGGTCATTGAAGAACCGCCTCAGGACAGGTATCCTGTTCAGACCTATGTTATTGAACACAACGACGGCGTTGTGGCAAATGCAATTTCAAAGGAACTTCGTCGGGGCGGTCAGGTTTACTATATACACAACCGAATTGAAACTATTGACCGATGTGTTTCACGTCTTCAAAAACTTCTGCCGGACGCCAGAATAGGCACTGCACACGGTCAAATCGGTGAAAATGAATTATCTGAAATCTGGCGTCAGCTTATAGACAAAGAAATCGACATTCTGGTTTGCACAACACTTATCGAAACAGGTGTAGACGTACCTAATGTAAACACACTTATAATAGAAGACGCAGACAGACTCGGACTTTCGCAGCTTTATCAGCTAAGAGGAAGAGTAGGCAGAAGCAGCCGCCGTGCATTTGCATATTTTACTTTCAGGAGAGGAAAGGTACTTACTGAAATTGCCTCAAAGCGGCTTAATGCAATCAGGGAGTTCACACAGTTCGGCTCCGGCTTTAGAATTGCTCTGCGTGACCTTGAAATAAGAGGAGCAGGCTCAATTCTATCGGGAAAACAACACGGACATATGGAAGCTGTAGGATACGATATGTATCTCAGACTGTTAAACGAGGCTATTGCAGAACAAAAGGGAGAGGCTCTCCCCTCCTCGCCTGAAGATTGCCTTGTCGATATAGCAATTGACGCTTACATTCCCGAAAAATATATAGAAAGTCTTTCTCAAAGGATCGACGCATACAGAAAAATAGCTTCTATCCAGAACAGCGAAGACAGCGGCGACGTTTTAGACGAACTGACTGACAGATACGGAGAGCCGCCTTTAGCTGTTATGGGACTGATCAATATTGCACTTATGCGTAACACAGCGTCAAATCTGGGAATTACCGAAATCACTCAGAGAGGAGACTGGCTGTATTTCTACATCAAGTCGCCTACTATTGAGCAGATAACTAATCTCAGGCAAGCTTACAGACAGCGTGTTGATTTTGAGGACGTCAAAAAGCCCCATATAAGAGTAAGGCTTTTACAAAAGCCAAATAGACAAAAATCTTCCGAGCTTATGAAAGAGGTTCTTGATATAATGAGCGGTAATCTGAACTCTGACGGTATTGCTCAAAAAACAGACGCTTTAGAATCAAAACCTAATAAATATTTCAAAGGCAAAAAGGAACATAAGTCATAAATTATTTGCTTGACAGTATGATAAATAATTATGGTCATAAAATAAACTTGCAGGCAATTACGCAGAGAGGAGTTAATATGAAAAGAAAATTATTAAAAAACACTTTGTTAATTATTGCAGGCTCAACAATGTATGCTTTTGCATTGAGCCTGTTTCTGACCCCAAATAAAATAGCTCCAGGAGGAGTATCGGGCATATCCATTATGGCAAATCACCTAACCGGCATCGGCGTTGGAGTATTTTTATTTCTTATAAACATTCCGCTGCTGATTATCGGGCTTATAAAGCTTGGGAAGAGTTTTTTCTTCGGAACAATGGTTACAATATTGATGTCTTCCATACTTACCGATTTATTTGCAAAGCTCCCTCCCCTTACAAAAAACACAATGCTTTCCGCTTTGGGAGGCGGTGTTTCTCTTGCAGTTGCAATAGGTCTGATTTTTAAAGCGGGCTACACAACGGGCGGAACGGACATAATAGTAAGGCTTATTAAACTAAGACATAAACATCTGAAAACGGGAATAATATTCATAGCCGTTGACGGAATCATATCCATATTATCAGGAATAGTTTTTCAAAACCCTGACTATGCCTTATACGCATTGCTGTCGCTTGTCACATCAAGCATAGTTTTAGACATTGTACTATACGGCAGCGACGAAGCAAAGCTTGTATACATTATCACTAAAAAGGAGAAGGAAATCAGCGACTACATTTTAAAAAAGCTTGATATAGGCTGCACATTGCTTGAAAGTCAGGGAGCTTATTCAAAAGAAAAGCGTCAGACAGTAATGTGTGCTATAAAAAAGCGTGATCTTCCGCAGCTTCAGGAATATATTTTGCAAACCGACCGTGATTCGTTTATGATAGTGACTTCGGCAAATGAGATCTACGGCGAAGGCTACAAACTGAGAATGAATAACTATTAAAAAACAGAGAGTATTAAAATTTACAATCTCTCTGTTTACAACTTAAATAAAATATATTATAAGGAGCAGCCATTTCAATAATGGTAAGCTCCTTTTTCATAAGGATCCTAATCAGAAAAATACTTTTCATCAAGATTTTTTGCTGCAAGCTCTACCAATTCAACGCAAGGTCTTTTTTTGTAATAACTTTCCGTTCTCAGCTCAGGAATTGGACTGTCTGCACCCTTTTTCGAAAGTCCCAAAAGCTCTCTGCATATTATCGAGCCGTTTTGCTGTCTGAACTTTTCTGCTAATTCCTGAATATTTTTATAATGCTCCGCTTTTGCTTTATTATCTCTTGCATCGTAACCGCCCTCTAACATTCCTGCTGCCATAAAAGAACCTGTCAATGCACCGCAGACCTCTCTCATTCTTCCCATTCCGCCGCCAAACGACGATGATATTTTTAGTGCAGTATTCAAATCGAGTCCAAGCTCTTCAGCATATGCACCAAAAACTGCCTGAGAACAGTTATATCCGCTTTTAAAAAGCTCAACAGCTTTTTTTGAGTGATCCATAAAGTATCCCCTTTCAAATTGCAATGCTGCTAATTTTTATGTATTATAGTATATTATATACCGCGGCATTTAATTTGTAAACGATAATTTTTATATTTCAGTTAAATAATAATTATTATTTAATTTCTTGTAAAAATACGCAATTCAGGTTATAATAAATATATAAATCTCTCCAGAAAGAAGGACTTTTTATGAAAACTGCACTTGTTACCGGAGCCAGCTCGGGAATTGGGTATGAAATGTCAAGAGTATTGAGCCATTTGGGCTATGAACTTATATTGGTTGCTCGACGTGAGGACAGACTGTTAGAACTTCAAAAGGTTCTTGAGACGCATTCTGAAATTGTTTTATGCGATTTATCCAAGGAAGATGAATGTAAAGAGCTTTATAAAAAAGTTAAGGAGAAAGATATTTCTGTACTCATTAATAATGCAGGGTTCGGTCTTTGCGGAAATTTCACCGAAACTGATTTGGATAAAGAGCTTTCTATGATAAACGTTAATATCAAAGCAGTTCATATTCTGACAAAGCTGTTTTTAAAGGATTTCGTCAAGAAAGATGACGGCTATATTCTGAATGTCGCGTCATCGGCAGGTCTTATGGCAGGCGGACCTCTTATGGCAACATACTACGCAACTAAAGCATACGTCGTTGATCTAACCCGTGCTGTCAACACTGAACTTGCAGATATGGGAAGTAATGTCTATGTCGGAGCATTATGCCCGGGACCTGTGGATACAGAGTTTAGCGAAGTTGCCGATGTGAAATTTGAAATGAAGGGTATAAGCAAAAAATACTGTGCCAAATACGCTCTTTACAATATGTTTGAAAATCGAAAAATGATAATAGTTCCGTCAGCAGAAATGAAACTCTCAGTATGTGCTTCACGGCTTATGCCGACACGACCGCTGTTGGAAATTACAAAACTTATTCAAAAAAAGAAACAATCATAAAAAAATTGTGAAAAATATATAATATTCTATTACTTTTTTTGGCTATTTAGTACATTGAATAACTTGCTTGATTGTAGTAAAATTTATAGTGTAAAATAATATGTAAAGGAGTTTTAGAATATGAAACTTAAAAGAATTATTGCAGGAGTTGCTGCAATGGCATTAGCCGCTTCAACTTGTGCAAGTTTTTCAGCTTCTGCTGAAGAAGGCTATGATGCTTTTTTGATGTTTGCAGACCATAACTGGCTTTGGTCAAGTATGAGCGCTCAAAATGGTATCGGAACAGGAGCTCCTGAGAGGCTTCCTTACGGTAAAGACGCTTATATTACTAAAGATGGTGATTACACTGTTTCTATCACAAGTGAATCTGTTGATGGAAACTCTGAGGGTGATAACCCACAGGGTAAAGGCGGAACTGAATATGCAAGCGGTGCAGTTGTTTTCTGCGTAGATATCACAGGTATCTTAAAGTGTGAAAAATTTAATAAAAGTGGCGAATTGAGAAACGGTGTTAAAGAGAATGGTACTTATGATGCAAAAGACATCAAATGCAAATTAAAGAGCATTAAACAAGATGGTAAAGAATTGAAATTTGATGCAAGCAAGATTCTTTATGGTAATATTGAAGATCAGAACACAAACTACAGAATTGAAATCTATAACACATATGGTAAGACAAAAGATAATCCTCCAATTGACCAAGCTGCAGTAATGTGGTCTGACAGCATTGAAGTTACCTTTAACATTAAAGGTATTAAAGATAAATCTGCTACAAAATCTACAACAAAGGCTGCTGCTAGCAATAATGACGCACAACCTACTACAACTGCTGCAGTAGGCGGCGGTGCTGACACAACAGCTGCTAACACTACTTCAAACACAAATACCGGTGCAGAGACAGGTCTTGCTCTTATAGGTCTTGCTCTTGCAGGCGGTGCTATCGTTCTTACAAAGAAGAGAAAGTAAAATTGTAATACTTAATAAATAAAAAGGATCTCTTATGAGGTCCTTTTTCTATGCTAACAAAAATTGTCCATTGTCAAATTTCAATTATCAATTTTTATAAAATAAATCTTGTTTGACAATGTGAGTAAAATATGCTATACTTCCCTTGCGAGTAAGCTATGCGGTAGCTGGACGGCGTTACGTTCAGAGGAAAGTCCGAGCATCACAGAGCAGGATAGCTGCTAACGGCAGCCGAGGGCGACCTTAGGGCTAGTGCAACAGAAATATACCGCCTTTGCGAGGTAAGGTTGGAATGGCGAGGTAAGAGCTCACCGGAATGCGGGAGACCGCATTGCCATGTAAACCCTATTCGATGCAACTCCAATGGTAAGTACAAAGTCAATGGCTGCTCGTCAGGCTTTGGCTTATAGGAGGCTTGAGTCTTATGGCGACATAAGACCTAGATAGATTACCGTACACGACAAAACTCGGCTTATCGGCTTGGTCGCATAATAAGATACAAAGATCTGACTCTATTTAGTCAGGTCTTTTTAATTTAAGACATTTTTATAAAAAGCTCTTGACAAATGCTTTTTGGTTGTATATAATGTGAATTAGTGTAAAAGCTATGACGAGGACGAATAGGTTTTAGCCTTTTCAGAAAGCTGACGGCAGATGTGAGTCAGTAAGACTTAACCAATATTTTATCACCTCTGAGCTGACGGCTGAAATTTTCAGTAGGCTAGTTCGGGAACTCCCGTTATCGAGTAAAGCATTGTCAGATGCTTGTGAGGGTTATGGATATAAATAAAACCATTGCCGAATAAGAGTGGTATCACGAACGATTTTCGCTTCGTCTCTTAAAGTTTAGCTTTACGAGTGAGGCGTTTTTTATTGCTAAATAATTAAAAACAAGCGTAAATGTTACGCAGGAATGGGGATCAATATGAAATTAAACGGTTCTGACATTATTATTGAATGTCTTTTAGAGCAAGGAGTAGACACTGTATTCGGGTATCCGGGCGGTGCTGTTTTAAACATTTATGACGCTCTTTATAAGTACAAGAAAAAAATCAGGCACATTATCACTGCTCATGAGCAGGGTGCTTGTCACGCCGCTGACGGATATTCAAGAACAACAGGCAAAACAGGTGTGGTGATAGCCACATCAGGTCCCGGTGCAACTAATCTTGTAACAGGAATTGCAACAGCACATATGGATTCAATACCACTTGTTGCGATAACGGGTAATGTCGGCACTTCCCTGCTCGGACTTGACTCGTTTCAGGAAGTCGACATATGCGGAATAACTATGCCTATAACAAAGCATAACTACATAGTAAAGGATATAAACAAACTCGCCGATACCATAAGAGAAGCATTTTATATTGCAAACGAAGGCAGAAAGGGTCCTGTACTTATTGATATTCCAAAAGATATAACAGCTGCTGTTTGCGAATACAAAAAGAAAACTCCTGTCAAGCCTGTTTTTCACAACCCTGATAACATAAATGAACAGTGTGAAAAGGTTGCTGAACTTATCAAAAAAAGCAAAAAGCCTTTCGTTTATGCCGGCGGCGGAGTTGTCTCAGCTGACGCTAAGGACGATTTTGAAACGCTTGTAGAAAAAATCAACGCTCCTGTTTCTCTTTCTCTTATGGGACAGTGTGCATTTGATAACACTAACAAACTTTACACGGGTATGCTAGGTATGCACGGAACAAAAACAAGTGCACTGGCACTTCAAAACTGCGATTTGTTTATTGTTTTCGGCTCAAGATTTTCAGACAGAGTTTTGTGCAACGCGAATACATTTGCTAAAGGAAAAAAGATTATTCACATAGATATTGACCCGGCAGAGATAGGAAAGAATGTCAACGCTTATTTATCTGTAAACGGCGATGTTAAATACATAATAAATAAGCTCGACAGTCTAATTCCAAAACAAGACCACCGTTCCTGGATCGATCAAATTTCAGAATGGAAAAAGGATTATCCGCTTCATATGAAGCCTTTTAAAAATGACACTGAGGTTCTTCCCAGCGATGTTATAACTACCCTCGATGAATTAACAAACGGAAAAGCAATTATAACTACCGAAGTAGGTCAGCATCAGATGTGGGCTGCACAGTTCTATAACTTCAAAACTGCCAGACAATTTGCCTCAAGCGGCGGACTCGGAACAATGGGTTACGGACTCGGTGCGTCAATAGGCTCAAAAATCGGCAACCCTGACAGACCTGTTATAAATATTGCAGGCGACGGCAGTTTCTTTATGAACTTAAACGAACTGTCAACTTTGAAAAAACACAATATACCTGTGATAGAACTCGTATTCAACAACAATGTGCTTGGAATGGTTCGTCAATGGCAAAGACTTTTCTATAAAAAGCATTTTTCTGAAACCGATATTAACAGAAATACCGATTATATGACGCTCGCCAACGCTTTCGGTATAAACGGTTATGTTATAGAAAAAAAATCTGATATTAAAGTCGTTCTTGAAAAAGCAATTAAATCAGGTAAGCCTTGTCTTATAGATTGCAGAATCAACAAGGACATAAACGTTCTTCCGATGGTTCCTGCAGGGGCTGACATCAACGATCAGATCATGGAAATTGAAATAGATGATTGATGAATAATTAATTACGAATGGAGAATATTTATGAGAATTTCAATGTATGATTCCACCTTGCGGGACGGTGCTCAGGGTGAAAATATGAACTTCTCGGTTCAGGATAAAATTGCAATTACAAAGGCACTTGACGAAATCGGCATAGATTTCATTGAAGCGGGAAACCCTTTTTCTAATCCAAAAGACAAAGAGTTCTTTGAAGCAAGCAAGAGCTTAGAGCTTTCACATTCAAAAATCGTTGCTTTCGGCTCTACAAGACGGGCAAACACTAATATTAAAGAGGACAAATCAGTAAACGTAATGGCAGAAGTGCCATGCGATTATGTTGCAATTTTCGGGAAAAGCTGGGATCTTCACGCAACAAAGATTTTAAACACAACGCTTGAAGAAAACCTCAATATGATTTATGACACTGTAAAATATCTCACCGACAAGGGAAAATATGTTTTCTTTGACGCTGAACATTTCTTTGACGGGTATAAAAACAATCCTAAGTATGCAATTGAAACTCTTAAAACTGCCGAAAAAGCAGGTGCAAAATCTATCGCACTTTGCGATACAAACGGAGGTTGCTTTCCTCACGAGATTGAAAATATAGTTAAAGAAGTTTGCAAAATTATTTCCTGCGAAGTCGGAATTCACTGCCATAACGATTCAGGTTGTGCTGTTGCAAATACCGTCTCTGCCGTTATCGGCGGAGCAACAAGCGTTCAGGGAACTTTTATAGGTATTGGCGAGCGATGCGGAAATACCTGTCTTTCAACAGTTATTCCTAATCTACAGTTAAAACTAGGCTATGAGGTTATACCTGAAGCTTCTATTAAAAAGCTGACCTCGTATGCACGATACATAGCAGAGCTTTCTAACATTACACTTCCTGACGGATTATCATATGTCGGAAAATCGGCTTTTGCTCACAAAGGCGGAATGCACATCGACGGAGTTTCAAAGCTGTCAAGATCATTTGAACATATAGACCCCTCTGAAGTCGGAAACGAACGTCAGTTTCTGCTAAGCGAAGTTTCAGGCAGAACTGCGATACTCTCAAAAATCAAGGCTTTTCTTCCCGATATTGAAAAGGGGTCGCCTGTTCTGGCAGACGTTCTTGAAATGCTTAAACTTCAGGAACAGAAAGGCTTTCAATACGAAGCCGCTGACGCTTCATTTGAGCTTTTGGTAAAAAGATTTTTAGGTCTGCTCAAACCGTTTTTCCACATAGAGTTTTTCAAGGTAATTACAGAGCCTGAGGGCGATAGGAAATCACCTGCCTGTGCTATGGTAAAGGTAAAGGTGTCAGATAAATGCAAAATGGCTGCAGACGAGGGAAACGGTCCTGTAAATGCTCTTGATAAGGCGATCAGAAATGCACTCGCAGAATACTATCCTGACGTTCTATCGCATATAAACCTCATAGACTACAAAGTTAGAGTCGTAGATACAGCGTCTGCAACAGCGGCGGCTGTAAGAGTTTTAATAGAATCAACCGACGGTCAGAATGTTTGGACTACAGTAGGAGCGTCAACAGATATTATAAACGCATCTGTTAAGGCTCTGGTCGACAGTATTGAATATAAGCTGATGAAAGTACAAGAGCAACGGTAACCGGCGAGCCGCCGGAGGCAATCTGCCTTTGGGGAGTTAGCACAATGTATTCACTTTGTACAACGGCAGACTAGTACTTAGAACAAAGAAGCAAGACCAACGAGCCACCGGAAGCAATCTGCCTTTGGGGAGTTAGCAAAATGTATTCACTTTGTACAACGGCAGACTAGCAACTAGAAGCAAGAAGCAAGAAGCAAGAAGCAAGAAGCAAGAAGCAAGAAGCAAGAAGCAAGAAGCAAGAAGCAAGAAGCAAGAAAAGCGTTCAGGATAAATCCTGAACGCTTCTGTTATCACTTAGCCTTTTTCTTAACGACTTTACTCCACTTTCCGTAATTTGTATCGCCGTTTGCTTTTTTATATGCTCTTACCTTTACATAATATTTTTTCTTGGATTTCAGCCTCTTTAACGTTACCTTGTTTTTCTTGACTTTAACTGTCTTTTTGTTCTTTGTAAACTTATTATTTGTTGCATACATTACTTCATAGCCTGTTGCTCCGCTTACCTTTTTCCACTTTACATTCAGTTTCTTTTTCTTTGCAATAAGTTTAACTGCTTTTACTTTGGCTGGTTTTTGAGCAGTTACTTTAGGTGTGCTTGGCATTTTATTTGCAGGCTTTTTTGTTACAGAATTATTATTCTGTACTGGGGTCTTTGCCGTTGTTGGCTCGGTTTTTGCCGGCGGTGTTGGCTTATTGTTAGATGAATCTGATGTATTGTTTGAACTATTTGTCGGGTCTGACTTATCATCTGATGTTGGGTCAGTTACAGGCTCGTCCGGCTTTTTCTCAAGAGCCTTAATAGCCGCTCTTATATCTGAAGCTGTTTCTTGCATTTCCATTATATTTGAGTCATCTCCATATTTTTCCGCCTTTTCAATAAGTGCTTTTAATACACCATAGCTTTCCGGTGTGTATTGTGCTTCGTCATATGATTTAGCGTCGTTAAGCCTTGATTGAATTGTATCTTTATATGCTGATATTTCGCCTTCAATATTAACTAATCTTTCCTCTGGAACATTATTCTTGTAAGGATTAGTTAAAGTTTCATATGTTGTTGAATCAAAATAACAGTGGAATTTTGGTGTTCCTCCTCCATCTGGCAAACCCATTCTATAATTCTTGTCGTGAAGATAAATATCCGTTAGAGAACTACATTTATTGATCCATCCGGGATTAGTATAATCTAAATAAACACCTGCAGGTATTTCCAATCTTTTAAGATTTGTACATTTACTAAAAGCACTGTCAATACCGGAAGCAACTTCGCCTGTAGCTGTAGAGCTAGAATGTCTAAAAAGCTGAGACCCTTCCTCTATATATGCCTCCTCAAGACCTGTACAGCTAAAAAATGCATATCTCATGTCTGTTACCGATGACGGTATAACTGCTTTCTTCAAGGATGTGCAGCCGGTAAATACCGCTTGTGAAATCTCCTGTAAACCGTCAACAAATTTTACAGACGACAACTTTTTACAATTAATAAATGCACAGTTTGCATTGTCTCTAAAGGTCGTTGACGTAGCACCAATTCCTAAGTCTGAATCTTTTATTCCCCATTTTTTTATTGTGGACGGAATTACAATACTTTGTACAGCTGTATTACTAAAAGCAAATGCTCCCAAAACAGTCAATCCGTCAGTAAGCGTTATATTTTTTAATGATGTGCAATCACTAAAGGTACATACTCCCCATTTCTCTATTGTTTTTGGAATTATTACACTCTCAAGAGATGTACATCCAAGAAATGTATAAGAACCTAAGTGTTTAATTCCCTCTGATAAAGTCACACTTCTTAATGAAGTGCATCCTGAAAACGCATAACTGGCTATATCTTTTTGATCATCATTAATACTTCCACCCGTACTGTTTTCTATATTATATTCTAAAGTCCTACTTCCGCTAAATTCTTCAATAGTTGAAGGCAAAGAAACGGATTCAAGATTTGGCATTTGATAAAATGAACAAAATCCTACTGATGTCGCTCCCTCTTCAATTACTACTTTCTTTATGTCATTCTTGTGTTCTTTATAAGTGTATATATTAAGATAGTCATCTAATTGTTGTTCAGGCGTACCGTCCTTAACATTGGGCGTTCCCATTTTTCCCTTGCCTGTAAAAGTCAGCACGCCCTCTGAATCAAGCGTCCAGCTCAAGTCTCCGCAAGTGCCTGAATCAACTGTATCAGCTGATGCTGTCATTGCACCTGCCAGTGCAGTTACTGCCACTACCGCCGCTGCGGTAAATGATAAAAGTTTTTTAAGTTTCATTTTTCTTAACCTCCTAAATTACCAATAATTCTTTACTGTGTTTACATAAGTTTAGAATATATTATCAGTCTAGAATAATCAAGAATTCCGGCACAACCTGCACTTTTTTGTCGTAAGATGCAAAGAGAAGTATATATTTCTTAAGGTAAGAGCAACACTGTTAAAAGTGTAAATCCTTGCCTACTGTTCGGTTGATAATTATATGCCAGAAACTAGAGAAAAGAAACAAGAAAATTGTTCAAAATAGCCCTGAACGCTTTTGTGTTTATCTGCTATATTTGCCACCGTTTATCAAACTATATTTTATTTGATAACTTTCCAAAGGCGGCACCGGATGAAACGTCACCCCTGCCTCGCTTTGACCTTAAAAAAAGTAAAGTCCGCCGTTGTACAAACTATCTCATTTTACAAGCTGTACAAAGGCGGAACTGGATGCAACGTCACCGTTGCCAGTTGACAATTATATGTCAAATAAATATAATAATATCATAATATTTTTAAGGAGCTTATATGACTTTACAGCAATTAAAATACATAATAACAATAGTAAAGTGCGGTTCAATAACCGAAGCTGCAAGACGTCTATTTATTTCTCAGCCCAGCCTTTC
Organism: uncultured Clostridia bacterium; assembly: GCA_947589185.1. GTDB lineage: Bacteria > Bacillota > Clostridia > Oscillospirales > Ruminococcaceae > UMGS1601. Next base: position 9,338 of record CANQCK010000008.1, on the reverse strand, counting down.
AAACTCGGTAAAGGATTTGGAAACTGAACTTGGTATTGAGATATTCAACCGTACTGCAAGGGGAATTTCTCTCTCTGCCGACGGCGAGGAGTTTCTTTCCTATGCAAGACAAGTTATTGAACAGACAGAGCTGCTTGAGCAAAGATACAAGAATAAAAAGCCTTCAAAACAGCTTTGTTCGATATCAACTCAACACTACGCATTTGCAGTAAACGCCTTTTCTAACCTTATAGACAGACTTAATTCGGACGAGTATGAATTCACTCTTCGTGAAACCCGTACATATGAAATCATTGACGATGTTCACAATTATCGCAGTGAAATAGGCATTTTGTATATCAATGCTTTTAATGAAAAGGTTATGCGAAAGATGTTTTCAGAAAACAGACTTGAATTTCACCCTCTTTTTACTGCAAATCCTCACGTTTTTATAAGCTCTGAACATCCGCTTGCAGAGAATAGTTCTGTCACGACCGACGATTTAAAGAACTTCCCTTTCCTTTCATTTGAGCAGGGAACTAATAATTCATTTTACTATTCTGAGGAAATTCTGAGCACTGTTCCCAGAAAAAAGATTATCCACGTCAGCGACCGTGCAACGCTGTTTAATCTGCTTATAGGTCTTAACGGTTACACTATATGCTCAGGAATTCTCAACAGTGATTTAAACGGCGACAATATAGTTTCCGTTCCGCTTAAAACTGAAGAGAATATGACAATCGGTTATATAATAAATCCTAAAATGAACCTTAGCCGATTTGCAAAGGATTATATCGCAGAGCTTAAAAGGCTTATTTCAGACTGCGGTTATAAAATAATTGAATAAAACAAAAACTGCTGTGCTTTTGGATAGTACAGCAGTTTTTTACTTGTTAATTCTTTTAATTAGGCATTCTTTCTTGATAACTTTGCAGCCTTTACTAAGTTTTCAAGGCTGGGAACAGTTTCCTCATTACCTCTTGTTTTCAGACCGCAGTCAGGGTTGATCCAAAGCTTTTCTTTCGGTATCTTTTTAAGCATCTTTTTAACAGCAGAAACAATCTCTTCAACCGACGGGATTCTAGGTGAATGAATATCGTAAACTCCGGGACCTACCTGTGTTCTGAAGTTGTTTTCCTTCAAAGAATCAAGAATGGTAAGATCAGAACGTGATGCCTCAAAGGTTATAACGTCTGCGTCCATATTGTCAATATCCTTAATGATGTCGGTAAACTCGCTGTAACACATATGGGTGTGTATCTGAGTTTCAGCTTTAACTCCGCTGTGAACAAGTCTGAATGCAGGAATTGCCCAGTCTAGGTAATCTGCTTTCCAGTCAGATTTTCTGAGCGGAAGCTTTTCTCTTAGAGCGGCTTCGTCAACCTGAATTATTTTGATTCCGTTAGCCTCAAGGTCAAGAACCTCTTCACGAATTGCTAAAGCAATCTGATAAGCACACTCATTAAGAGAAATATCCTCTCTCGGGAACGACCAGTTGAGAATGGTTACAGGACCGGTAAGCATACCCTTCATAGCTTTTTCTGTAAGGCTCTGTGCATATACAGACCACTTTACTGTCATCGGCTTTGCTCTTGAAACATCTCCCCAAACAATCGGCGGCTTTACACAGCGTGTTCCGTATGACTGAACCCAAGCCTTTGTGGTGAATATAAATCCGTCTAAACACTCGCCGAAATATTCTACCATATCGTTACGCTCAAACTCTCCGTGAACAAGAACGTCAAGTCCGATTTTCTCCTGAAGCTCAACACATTCCTTGATTTTCTGCTTATTAAAAGCCTCATATTCCCCTTCTGAAATTTCTCCTCTGCGAAATTTTGCACGATTTTGTCTGACTTCAGCCGTTTGCGGGAACGAGCCGATCGTAGTCGTCGGGAAAAGCGGAAGATCAAATACTGACTTCTGAATTTTCTCACGCTCCGCAAATTCAGGTAGCCTTACAAAATCCTTTTCGCTTAATTCAGCAGTCTTTTTCTGAACCTCTTTGTTTTCACAATCTCTGCTTTCGCTGAATAACTCTGCGTTTGTCTTATACTCAGCGGTTCCAAAAGGATCATCGCTGTTAAAAATCTTTTTGAGTTCGCTCAGTTCACCCAACTTCTCCTCAGCAAATGCAAGGTGCTTTGTATAAGATTTATTGAGTTTTGTTTCGCTTTTTAACGTATACGGGCTGTGTAAAAGCGAGCAAGACGTATTGAGAACGATTTCACCGAAATGGCCTTTCAGCTTATTAATGATGTCTATTGTCTTCTTGTAATTGTTTTTCCAGATGTTCTTTCCGTTTACAACTCCTGCAAACAGAATCTTATTGCCGTCAATTTTATCAGCAATTTCAAGAGACATTTTCCCCTCAACAAAGTCAAGACCAACACCGTCAAAATCAAGAGAGCTGATTTCATCACAACAATCACGAACATCGCCGAAATATGTCTGAAGAAGGACCTTAACGTTTCCCTTTTCAGATAATATTTTCTTATAAAGCGATACAAAAAGTGCCTTGTCAGAATCGTTTAAATCCCTTACCAACGATGGCTCGTCAAACTGCACCCACTCTGTACCCAAATCGTTGAACTTTTGCAGTATTTCACAATAAGCCTTTGCAATGCTGTCTGCAATATCCTCCGCTGTTTTATTTCCTGTGAAACGTGCAAGCTTCAAGAATGTAAAAGCACCGATTATGTCCGGCTTTGTTTTTATTCCGTTCTTATCAGCTTCACAATACTCGTCAAACGGCTTTGTTCCTTTCAATGAGATTTCAATGTCGTCTTCTATTTCAGGCACCATATAGTGATAATTTGTGTTGAACCACTTTTTCATTGCAAGTGCTTTAACGTCTCCCTTTTCGCCCTGATAGCCCTTTGCCATTGCAAAATATGTATCAAGCTCTGAAAGCCCAAGCTGTTTGTAACGCTTAGGAATTGCATTTAAAAGCACTGCTGTGTCAAGAACATTATCATAAAAAGAGAAGTCATTCGATGAAATATAGTCTGTTCCGTTTAAATTCTGAACCTCCCAATGTGATAATCTCAACGCCTTTGCAGTTTCCAAAAGCTCCGCTTCAGTGATCTCATCTCTGAAATATTTTTCTGAGGCAAATTTAAGTTCTCTGTCCTTGCCTATTCTCGGATAACCGATAACTGATGTTTTCATTTAATTACACCTTTCTTTACTTTTTTTCTATTATATCATTTATTGCAGCCATAATGTAACACTTATTTTTTATGACTATATATAGTTTAAAACTATATCCTTTTAAAAGACCGTCGTGATGCTGATTGCTCTGCTGCATTTGAAATTTTTACAATTTACTGATTTATCTGATCTCTAACATCAAGCGTTACATATGACTGTATTACTAATTAAAAAGCCCGAAGCAATGCTCCGAGCTTAATATCAAAATATAATTGCTTATTCAGCCGTGTAAGGCAGCAACGCAACATGGCGTGCTCTTTTAATAGCAGAAGTAAGCTCTCTTTGGTGATATGCACAAGTTCCCGTAACACGGCGAGGAAGAATCTTTGCTCTCTCGGTCATACACTTTCTCAACTTGGCAACATCTTTATAATCAATTTTTTCTGCTCTGTCAACACAGAACATACAAACCTTTTTTCGGCTTCTCTTAACCGGTTTGCCGGTTCTCTCCATGGTAATTTCCTCCTTTAACCTGATTTAATTCATTTCAATAATCAATTGCTTTGATTAGAACGGAACTCCGTCGTCTGAAATAACTACCTCAAAATCGTCAATATCGCCGATAGCAATAGACTCATTCATTGAAGCATTATTGTCAACATGGTTCTGAGTCTGTTCCGGTGTGCTGAACGTAGAGCTTGTAGTATTACCGCTCTGCTGTTTAGGCTCGCCGGTGAATGACACGTTATCTACAACTACCTCGGTAACATAATGCTTAACTCCGTTTTTGTCATCATAAGTTCTCGTTTGAAGACTTCCCTCAACGGCAATCATTCTGCCCTTTGCAAAATAATTGTTAATGAACTCCGCTCTTTGACGCCACGCAACACAACTGATAAAATCAGTCTGCCTTTCCTCGCCCTGTTTTACATAGCCTCTGTCAACGGCAATGTTAAATGACAAAACGCTGACACCGCTTTGGGTCTGTTTAAGCTCTAGATCTTGGGTTATTCTTCCCATCAAAATTACTCTGTTCAACATAACGTATCTTCCTTTCTCTGATTTTAGCTTACTGTTACTAAAAATCTCAGAACGCCGTCAGTAATTTTAAGTACACGCTCTAATTCTGCCGGAAAATTTGGCTTTGAAATAAAGTTCCAAAGAACATAATAGCCTTCGTTTTCATAATTGATAGGATAAGCCAACTTTCTCTTGCCCCACTCATCAATTGAAACCTCTTCGGCATTTGCTGAAATCAGGTCACCGAACTTTAGCGTAAGATTTTGAATTTCCTCTTCGCTGAGCTTAGTGCTGAATACTACCATAGCCTCGTACTTTTCTGTAACCTTAGCCATTACTATTGCACCTCCTTTTAGATTTCGCCTGCGTTTTTAATCGCAAGCAAGGATAACTTGTAAATTATAACACAATAATATTTTATTGTCAACTATTGATTTTTTGTGCTAATTTAATTACTAACTTTTCCAAATCGTCCTTGACCTCAGGGTGTTTAAGTCCTATTTCAAGAGCAGCTTCCAAAATGCCGATTTTACTGCCCATATCATACCTTCTTCCCAGAAAGTCGATACCTATCATTCCCTTTTCACGAGCTAAAACAGCCATAGCGTCGGTAAGCTGGTATTCTCCTCCCTGACCTCTTGGTATAGATTCAAGTATGTCAAAAATCTCAAACGGCAGAACACATCTGCCTAAAATAGAGAAATTAGAAAACTTATCATCAAGACTGGGTTTTTCCTTCATATCTGTTATTGAATAAACATTATCTTTTATATTTTCACATTTCATTGAAGAATACTTAACTATATATTCATCTGAAACCTCTTTTATTGCAACCGCACCAAGACCGTACTTTTCATATGCGTCGCAAATCTGTTTACAGCACGGAATATCTCCAATTATAACATCATCGCCGTACAAAACGGCAAACGATTCTCCGCCGACAAATTCCTTTGCAAGAGAAACTGCATGTCCCAAGCCCATAGCCTTTTCCTGTATGACATACGTAATATTTGCCATTCGTGATATTTTCTTAACTTCCTCAAGCTTTTGTTCGTATTTTTTTCCGCCGTTTTTTAGATGCCTTTCCAGCCTTTCATTAGTTGAAAAGTGTTTTTTTACTATGTCTTTATCAGGACTTAAAATAATACATATATCTGTTATACCGCTTTTTACAGCCTCTTCAACATTATACTGAATGGCAGGCTTGTCTACAATCGGCAAAAGCTCTTTTGGCATAGCCTTTGTCGCAGGTAAATCACGGGTTCCCCACCCGCCTGCAGGAATTACAGCCTTTTTTACTTTCATACTTATGACCATATGCTCCTATCGAGCATCCTCCTATTAGAAATTTCAAAAAATCACCTTATGCTTTTTTTAGCAAAACTGCAAATAATATATCAACATTAAGTTAGAAAAAAGTGATTTCTCAAAGGCAGAGAGCGTCCGGCGGCTCGCCGGTCTTACTTTTTTGCCTTTTTAATCTATATACTAGCCTGCCGTTGTACAAATCAAAAAAATTGTACAAACTTCTCAAAGGCAGAGGGCATCCGGCGGCTCGCCAGTCTTACTTTTTTGCCTTTTTAATCTATATACTAGCCTGCCGTTGCACAAATCAAAAAAATTGTACAAACTTCTCAAAGGCAGAGGGCATCCGGCGGCTCGCCGGTTAGCCTATCAGCATTGCTATTACCCTGATAATTAAATAATATGCCGCTATTGCCGCTATTGCAATTCCAAAGGATGTTCCTCCCCTTTTAGCAATAGTATCACGCCTCTGTATATCCGACTGAGCAATCTTATCTATATTTCCAATATCATGCTTCGCTTTTTGAAAATACCAGAAGTTTGAAAACATTCCGCTGATTATATAAAGAATCAAAGACAGTAAACCAAGTCCTAAAAACACTCCCGACCAAAGCGGCGACGCAGATATTTTTTCAGCAATATCAGCTGTTGTCATTTCAGAAGTCATACCGAAATTCAAAAGCATACTTTGCATAAAAACAGTCATAACGATTCTGAATGTCATATAGAAAAAACCGTGTCCCAGCATCTTTCTGTAAAAATAGTAGTACTCAGGAAAAAGAAAAGCACAAAAGTTAAACGACCTTTTTATTTTCAGCTTGGCAAATCTCATAAACTGTGCGAGAAAATAAAACTTGTTGCTTCCTACATAATCAGCTATATCCTTTGCCTTTATACCGTCAATATCAGTATCGTCCTCTATTGTTACAAAACCGCCCGAAAAAGGATTGAAAGGCTGTCCTCCCTGAAACGGTCCGTCCTGACCGCCGAAACCTTGCCCCATCGGTCCGAACTCAGAATACGGATTCTGCCCGTCTCCGTCATTAAAATGCTGATAATCAGACCCATTAATTAACGGAAGTCCGCAATGTGAACAGAAATTCTGATTACCGGCGTTTGAATGCCCACATCTCGGGCAGACTTTATTTTCAGACTCTGCTTCTTTTGCCTCTTCCTCATCGCTTTTTTTCTGATTCCAAGACACGCCCTTCTCGTGAAGCTCTGTGTTTATGCACTTTCCTTCTTGATTATAGCAATCTCTGTGATAAGGCGTTCCGCAATCGGGACATACCACTATATCATCATTTTCTTCAAATTCCTTACCGCAGACAATACATTTTGAACCGTTGTAATTTGCCATACTTTATACTTGCCCTGTAAGAGCTTTCCTCCTTAAATTAGAATAATTACCTAATTAAAAGTATTATAACACATAAATTCTGAAAAATAAAGTTATTTATTAAAATTCTTTACTTTTTATCCAAAATTAAGTATAATAGTTTTAATTAATTTTTTATTGGAGATAAGTATGATTATTTTAGATGAAATAAAACAAGAGCTTGCAGGCTATGCTCCAAAGCTATCAGAATTATATGATGTTCTGGAAATTGACGCAAATAAAGTCAAGCTGAAAGAACTTCAGGATAAAACTCTCGGCAGTGATTTCTGGAACGATTCTGACAACTCGCAAAAAGTGTTAAAGGAAATAAAGTCTATCGAAGACACTATAAAGTCATATACGGATACAAAGGATAAGTATGATGAAATTTCTCTTATGCTTGAGCTTGCAGAAGAAGACGATGATGAAAGTCTTGCTGTTGAGGCTAAAACAGAACTCAAAAAATTTGCTGATAACCTCGACGCTTTAACTATTACAACTCTGCTAACGGGAGAATACGACCGTAACAATGCAATTGTATCCTTTCATCCCGGTGCAGGAGGCACAGAAGCTCAGGACTGGGCAGAAATGCTGCTTAGAATGTACACAAGATATGCTGAAAAACATGATTTCAAAGTAACAACTCTCGACTACCTTGAAGGCGGAGAGGCAGGTATTAAAAGTGCCGCTATTTTAATTGAAGGCAGGAACGCTTACGGGTTTCTAAAGAGCGAGGCGGGTATTCACCGTCTTGTGAGAATATCCCCTTTCGACAGCTCGGGAAGCCGTCATACTTCATTTGCGGCTGTTGATGTAATGCCTGAAATCGACGACAGTACGCCTGTAGAAATTAAGCCTGATGACATTAAAATGGACACCTACCGTGCAAGCGGAGCAGGCGGTCAGCACATAAACAAAACCGACTCTGCAGTGAGAATCACTCACATACCGACAGGTATTGTTTGCTCCTGCCAGACTCAGCGTTCACAGCACCAGAACAGAGATTACGCAATGAAAATGCTTAAAGCCAAGCTAATAGAAATCAAAGAGCGTGAGCATTTGGAAAAAATCGAGGACATAAAAGGCGAGCATAAAGAAATAGCCTGGGGAGCTCAAATCCGCTCGTATGTTTTTATGCCCTACACCCTTGTTAAGGATCACCGAACAAACTGCGAGGTCAAAAATGTCGAGTCGGTTATGAACGGCAATATCGACCCTTTTATCGACGCATATCTGAAAAAAGAAATTAAACAATAATAGATAAAACCGCTCGGATAATTCAAATTCCGAGCGGTTTTTTACTTATTTTGTTTTCTTCTTAATGACCTTGCTCCACTTGCCGTAATTTATATCGCCGTTTGCCTTTTTATATGCTCTTACCTTTACATAATATTTTTTCTTTGATTTCAGTTTATTTATTGTTACCTTGTTTTTCTTGACTTTAACTGTCTTTTTGTTCTTTGTGAACTTATTGTTTGTCGCATATGTTACCTCATAGCCTGTTGCTCCGCTGACCTTTTTCCATTTTACATTCAGTTTCTTTTTCTTAGCGGTCAGCTTAACTTCTTTTATTTTGGCGGGTTTGGATGCAGTTAGTTTTTTGCCTTTGCTTGGTGTTATCTTTGCTTTATTTACCGGGTTGACAGTTTGATTTGGTTTGTTTTTATTGTTGTTTGGATTTTGAGGCGGATTTTCTTTATCAGATAATATCTCATATTCAAATTCGTTATCTTTAGCATATTGCTCCCCTGCTGTACCTGCATAACAATATATTTTTAAGTTATCAACTTTAGCATATGAACCTGAAGAATCAACATGAACGAAACCGAATGCCCTTTTCCCTATATCAGTTACCGTTTTCGGTATTATTACACTTGTTAAGCTTGTACAATCATAAAAAGCATATTCTTCAATACTTGTTACACTATTACCTATCATCACACTTGTTAAGTTATTCTGTGCCACAAAAGCGTTAGGTTCAATGCTTGTAACCCCATTTAGAATATTAATGGATTTTATATAATCATTATAACTAGACCATGGTCCATGAGGTAATGGATACTCTTCAAAACCATCAAAATAAAAAATTTCCATTTCACCCGTACCAGAGATAGTAAGCACGCCAGTATCTTTATTAAAAGCCCATTTAACATTATCTCCGCATGAACCGCTTGTTGGCGACGGCTCGGTCGATATTGCTGTTGGTGTTTGTGGCTCCGATGGTAGCTCTCCCACCTCTGACGATGTTTCCTGTGAAGCGGAATCCTCATCTGCTAATGCTAGCGATGCAGGCAATATACTCGCCAGACTTAGAACCATTATCAACATCAATATAACACATAAAAATTTTTCCTTCATTTGTTTTCCTCCATATTGAAAATATTATTTTGTACTTTAGTGTACATCAATATTATAATACACAATTCTAGTTTTGTCAACACATTTTGTGTATAAATATAAATCCCCGTTTTGTGTATATTACAATTAAAATGAGGTGATATAT
>CANQCK010000007.1 GCA_947589185.1 uncultured Clostridia bacterium | reverse complement strand
GCCCTCAGTAGACTTACTCCAATTGTCCATACCTGCTGTTGTTTTTCTAAACTCTGCTCTAGCAGCATTTGCGGCTTTCTCTGCTTTAACTACTGCCTCTTTGAGTTTTGATATATCAACTACTAAACTAGATGTAGATTTATCGCTCATTATTTCACCCCCTAATACCAGCTGTCATCAGTTGCCGGACGTCGAATTACAGTCTTACCGTTTGAATTTTTCTTTTTCATTTCTCGCTTATTTTCACGCTTGTTATGACCGTTCATACGTCTGATGAAAACACATAACTCATGAAATGTTGTTTTTCTTAATTTAAAAGGCGATAAAGACGGAAATCTATCACAGATCGAGACTTGCAATTCAAACATATTATCATAGAAACTAAGCGGCTCTTCACCGCCGTCTAGTTTTTTTCGCCACCGATACCTGCCATCTCAGCCAGTCCATAGGTTGAAACATTTATAAGCAAATGTGCAACTTCCTTGAAACTTGTCCGTCTGATTTCATCATCGGTAATGCCATCGAAAATCTCTTTAATAAGAGGCTTTACTAAACCAAATGCACCCTTTAACATTTTGACGACCTCTGTAATCAAAGCAATATCATTTTTGCTATTGGATAGCTTATCTATATCAATAAGCTCCATAATATCCTCGACTGTTCCTGATAGTAGATCGTATGTTTCGGCTGTATAGGTTTTCTCAATCTCTTTGCCTTTGTAAATATGTAACTTTAATTCTGACATTTTAAATTTCTCCTTTTAAATAAGTCAAAGGGGCAATAAAGCCCCTTATTGACTTCTAATTAACTTTAGTTTGAAGTGTATCAATAGTTGTGACCTGTTTAAAGAAATTGGTAAGGTCAGCTTTGCCGTCACGTTCATCAACAACAAGAGCCTTTGCAGTCTTTTTAGTTGCGTCAAACTTATGTACGGTATTAACACCTTTATAAGTAACCTCTTGATTGTTTGAATCTGTTCCGTCGTCCTCTGTAGTAGCTGTTTCATCAGGAATAGAGAATGTTCCTTTAAACCTCCATACATAACGCTCTGTACCGTCTGTTAGCTTTGTAATGTAGCCCAAAGCAAAATACTTAGGTTTACGCTCGCCCTCTATCAATGCACCCTTTTCAGCATTATAATCCTGCCCTGTTATCTCTGCTAGAGTTTCTAAGTCTAATGCAGACAAAACAAGCTTTATTTCATCAGAACTAGTGCTATTAATAACAATTGCCGGAACATTGTCATAATATTTTGCCTCGCTCGATGTTTCTGTTGCTCTGCTTACCTCTTGCAATCCTGCTAAAGGTTTTACATCGCCTGTTTCAAATGCTTCTAAAGTGTCCTGTGTTACTTCTGCAATAACAGCGTCTCTTGCTCCTCTAAATTCTCTTATAACTTTTTCAGACATTTTTATTTTCCTCCTCTAAATATAAAATTGTTATTCCTTTGCCTGTATGTGTAGGTTCATCACTTGCGACATCGTGTCCTTTGCCGCTTATAACGAACCCTGCACTTTTTAAAACTTTCACCGCTTCTCTTATGGTATTTGTAACGGTCAATGGATCTGTACTGTAACAATTCAGGTCGTATTCCCATTCATAGCTTGTTACATCATTGTCATAATGGCTCTTGTCAACATTGTCAACGCACCAGAATGTAAAGAAAGTATCAGGATATTTCTCATCTGCACCTAAAGAGCCTTGAAGCAGTACAGGTAAGCTGAACGCTTCTGTTAATGTACTGATTATTAAATCTTCCATTTCTACCCCTCCATTGCTTTTTTGATAGCATTCTCGAAAATTTCCCTTTGTATCTTTTCTCTTTCTTTAATTGAGGCTGAACCGTATATCGCCGCTTTTAAACCGGCGACCGGCTTTACTCTCGGCGTACCATACATCAGGAATATAGACCTTAATGAATCACCTAGGTCAAAACCGATTTTTATTTCGGCTCTCATACCTTCCCATTCTACTTTGCTGTCAGTTCTCAGAGCCTTTTCAGTATCGCCGACTGAATATTTACCCTTAGCAGGGAGATTGCTTTTTCTAATAGCCTTTTTCAGTCGTTTTGTAACAACTTCGTGACTGGCTAAAAGAGCTTTCTCAGTAGCTTTTTTCAAATCACCGTTAAGGCCATCCAACCTTGCCGCTAAATCCTCAAAGCCTTTAAATGTCATGCCTACTCTATGCTTTGCCATTTTAAGCGCTCCCTTCAACGTATCTGACCTTGAACTTACAAAATTGATTACGCATACTGATATTTTCAACAGCACCGATAATTTCGTATATTCTGCCGTCCTCAAGCCTTACAGCGCATTGAGCAGTTATATCAGGTCTGTACCAAGTTTCAACACTTGCAGTATCAACGACCGTATAAATTCCGTTTACATTGGTATCTGTACCGCCGTATGTCTTAAAGCTAACATAAATGATACCGACATCTTTCCATATCCTTTTTGGAACGCCCTTAATGTTTTCTTTTTCTGCTTTAAGAAGCATTACAGGTGTTGAGAATGGCTCACTCGGTTGATACATTGTCAGCCTCCTTGTCCGGCAAAGCAAGCTGAGTAACCCTCATCATAAAATACTCGCTGAACTTACCGTCGTTAAAATTCCATAAGTCGCTTACGCCTCTTGCGATAACTCCGACAGAGCTATCGCTGTTTAAAATGCTTTCATCAACGCCTGCTTTAAGAATAAAATCCTTGACCTCTGCTATGTACAGACTTATAGTATCATTCTGAAAATCGCCTGTTATATTAAGCATTGATTTTACCTTTTCTAAAAGCTCCTGCTCTGTCATTGATAATCGCCTCCTTGTTTGCTAATTATGATTTTAGGTTTACACCTGTATCGCTGAGCTTAGAATCTTCTCCGACTTGCCATACTACACCCTGACTATCGAGAACTAAATCCCCGACAACTGCTCCTTCAGGTGCATCACCCTCTGCACTTAGAACCTCATTCTTAACAAACCACTTCGTGCCGTCTTTTCCAGCAGGACCTTGAACTGCTTCATCTCCGACAGAAATAACCTCTGCTAATTTATCCAAACATTCACAAACAGTAGTGAGTTCTGCATCGTTTATCTCATCGCCTGATATTTTAGCAATAATCTTTTTTAAACATTCAACCTTGCTCATACTCGTTACCTCTTACTTTGAAGCCTTTTTCTTGATCAGGTAGCAGCCGGATACATCTAAAATCTTACCGTCAACAATGGTCAAGCCCTTGTTGATCCACTCGTTTGTCTTATCATCAAAATATCTCTTAACGCCAAACTCCATATTGGTGTTGATAGCATAATCGTTAGGTACCCAATAAATACCGACAATGTCGCCATCTCCAGCCGTGTCAAAGTCTGGAATAACATCAGGCTCAACGAGATCTGTTGTTCTTCCAAAGAACGAGCCTACGGTATTTCCCATGTTCAAGTCGGTTGCTTCCTTAAATAAAGGACGATTATCATTATCCTTTATTGTCATAAGATAGCTCTCAACGGTTGAAGATGGGAATAAGAACTCGCCTTGTCCACGCTTTGAAAGTGGAATTTTTGCAAACAGATTTTTACGCCAAGCAGTCCAGTCAGCAAAATCAGCAGCAGTCATTTCGATAATGTGGTCTTCATTGCCTGTTACACGAGTATCCTTTGTAATGCCTAAGAGTTGACCTGAACCTGTTCCTGAAATGATACCCTTATCCATAGCCTCAAGATAAGCCTCAATCATAATCTTTGTGATTTCAGATTCAAATGTATCAAGTGAAACAATTTTAGCAAGTATGCTTTCGGCAATTCTGACTTCACCGATATTATATCTAAATACAACGGTATCATTTATGTCTCCAGCTTTCTGCTCTTCTGAAACTTCACTCTCATTAATCCAATTGAATTTAGCTTTTAGCTTTGAAATCGGGAACTCAACTCCGCCCTGAACATTGAGCTTTCTTACCTTTGAAAAAATATTGCCTCTTACCTTTGAAACTTCCTTAATGAACTCGTTCATTATCGTTTTAGGAATGATAGCTCCTATCTCGGTAGATAAGGTAACTCCTTCATCTCCTCCGGCACGTTTCATAACATCAGCCGGAATAGGTGTTCCTCTCTGAACGTAAGACATAAAAGCCTGACGATATTCCATACTGCCAAAGCCTGTATCATCTGTTCTTTGCTGATTTGGCGGAAGTTGTGAATATGCAGCTAATAGATTTCCGTTTCTTATCTGTGCATTTTGAGGGATTTGCTGTCTTTGTGCCCCACCGTCGCCGTTGCCGTTTCCATCGTCGTTGTCACCGTCTCCGTCGCCTTCGTCCTTTTCAACTTTTTCAAGCTGTTCTTTTGCATCTGCAAGCTCCTTCAAAACAGCGTCTAAAGTCTCTCCGAGAGACCTTACCTCGTCTGCTGTTTCCGCAGCCTTAATTTGCTTTTTTAGTTCTGCAACTCTTTTTTCTTTTGCTTCAATGAGTTTCATTAAATACTTTTTCATTTTTACCTTTCCTTTCTGTCTTAAATTTGATATAAGTATTCTGCTTTGAGTTTCTCTAACTCAAGTGCGTCAGTGTCCACCGACGTTTGCTGAGATTGCCGAGCAGTCTCCACCGCTGACCTGGCATTGTCCAACGCCAACTTATCTCTCGCATTTATTTCAGTGCTTTCATACGCCGGAAGCGTAACCGCACTTACTTCCACTACTGTACCGATCTTGTCGATATGCCTTATCGGATGGTCGGATTCTAAATCCTCCCACCTCTCATCATCAATGCTGAACATAAACGACATACCTGTTATATCTCCACGTTTTACAGCCGAGTATAGATTTCGAGCCTCTGTGTTGTTCTCGGTATCAAGCGTTACACGAATTGTCATACCCTTATCGTCAACGCTGAGCTGCATAGTAGAATTTTTAGTGTTCTTTCTGCTTCTAGCCAGAGGGATTTTTGACAGGTCGTGATTGACTAAAAATCTGACATCAGTTAAATTAGCTTTATCAAGCGCACCCTTATGTATGATTTCATCAAAATAACCTAAATCAGTTTTACTCTCGTATACTATAGGTCTGCCTGTTATGATGCTCTCTGAATCGCTTTCCTCTGCTCTGATTTCAAAGGCGTATTGTCTTTGCTCAAGTGGTTTTTTGTTCGTCTGTTTCATTTTTACCCTCCAGTCTGTTGTTACCTTTCGGCGCCGTTTGATATTCTTTTGCAAATTTTACATTGACATAATTAAGCGACTGCATTCTTACTCCCTCAAGTGCAGGATCCGGCTTTAATCCCAAAGCAACACGCTTTTCATTTTCATATAAAGCCCCCGAATCACCAAGCAGCCTTATCATTTCAAGCGTCTGATTTACCGACATAAAAATCAAATCTTTAGGATAGAACTTTATTTCATTTCCAAAGGCTCTCTCACGGTCGGTAAATAATGTTTTTGTAAAGGCTTGAGAAAATGAGATTATAAAAGGTTCTAAGACCTTTTGATAAAAGGCTTCATATTGCTCTTTGTTATAATCGCCTACCACAATTGGCAAAGATATTCCCCAATTTCGCAGTATTTTTTCATCAATAAACTTTAAGGTATCGGCGTCGACCAGCTTTATATCCTTTTTTATCGGTGTGTATTCCTGCTTTAAATCAATACCGATTATTCCGCTTTCGCTGTTTTGGATTTTCTTCTCAAATTCCTTTATTGCAGCCTTAGCTTTTCCTTCGTCCATCATTGTGTTATATTTAACAACACCATTAATTGCACAGCTTGCTTTCATAGCACTTGAAACGCCCTGCAAAAGAATATGATTAAGTTCAAGCGTTTTAATCAAAGCCTCATTATCTGGTTGTCCTCTCTCATTGCCTCCCATATATTCATTAACTGAAAACTTATGCTTTATATGTATAACTTCTGAATATGGCAAGGTTACTTCATAATTATTTGCAAACCGCATTTTGATATATAAGGTATCAGATGCGTCTTGAATGAAATCCACCTGTACAGGCTGAACAGGATAAAGAGCCTTATATATTCTTTTCTCCGTTTTAGTATTTTCGTCATACCAAACATAATAAGTCGGTACAATAAAGGAGTTATAGTTAAAAAGCAAATTCCACATTATCTTTTCTATAAACTCGCTTTTAGTCATCAGCTCGTTAGGATTTTCAAGAACAGACTGCAAGCTGCCACTTCCTGTAACAGGTGTTTCGTCCATTCCATTGGTTCTTACGTGAATTGGATTTAGCTTTTTCATTTCTGATACAATGCAATTCAAAGCCTGCTGAACAACGTCGCTTGCATATATGTTTTGCCCGAATTGCGTGAATATCGGAGTATATCCGTTGAGCATATCCGCATATCTTGTATTGCTCGGCTTTTTACCAAACAATATAGACATAGCCTCTTTAAATCTACTCATCTTTACCGCCTTTCTGTTGATTAACAATCATTTTAAATTCCGTCCTGTGCCGTCTGAACATCTCATACAAGCCAATCGTTGCGACCGCACCGTCTATCTTCTTAGCATTTTCAGCTTTTACGCATAAGGCTTTTCCAAAATCGTCAACCTTCAGACAAGCATTTTTAAAGCACCACTTATCAACAAGGTTTTCATTGAAATTTATCAACTGGCTTTTTAAATCAGCCTCAACAAGCCTTAAAGCATTATTAAGCGTCTGAGCGTTTTGCAGTATCATTTCAAGCTCCTCAGTTTCTCTCGACCAGCCATAGTCGTTCATTCGTGAAATCCACTGCTTGCTGAAACGCTGGTCGTAACCGCATTTATACAGCCTTATATCATACTCAAGATAGAGCGTTTTATAAAACCAGTCTGCAACCTCTGCTAAGTCGACCTCGTTATCGTCGCATACTGTTATTAAGCCTTGTTCAGTCCACTCCTTGTATTTCGCTCCTGCATCGTGGTCGTCCTTATCTACTTCCAGCTTTGAGCGTGGTATGAAATACCGAGTAAAAATGTATTTAGTGTTATCATCAGGTTTCATCATCAAAACCTTTGCAACGCATAAATCAGTCGTTTCAGCTAAGTCTACAAAGCCCAAACAAACTGCTCCCTTAAATTCTTCTATATCGTAGACCGCCTTGTAGCTGTAATCCTCAATATTAAGCCAGCTTTCAACAGCATTTTGCTTTATATTGAAGTCTTTGGATAATACAAATATCCTGTCAGCCTTTGACTTTTTAGCTAAATCTATCTGCTCGTCGAGGTACTCCCATTTTTTTATTTGCCCGAGCGTCGGATTTGACTTATACCAACTGTTCCGATTCTGCCAAACCTCCTGCTCACTATCTTGAGTGTAAAGCCAAGGCAAAAACCTCATAGCACTTATACTGTCGTCCTCGCCGTAAATTATAGCTTTTGCCTTTTTCAGCTCATCATCTAAATAACCGTCAATAACAAATCCCTCAGTGGTTATGTTAATCATCTTAGGATTGTCCTTTAAAGATTGGCTCTGCTCGATCGATTTTGCAATTATGTTATCCTTCATTTCGTGTGTTTCATCTATTACTGCAAAATCAATATTTCTGCCTTCCTTATTTTTTGTCCTATCAGACAGCTTGAATATCTTTGTATTGCTTACTTTGTTTAAAATTCGCTGTCTGTTTCGTTCGGTATCTTCATCAAAAGGATCTATCAGCTTTCGCATTGTATCTATAGCGTCATATAAAATGCTTGCCTGTGCGTCGTCATTTGAACTGCAAACTATATCTGCACCCTCGTTGCCGACTATAAATTCACTAAGAGAGATTGCTGAACATGTTTCAGATTTTGCGTTCTTTCTGGCAATCAAAAGCAATGCCTTTTTAAAACGGTCAAAACCTGTCTCGGACATTTTAAAGCTATATAAGGTTTCAATAAACGCTTTTTGCCAAAGCATTAGCTTCATCGGCTTATTATAATAAGGTGATTTAGTCAGCCTTACGCAATTCTCCATAAAGTCCATTCGTAAATAAGCGTCATCAGTGTTATAGAAATACTCGTCATTATGGAAGTCTTCGGCAAGATTTATAAGCTCTTGCTTTAAATCCTGACCGATTATATATGTACCCAACTCGCATTCAGCTTTATATTTAAGCATAAAGCTATTGTCAGGCGTCCAGACAGGTTTATTCTTTATTATCACGTTTATTAAAGAACCTCCTCAACGGACTTTCAATGTCTGATTCATTCTGACCTGAAGTAGCAAACAATAGCTTTATAAGATTGTTGTACTGCTGAAGTAACTCCTTATACTGCTTTTGTGCCGGAGTTGCCCTCTGTTGAGCTGGATTTTCAGGATTGACTTTGATAAATGGCAATTTTTTTAAGGCTTTCAGCTGTTTTTCAAGGAAAATAACCTCGTCAATGACATTTTCAATAAGCACCATATCTGCTCCCTCAAGAGCTTTGATTAGATTCTCTTTTCTTGCCATTTTTTAAATTCCTTTCAAAAATATTTTTTGAAATTCTGAAATTTGCCCTTGCGTGTAATTTTAGGGTCGCTTCAACAGTTCCTCTTACGGAGCGATTTTTGTAAAGTAGGGGGGTATAGTAAAAAAATTCTTAATATTGATTAGTTTTTCAAGCCGAAAAATTCTCCCACCAAGTATCTATATACTTTTTCCAATCGTCTGTATCTCTTGTTAAATCTTTTTCAAGACGTTTTATACATTCTTCTTTGTTTGTATCAATGTAAATAACCCTTGCACCTAATTCCTTTGCCAAAGACTCACGCTGACTTATAAGAGGATAACCTCCGACTATATATGCGTTCTGCCATTTGCCTCGTCTATACTTAACGCATTCAAGAAGGTTATCTCTAACACTGAAAGCAACTGCTTTAAGCCTATTAGGTTTTATATACCTATTACAACCGCTTATACACTGCCATATATTATCCATATCAACAACAAGATCGCCCTCTTGCTTAACGCTATCAACATAGCTTGTCTTCCCAGAAAGAGGACTTCCATATACGAGATATACTTCCCTGTTCTTATAGCCTAGCTTGTTATGTATGATATTATGGCATTTATGATGTACCAGCATTATGTTATCAGGATTGAGCGATATATTGACATCATCTATATTCTCAGGCGTAAGAGCTATTTTATGATGACCTATAATGTCATAAGCACTTACAATAGGCTTATCGCAGTATTCGCATATTGTTATACCGTCTTTCAGGCGGTCGTTTATAACGCTTGCCCTGACCTTACGCCATATATCCGATCTGTAAAAATCACCATTCATCTCTAAACATTCCTTTGCTTTTAGCTAATAGCTCACTGGCTTTTATTCTGTCCTTTACAACTAGTCTGTCATCTTTCATAATTTCGCTCCAAAAACGCCGAATATCATCACCGTCTGAAATTCGTTTAACCTCATCATTAGCTGTTAATTTGTTGATATACTCTTTTATATCAACATTTTCCAACTTTTTATACAGACGATGCTGTGAATACGTTAAAGAATATCCGGCTTTCAATCCTGCTTGTGTTACATTTCCGTTACATTCTCCAACATAATACTCACAAAATCTTTTCTCACGTTCATTCATTCAATCAGCTCATTTTTTAAGACCTCATCTGCTTCTATAGCTTTCTTTGTAAAGCTGTTGTTTTTCCACCAAGCGATAAGCGACGCTATAACCGTCCATATTGTTGATATAAGATTTATTACAGTGTCATCATCTATCGGTATTGGTGATTTCCCGAATACTACGAGTATCTGATTAATAAGTGCAAGAACAAGTAATATTGTCCTTATAAGTGTTCCTTTTGTTATATTAATTTTTTTCATTTCTTTATTTTCTCCTCTAAATCTGATATTCTGTGATTGGCAACCTGTATATCTCTTTTCATTACAGGAATTTGCTCGGCAAAATTATTATGCTTGTCTACTTTCTTTTCAAGCTGTTGTATTCGGTAAGTTGTCAATCGAAGTCCTCCGAAACTTCCTAAAGCAGTTCCGAGCATTGATACAATGGCAACTATTATTTCACTTGTCATTATCCTTTCCTCCTCAACTGCTGTTTTTTAGTTATGGTCTTTTTTATTGCCCAGTAGTAGCGGTTGTCATACAGAACCTTGACAAGCTCTCGACCGCCTTTTTTCTTTCCGCTTCCGGCAACTACCTTTACCGTTTTTGCATTAATGGTCTTGACCTTGTTTTTCTTTTTGATACTGCTCGACTTGTAAAGTCCAAGATTGCCTTTCTTTGTTACAACATTAAAGGTTATAAGCTCCTCTTTTTTTACTACAACGTGACCTTGCAAGAATAGTTTTTTCATCCAACTGTCAAGTGACATCTTTTTAAGTATTCCGTCATCAGCTGAGATTGTATTATCGGCGTTCGAGTTTGCCTCTGTATAATAGACTGTATTTGCTATAACGTGTTCAACATACCTTACGTGACCGTATGTACCACCGTTAAAACAAGCTATAGAATTAGGCTTAGGATACTTCGATACCTGAAAGCCTGATTTTTTACAACTATAACAAACATCTTTGGCGTTGCCTCTTGCACCAATATAAACGCCTTTCTTTTCATAGGCTCTGCCTTGCGTATACCAAACGCACTGACCTCTTGAGGCGGTATTTATCGGTGGTTTGTAATACTTGCTGTTAAAATTAGCCAACCGCTTGCCGAGTGATTTTTCATAGTTTATTGACATTTTAAGTCCTCCTTTTTATGAAAATACACCGTCCGAGTACTCGCAATACTCAAACGGTGTTGTAAATCAATACTTTCCTCAATTTAATTATAATTACATAAATCCGCCATTTCCGCCTTTTTTAAAAATTTTCTTAATTTTCTTTCAGGAGTATGTTCTGAACGGTAGCCATGTCTTAATGCAACACTTAACCAAGATACTTTTTGATTACCATTTATGTATTTCATTTCTATAAATGACTTGATTTCATAATCATCTTTTATACTATTTACAAAATCATCTATAGCATATTTTTCTTTTTCAAGCCTAGCACGTTCATCTGCTGACAAATCTGTTTCTAGTCTTATGCGAATTGTTCTATAATTGTTAAGACGCTCTATCGTCATAGTTTCTCCCTTCTCGTAATTAAATTTCCTGCTATCTCAAGTCAGACAAGCGACCGCAGTATCTTACCTCGTTCCAGTTAAAGTATGAATAATCTTTGCTTTTTTTATTTTTTACTGAAATTATAGGAGGAATGAAATCTCCTAATTCTAATTTATAATCATATACACCCTCAATAACCATTTCCGAGCCGTCCTTAAAAACGACCAATAAATCAAAAGTAGCCATAACTAATCTCCTTCCTCTTTCTCAGCCTCTAAAGCCTTTAAAAATTCAATAAACGCTTGGAACATTTAGAATACCTCCAACAGCTCTGGATTTTCGTGGATATTGCCTATGACCACCACATCCGATTCACCATACTGGTTAATACATAATTTCCACTCAATATTGTGCTGATATGATGGATAAAATAGCCATGACCCATCTATCCTTTGTGTTACTTTTCCTTTTCCCTTAACACCTTGACTCCACGCCTCAACAATATCCCCCTCAAAAATCTCCTTGCCGTCCTTGTCCTTTAAGCCTGTGTACTGTCCAACGGTTTCAGGGATAACTTGTTCATTTACGCATCCAGTACAAAGATAACAGTGATTACAGATAAACAAGTTTTGGATAATATAACACCTGTCCTCTTCAAAAACTGGAACACCATAAACCCAATACCCCTTTACCCACTCACCGTTTATATATACTTTTTCTTTTCCGTTTTCATCTACGTGAAACCCTCTGAATTTAATTTCTCGATTGTTTGTCATTCTCTTTGACCCTCTCTTTTCAACAACAATAATCTACTACAATGAATTGACCTTGCTTGTTTGTTTTGAAGTATATAGTGCCATAAAAATCATCTTCACTATCTCCTACGTATTGCTTGCAATAATACAGATTGTCAACCAATCCACCGCTTGCGAGAAAAATGCCGTCTGAATCATATAAACAATTGTTTTCTTCTATACAATTACTTAATATTTTATATGGATTAAAAGTTGTACACCCTGACACAATATCATTTTGACTGATTTTTGAATAAAGTTCTTTAAGTTTTATCTCTAATGTGGCTATATGATATATCCGTTTTATGAACTCTTTATTTGTCATTCTCTTTGACCTCCTATTTACCCGACCGCATCATACAGAATAATAATTCTATCATTGAGCGTTTTCTATTTCCGTTATAACTTGGTTTAATAATCTCTAATTTCCAATTACTATACGAATTATCTTCAGGTATTGATGTCGGATTGTCAAAATCATTTAATGCTGACCTAATTCGAGGTATAGCTACCATAATTCCTATATTTATACCAAGTTTTTGTACTTCTGGTAGAATATCCTTATATGTTTGCATTGTTGTTACAATGTAATTTTGCTCTCCTACAAAGTTCAAACCACATCCTGAGTTAAAATCCTCTTTACAGCTTTTTACCTCATAGCAAATAAATTTTCCTTTTTCTAATCCGCTTATGCTAATCTGATTTACAGGAACAAATTGCATGAAATCAACTCTTTTTTCTTTTCCTTTGCCATGACCGTAATCAAGCGTTACTTCACTTGCATAGTATTTTCCTCTCCCAGTAAGCTTGTCGTAAATGAGCAAATCACTTAAAAACTTTGTTATCTTTTTTCTGTTCATTCAGTTTCACCTCCAACCTCTCTCCAATTTTCTGTATTACCGTTACGGTTACGCTCCCTCCAAATCATCGAAAGTAATTTGATCAGGGTCTTCTTCCATCCACCATTTGAAGCATTCTTCACCGCTTTTCCATAAAGTTGTTTCTTTACCGTCTGCTAAGCGTTTTTTTATCATGCGGTCAAATGCGTGTATGTAAAGATTTTTGTACTTAGGATATATTCTGAAATGTGTGTACCTGTGATTCCCTGCCATTGGACAACCTATACAGCCTATTCTATTCCAACCACATTCATATAGCGGATTGCTCTTACAGCCATAATGCTTGAGAAAATCCCATACATCTTCATCAGTCCAGTCTACAATCGGATTTACCATAGTAGATGTAGTACGATAGCAATGCTCTACCATTCTCCGGCTTTTGTCGTTATCGTCGTTCATTATTAAGCCTTGCTGTCTGTTTACTTGATACTCTGCTCCGATTTCTTTAGCATATTTCTGTGTTGTTTTTGGTTTTCCGATTATTTTTACAACATCAGAGCTTTCTTTTCTTCCGTTGCTCTCAGCCCAACGAACGCCTGTAATCTTAACTCTGCCTTGACCTTCTCGCTCTTTAAGTTCATAACAGCAATACCTTACTAATCTTGTAGGCGGCATACCTTTGTCAACAATAAGCTGCCACATTGATTTTTCAGGATAACTAATTTTGATATTTGGTATGCTTCTTACATAACGAACAGTCTCAGGAGCGTCAGCAGTAGTGTGATGATGTACAATATCGTGCTTTACTCCTGCAAGGTCAGCTAATATTCGGATTACATTGCTGTCCTTACCGCCTGAATAGCATAAATAATATGGTTCTGTTTCAGGCTCAAATGCCTTAAGTCTTTGTATTGCTTTTGCTTCTAATTCTTTTAAACTCATTTCTTACACTCCTCAAAACGTCACCGTAATATTAAGTACTGCCGCTGCTATCCAGTAAATAGCTTTCTTGTAATCCCTGCTTATTGCACATACACCGGCAGCACAAAGGTCAAGCAGTATAAGCACACAAGGGAATATGTATTGTTTTTTCATTTTCTTTTCCTGCACTTTCTTTGTCTTGATTTGCTTCTGTCCTTCTGAGATTTCTGATTGTATATGAAATCAAAATTCTTTGGCATTCTAGGTTGTTGTTTCATATTTTACGCCTCCTGTAAATAGTCAAATAAGGTAGGTGCTGTTATGCTTTCTTCCTCAGCCTGACAATAACCTACACCGTCTCGGAAATAGTCAGCGTTAAGCTCACAGGCTATTCCGTATCTGCCTAGCTTTATTGCCGTTTTTGGTACGCTGCCGATACCTCCGAACGGATCGAATACCTTGTCATTAGTATTAGAGTATCTTTCGATCAGTCTCTCAATTATATCCAACTGCAATGGACAAACATGCATTTGTAAGTCCCTCCGCTTTTGGTCTGCATTGAGCGTTCTCATTCGATTTATATCAGTCCATACAGAATCATTCCAGCTTGCCGGAGCTATCACCATAAATGTAGCAGGTAACTTGTCCTCTTTATCAAGCTCCTCTGCTAACTGTATATGCTCTTTAAAATCATATACATTGCATTTTGAAAACTGATTGTATACTTTTTGAAGTTTATTTACAGGAATGTTTTTTAATTCTTCTTTTGAGATAAGCCTGTCACCGCTTGACCTCCAATATGCGTGTGCGTCTATCTGCCATCGACCTCTTGAATAATCTCCTTTTTCTTTTTGTACAGGCTCGTCTGCATATGCTTTGCTTGTATCTGTAGGTAACTTTCTAAACAGTAATACGTATTCAGGGCAGCCTACTCCCATTTTTGAGCCGTCCTTGCATTGCTCTGTCCAGCCTAATCGGTATGTTTGGTTATTCTCTCTTACAACATCAGTTGTTATTGTAATTCTTCCCATATACCTAAAACCATGCTTAATAAAGTGCATAACAGTTAAATCTGAAAAAGGATCAACTGTAGGCATACCGTCACCTGTAGCGTTGCCGAATAGTATTCTGTCTTTAACGTGAATACAAGCAAGCCGTCCCGGTTTTAAAATTTTTAATAGGTTCGGTGTAAGATAGTCTAATTGTTTAAAAAATCTGTCATTGTCTTCGTTATGACCTAAATCGTTATAGCTCGGTGTATACTCATAATGATTTCCAAACGGAATTGAAGTTACAATAAGGTCAATACTGTTCTCTTTCATATTTTCACATTCCAAAATGCAATCATTGTTTATATATTTAAACCTTTCGCCTTTTATTTCCACTCGTTTCACCCCTATACTTCTTTTCATTTTTTCAGCAATTCCAGCCGTACTTGATAAACCGTTCTTACGGATAAGCTCTGCCATCTTTTCAGACTGATAGTCAAAGCGTTTCCACTTCTCCATAAGCTCCTTTAGGATTTCATCTTCTGTGTCCATATAAATGATGTCAATAATGACTTCTTTTGTTTGCAGAAAACGATATATACGGTGTACGGCTTGTATAAAATCATTGAATTTGTAATCAATACCGATAAATATAGCTCTATGACAATGCTTTTGAAAATTACAGCCTGAACCTGATAATATCTTTTTAGTTGCAAACAGCTTTATATTACCCTCTGCAAAATCAATAACTCTTTGCTCTCTTGTATCTAAGTCCATTGAACCATAAATATCCGTTACGTTTTCTATTTGCCTTTTTATCTCGTGACGCTCCTCTTCAAGGTCGTGCCACAAGATAAAGTTGTCATTTGAATTTTGCTCAACTATTTCCCTTGCCTTAGCTACTCTCTGAGAAATACTTTCACGTTTGATTTTAGCTGCGTCTTTTAATCCTGCTGATGCTTCGTCCATAAGTTTAAATTGCCCGAACTTATCAGCTGACAGATCCTCCTGCTTTGTTTCTATTCTGTGAAAGTTGAGTTTTAAAGGCGGTAGGTCATATCCTTTATCTGAATATTCAGAATTTACATCTGAAGGCTTACCGACAAACACCGCCCAAGAAGATACCCAGAGCCAGAACTCCTCTTCCTTATGTGGATAAAGAGTAAGGTTATTAGCCTTTGTACTGTCTCTCTGAAAAAAACGTGTAAGTGCTTGTCCTGTGTCCATTACTCCCAAATATCCGGCATAGTGGATAAGCTCTTTATACTTATTCGGATCAGGCGTTGCAGTTGCTACAAGTTTATACTTTACCTTTTCAAATTTCTTTAAAAACTCCTGATATGTTTTACTTCCAAAACTTCTAAGCACTGCTGCCTCGTCAAGACTTGTTGCTGTAAAATATGCAGGGTCAATATCTCCGTCACGAACACGCTCATAATTGGTAAGCATTATTTGAGCCTTACAGTCTCTGACCTCTGACATTGTTTTTACATAAGGAGGTTTTTCATAGCCTAGTAGTTCTACAGCATCATGAGAAAACTCCTGCTTTACTCCAAGCGGTAAAACTATCAAAGCCTGACCGCCTGCATTATCTACTACCTGCTTGCAAAATTCAAGCTCCATTATGGTTTTACCTAGACCGAACTTTGCAAATATTGCCCGGCAACCGCCTTTTATTGCCCATGCTACTATATCCTTCTGATGCGGTAACATCACAGGATTTAATTTATTCTTGTCAATTTCAAATCCGCTGTCTATACTGATTGCCATTTTCGTCTTTAAAAAATCTATGTATTCCATTTCAATACCACAATCCTCCTACATCATTTCCTCTAACAATTCCATTTCATTTTCTTCATCTTCTTCGTCAAATTCAGGTTCATCAATTATATCTAGAATTTTTGCAGTTCCGCGATTAATCTCAAAAAGGAGTTTGCCGGCTTGCTTTATCAAGCAACCTTCAAATTCAAACATTTCACATTTTGCGAATATACATTCCCTGTCTAACAAAGGACAAATCTTTTCCATATAATTAACCTCGCTTTTTAACTTCACCTTTCAAATATCCTAGTATCCATCTACTAGCCTCTTCCCATCCTTCGGGAACAATAGCTAAATAACCCTGTTTAGCTACAGCAGATATAAAGCTCCTTTGCTCGTTTGACAGTTTACCGCCTTGCTTTCGTTTCATCTCAATAAACATTCCGTGAAATCCGCATCTTGCTACTGGAAGATATATATCCGATACTCCCGGTTTAACACCTTCTGCTTTAAGCGTACAAGCTGTTTTTCTGTATCTTTTGCCTCCGTTAGGTATTGCAAACATAAGACTAAGCTCCGGCATATACTGCTTTTGCATCTCTGCCCACTCAAATAAAGCCTGCTGTTCTTCTGTTTCAAAGGGTATTTTGTCAGAGGTTTTTAAGCTGTTATTGTTTTTCAAAACCGTACCTCCAATAATCTAATTTATTCTTTAAAATATACCGCTCTAAGTATTGGACGGCTGTCATAACTGCTTATCTGTTCTTCATAACTTATTAGCTTTGCACCTTTGTACATATCTCTCGGCTTTCGCCACTTTTTAAAATGTATTCTCTCTATTGTTATTTTCGGCTGGTTTAAATTCCTGCTTGTCGTATATCTCCGGCCGTGTATAGCATTTTCACTTTGAAATGTTTTTGACGTTTCCTTTACCAGATATTCTGCAAGCTCGGTCAGATCATCAGTATATAAAACCTTAGAATGTACAGTTCCGTACTTATCCCAAATTTTCATTACTACACTGAGCATTTTTATATCATTTAGAACTATGTGATGATGCAAACGATGTCTTTTATACTCGGTTACTAATATGTATTTAAGCTCTTCCCCTGCTTTCTTATATTCCCGACGTAACTTTCTTAAAAAGTTTGCTACAATCAACTTTGCTTTTTCGGGTTCAGGTAGTGTGCCGTTTCTATATGTCAAAGTACAATGTGCATCTTTACCTTTTTTAAAGTTTGCATTCATAAGCCAAGACAGCTTTTCAATTGCATTTCTTTTATTTACCTCCGCTGTTCTCTCAGCTGTAGGCTTTTTTGTTTCTGCTTTCCGTGTATGATTTCCATATGCTCCTGAATGATATTTCTTAACTATAATAAAATTACCAGCCACAATCGTTTTTTGTATATACATTTGATTGCTTCCTTTTCATCTTGTGGTCGGTGAGTTAATTCCTTTATCAAGCCGTAAAAAAAGACAAGATTTTTTTAAAAGTGCCTAAAATAGGCACTTTTTTGCTTGACTTTTTATTTGCTTTCTGATATAATATTTATGTAATATTTTGATTGCTTCCAAATATTACAGCAGTTACCGCCTCATTCGGTGACTGCTTTTTTTATATCTCTTAATCTCACCGTCAAATAACAATTTATTCCTTTCTGCTTGATTTTTGCCGAATACATATCTCGGCATTTTATTTTGTCGTTTACTTTTTCAACTTCACTCCTCATAATCATTGATACTAGCGTATACAAACCTGCTCCGTCACCATACGACGGCGAATATATGACATCCTTTCCAAGCCAATCTATTATTTCATTGATCGTAGTAAACTGCTGTTTTGGTTTCTTAACTGCTGTCTGCATTTTTATCCTCCTCTGCTTTCTCTTCAAAATCATCATCACAAGCAGGCTTGTTGAACATTTCGTAAAAACGTTCAGGATTTTCTTTATAGCAGTCCTGCTTTTCAAATTTTTTCTCCATCAGGCACATCTCACAGCTCATATGACACTTGCAGCCTGTTTTGGTATTTCTGCCTTCCTCAACTAAATACACGACCACTTTTGCTTCAAGATACTTTTTTACTGCTTCTGAGAACATTGCAACTGCACGTTTTGGATTGGTCGTAGTTTGCTTTGTCTTTCCAAATTCAATCGTATATTCGTCATTGTCATAGTGCATAAACACTTTATTTTCAAAGCTGTATACTTTTTTACTAGCCGCCATATCTTTTCCGCAACTCCTTGCTTTTATATTGACAGCTATCTATCCATATATGCTTGTCCTTTGACCTTTCAGGATTTTCCTTATATCCCATCTCATTAAGCATCCTGCGAACAAATGAAACATTAATATTGCACTCGACTGCAATTTCGGCACTTGTTAATCCTTTTGTATGTAAGATACGAAGTCTTTGCTTCAATTCTGACGAAGAAGTCGGTAGCTTTTTGTCAGTGGTCTTTTTCCGTTTCATTTAATATCTCCTCTAAAGCATTTTTTACAAAGAATAGTTCTCTATATTGTTGCCCTTTATTAAATATGTTCTTCTCATAATCTGAAATCTGATTATTATAATAATCAGCAAGTTCTACAATTTGCTTATCAATAATATCTTGACATATATTTAATTTGATGTTATAATTACTTATAAAATTATTATTATTTGAGCTTGTCTCCACTTCTTGCGGTGTAGGCTCTTTTTCTTTTTCTAGGGCTAAGATTGC
The DNA here is from genome assembly GCA_947589185.1 of uncultured Clostridia bacterium. Classification (GTDB taxonomy): domain Bacteria; phylum Bacillota; class Clostridia; order Oscillospirales; family Ruminococcaceae; genus UMGS1601. Next base: position 74,961 of record CANQCK010000007.1, on the reverse strand, counting down.
CATTAGGATTGCTTCTGTACTTGCCGGCACTCCCATCATACTTCGCTGGCGCCTCAACTCTTTAATTGCTTCTTCTACTGTCATTTACTCTTCCTCACTTTCTGCTTTTAGCCAATTTTTTAGTGCAAAACTGCACTTACCATCACAATGAGTAGGACACGCTTCACAAAGCAATAAAACACTGCTATCTAAAAATTCGTGCATCTCATCTAAACTCATAGATTTTATTTTTTCGTAGTTTGTCATTTGATTTTCCCTCCGTTTCCTTGCCTTGCACGGAGACCATACAAGGCGGTTTTTCTTTTAAGCATTTCTGCATTGCTGCGTTTATCTCGTTTAAACTTCTCTGATATTGCTCTTGGTAGGTCATTCGGTCACCTCGCTTTCGAGTCTCGATATATCAAGGTTAGTAAAATCAGTAGTTGCATTCGTCTTCATTAGAACTCTAGTACAATGCATTATAAATAAATTTCTATTTATACCACATCTATCAGCAAAGTGTAATACAGAAGCTGTCCATTTACATGAAATGTCTGCAACTTTGTCTGCTACTTCCTTTGTTAATTTCATTTTTCAACCTCCATTCCTTTCACTTCTATGCTCTTTTCTTTCTCCTCGCCCTCAATCAGAGGACTTAGCTCCTGCTCCTTGATAGGTATTGCGAAATAATCTGCCCAGCGTATTAATGTCTTTGGAAAGAATACTTTCAATGTCATTATTATGCTGTATACAATCATTACTACTAGACCTATCATCGCTATTGCTGTCAGTGTTGGCATTTTATGTTCCTCCTTATGTCTCCATTATTTTGGACTTGAATTAACTTCTGTACTTATCTTACAATTTCTTAATTTCTAAGTCGGCTAATGAAATACATAAGTAATTACATATTGCTTGAATTTCGCTCAACTGCAAGGACTTCGGATTTCTTTTCCTGTTACTCCACGTTGCTGTGTTAAATCCTAAATCCTCACATAATTTCTTGTTTGTGATGTCTCTATCATTCATATATAAGACAATGTTTTTAATTACTCTATTACAATCAACCAACTTTTTTACTCCTCCTTAGGTCTTTATCTTGCTTTTCAAGAAGCTTATTAGCTTTTTGCTTAATCTTATAATCATCAATAGCGACCCAAACTATATGAATTACAATAAGAAAAATAAGAAATTTAACAACCACGCTTCTCCCTCACCTCCCTAATTTTTTTATTTCTCCTTTTTACATTTATTGTTGTATTACCTCACCTTATGTGGTATTATTTAAAAATAGTACATAGAAAGGAGGTAAATAATTATGCTAGGAACATCTGCCGAAGAACTTGCGGCAAAGGCGGCTAAAGATATAACTGTATCTGCTGTATCAAGCAATTCAGATTGTCCTATTTCATCTAAAGGCGGCGAAAATGTTGTTGACTTCTATAACGCCATTTATAAAGGACTAATTGAAACCCTTAAAAAAACTTCATTTACCAATTAAATCTTGAAGTATTTATCGTTTTTATTACAACCTGAGCGACCTCCGGCAGAGCTGCAATTTCTGCGCTGGTCGCTTTTCCTTTTCTTACATTTTCTGATACCAATATTACAAATCTTATTAGTGCGTTTATTACCACTACATCTTTTCCCTTATGTGTCATATTTGATCTGTTACATAGTATCTGCTGACATTCTGACGGTATTTTCTTTCTTTTAAACATCTTCCTCACCCCCTCTGCTCTCTCTTTCCCTCTGCTTTATGAGGCTTCGTCTTTTTTAAACAAAAAACGTAAGTCTAGTTCAGGAAAAAGATTATCACGAATTTGTAATGCCTCTTCAAAATAAAAACTGCGATTTTGAGCCTTAGTGCGAAAAGTTGCTTCTGGCATTTGTATTGCGGCAGCAGCAGCATTGATTGATATACCTTTATTTTGCAGACTATTCAAAAGATTTTTATACATAAATTCACATCCTTTCTTTAAATATGAACGCTTTTTCGTTCGTTAAGTGTATTATAAACGCTTTTTTGTACATTGTCAAGTAGTTTTGTACATTTTTTCGTATTTCCACATTTTGCACATAAATACATTGATAAATATGTGCAATTCGTACAAAGTTTAAATTTTTATACGATAATTCGTACAAAACTATTGAAATACATTTTATAGTATGATATAATGCAATTTAAGGGGGAAAAAATATGGGATTTGGTAAACTTTTAGAACAAAAGATGAATGAAAAAAATGTTAAACAGGCTGAACTTGCAGAGGCTGTTGATATTCCAAAAACTACACTTAGTAGTATGATTCAACGCGATAATACAAAGGTTGAGATAGAAAAATTCTTAAAAATATGTGATTACTTAGATTGCGATCCAGAAGAATTTTATAAAGAATATCGAAAAACTAAAACTCTTTCAATGTCGCCTAGTTTTACTGAAAAATATCATTCACTTGACATTTACGGTAAAAACGCTGTTGATAGTATATTAAACATTGAATATAACAGATGTGCAGTAAGCGAGAATAAAGAAAAGACCGTAAAAATGTTTAAGGTCGCTCGAAGTTCAGACGGCGAAAAGCCTCAAACAGTCGAGCTTACACAGGAGGAGCATGAAAGACTTCTTAAAGCTGTTGAAATGGACGATAATGAATTTTAAAATAAATTGACTTTATAAGGAGAGACGGATTATGAAAAAGATATTAGCAATTATTTTAGCAGGATTAATGTTATTTGCTTGTGGTTGTGAAAAGGATTCTAATGATAAAGAGGATTTAAAAGAAGAAACTACATCTATTAATACACTTACCAAATCTGAAACTACCACATCAATTCCAGAAGCAAATACTTCTGAAATGGTAGATTATCTTGCTTTTAAAGCGAAAGATGATGCTACTACTGCTACTGATGAAGATATAAATACTGCAATTAAATGGTTAAGAACAAATGTGTATAATATTTTCGATAATAATGAAAATATGGAAAATACAATGTATTATGGTGAATTATTAGAATACAAATATAAAGATTCGGAAAATGAACTTGAGACATTGGGTTTTCAAGCATTTAAAACAGTTAAATATGTATATCGTGGTATTGAGAGTCCATCTGATGATGTAACTAAACAAAACCTTAATGAATTAATAGAAATGCTTGAAATGGCATAAGTATTAACATTATTTGAGTATAAACTAGAAATAAAAAATCCCCACCAGTACCGCTATACTGGCAGGGATTGAAGAAGAATTATATACAGAATATAGAGATATACTCCACATTCCGACAAAAATATTATATGACATTATTTAGGAAATGTCAAGGAGGAAACAACTATGGATTTTATTGACCAAATTAAACAGTTCTCCAATCGTATCAAAGGTTTGAAAGATTCAATTCAAACAGAGGAAGCTACTAAAACATCTATAATAATGCCTTTCTTTTCAATGTTAGGATATGATGTTTTTGACCCTCAAGAATTTGTGCCAGAATATACTGCTGATGTAGGTATTAAAAAGGGTGAAAAGGTTGATTATGCTATATTGAAAGATGGCAAGCCATGTATTTTGATAGAAGCAAAATCAATTTCTGAAAATCTTGATAAACATAACTCACAGCTTTTTAGGTATTTTGGAACAACTGAAGCTAAATTCGCTATTTTAACAAATGGCATAAGGTATAAGTTTTATACTGATTTAGAACAACCAAATAAAATGGATTCAAAGCCATTTTTAGACGTTAATATTTTAGATATTAAAGAGAATCAAGTAACTGAACTAAAAAAATTCAGTAAATCCTCATTTGATGTTGAAAAAATATTTGATACAGCATCCAATCTGAAATACTCTACACAATTTAAAACGATTTTTGCTAACGAATTACAAAATCCAAGTGATAGTTTTGTGAGTTTATTTGTTTCTGCTGTCTATGACGGAAAAAAGACACAGTCTGTCATAGAAAAGTTTAGACCTATTTTAAAAGCCTCTCTTAACCAATACATCACTGAAAATATGAACGAGAAAATAAAGTCGGCTTTAAACGCTCAAGAGGAAACTGCTGAAACAGAAGAAATTGAAGAAGATATAAAACCAAAGCGTAATATTGTAACCACTCAGGACGAGCTTGAAGCGTATTTTATAATAAAAAACATTTTAAAAGAAGTAGTAAATATAGATGATATTACTTTTAAAGATAATGAAAGATACATGGCTGTTCTTTATAAAAATAAAACTACAAAATGGATTTGTAGATTGTATTTTAATAGCTCAACAAAATATATAGCTATACCTGATGCCGACAAGAAGGAAATACGAATTTCATTAAATGATTTATATGAAATCGAACAATACAAACAAGATTTACTTGACGTCTTGACAAGATATTTATAATTAACTATGAATAGAATTAAACAACGGCTTTTTGAGATTGTTCAAAAAGCAAATGAAGATGATAAGGCAAGTAAAATATTTGACATCAGTATCATTATATTAATAATCATAAATGTAATACTAGTTATTGCAGATACTTTTGATGTACCAAGACAAATCAGAAACTGGTTTAGTTATATTGAACTGTTTTCGGTAATTGTGTTTACGATTGAATATGCTTGTCGACTTTATACGTCTGATTTGCTTTACCCTGATTTGTCACCATTCAGAGCAAGAATAAAGTACATATTTTCATTTATGGCTATTATAGACTTGTTGGCAATACTACCTTTCTATTTACCTTTTATAATACCAATTGACTTGCGTGTTTTAAGAATGATTAGAATAGTCAGACTATTGAGAATTTTTAAAGTCAACCGCTATACTACCGCATTATCAGTAATATGGAATGTATTTAAAAGAAAGAAAAATCAATTAATTTCTTCAATTTTTGTTGTTCTTATTTTAATGATAATAGCCTCAGTTTTAATGTACAATATAGAAAGCGATGCTCAACCTGAGGCTTTTGGAAATGCATTCTCTGCATTATGGTGGGCTGTTGCTACGCTAACAACGGTAGGATATGGTGACATTTATCCAATTACAGCATTAGGAAAGATATTAAGTGCAATTATAGCTATTTTAGGTATAGGACTTGTAGCAGTTCCAGCAGGTATAATTTCAGCCGGATTTATTGAAAGTATAGATAAAGACGAAACCGAAGATGAGAAGTGCTTTTGTCCTTATTGTGGCAAAAAAATAAAATGAGATAATCTATTAATCAACCTCATCAAAGAAAACATATCAATGAAATAGTCAAATGACTTATGGAGCGTATAAAAACGCAAGAGACGCAGCGTGGCAATGTCTGATTGACTACAATGTAAAGTCATTGCCGGTCAACATCTTTGAGATTTTGAAATCAGCAGGAATTAAATTTGCCAAAAACAGCAATGCTAATCTTGTCAAACCTAACGAAAGCGGCATAAGTCTTTTGATAGATGAACAATGGTATATCATATATGATGATATAGATACACCGCAGCGGTGCAGATTTACACTAGCCCACGAATTGGGGCATATCTTACTAGGTCACGAGCTGAAAAAAGATAGGTATGCACGAACATTCAACTTGACAAAGCCTGCTATAGAAACACAATCCGACATATTTGCCTCAAGGCTTTTAGCTCCGGCTTGTGTTTTATGGGGGCTTGACCTACACACTCCGCAAGAAATAGCTTCAGTTTGTGACATTTCACTTCAAGCAGCAAAAATCAGAGCCGAGAGAATGAGGATTTTATATAAAAGAAATAAATTCCTTACAAGTCCGCTTGAGCGAACAGTATATAAAAACTTTGAGCAATTTATTATAGATAATAAAAAATAATAGCCTACTAATTGTTCATAAGATAATTAGCGTTTGTTAATATTACGTTAATAATTATCGCATAAAATATAGATGTGGATAAAGAATTCCACAAAATATGAATGTGAGCTCTTAGTAGTAGTCGTCCCACCATACGGGGTTGTACAAGGCTAAGAGCTTTTTGTTTATTATAAAGAAAAGAGGAGTTATATGGAAAACGAGAAAAATTCAAATACTTTAAGGTATAAAAAACTTTATAACCATAAGCATAAATATGAGGTGAAAACAGCAATACTTATTGATGGTGGATTTTATAGAAAACGAGCAAAATATTATACTGGATATAAAACGCCTAAAGAACGTGCAGATGAATTATGTGATTATTGTCATCATTTGCTTTGGGATGATAGTGAAAACAGAAAACTTTATCGGATATTTTATTATGATTGTCCACCTGTTAGTAAGAATGTTTATAATCCAATAACAAAAAAATCTGTTAATCTTGAACAAAGTAAAGATTATTCTTGGACATTAAGTTTCTTTTCCGAGCTTAAAAAACGAAGAAAAATCGCTTTAAGATTGGGAAGACTAAGTGAAGAACAGGTAGTTTATAATTTAAAATATGAAGCGTTTAAAAAACTTACTAATGGAACTCCAACAATTGAGCAACTCACTGAGAATGATGTTTGTATGAATTTAGAACAAAAAGGAGTTGATATGAGAATAGGTGTTGATATATCTTCACTTGCTTTTAAAAGACAAGTAGATCAAATTATTCTTGTATCAGGAGATAGTGATTTTGTCCCTGCTGCAAAACAAGCGAGACGTGAAGGTATTGATTTTCTTTTGAGCCCAATGGGTAATCATATAAAATCTGATTTAAATGAACATATTGATGGTATATTAAGCAGAAAACCATTTAAATTCAAAGAAGAGGTAATAACCAAAACACATGTATATAAGATGCATGAGAAATTAAAATAATATGAATGTACAAAAACAAAAAAGCGGTACATATAGGTGTAAAGTATATATAGGCAAAGATGAAACAGGAAAGAAAAAATACAAAAGTTTTACTCACGAAAATAAATACGAATGTATCAGACTAGCCTCAGAATTTAAAAATAAGCAAAATATGCCTACGTGTAAAAAACCTTTGAACGAGGCTATAGACAACTACATTGAATCTAAGAACAGTATATTATCTCCCTCTACAATCAGAGGCTATAGAATAATGCAACGTAATGCATATAAAAGCATTATTAAAAAGCCTTTGGACGAGTTAGACAATATAGTTTTGCAAAACTGGGCTAATGAAAATGCATTAAAATACAGTGCTAAAACTATAAATAATCAGTTTGGATTATTAACAGCAGTTTTACAGCAGAATAATTTAAGTATTCCAAAAATTGATTTAAAACCTAAGACAAAAACTATATATGTTATACCTGACTTAAATCAAATAAAAACTATTATTAAAATAGTTCAAGGCGAGAATATTGAAATACCTATATTACTAGCTTTATTACTTGGATTGCGTCAAAGTGAAATAAAAGCATTAAAATGGAGCAGTTACGATCCAGATAAAAAAACACTATTAATAAGCGGAGCTGTAGTACCTGATGAATATAATATGTATGTTCATAAAAAAGAGAATAAATCATATGCAAGTAACAGACTTTTAGATGTTCCTGATTATCTATGTAAAATTTTAAACGAAAGAAAAAATAATAAAAGCGGTGATGAATATATATCGAATATGTTGCCTAGTAGCATATTGAGGTCATTTTATAAACTTTGTGAAAATAATGGACTTCCCAAGTTTAAAATACATGCTTTACGACATGCTAACGCTAGTATTATGCTGATTAATGGTGTCAGTGATAAATATGCTATGGAGCGACTAGGACAATCTACACCGTCTATGATTAAGAATGTTTATCAGCATATATTTGATGACGAACAAAAGAAAATATCAAAAAAATTAAACGACAGTTTTAATGAACTTATAGAATAGTTTCCGCAAAGTTTCCGCAAATATTGATTATATCCCAGTTTTACGCGATTTGTAAAGGGTTCAAATCCCTCTTTCTCCGCCACCGGCGAGCCGCCGGAGCCTGTTTGCGTTTCACATTTTGTGGAACGCGAATTTTCTATATCTCGCGTTAGTAGTTACATCTTATAATATATCTTTTCATAAGAGGTGACCCCTGCACGCATTACCGCCTTTGGAAAATTAGCTAAAGGTGGTTATTTTTATGCAACGGCGGGCTAATACTTAGTGTCGCCGGAACCTGTTCGCGTTTCACATTTTGTGGAATGCGAATTTTTTATATCTCGTGTTAGCAGCTACATCTTATAATATACCTTTCCATAAGGGGTAACCCCTGCACGCATTACTGCCTTTGGCAAATTAGCTGAAGGTGGTTTTTATGTAACGGCGGATTATAACAGTTAAAATGAGACCGGAAAACTCTTCGCATTTATTAAAAAGTAAACTTTTATATCTTATTCTTAACTATTTCTATTTTGATATATAATTTGATTATCTATTAAAATTCGCTGTTTCATTTTTCGATAATTGTGATATACTATAATATAACTATACAAAAAAGTAAACCGGTGATCGTATGATAAAGCTGCTGATAAGAAAGTTTATCAAGAATTACAAAAACGTCAATGACAAAAAGGTCAGAGAATCCTACACTATTCTTTGCGGAACGGCTGGTCTTTTTTGCAATATTATTTTATTTCTGATGAAGCTGTTTATCGGTATTGCTATGAACAGCATAGCAATTATGGGAGACGCTTTTAACAATCTTTCCGACACAGGTTCAGGCATTGTTGCAATTATCGGAGCTAAGCTGTCAAACAAAAAGCCCGACGCCGAACACCCTTTCGGTCATGGACGTGTTGAATACATATCGTCTTTGATAATATCGTTTTTGATTTTGCTGGTAGGGTTGAAGCTATTCCAGTCATCTATAGAAAAAATCAGATACCCCGAGCCTGTGAAATTTAATATTATTTTGATAATTTTTCTTATTATATCAGTTTTGATAAAGCTGTGGATGTATTTCAGCTGCAAATACGCAGGCAGACAAATCAACTCAAGCGTTCTTACAGCAAGTTCAAAAGACAGTCTGAACGATGTTTTTTCGACTTCAGCAGTTATTTTGGCAACTATCATAGGTTCTTTTTTTACAAAGCTTTCATTCGACGGAATAATCGGCATAATCGTATCAGTCATAATAGTAATCAACGGCTTAAAAACAGCAAAAGAAACGGTAGGGCTTCTGCTCGGCTCTGCTCCTGACAGACAAACAATAAGAAGCATATACGACATTCTCACTAACACAAACGGCATTATCGGCATACACGATCTCATAGTTCACGACTACGGACCGAACAGGGTATTTGCCTCTGTTCACGCAGAAATTTCCGACAGTGACGACATAGTCTCGATACACGAAACAATAGACTCGCTTGAAAAGAAAGTAAAAAGCGAGCTGGGCATAGAACTTGTAATTCATATGGATCCTGTTTCGGTAAACAACGAAAAGGCACTGCGTTTTAAAGAAGCAGTAAAGTTGATAGTAAAGGAAGAGAGCCACAGCTTTTCAATACACGATTTCAGGATTGCCGAAAGCGATGAAGAAACAAAAGTCATATTTGATTTAGTTATTAACCTTGAGACTTCGCCCGAGCAGGAGAGAGAAATTATTTCTAACATAAAAAGAAGAATCAAAGAATTCGACAGCCGCTGCACTGCAATAATCAATTTAGACAACAGCTATGTTGAACAGCAGATAAACAGTATAATTGAAGAGGCAGAAGATTAATAGAGGATAAAACAAAAGCCTCCGATGTCGGAGGCTTTCATATGTAATTAAATTATTCTTTTACTATCAACTTTTTAGTCTGAGGAACAGCCAATAGTATTACTGCGCCTATTACGGTAAATATCATTTCAGGAAGCATATATGCTCCGTTATAAAGTAGACTGTAAATCCACGAATTATCTGTTGCAAAGCTTTCCCATATTTTCCCTGCCGAGTGAAAAATTACTGCTCCGCTAACAACGTGAGATGCATATCTCAAAAATACTGCTAAAACAATTCCTGCAATGTCACCTAAAATTCGCCTGCTTCTGAAAATTCCTGCAAGACCTAAAACAGAAAACGCAATGATATAGTCAAAAACCAATGTTCCGATAAGTGCCGATGCGGTTAGTCCCCAGCTTACGACCTTGCCTAAGTCAATGAACATTTGAAGCAAAGCATACACTACTGAAACTAACATACCCCATTTTACACCGTTGCGGATGCTGTAAATTACTATAGGAAGCATTGAAAGCAGTGTAACCGAACCTCCCCACGGAAATTCAATGATTTTCACGAAGCTCAATACAACGGCAAGCGCAACCATTACCGCTCCCTCGACCAGCTTGATAGTTTTTGTGTTCTTCATATAAACACGCTCCTTATAAAATATTTTAAATCAATATTTGAAGCTAACCGCTTTGCAATTCAAAACCAAAAACAAAAAAGGCACACCCAAATCGGCACACCTCTGCTTTAAAAACTTTCCTACGTTGGCATTATCCAAATCAGGTTAAACGGGTCAAAGTTAGATTACTTTATCTCAGCCTGCCAAACAAGCCCCCCGGTTCAAATATTTAATTTACCTTTTTATTATATCATCTGGTATTCAGCCTGTCAATATTTAAGAAAAAAATTTCTTATAAAAAAACGCTTGACAAGAATATTTTCATATGATAAAATAATAAAGCTGTTTTATTGAAGCGTATATGCTAATATGAATTAATTATATGATTTACGGAGAGATACCGAAGTGGTCATAACGGAACGGTCTTGAAAACCGTCGTACCGTCAGGTACCGTGGGTTCGAATCCCACTCTCTCCGCCAGGAAAAAATACCGCCCTAAAATAGGGCGGTATTTTTTATCTTAAACATTTTTTACTTATTTGTTATTTACTGATTGGGTAAAACTCGTGATTTGGATCATACCATTTAACATAAAAAAGTTCCTTTTCCTAACACCGATTATTCTCAATTTATTTTGTAATGCAAATGAAAATATTGAATCATAATCATCTTCATCACATATAGCTTGCACTCTGTTCATAGCGTATTTTGAAAGCTTTTGACGGTTTAAATTGTGATGTTTGGATTTGCCTTTATCATGTGTTTGACTTTTAACCTCTGCCCAAGTCATTGAAGAGTATCCTAATAATTTATCAAATATCTCTTTAAGATTTGAATCTTTTTCAATATTATCCAGACTAAATGCAAACTTACCATTTTTATCAACGCCATCAAATACCCAAATAACTTTTTCTCCATCAGAACTATCATTATTTAATTTAGATGTTTTCTTTTGTGAAATATAATTTTTTTGTCTAGTTTTCTTACTCATATCAATTTATAAACTTTCATAATATTCGCCCATAGCTTCTTTGGTAATTACTTCATCACTTCTTACGCTTTCAGGTAAATCTCCGCGAGCATCTTTCCAAGGAGCTTCACTATGAGATAATTCCCTTAAATCATACGGCTCCATATTTCCGTAATCTTTTAACACAATATTAATTGTGTCCTTTTCATCTTCAGTAAGACATGAGCTGTCTCCTGATATATCACCTTTAGATACAGAAAACTTGCCCTTATGTTCCTGAAACAATACCGGACAAACAGGACCGTTAGACCACGCTTCAAAGTCCTCATTAAATATAGGTTTTTCCGTCCAAGCTAAAGCCCAAGCCTGAGAATAATAACATAGCTTCTGCAATTTCCATGTACTCATTCCACCTTTTTTTCTAGAATGTATTTTGCAACATCAAAAACGCTAGCCATTTTTATCACTCCTTCGTCAACAGAAAAGTGTTTTTTACATTTTTCTGTAGTTATATAATAACACATATGTTTAATTTTTGCAATAAATTTTTTTAATGTTTTATTATTATTTGAATTCTTATGCAATGTTTTTTTATTTTTCACAATAATTTGACACCCCTTTTTAGCAGTTATTTTATTATGTGTTCAATTCACTTTTTAATGTACTCTCCTCATTAATACACTAAGACACTAAAAAAGTTGCACGTTATAATGCAACTTAATTTCCCCGCCTCATTCATCAAGTGCCTTTTTCATAAAATTCTCGGTTGAAATCCCACTGGCTCGGTTGTATCGGTTAAGACGATAAAGACAATCCTCGTCTTTTGAAATATAATTCATCTTTTCCTCGACGCCAAAGCTCACCTTGAATCCGCAGGCCCTAACAAACTGTGTGCTGTCGTCGGTAATAGCACCGTATGGGTAAACGTATGTATTAGGAACTATTTCGCAGTTTGCTTTTATCTTATCCATAAAGCTGAGCGTGTCTGACATAAATGCCGAACGGTAATCGTCGTAGCTTTCATTTCCCATTCTCTTAGAGCCTACCCTTCTTGCTATTGTGTGAAAATTATCCGAGTGACAGGCTATTTCCACACGTCCGCTGGTGTAAGCGTCCTTGCAGTCTTTCCATGACATATACGAATAGTTCGGGTTCGGATCGTTTTCTGCCGTTGCCTTGTCGCAGAAAGCCCCCACTACCGCAAAAACAGCTTTCATATTGTACTTCGACAGCAGCGGAAGAACATAATACATATTATTATAACATCCGTCGTCAAAGCTCAAAATGACCGGCTTTTCAGGAAGCTCCTTACCTGAATACACATAAGAAATAAGGTCCTGACAGAATATCGGTGTGTAGCCGTGTTCTTTTAAGTAAAGCATATCGCTTTCAAGCTCCAAAGGCGAAAGAACATAATCCCCCTGCTTGCTCTCGTCCTTTAAAATCGAATGATACATTATAATAGGCAGCTTTATGCCTCTTATACTTTCTGCAAATGCAGAACAGGCATAAACCAAAACCGATACTAACACCGCTCCCGAAACAAAAAGTGAAAGCGATTTCAATATTTTTTTTACAGAAAAAACTTTAAACAACTTAGTCACTCCCCAAAGATAAAGGCTGTAATACTATAATATTAGAACGTTTGTATAATTATTTGTATTATTCTTGTTTTTGATAATTTATTATGCTATAATTATCTAAAGAATTTGAATAAAGGTGAAGTATTATGGCAAGACGAGTAGGTATTTTAACTAGCGGTGGAGACTGTCCGGGTCTTAATGCGACTATCAGAGGCGTTGCAAAGGCTTGTTATCAGAAGTTCGGCACAGACGGCGTTGAGATTATAGGTATTCAGGACGGATATTCCGGGCTTATAAATAACCAGTGCAAGCTGATGTCTCCGTCAGATTTTTCGGGTATTCTCACTCAGGGCGGAACTATTTTCGGAACGAAAAGAACGCCTTACAAGATGATGCAGGTCATTGAGGAAGACAACGTAAACAAGGTAAAGTCAATGAAACAGACCTACAAAAAGCAAAAGCTCGACTGTCTTTTAACGCTTGGCGGAAACGGAACTCATAAGACGGCAAATCTTCTCTCAAACGAGGGACTTAACGTGATAGGACTTCCTAAAACCATAGACAATGACATCTGGGGAACAGACGTAACCTTTGGCTTTCACTCTGCCGTTGACATTGCCACCGATGTTATAGACAGGCTTCACACAACGGCTAATTCACACGGAAGAACCTTAGTTGTTGAAATTATGGGAAACAAGGCGGGCTGGCTTACGCTTTATTCGGGAATAGCAGGAGGTGCTGACATAATAGTAATCCCTGAGATTCCGTTTGATATAAAGAAAATCTGCAAGGCGGTTGAAAAGCGAGCAAAAAGAGGAAGTGCTTTTTCAATCTTAGCTGTTGCCGAAGGAGCTTTCGACGAGGACGAAGCAAAACTAAAGAAAAAAGAACGTGCAAGAAGAAGAGCAGAGGCAGGAGAAACGACCGCTACAAACAGAATTGCCAAAGCTATCGAGCAGAACACAGGCTTTGAAACAAGAGTCTGCGTTCCGGGTCATATGCTGCGAGGGGGAAGCCCGTCCGCTTATGACAGGGTTTTGGCAACAAAGTTCGGCTGTCACGCCGCCAATCTTATCGAACAGGATAAGTACGGCTATGCGGTCGCAATGAAGAATAATATAGTCACCGAAAACAAGCTCGAAGATGTTGCAGGCAAAACAAAGTTTGTTCCTGTTGACGACCAGCTTATAAAGACTGCAAGAGATATAGGCATCAGCTTCGGCAACTAGCCGCCGAGCCGGCGGTGGCTCTGCCGCCTTTTAATAGCTTGTAAAAAGTGATAGTTTGTGCAACGGCGGGCTATACTCTGCGGAAATATTAGTTTTATATTACTAACTACTAGCGTGCCGACAGATAATATTAATCTTTTTTGCTCAGAAAACGGAGGCACAAGAGCCCCCAGCGGTTCGCCGGTCTAGCTTCTATTCTCTAAATATTGCCTGCCGAACCGCTAGTTGCATTTTTAAGAAAAATAAGGTATAATAGCTTTGTTATATTAAATTTGGAGGTAAAATATTTATGTTAGTTTCGGCAAAGGAAATGCTAAACAAAGCAAGAGAAGGTAAATATGCAGTTGGACAGTTCAACATCAACAATCTTGAATGGACTAAGGCTATTTTACTTACCGCACAGGAACAGAACTCACCTGTTATTCTGGGTGTTTCTGAGGGTGCAGGAAAATATATGTGCGGTTACAAGACGGTCGTAGGAATGGTAAAAGGAATGTTAGAGGAACTTGGTATCACAGTACCTGTTGCACTTCACCTTGATCACGGTTCATACGACGGAGCAAAGGCTTGTATCGAGGCAGGCTTCAGCTCGGTGATGTTCGACGGTTCTCACTATCCTATTGAAGAAAACATCGAAAAGACAAAGGAACTTGTTTCTGAGTGTGAAAAGCTGGGTCTTTCGATTGAAGCGGAAGTCGGTTCGATAGGTGGAGAAGAAGACGGAGTTATCGGTGCAGGCGAATGTGCAGACCCGGACGAGTGCAAATCAATTGCTGACTTAGGCGTTACTATGCTTGCAGCGGGTATCGGAAACATACACGGTAAATATCCTGAAAACTGGGCAGGTCTTTCATTTGAAACTCTTGCCGCTGTTAAAGAAAAGGTAGGAGATATGCCGCTTGTTCTTCACGGAGGAACAGGTATACCTGAGGATATGATAAAGAAAGCAATCTCTTTGGGAGTAGCTAAAATCAACGTAAACACAGAATGTCAGCTTGCTTTTCAGGAAGCTACAAGAAAGTATATAGAAGAGGGCAAGGATAAACAGGGTAAAGGCTTTGACCCGAGAAAGCTGCTTGCTCCGGGCTTTGAAGCTATTAAAGAAACCGTAAAGGAAAAGATGGAGCTTTTCGGTTCAATAGGCAAGGCATAAATTCAAGTAAAGTTAATACCGAGTGTAACCTAGTCACCACTCGTTAATAAAAACAGGGATAATACTGAAATAAAAGGCGTATCCTTGTGGTACGCTTTTTTTATCGCTAAATATTTATTAGGAGAAAATTTCATGAAAAATCTAAGTGTAAGAAAAATTGCAGTTTTATCAGTAACAGCGGCTTTGTATGTCACTGTAACAATGGCTTTAGGCTCTCTTGCCTACGGCAATATACAGTTTCGCATATCGGAAGTATTAGTGCTTCTCTGCTTTTATAAAAGAGAATACTGCTACTCAATGGTCGTAGGCTGTCTTATCGCCAATATAATCAGCACTGTCGGTGCAATTGATATGATAGTGGGAACTCTCGCAACTCTGCTCGCCGTTGCGGTAATAGTCTTGTGTTCAGAGCGTCTACCCCGATTTTTTGAAAACAAATTCGGTATGAGTGAAAATGCCGCTTCGACTGTCTCATTAATTACAGCGTCTCTGTCGCCCGTGTTGTTTAACGGAATATTAGTGGGGTTAGAACTTAAGTATGTTTTTTCCCTGCCTCTGTTTTTGTCAATGGGTCAGGTCGCTCTGGGAGAGTTCGTTTGCGTTGGCATAATAGGAGTTATACTATTTAAGCTTTTAGAGAAAAACAAAGCGTTTATGAAGCTGATAAAGTTCGGCGAGTAAAAAAATACCATACCGATTTTCTGTTGAATAGTTTACAAAAATATTGACCAATTAGCATTTATAAGCTATAATAGTTATACAATAATTATTATATTTAGGAGAAAAGCTATGAAAAAAAGAATTATGATTTTATTTACCGCCATTGCAATGACATTGAGTCTTATCGGGTCAGTTCCGACAGCAAACGCCGTAAATACTGAGAATGCAGTAAAGACTGTAAAATCGCTTGAAAGTATCGGAAAGCGAACCATTAAATCGGTACTCGGACGTGATATAATGGACGACATCATAGATGAAGACGACGGTGAATACACTTATGACGAAAACGGAAACGTAACACTTATTTCGTACAGCGACGGCTCATGGGAAAGTTTTGAATATAACGAAAACGGAGACCAGACATACTATGAAAACAGCGACGGCGATACATACACATCAGAATGGACATATACATATTTTGAAGACGGCAGCATAAAAACAAAGCATAGAGAAGACAGCAACGGTTTCTGGCTAAAACAGGAGTTTAACGAAAAGGGTTTTGAAACATATTTTGAAAACAGCTACGGTTACGGTTATACTGTTGAATATGACGAAGTCAACAAAGAGATGACTTATAAATATCTCAACAACAGCTGGGAAAAATTCAAATATGATGACGACGGAAATGTTATAAATCATGAAAGCAATTGTTGGGAAACTTTTGAATATAAAGAGAACGGTAATATTCTAATAGAAACCAGCGACGGTTATACTATAGAAACCGATGAAAACGGAAATATTCTTTACGTTGAAGACGGAGACGGCAATTGGCAAAAGAGAGAGTACGATGAAAGCGGCAATGAGATACGTTATGAAGACAGCGATAATTTCTGGGAAGAGACCAAGTATGACGAAAATGGAAACATTATTCATATAGAAAACAGCGACGGCTATTGGGAAGACACAGAATACGATGAATATGGCAATATAACACACTATGCAGACAGCGAGGGATATTCGGAAGACAACACATATGACGCAAACGGCAATTGTACATATACTAAATATAACGACGAAAGCTGGGTAAAAAACACCTACAGCAAAGACGGCTATCTCACATTATCCGAGTACAGCGACGGAAGCTGGGAGAAATATAAATACGATACAGACGGAGAATTAATATACTACGAAAAGGGAAATACTCCTTTAATTGACGATAATAATACTTCAAACAATAATAATTCTTCCGGAACAAAGCCATCCGATTCAAAGCCGTCAGCAAAGCCTGTTCAGAATAAAAACAATACTAATTCTGCAAATAAGATTGCAGTGACTTCCATTAACGGCAACCAAAATAAAGAAAAAGCAAAGGAGTTAATAAGCAAAGCAAAAATCAAAAAGCTGAAGGCTTTAAGCAATAAAAAGAAAAAGATAAGCGTGTCGTGGAAAAACATCAAAAAAGCAAGTGGTTATGAGGTTCAAATCTCTTCAAACAGAAGGTTCAAAAAGAATGTAATTAAAAAATTCGTCACTAAGAATAAGCTGACTGTTAAAAACAAAAAAATCAAAAGCGGCAAAACCTACTATGTTCGTGTAAGACCGTATGTGGAATATAAGGACTCTAACGGTCAGACCAAGAAGGTCAACGGAAGCTGGAGCAAAAAAACAAAGAAAGTAACAGTTAAATAAATGTAAAAAATCGCTTTGTTAAACGCAGAGCGATTATTTAATTTTCAACAAAAAATTATTAAAATCACTTGCAATTTATAGTGAAATAGTATATAATTGCATTATTAGTAGTAATATATATTGTTTAATTTTAAAAGGGTCAGTCCCTTATTAAAAAGCGAACATTCAGCAGTTATTACAAATTTCTGCTGAATACAAGATGTTTCCTGCTAAACGGACATAGGGATCATCTGTCTGAATTATATAATATCTGACTTGCTACAAATTTATGTTGAATGGAGAGATAAAAGTGAAAACTTACGACAATTCAAAAATAAAAAACATTGTGCTATGCGGTCACGCAGGCTCGGGAAAAACCTCGCTGTGCGAGGGATTGCTTTACAAAAGCGGTTCAAGCGAGCGGCTTGGAAAAATTGCTGACGGAAATACTGTTTCAGACTATACAAACGAAGAGATTGCAAGAAAATCTTCTGTATATACGTCACTTTCCGCATATGAGAGAGACGGCTATAAAATCAATATCTTAGACACGCCCGGACTTTTTGACTTTGCGGGCGAAATGATAGAAGGAATATCCGCCTGCGACACTGCGATGATAACCGTTTCGGGAAAATCGGGCGTAAATGTAGGAACACACAAAGCATACTCGGCAGCAGTAGCTATGAAAAAGCCGAGAATGTTTGTTGTCACCAAGCTTGATTCAGAAAACGCAAACTTTTACAATGTCCTGACCGATCTCAAAGCTGAATTCGGACCTACAGTATGTCCTGTTGTTGTGCCGGTTATAGCAGACAGAAAAATCGTATCATATGTAAACCTCATTGAGATGAAGGCATATAAGTATGACAACAGCGGCAACGCCGTTGAAACAGAAATGCCTACGGCAGAACTGGGCGATAAAATCGAATACCGCTTACAGGGCTTAAAAGAAGCTATATCAGAAGCGGTTGCCGAAACCGACGAAGAGCTTTTTGAAAAATTCTTCAGCGGCGAAGCGTTCACACAGAAAGAGCTTATAGACGGTATACACAAAGGAATGAACGAGGGAATTATAACTCCGGTTACCTGCGTATCGTCAACTACGCTGGCAGGCATTGATATGCTGCTCAAAGAGATCTCACTGCTTCTTCCTGTTTCCACCGACGAAGAAACTGCTGTTGCGACCGATAAGGACGGTTCACCTGTTGAGATTAAGTGCGATATGTCAGAACCGCTAAGTGCATTTGTATTCAAGACGGTTGCAGACCCGTTTGTAGGAAAAATGTCGTTCATCAAAGTTATGTCGGGCAAAATCAAAACGGGAACGGACGCTGTAAATGCTTCAAACGGCAGCACACTTAAAATAGGAAAGCTGTTTACTCTGGTCGGCAAAAAGCAAATTGAGCTTACTGAGGCAAGCTGCGGAGATATTATTGTTGCAACAAAGCTTGATATAAACACAAACGACACTATTTGCGATGCGTCAAGGGTTGTTAAGTTCGACGCTATTGATTTACCAAAGCCATGCTATCCGATGGCTGTCAAGGCTAAGGCTCAAGGTGATGAAAGCAAGATTTCAAGTGCTGTTTCAAAGCTGCTCGAGCAAGACCTTACCCTTGAATACTATCAAGATGAACTCACTCACGAACAGATTTTAAAGGGCTTAGGCGATCAGCATTTAGGCTCGGCACTTTCAAAGCTCAAAAACGATTTCGGAGTTGATATTGACCTTACCGTTCCGAAAATACCATATAGAGAAACGATAAGAAAGAAAGTCAAGGTTCAGGGAAAACATAAAAAACAATCGGGCGGCCACGGTCAATACGGAGACGTGTGGATCGAGTTTGAGCCCTGCGTTTCCGATGACCTCATTTTCGAGGAGAAGATCTTCGGCGGAGCAGTACCTAAAAACTACTTCCCAGCTGTTGAAAAGGGACTTCAGGAATGTATTTCAAAAGGTGTTCTGGCAGGATTTCCTGTTGTGGGATTAAAGGCTATCTTAGTTGACGGTTCTTACCACCCTGTTGATTCTTCGGAAATGGCGTTCAAGATGGCTGCTACCATAGCTTACAAAGAAGGTCTTGCTCAGGCTGACCCGGTACTTTTAGAGCCTATCGGTGCATTGAATGTATCGGTTCCCGACGAAAACACGGGAGATATGATAGGCGAGCTTAACAAGCGTCGCGGAAGGGTACTCGGTATGAACCCGTCAGAGACTGAAAAGGGTATGACGGAGGTAGTTGCAGAGGTACCTATTTCCGAGATGAGCGATTTTACTATGCTGCTCCGTCAGATGACTCAGGGCAGAGGCAGTTTTACCCTAAAGCAGGAAAGATACGAACAGCTTCCTGCACACTTAGTTGCTAACGTAATTGCCGAAGCGTCGGTAAGCGGTGATTAAAATTGTCTGAGCTATGTAATATTTGCCCCAGACAATGTAATATTGACAGAGAAATTTCCGCAGGTTTTTGCAGAGCCTGCGGAAATAATAATAATGTCACAGTATCAAGAGCAGCTCTCCACTTCTGGGAAGAACCGTGCATAAGCGGAGAAAGAGGCAGCGGAACGGTATTCTTTTCAAACTGCAATTTAAAATGCGTATTCTGTCAGAATGCAGAAATAAGTGTTAACAGCAAAGGCAAGGAAATTTCCTGCAACCGTTTGGCGGATATATTTTTAGAGCTAGAGGATAAGGGTGCGGAGAACATAAACCTCGTAACTCCGACCCACTACTCATATCAGATTTTAAAGGCTCTTGATATGGTAAAAGACAAGCTTGATATTCCTGTGATTATGAACTGCGGAGGCTACGAGTCGGTTGAAACCTTAAAGATGTTCGACGGGTATATAGACATTTATCTGCCTGATTTGAAGTACAAAAGCTCTGAACTATCAGGCAAATACTCCTCCTGCCCCGATTACTTTGAAAAGGCGAGCGAGGCACTGAAAGAAATGCACCGGCAAGCTCCGAAGCTTATCTGGGACAGAGGAATTCAAGATTACGATATGAAAATTCTAAAAAAGGGGCTTATAATAAGACATCTTGTTTTGCCCGGCTGTTATCATGACAGTCTTGATATACTCGACTGGCTTAACGACTGCAAATTTTTAACAAAGTATAACTTTCTGCTTAGTCTTATGAGCCAATTTACACCTACAGAGGCTTGTATGAGCTTTCCCGAACTTAACAGACGTATCACCACCTTTGAATACGAAAAGGTAGTAAGCAGAGCCGGACAATACGGGTTCAGGGGCTTTATTCAAGAACGCTCATCTGCACAGGAGGAATATATTCCGCCGTTTGATTTGACTGGAGTGACGCCAGAGCAGGGCTGAGCCCTGCACGCTCTCTGCCTATTAAAAGTTTAATTTAATGTTTGACGTGTTTCAAAACGGCAGGCTAGTACTCTGTTGAAAAGGTAAGTTCTTGCCTCTTGCCTCTAATCTCTAGTTTCTAATCGGTGCCGTTGCCCAGCGGCTCGCTGGCGGGCTAGTACCTAGAGGCAAGAATTGTAGAAGCAAGAAGCAAGAGCAGGGCTGAGCCCTGCACTCTTTCCGCCTTTGTATAGTTTGTAAAATGTTACAGTTCGTACAACGGCGGGTTTTACTTTGCTAATACGGAAGGCTAGTGCCTAGAGGCAAGACATTTAGAGAAAAAGCATATAATCACCAAGATTACTGCAATTTGCTCCTTGATAAACTAAGTAAAAAATGAAACCTACTGAAAATCAGTAGGTTTTTATTTAATCTATTTTCACAAACTCAGGCTTATGATTTTTAAAGTAAGCCAGATACTTAAATCCTACTCTTTTGAGCATCTCTTTACACTCGGCGATCCCCTTACCTACATCGCCAACTCGGTGAGCGTCCGAACCGAGAGTAATGATCTCTCCGCCTAAATTATAATACATTTTCATATATTCTAAATCAGGAAACGGCTTTCCGTATTTCTGCCTTAATCCCGACGTGTTCACTTCAATTCCCTTTGAATTCTGAATGATAATCTTAAAGCACTCTTTAATTATATCTTCATATTTTGAAAGGTCGATTTTCAGTCCGTACTCGCCCTCTATATATCTGAGCGTGTAAGTTAAATGTCCCAAAACGTCGAATTTTCCCCACTTGCAAAGCTTAAGAAGTTCAAGAAAATAATCCTCTAACAGATTGTCGATTTCGCTGTCTGAATAGTTCTCATACTTGATAAAGCAAAAATCCGGACTGTTTGGCAGTTCGTGCATTGATCCTATAACAAAGTCAAGACGCTCGTCCCCGACCGCTTTATCAGCGATCTCAAAATCGTGAGTCGCCTGACCAAGTTCAATTCCGCAGATAAGATTTATTTTATCTCCATAGATCTCTTTCATTTCAGTTATTTTATTAAGCGACCTGTCAAAATCTCTGCCGAAATTATATGTATCATGCTCATTAGGTTCTGCTTTGTAGTAATCTATATCAAACCAGCGGTTACATTCACAATGATCTGTTATAGCATACGCCTCAAGACCAAGTTCGATTGCCTTTTCAACCATTTTTTCTGGATTGGCATTTGAATCAGGTGAAAAATATGTATGTGAATGACAATCAATAAGTCCTTTAAGTTTGTTCATTTTAATTCTCCATTTCAGATTTATATATTTATAGTATACTATAATTTGAATAAAATGCAAGACAATCCTGCCAGTAACATACAAAAAAACATTGAAATAATACCGTGTATATGATATAATTTTGTATAATGATAAAATAAAAGTTCACAGAAAATGGTGATAAATATGAGAGTTAATTTGAAGCTGTTCGTTTTAGCAATTATACTAGGGGTTCTCGGAGTTTTGCTTCCGTGGTTTTTCGGCGGGATCAATCTTTTCGGTACCGGATTACTGCCTATGGAATTGCCTGTTCTGCTTTGCGGAATGGTTTGCGGTCTGGGTTACGGCGGAGTTGTCGGGGCATTAGTACCTATTCTGTACTCGCTTATTTTCGGCACAATGGAAATGTATCCGCTTGGTGCTGCAACGGCTGTCGAGCTATGTGTATTCGGAGTTCTCTGCGGACTGCTTTATAAGACGCTCAAGCAAAATGTTTATGTTTCGTTACTGCTTTCAATGTTCAGCGGAAGAACTATATTCTATATTGTATATTATTTTATGATGCGTCATGAAGGAAAAGTATACACAGCTGATATGTTTATAAACGGAGAGGTCTTAAACGTCCTTGCCGGAATTGCAATACAGATCATATTTATACCTCTTATTGTTCTGATACTTAATAAGACAGGTATAGTACACAAAGGCGAAAAATAAAACTTATAAAGGAGAACGCATTATGACAGCATTTAAACCGGCAGATATACTTTTGCCGAACGAGGAAACCGATATGTCAGCTTGGTCGGTGGTTGCCTGCGACCAGTATACAAGCGAGCCTGAATATTGGGAGGACGTCGAAAAAATCGTAGGAGATAAAATTTCTACTCTCAAAATGATTCTTCCTGAAATTTATCTTAACGGCAGCGATGTTGATTCAAAAATAGAAAATATACATAAAACTATGGACAAATATCTGTCGTCAAATGTCTTTAATGAGCACAAAAATTCGTACATCTACGTTGAACGGATTCAAAGCAACGGAATACTTCGTCAAGGTTTGATAGGAATGATAGACCTGGAGGAATACGACTATTCAAAAAGCAGTACTTCGCCTGTTCGTGCAACTGAGGCGACAGTTGTAGAGAGAATACCTCCGAGAATAAAGGTAAGACGCGGTGCAAGTCTTGAACTTCCTCACATTATGATACTTATAGACGATGAAAACAAAAGTGTAATCGAACCGCTAGGCAATAACAAAAACTCTATGAAAAAGCTGTATGACTTTCCGCTTATGAAAAACGGAGGAAGCATAAAGGGTTATTTGGTTCAGGACGATCAAAAGAACAGAATAGATAATTCATTAACGGCACTTGGCGACAAAAAAGCTTTCAATGAAAAATACGGCTTAACGAACGCACCTGTTTTGCTTTTTGCAATGGGCGACGGAAATCACTCTTTGGCAACTGCTAAAGCGTATTATGAAGAACTCAAGGCAAATAATCCTGATAAAGATATGTCGTCTCACCCTGCAAGGTATGCTCTGGTTGAGGTCGTGAACCTCCACAGTGAGGCATTGCAATTCGAGGCTATCCACCGCATTGTAACAGACGTTGACTGCGGCGATCTGCTTGCAAGTCTTAAAGCCACGCTCTCGCTGACCGATACAGACAGCGGTACAGGTCAGGCATTTACATATGTTTGCAAGGGAGTTAAAAGGAAAGTGTATATAGGAAAGCCTCTTTCAAATCTAACGGTAGGCTCACTGCAAGCAGTGTTAGACGGGTATATTAAGAAAAACGGCGGAAAGATAGATTACATTCACGGAGCCGATGTTTTGGAAAGACTTACTCAGACCGATAACAGCGTAGGGTTCATACTTCCCGATATGCTTAAATCTGAGCTTTTCCCGACCGTTATTAAAGACGGTGCTCTGCCAAGAAAAACATTCTCAATGGGACACGCTGAGGATAAGAGATTTTATATTGAGTGCCGAAACATACTTCATTAACCACCGAGCCGGCGGGCAACGGTGACGTTGCATCCAATCTGCCTTTGGAAAGTTAGCATAATGTGTTTACTTTGTACAACGGCAGACTTATAATTTGCGAAAAAGATTAGTTTTTGCCTCTTTCCTCTAATCTCTAGTTTCTAATCGGGCACAAGAGCATCCGGCGTCACGCCGGCGGCAATTGATATTATTTGACAAAATAATTATTTAAAATTATAATGAATGCGAGAGTACTGTACATAAAAAGGCAAGCGGTTTCTCCCCGAAAGGGGGTGATAATATGGTATCATATTATGAATTATTTTCATTCATTAGCATGATAACCGAAATTATCACTCTAGCTTTTCTTATATTTAATAAGAAAAATTAGAAGCTTTTTTATTTTACATAAAAAAGAAACACCGCCAAATCCCTCTGTTGCGGTGTTTCTAAAACCATAACTCTGGGAGAAACTGCCTAGGCATTAATTTGCCGTGTGCAGTACTCTCTTTTTATATCTATATTATAACATATAATTTTTATTTGTCAAGCGTACAAAGATAAGAATTTCTTGTCTGATTTTTAAACAAAGTACGAGCCTGCCGTTGCACAAACCGTCACATTTTACAAGCTATACAAAGGCAGAATGGATGCAACGTCACCGTTGCCCGTAGTATGCGTTATCGCCGTGTTTTCTTAAAAAGTGCTTGTCCAAAAGCTGCTGCTGCATTTTAAGGGTGGTTGTTTCCTTTTTGTAGGCAAGCATTTCCGTATGCCAAGCCATAAAGGCTATTTCTTCGAGAATAACTGCCTTTTCAACAGTAGATATTGCGTCGTCGCCCCAGAGAAACGGACCGTGTGAGTATACAAGACAAGCGTTCATCTTAGAAGGACTCGTTCTGTGGGAAACAAAGGTCTCTACAATAACACGTCCCGTGTTTCTCTCATATTCAGAGGAAATCTCCTCGTCCGTCATTTTTCTTGTAATAGGAATAGCTCCGTAAAAATAATCTGCGTGAGTAGTTCCGTAAGCACTTATGCTCTTGCCTGCCTGTGCCCAGATAGTCGCCCATCTGGAATGTGTATGCACCACAGCGTTTGCATTGGTGAAATTCTTGTATATCTCAAGATGTGTGGGCATATCAGAACTTGGCTTTAAATTGCCTTCAACCACATTTCCCTTTAAATCGCATATAACTATTTTATCAGGGGTAAGTTCTTCATATGCAACTCCGCTCGGCTTGATTGCAAAAAGACCTTTTTCACGGTCGATCTCCGATACGTTGCCCCAAGTTGAAATAACAAGCTTGTTCTCCGGCAGCATCATATTTGCACGGTAAACTCTTTCCTTTAATTCTTCTAACATATCAATTTTCCCTTTCGGATTTTATTTTCTTCAGCGTTTTCATAACATTGTTTTCTCCTCTGCCGAAATAATCGTGCAGTTTTTTATATTCGGCATAAAGCCTGTCATAAACCTCTGCATTTTCCTTTATAGGAGAATAGTATTTTTCTCTTACCTTGCCCAGCTTTCGTGCGGCGTCGAAAACGCTGTCATAGCCTCCGTTTTCAGACCCTGCCGCTACGCTTGCAAATATAGCACTTCCCAGTGCAGGACCCTGTGCCGAGCCTGCAATTTTAACAGGCATATTCAAAACGTCGCTGTAAATCTGCATAGCCATTTCGTTTTTTACCGCTATGCCTCCGCTTGCATAAAACTCTTTAACAGGAACTCCGTTGTCTCTGAAATTCTCAACTATCATTCGAGTGCCGTATGCGGTGGCTTCAATCAAAGCACGGTACATTTCCTCAGGCTTTGTCGAAAGAGTCATACCCAGCATACAGCCTGTTAAATCAGCGTCCACAAGCACCGAACGGTTTCCGTTCCACCAATCAAGTGCCAAAAGACCGCTTTCGCCTGCCTTAAGCTTTTCAGCCAGCGAAGTCAGATACTGATGAATATTCATACCGTTAGCCTTTGCAGCTTTATAATAGCTTTCGGGTACACAATTGTCAACCAGCCACGCAAAGTGGTCTCCCACGCAGGACTGACCTGCCTCATAACCGAAAAGTCCCGGCATAACGCCGTCCTCGACAACTCCGCACATTCCCGGAACCTGCTTTTCCTGCTCCCCCATAAGAATATGGCAGGTCGAAGTTCCGATGATCGCGAGCATTTTCTCAGGTCCGTCAATCGAAACAGAAGGTACGCAGACATGAGCGTCAACATTTCCTATGCAAACGACAGTACCCTCTGCAAGACCTGTCTTTTCTGCAAATTCAGGGGTGACCGTTCCTGCCCTTTCTCCAAGCGGAGTTATCACCGTTCCTAGCTTTTCCTCAACGCAGTTTTCAAGCATAGGATCAAGGGCTTTAAAAAATTCCTTCGGCGGGTAGCCTCTTTGCTTATTCCATATAGCCTTATATCCAGCTGTACACGAGTTTCTCGTTTCTGCTCCCGTCATCATCCAGACTATCCAGTCGGCGGCTTCTATCCACCTGTCTGTTGCTCTGTATATCTCGGGAGCTTCGTCGCATATCTGCATAAGCTTTGGTATCGCCCACTCGCTGGAAATTTTACCTCCGTAGTTTTTAAGCCATTCTTCCCCTCTTTGTTCGGCAATCTCATTCAGCCTGTTAGCTTCATACTGTGCGGCGTGGTGCTTCCACAGCTTTACCCAAGAATGAGGATTGCACTTATATTCATCTAAAAAGCAAAGAGGCGTTCCGTCCGCTTTGCAGGGGATCATAGTACAAGCTGTGAAATCCGTTCCTATTGCAACTATATCCTTTGAGTCCACACCGCTTATCTTTATTACCTCCGGTATGGTATGATACAAAACGTCTAAATAATCCTGAGGGTGCTGAATTGCATAATCGCTTCCCAATTTCTCACCGCTCGGCAATTCCTTATCCATAACTCCGTGAGGGTATTCATATACTGCTGACGCCATCTCCTCGCCGCTTTTAATATCTAAAAGCAGTGCTCTGCCAGATAACGACCCAAAATCAATGCCAATAGTGTATTTTCCCATACAATCATCATTCCTTTATGAATAGTTTCTCAAAACATTAATAGTATTGTAGCATATTGAAAAGTTCAAATCAATATATTATCCAAAATTAGTTATGGACTTAACCAAAATTTTATGATACAATGTATTACAAACTTCATAAAAAGGATATAAAAAAATGAAAAATAAGAAAATTAAAATATTTGCTGTTATATCAGTATTACTAACCCTTTTGATTTCAGGGTGCAGTAAAAGCAACGATACAGAATCGTCTTTGTCAACCGAGAAACCATCTGTCAGTTCATCGTCACCGGCTGAACAGCCTGCTGCGGAAGCATTCGCTAAGGCTCATTCAACAGAGGTTATCGACGGCGTAACCTATGTTGACGGTATTTTGATTGTCAACAAAACATATTCTTTGCCGAAAAGCTATAACTACGGTCTTACTGATGAAACGCTTAAAGCGTTCAATAAGATGAAAAATGCGGCAGCAAAAGACAATATTTATCTCGATATAGCGTCGGGCTTCAGAAGCTATGAGGAACAGAAAGCACTGTATAATGAGTATAAGTCCGAGAACGGTCAGAAAAAAGCGGATACATATTCTGCTCGCCCGGGACATTCCGAACACCAGTCAGGTATGGCTATTGATGTGAACGGTGCAGATTTTAGTATGGTGGGTCAAAAGGATATGAAATGGCTCGGAAAACACTGTGCTGAATACGGCTTTATTATTCGTTTCCCAAAGGGTAAGGAAAGTATAACAGGATACAGCTATGAGCCGTGGCATATAAGATATGTAGGCAAAAAAACTGCAAAGGAAATAAAAAAGCAAGGCATATGCCTTGAAGAGTATCTTGGTGTTACATCGAAATATAACCCCCAGTGAACCGCCAGCGAACCGCTGGGAGCTCTTGTGCCTCCGTTTTCAGAGCAAAAAAGATTAATATTATCTGTCGGCACGCTAGTAATTAGCAATATAAAACTAATTTTTCTTGCTGTACTCTAACTCGCCGTTTAAACAAAGTACTAGCCCGCCGCCGGCGTGACGCCGGTTGCTCTGCCGCCTTTGAGTAGTTTGCAAAATGTTACAGTTTGTGCAACGGCGAGTTGTACTTTGTTTAAAAATCAGACAAGAAATTCTTATCTTTGTACGCTTGACAAAATAAAATTATATGTTATAATATAGATATAAAAAGAGAGTACTGCACACGGCAAATTAATGCCTAGGCGGTCTCTCCCGTATTAGTGTTAAGAAACACCGTTACCGTGGAAAGTAAGGCGGTGTTTCTTATTTTTTATGTAAAAATGCAAATTAATTTTATTACTTTTTGCGATAAAAAATATTGAAACAAAGTGTGACAATATTGATAACAAAATTCGCAAATAAAAATAATTCCGAATTACTTATCATTGCCATCACCTCCCTTCACAGGGAGAAACCGCCTGCCTTTTTATGTACAGTACTCTCATATTTATTATAATTTAAAATAATTATTTTGTCAAACAATATCGTTTGCCGCCTGCTCGCAGGTAACCATTGACCTACTTACCATTTATACAAAGTATAAGCCTGCCGTTGCACTAACTGTAACATTATGCTAACCTTCCAAAGGTAGAATGGATGCAACGTCACCGATTAGAAGCTAGAAACTAGAGGCAAGAGGCTAGAACTTACCTTTTCCACAGAGTACCAGTCTGCCGTTTTGAAACGTCAAACATTAAATTAAACTTTTAATAGGCAGCAAAGCCACCGCCGGCTCGGTGGTTGATTTTTTGTAAAAGATAATGTATAATATGTTAAAATCCAAATCAAAGAATTTTAAAGGTGGGAATTTAAAGCTTGGAAATACTTGATAAGAATAACAAAAAGCTGTGCGACGAATATGAGGAATTTGCCAGCACAGATAAAAACGGAGTTTTTTTGCAGTCTTTAAACTGGACTAAGGTAAAGGACAACTGGGGCTGGGACGCTGTAATATCAAGAGATGCCGACGGTAAAATACAGGGCACTTGTCTAGTGCTTGTGAAAAAGATACCGATATTCGGCTGTTCATTTTTATATGCTTCACACGGTCCTGTATGCGACTATCACAACAAGGCTGTTATTGAGGATCTGTTCGAGGGCATAAAGGTGCTTGCAAAAAAGCATAACTGCTATGAATTTATGTGGGATCCATGCTTTTCTGAAAAGGATGAAACTGCAAAAAACATTCTTAGGGAAATGGGATTTTCACATATTGAAAATGCTCCTGAGCTTTCTACCATTCAGGCGAGAAACAACTATATGCTCTTGAATATAGAGGGCAAAACTCCTGATGAGGTGATGGCTGGCTTCCATTCTAAGTGGAGATACAATATACGCTTAGCGTCGAGAAAGGGAGTTGTCTGCAAGGCGTGCGGACCTGAGGCTATGGACGATTTTTACCCTATGATGGCAGAAACAGGAACCCGTGACGGCTTTGCAATAAGACCAAAAGAATACTTTGTCAAAATGCTGAACTCTCTCGGCTTTAACCATTGCAGACTGTATATGTGTTACCTGCAAAACGAGGACGGAACAGAAACTCCTGTTTCGGGAGCAATAACCACACAGTACGCAGGAAAGACCTGCTATGTTTACGGAGCTTCTTCAAACAAGCACAGAAACGTTATGCCTAATCACCTTATGCAGTGGACTATGATCCAGTGGGCACTTGAAAACAATAATTTTATCTACGATTTTCAAGGCATACCCTTCTACACTGATGAAACCCACCCGAACTACGGCGTATATAAATTCAAAAAAGGCTTTAACGGCGAAGTCGTTACCTATGCGGGGGAATTTTATTACACATTCTCGCCGTTTAAGAAAAAGCTTGTAAACTTCTTTGAGAAAATATACAGAGGACTTCACGAACTTCAGAGAAAAATCAAGCTTGTAACCAGGCACAAGTAAATATATGACTTGCATTTTATATCTTATTTGGTTATAATATAAATGAGGAAAATCTCATTTTTTAACGTTATAAAATTGTGAAAGGATGTATAAATTATGGCATTTGAAGTTAAAAAAGATACAATTATCGGCGATGTTCTTGACGCTGACAGAGATACCGCTCCCTTCTTTTTGGAAATGGGTATGCACTGTCTCGGCTGTCCGTCTTCAAGAGGGGAAACTATCGAACAGGCATGTGCTGTTCACGGTGTTGACGCAGACGAGCTTGTTGAAAAGCTGAACGCACATTTCGGAAACTAAAAACCTCAGGGGCGGCAAAACTGCCGCCCTTAAATTTTAAATTAATAGGAATCAACTATGATAAACTTAGACAACAGATTAAAACAATGTGCCGAGTTTATATCGGGAAAAGGCTGTGCAGTTGATGTGGGCACTGACCACGCATATCTTGCTGTCCACCTTATTTCAAGCGGAATTTGCAAAGAAGTCATCGCCTGCGATTTAAGAGAGGGACCTTTACAAAGTGCAAAGGAGCATATCTTAGGCGAGGGCTTGCAGGATAAAATTAAAACTGTACTTTCAGACGGTCTTGACAATATCCCTCCCGACGGCGTGAGCGACATTATAATTGCAGGTATGGGCGGAGAGCTTATTGCAAAAATAATCTCAAGAGCAGAATGGATCAGGAAAAACAAAGTAAATCTTATTCTTCAGCCGATGACAAAAGCCAATGACTTAAGAAAATTTCTTTTCCAAAACGGCTTTAAAATAAAATGCGAAAAAGCCGTCAGAAGCGAATCGTTTATATATTCGGTTATAAATGCTGAATATTCTGAAACCTCTAATGCTTACGAGGATTATGAAATTTATACGGGCGGTCTTGATTTTCACAGTGAACCCGACAGAGAGTATCTGAAAATTCAGGCAAACAGACTTATAATTGCAGGACAGGGTATGTTAAAAGCCGAAAATAAAAACAAAGACGTCATTTTAAACGGCAAGGAAAAAATACGTCTCGGAAACATTATTTCAGACAAACTTAACAGCGTAAGAAAGGACTGAACTTATGACGCATTTAAACGATATTTACAAGGCTCTCGACGAGCTTGCTCCATTTTCTTCTCAAGTTTCTTGGGATAACAGCGGAATTTTAGTCGGAAATAAATCAAACGCCGTCAAGAAAATTATGCTCACTTTAGACATTACTTACGAAACGGCAGCTGAAGCCTGTGAAATCAACGCTGACCTTGTTATTTCGCATCACCCTGTTATATTTTCGCCTCTGAAGTTCCTTGACGGATCAAATCCTGCTGTGATTTTGTCTAAACACAACATAAACGCTATTTGTATGCACACGAATTTCGATATTGCAAACGGCGGTATGAATGATATTTTGTGCGAAAGACTGGGTCTTGTTCCGAACGAGGGAGAGGTTTTGAGCGAAAAGGATAATATAGGCAGAATATGTAACCTTTCAAAGCCTGCTGATATTTCGGCAATTGCAAAATGGGTCAAAGACGCTCTCGGATGCAGAACTTTGAGATACACCGACACAGGTGAAAAAATAACAAGAATAGGAATTTGCTCAGGTGCGGGAGCGGAATACTTCACTGACGCACTTCAAAAGGGCTGTCAGCTTTTAATTACCGGAGACATAAAACATCACGACTTTATTGACGCTCGGAATGCAGGTATCGCATTAATTGACGCAGGTCATTTTTACACGGAAAATATCTTTTACGATAATCTAAAAGCATTTCTTCTTAACAGGTTTCCCGATTTAGAAATAGAAATCAGCCGAAAAAATGTTGACATTGTAAATGTGTTATAATTGCAATTAAACGGCTGTTATGTTATAATTATAAAAAGTAAATTCAGAAACGGGGACATTAAAATGAAAGTTTTAGAAAGAATAAGACGTATGGAGCTTCTTATGGCAATAATCAGCCTTTTGCTCGGTATTATAATGGTTATTTTCCCGCAGAAAACTATGAGCGTTATTTGCTACGCTATCGCAGGAGCTATTCTAATCTACGGAGTTATTGACATAATAAGCTATTTCACCTCTAAATCTTACGAGGGAAATTTCAGTCTTACTCTGTTAAGGGGCGTAGTTGCGTCGGTAATAGGAATAATAATTTTCATCAGACCGGCTTACCTTTCAACATTTATACCTATTGTTTTAGGAATACTCCTTATCATCGACGGCATTACCTCCATTCAGAAGTCTGTTTTTCTCAAAAATAACAACGTATATTTCTGGCATATCAGTATGATAGAATCTATTCTTACGCTTGCTCTGGGTATTTTTGTACTTATTAATCCGCTTTCGGCTCAGAACGCTATAATTATTTGTTTGGGTATCTCATTTATCTGGTACGGTATTACAAGCGTCTGGAACTACCTCTATGTTCAGAAGAAAATCAACTTCATTAGAGAAGCCGAAGCAAAAAACGAAATTATTGACATTAACTAAAACAAGTAAAATAATGACCTCTCACCATTGGTGAGAGGTCATTTTGTTATTCATATTTATTTCTGATTTTGACCATATACAGTCCGCCGCCGAGCCGGCGGAGCTCTTGTACCCGATTAGAGGCGAGAACTTACCCTTTCAACAGAGTACTAGCCTACCGTTTTGAAACGTCAAACATTAAATTAAACTTTTAATAGGCAGAGAGCGTGCAAGGCTCAGCCCTGCTCTTGCTTCTTGCTTCTACAATTCTTGCCTCTAGGTACTAGCCTGCCGTTGTACAAAGTAAACACATTATGCTAACTTTCCAAAGGCAGAATGGATGCAACGTCACCGTTGCCCGCCGGCTCGGCGGTCAGCCCTGCCAGTTAATAGGCTCTTGACCTGTAGAAATTAAAAACTCATTGACCTTTGAAAAATGCCTGCACCCAAAAAAGCCGTTAAATGCAGAAAGCGGACTCGGGTGTGCGGCTTCAAAAATTTTATGTATAGGGTTTGTAATAAGCACTTTCTTAGCTCGGGCATTTCCGCCCCAGAGAATAAACGCAATAGGTTTCTGCCTCTGATTGAGCTTTCTTACAACTTCGTCGGTAAGAATTTCCCAGCCCATACCCTTGTGGCTGTTTGCTTGACCCTCACGAACAGTAAGAACTGTGTTCATAAGCAAAACTCCCTGCTTTGCCCAAGAGGTAAGCGTTCCGTTTTTCGGAATAGTGCAGCCCAAGTCAGCATTGAGCTCCTTAAATATGTTTTTAAGCGACGGCGGAAAAGGCACTCCCTCCTTTACCGAAAAGCAAAGTCCGTGAGCCTGTCCTGCACCGTGATAAGGGTCCTGTCCTAAGATAACTGCCTTAACGTCACTGTAGGAAGTGTATTTAAACGCATTGAATATATCGTACATATCAGGATAGATGGTTTTAGTTTTATATTCACGCTTTAAAAACTCCCTGAGCCTAAGATAGTATTCCTTTTTAAATTCGTCCTTGAGAATTTCGTCCCACTCGTTTCCTATATTGACCATTTCCCGCCCTCCGTCTACATTGAGCCTGCTGCACCCTGATATACTGCTGCGGCAACTATTCCTATAACCATTACAGCCACCACAGAAAGTACTATTATGCGCATTATAAGGCTTTTCTTTTCACTGTTTTTCATAAGGTTTCCTCCGTATTCTTGCTGAAAGTATTTATTGTTCGATCTGCTTGTCAGACTGCCTTGTATTTTTCTTTATATCCTCAGCCATAGCCTTGAATATCTCATACGCCTTGTCGTAATTTTTCTGCATATCAGCCTTGCTGTCTTTAAGAGTTTTGAGAGGTTCTCTCATACCCAGATAAATATCCTGAGGATAGTTCGTGTGATACTTAAACACGTCTTCGATATAACCGCCCCTTAAAGAAAGCCCCTTGTTGGTAACAAATTCATTGTCCGCAAAGTCAGATGACACATCTGACAGCAGATTGTCGCTCTCGTTGTCACTGTAAATATCAGCGTCGGTTTTATCGTCAGTCAGTATGAATATTATCTCGCCCGTCTGCATATTTGCAAGGTAAATCTCCTGATACTGCTGAATCTGTACGTAATCGTCAGTATTCTCTGTTAGCGGTGCGGAAAGAATCTGTACATTAACCTCTCCGTCTCCGTTTATGTCAGGGCAGAACCTCTCAAAATAATCCGCAACCTCTTCGGTTCTGTTTACAAGACCGTTGTTTACAGTCATCATAACTTTAATGTCAGGCTTGACTCTGGAAAGACTGTCGTAGGTTATATAAGATACGACCGCAATGGCAAATATAATCAGAATTATAATTATCTTATTGTGCCACCAAAAATTTTTCAGCCACTCTTTTTTGCTTAGCTTAATAACTTCAGGTGCTTCCTCTTTTATGATCTCGCTCTTATCAATTACTCCGCTTTTCAGCTTAACAAGCTCGATCTTTTCGCTATCAAGTTGCTTTTCATAGTCTTTTCGCTCCTGTTCTTGTCGCTCGTTATACTCTAAAAGCTCCCTTTGATAACGCTCATACGCCCTTTCCTCGTCCTCAAAACGCTTACGCTCGTAATCATAATCGTCCTCAGGAATCAGACTCTTTTCTCGGTCAAAATCTGTTTTTTTTGCCCTATCGCTGTTCTTATCAACATTATTTTTGCTCATTTTTCATCACCTTTCCAAAGAAAAGCTAAACATATTAAAAATAGTATACCTCCAAATTGTGAACTGGTGATTAATTTTGAGCGTATTCGCTAACTATTTTTTATTTGAGATGAAAAAAGCGATAAGCCGTGCTATAATATTAGAATACTCGAAATTGGAGAAATGAATATGACAAATCAAAAAAACTTCGGCTTCGATGAAGCTATGAATTTTATAATGAGCTTTTCACGTCTCGGGAAAAAGGTAAACGACCTCTCACGAGTAAAAAGACTTCTTGATTTAATTGATAATCCGCAGGACTCCTTAAAGTTTATACACATAGCAGGTACAAACGGAAAAGGCTCTGTTGCTGAAATGCTCAGCGAAATTCTATGTGACGCCGGTATAAAAACAGGTACTTTTACATCTCCTTATATTGTAGAATTCCGTGACAGGATACGTCTTATGGGAAAAGTTATACCAAAAGACGAACTTGCAGAAATATGCTGTTACATTAAATCGAGACTTGATAATTTAGATGATAAAAATGATTTCTCGGGCTTTGAAATAACTATGGCGATAGCTCTTCTATATTTCAAAAAATCAGACTGCGAGGCAGTCGTTTTTGAAACGGGATTGGGAGGTCTTTTAGACTGCACAAATGTTATAAAAAGACCGCTTGTTTCAGTTATAACCTCCATTTCTCACGACCATACCGCAATTCTCGGCAAGACCATTCGTGAAATCACAAGGCAAAAGGCAGGCATAATAAAAAACGGCTGTCCTGTGGTTTTGTCAATTAACAATCCTGATGAAGCCGTAGAAACAGTATCCGAAACCGCAAAGGAAAAAGGTTCAAAGCTTATTATCCCCGACAAATCAAGTCTTGAAATCAAAAGCACTCGGCTTGGAGACACTTCCTTTGAATACAAAAAAATTCTCTACTCTCTTTCAATGAGCGGAGAACATCAGATTACTAATGCACTGTCTGCTATTGAAACGGCTTACCTGCTTCAAAGCCGGTTTAAAATAACAGAACAGAATATTCAAAAAGGTCTTAAAAAAGCTTTTGTTATCGGCAGAATCGAGATTTTAGCTTCGCCCTTTAAAGGCAGCGGTCATTATGTGATTTTAGACGGGAGTCATAACGACGGCGGTGTGGAAGCTCTGTCTAAGGTCCTTAAAGAGATACCAAAGCCTGTTACAGCTATTGTCGGCTCGCTTAAACGCAAGAATGTCAGAGACTCTCTGCCTAAGCTGTTCGGCTGCGTAGACAAAATTATCTGCGTTGACGGCTTTACTTCAGATACGATTCCAAAACGGGAACTGTGCAGTATTTTAAATGAGGAATATTCAAAGCGTAATATTGATAAAGACAAAAAAACAATTGCCTTTTGCGGAGAAGATACAAAATCAGAATTTAAAAAGGCAATGAACGGCGAATATAAAAATACCGTTATCTGCGGAACGCTTTACTTAGTTTCCTATATAAAGAATCTATAAGCGATACAAAAAGGGCTGACGAAATTAACGTCAGCCTGTTATTTTGCTATTCTTTGTCTAAATGCTTTTCTCTTACGTCTATATAAGTTACCATAAGGTCAACCGCACCGTCGATACCTATTCTTGATGAATTGATACAGAGGTCGTAATTCTTTGCCTCGCCCCACTTCATATCAGAATAGTAGTTATAGTAGTTCGCTCTGTTTTTATCAGTCTTTTTTATAAAATCACGAACCTTATCCTTTTCAATGTCATAACGCTCAAGAATTCTTTTTTTCTTGTTCTGCATATCCGAATTTATAAAGAAATTTATAACATTTTTGTGATCCTTTAGAACATAGTCCGCACATCTTCCCACAATAACGCATGGACCCTGCTCGGCTATTTTCTTTATAGTATCAAACTGTGCCAAAAAAAGCTTGTGGTTAAGCGGCATATTCGGGTGGATCTTGCCGTCTGAACTCAACGGATATGTTCCCATAACTAATGAGTAAAGAAGGCTGTTTGAATGTGATTCATCATTTCTGTAAAACAGCTCCTCACAAATACCGCTTTGTTTCGACGCCATCTCCAGCAGCTCTTTATCATAAAACGGAATATTAAGCCTTTCTGATAACTTTTTTCCGATTTCACGTCCGCCGCTTCCGAATTCCCTGCTGATAGTAATAATTGATCTCACAACAAAAACCTCCTTTCAAAATTTACAATGATAATTGTTGTAAACTAAGTATAACATACTTTATTATACTTTTCACTGATTTTTTTATACAATTTTATGCAAAATTCTTTGTGCAATAAGTCAATAAGTATTCTGAATACATTTAACTTTTATGGGGAAAATATTATTGAAATAAATCAAAAGGTTTACACTTAATAATCTAACGCCGGAAAGGTATGGTATAAAATGAAAATAAGTCAGTCACAATACAGTGAATTATACAAAGAAGCGTCAACAGGAACAAAGTCGTGGATAACTATTCCGAAGGCATTTGTAATAGGAGGTTTGATATGCACGTTAGGACAAGTGTTTCTTAATCTATATGAGCATTTCGGACTGAGTAAGGATAACACTGCAATGCTTACCTCAATAACTCTGATCTTTCTGTCAGCATTGTTTACAGGGCTGGGTCTTTATCAGAAGCTCGCAAAACACGGAGGTGCAGGAACTCTCGTTCCCATCACCGGCTTTGCAAACTCGGTCGTTGCTCCTGCAATTGAATTTAAAACCGAAGGTATGATCTTAGGTCTGGGAGCAAAGATATTTATTATTTCAGGACCGGTTATTCTTTACGGCACATTAGCGTCGATGGTATACGGGCTTATATATTATATCTGCACAAGACTGTTTTAAAGACAAACTGAAATTACCGTCTGTAATTGAATTATTCGCCTTGTTGTGATACAATGTTAATGAGGTGAAATAAATGCTGTCTAAAATCTTAACTAAACAAGACTGTTCTAATTGTAAAATATGCTGTGAATTTGACGACAACGATCTATGGGAAAATCCCATAATATATGACGACTGTGCTGAATGTGTTCTGAAAATAAATCCGCTGCAGGAATTTACTCAAGCCGAACACAACGGCAGCAGGTACAGAGTATTAAAATTGAAAAAAGAAAATGATATTTACCCTTGCTCTATGCTGGATAGAACAAAAGGCTGTAAACTGGGTTCCGAAAACAAGCCGTTCGACTGCAAAATATGGCCTTTAAGGGTAATGAAAAAGAACGGCAAAACAGTCATTGCACTTTCGCCTGTATGTCCTGTCGTGTCGGCAAAGCCATTAGATGAAATAATGTATGCCGCTAGCGAATTGTCAGACTTGATTTTTTCTCAAGCAAGACTTCACCCTGAAATGATAAAGGATTATATCGACGGCTACAAAGTATTAATAGAAGAAAAGGATTAAAAAAAATCCGATGAGCTTTTTTAGTTCATCGGATTTTTTTATTCTCATATAAGAAAGACCTCTGCATAGCAAA
This sequence comes from uncultured Clostridia bacterium, assembly GCA_947589185.1. GTDB lineage: Bacteria > Bacillota > Clostridia > Oscillospirales > Ruminococcaceae > UMGS1601. Next base: position 36,862 of record CANQCK010000007.1, on the reverse strand, counting down.
GGCCTTTGATAATTACTAAAAACAATATTTTACTTTTTCTTTTTATTTCCTGCCTGAGCCAGAAGCTTTTTCTGTCTGTGTTCCTGCCAGCATACCCAAAGAGTTGGAGCAATGCAGTTTGAAGAATAAACTCCGGCGAGCATTCCGATAATAAGCGGGAACGCAAAGCTCATAATTGATGAAACTCCGGCAACAACGCATACAATACATACAATAGCCATTGCCATAATAGTTGTCACGTTTGTATGGATAGAACGTCCGATAGTCTGCGTAACCGACATATTAACAAGCTCGTCAACATCTGCTTTTCTGCCGTAGATCTTCTTGTTTTCACGGATACGGTCGTAGATGATGATAGTAGCGTTTATCGAGTATCCCAGAATTGTCAGTAAAACCGCCATAAAGTTAGCGTCAATGTCAAACCCGCAGATAACAAAGCATCCAAATACCATTAACATATCGTGTATAAGTGCTACAACAGCCATACAGCCGGCTGAAATACCGCCGATTTTTCTGAATCTGAAACCGATATAGATAATCATAACAATTACCGAGAATATTACGGCAACCAGACACTTGATAAAGAACTCTTTACCGTTTGAAGGCGATACGTCATTAGAACCGTATACCTCCAGCTTGTTGTCCTTCAATTCGCTTTGAAGCGAATCGGTAAGCTTTGTTTGTATTGAGTTTGTAAGTCCCTTTTCTGACGCAAATGAAAGTGTGACCGTTTTTGAAGAGTCAGCCATACTCTCACCTGTTGTTACAGTTGCTTTTTGTCCAATGGCGTCGTTAACTATACTTGCTACCTTTGATGTGTCTATCTCGCCTTCATATGAATAGGTGATCTCTGTTCCGCCCTTGAACTGAATTGCAAGATTTAATCTTCCGCAAAACGCTACAACTATAGATATAACTATAAGTGCTATCGAAACAATATAAAATATCTTTCTGTGTCCGCAAACGTTAAGCGGCTTCTTTTCTTTTATTACTTCCTGTGCATTTTCAGCATTTACAGCTTCTACTTCAGGATTTATAGCATTTTTCTTCTTACTCATGCTTAGCACCTCCGTAAAGTCTTGGATTTTTGAAGCACTTGAACTTTGAAAGTGACGAAAGCATCAGTCTTGACGCAAATATTCCGAATACAAAGTTCAGAATAATTCCGACAAGCAGCGTATAACCAAGTGAATAAATTGTTCCGGCAGTAGACGCTCCGAATGAGAAGAAGATAAAGTTCAGCATCTTAGCGAATAAGCTGTCGGTAGGTCCGAAAGCTCCCATCAGTATAACAGCTACGAATACTACTGTTATGTTACTGTCGAATACAGCCGACCACGCTCTCTTGTAACCTACTTCAATAGCTCCGTTAAGAGTCTTTCCGTTATTCAGCTCTTCTTTAATTCTTTCAAATGAAACTACGTTGGCGTCAACGCCCATTCCGACTGCAAGGATTATACCCGCAATACCCGGAATTGTAAGCGTGAAGCTCTCAATGCTCGGAATGAATCCCGATATAGCAGCTATTGTGCACACAACTTGTCCTGCAAGGGCTATTGATGCAACCACTCCTGCAAGTTTATAAACGAATATCATATACAAGCAGATAAGTGCAAATGCAATTACTCCTGCAATAAGCATTGCGTTCAATGCTCCTGTTCCGAGCGTCGGAGAAATAATGTCTGTACTCGTTGCTTCTAATTTAAACGGAAGTGATCCTGCATTGATTTTGTCAGCAAGTGCCTTTGCACTATCGTATGTAAAGTCACCCTCAATAATGCACTTTCCGTCTGTTATTGCCGTATTAACTGATGGTGCAGATATACAATCCTCGTCCATATAGATAGAGATGTATCCGCTTCCTGCAAGCTCAGAAGTTGCCTGAGCAAACGCATTTGAACCTGCACTGTCAAATTCAAGACTTACAACATATTCCGATGTGTTGTTTTCGGTCTGCTGCATAGTAGCCTCTGCTTTAGTAACCTGGTCGCCTGTCAGAATAACTTCTCCGTTTATATCCTCCTGACCTTTCCTAAAGCTCAGTATAGCAGTTTCGCCCAATTCCTCTACAGCTGCCTCAGGGTCAAAGCTGGTATCTCCTGCCTGCCATGGGAATTCAACTACAACTCTTTTGTTGTTATAGTCAACATAAACCTCACTGTCAGTGATGTTAAGGCTGACAAGTCTTTGCTCAATGACTGATTTTGCTGCGTCCATGTTTTTTTCGGTGGCATCATATCCGTTTACCGGCTCAAAAGTAGCGTTTACTCCGCCACGAATATCAATACCCCATCTGATTTCATCTACGCCCTTAATATATGATGTTTTCGTATCGCCGTATTGTGAATGTATGCCAAAGAATGTAAGATACCCTATTATGGCAATAATAGCTACGACAATAAAAAACACGGGCTTTTTTACTTTTCGCACTGTTCGTCCTCCTAGTATGTTAAATTGTAAAATTGCGGTCGAAATCGCAAATATATTCACTAATCAATTATAACTAATAAAATTCGGCTTGTCAAGTGGTGGAAACAAATATTATTCTTAACTTTCCAAAAAAACCCTATTCCAGTACATGGCATAGGGCTCTATTGGATAATTTTATTTAAAATTATTTGAATACGTAAAGAATTGATTGATGATATTCAGATTTATGTTATTCTTCCATTTGTTTTCCCAAGAACATTGCCGCCGCTTTTGTTAAAATCAATTTGTTCTGATCTCCCTTAGCATTGTCATCGCCTGCCAGCAATGCAACAGCTCCTGTAACTGTTCCTTCTGATATAATAGGAGATATAGCAAGTGCTTTTTTTGAAACTCCTTCAATAGGCATAACAGGATTTTCCCCGTCCTCATAGGTGAACGACTTTCCGCTCTGAAAAAAATCCTCAAGTGCCTGTGATACCCTGCGTTCGGAATATTCTTTCTTGCCCTGCCCCGATACCGCAACTACATGGTCACGGTCAAATACAACAACTGTTCCTCCGTCCAGCTTGTGAATTACATCAGCCGCCTGAGTTGCCGTTTCGCTCAGCTCGTGAACCGGCGAGTATTTTCTGAATATTACATTGCCGTCGTTGTCTGTGTAAATTTCAAGCGGACTTCCTTCTCTTATTCTTAATGTTCTTCTTATTTCCTTTGGAATAACTACTCTTCCAAGATCATCAATTCTTCTTACTATTCCGGTAGCTTTCATTTTTATTTCCTCCAATTGTTTTAAAAAGTCAAGGTAGTAATATTGTTTACACAAAACTAAAATTTATACGATTTTTTTGTTCCTCAATTATATGTTAAATTTTATTAAAAAAATTTGCTAAATTAAAAGACTCGGTCTTGTTTCCGAGCCTTTAATATATGTATTATACTTTTTCTGTTTTCTGTTCCCTTGCTTCTTGCTTCTGGTCTCTTGCCTCAACTTTTAGATGCTAGATGCTAGAAGCCAGATGCCAGATGTTACTTTAGGACATAGTGTTAATTTATTTCCTCTTGCCTATATATGTATTATACTTTTTCTGTTTCTTTTTCTGTTTTATGTTCTCTTGCTTCTTGCTCCTCATCTCTTGCCTCTTGCTTCTGGTCTCTTGCCTCTAAAAGCAGATCTCTTATTTCGGTAAGAAGGGATATGTCTGTAACAGGAGGTGCTGTTTCCTCCTCCGGCTCTTGCTCTTCCTCTTTTCTTTTGGTTAGCTCCTGTGCCTTATTTACAAACTTAACAATCAGGAATACTGTAAACGATATAAGCAAAAAGCTGATAATAGCATTTATAAAGCTGCCTATCCCGAATCCGCCCGGAGCCCAGTCTGCAAATTTTTCGATACCGGCTTTTCGGAGTATTACTCCTATAATAGGCGTAAGAACATCCTGAACCAATGATGTTACAATTGCTGTAAAAGCAGAACCTATAATCAAACCTACTGCAAGATCAAGAACATTACCTCTTGAAATAAATTCTTTAAATTCGGCAATAAAGCCTTTTTTCTTCTCCATTTTTACCCTCCTGTTTGTCAGCATATAAAATTCAGATAATATTTTTATAATTCAGTATATCACATTAATTTCGACATATCAACTTTAAATTATACAAAAACACCTGTCGGTTTTGGTAACGCCAATACAGTTTTTTTCTTGCTTTTTTATACCAAAGGTAGTATAATAAATTAAATATGTAAAAAAGGATGATGAAATGTGATAAGTAATTTAATACCCACACAATTTTTAAACATATATTACGGAATTTTAATTCTTGGAAGTTTTTTTATAGCTTTCTTCGGCATAAAGCTGTTTCGGGGAGTTCTTCCTAAAGATCAGGGAAGAGAATACGCTGTAAACGGTCAGCTTTCTGAGGGAAAGCCTAGAGGTGCGGGTATCATACTGATCATCGCATTTATATTATCATCTGTTTTGTTTGTTCCGCTTAATTCAGAGCTTATCATTTATCTTGCCCTGATTTTCATAGAAATGATGAGCGGTTATCTTGACGACGGTTCAAAGGTTCCGTGGGGAGAGTACAAAAAGGGTCTTATTGACCTTGTTGTCGCAGTCGGAATTTCTGTTACATATTACTCGTTTAACGGAAGCGTGATAAATTTCGCTATGCTGGGATTAAGAAACGTAAAAATCCCTGCGGCAGTATTTATCATTCTCGGTGTGATACTGGTATGGGCTGCAATTAACGTAACAAACTGCTCAGACGGAGTTGACGGACTTTGCGGAAGTCTTTCAACGATCTCTCTTATGACGGCGTTTGTAATGCTTTTCTTTACGGGAAAAGGACAGAGCTTAAGTCCTATGCTTCTTATAATGGTAATTACAATTACGGCTTACCTTTGGTTTAACGCTTCACCGAGCAAACTGCTTATGGGAGACGCAGGTTCAAGAGCACTGGGCGTAGTTCTTGCAATCGCCTTTTTAAAGACCGGCTCGCCGTTTACGTTTATATTTGCGGCGTTTATGCTGATACTTGACGGCGGTCTCGGATTGATAAAGGTAAGTGCCATCAGATATTTAAAGCTGCAGGGATTTATGAAGAATATCAGAACTCCCATTCACGACCATATGAGAAAGGTAAAAGGCTGGAGCGACACTCAGGTCGTATTCAGATTCAGCATACTGCAAATTATTATATCATTGGTCGTTATTGCATTCGCACTTAAAATATAATTTGCTTTAATAGTAATGTAAATTTTGTCGGTTTGAAACAGAAAATTCCAGCCGTATCAAATGACTGCAATATAGTTTTGCAGTCATTAAATTTTGAGAGACTAAAAGTATAATTTAACGCAAACAGTTTAAATTATTTATTATAATTTTAAAGGATAGGATAAATTTAATGAACATTCAGGACTATGAAAAGTTTGACAGGGAAAACGCTTATTACGGCAACGATCTGGGTGCCGTTATTATTGATAATGAGACTCGGTTCAAGGTATGGGCACCCGAGTCGGCAATTGCTATTTTAAATTTGTACAGCGAGGGCGAAGGGGATAATCTTATTGAGAGTATTCCTATGCTTAAGCTTGAAAAGGGCGTATGGTTTGTAACTGTTCCAAAGAACTTAGACGGAACATTCTATACCTATACATTTGAATATAACGGTCAGCGTCGGGAGACTATTGACATATATGCAAAGGCTTGCGGCGTCAACGGAGACAGAGGAGCAGTTGTTGATTTTAATACGACTAATCCCGAAAACTGGGAAAAAGTCAAAAATCCCGAATGCAAAAGCCCCTGCGACACTGTTATATATGAAACAAATGTCAGGGATTTTTCCATTGACAAGACAAGCGGAGTAAGCGAAAAAAACCGAGGCAGGTTTCCGGCGTTCACCAAAAGCGGAACGTCTTATAAAGGTACGGCGACCTGCCTTGACCATTTGAAGTCTTTGGGAATCACACATGTTCATCTGCTTCCTGTATTTGATTTTGCAACTATTGACGAGAGAATTCCCATAACCGAAAATAAAAATTACAACTGGGGATATGACCCAAAAAACTATAACTGCTTAGAGGGTTCATATTCAACAAACCCGTATGATCCCAAAATCAGAATAAGAGAGTTCAAGATGCTTATTAAGTCTCTTCACGAAAATAATATCGGCGTGATAATGGACGTTGTTTATAATCATACATATGAAAGCGAAAATTCCTCCTTTCATAAAACATTTCCATTCTACTATCACAGAACGTCTCAAGGCTGGTTCTCAAACGGGTCAGGCTGCGGAAACGAACTCGCCTCTGAACGTGCAATGGTCAGAAAATACATTCTTGATTCGGTTGAATTCTGGGCAAGAGAATACAAAATAGACGGCTTCAGGTTCGACCTTATGGGGCTTATTGATATCGAAACAGTCAACTTAATAAGAGATAAGCTGAATGAGATAAATCCTCAGATACTGATGTACGGTGAAGGCTGGACAGGCGGTGAATCACCGATTTCCTCTGCAAAGCTCGCTTATAAGTGGAATTCTTATCAATTTGCAAGAGTAGGTCTGTTCAATGATAATTTAAGAGACGCTGTAAAGGGTTCGGTTTTTAATATTTACGACAAGGGTTTTGTAAGCGGAAATATCCACACTGTAAATACAATAAAACGAGGTCTTGCGGGAAGTGTTCCACACAGCCAGCTAACCGGCAATGACGAGGCTTGCTTTGCCTATAATCCCTCTCAGACCGTTAATTACTGCGAGGCTCACGACAATCACACCCTTTGGGATAAACTCGCAGTCAGCACAGAGAATTTTACCTTGAACGAACGTATTAAAATGGATAAGCTATCGGCGGCAATCGTTTTACTCTCTCAGGGAGTTCCGTTTTTAGAGCTTGGACAGGATTTTCTTCGTTCAAAGCCGAAAATCCCGAACGACAGGGAAACGGATAAAAACATTCCGTTTAACGGCAACAGCTATAATGCTCCCGATGAGACAAACTCTATAAAGTGGAATCAGAAAGCGGAAAATATCAGCGTATTCAGATATTACAAGGCGTTGATTGCACTGAGGAAAAAGTATCCGCAGTTAAGGCTCAGAACAAGAGAATGTGCTGAGTCGCAAATGAGATTTTTCAACACTGGAGACAGCAGCATAATTGGCTATACCCTTGAAAATAACGACCCGAAAAGCAAATCTGTTATTGCAATATTGCTTAACCCGTACACTAATGACAGAATTGCTGATCTTCCCGAAGGAGAGTATACAATCATACTGAACTCCGACGGAGAAGACGAGTCAAAATCAGGCAGAACCATATCCGGTCAGGTTCAGCTTGACGCTATATCTGCCCTTGTTCTTTTGAAAAAATAAACATAAGCGGTTAATATATTTAGGTGTCAATTTTAATTGGCACCTTTTTTGTGTAAAAAAATCCGCCTCTGATATACTTACCAGAGGCGAACTGAATATAGCGTTACCGTTGCTTATTTAACTTTAAATTTAAACTTCTTCCAAGAACCTGTTGCCTTTTCGGTCTTGCCATTAGCTTTGTAACTCTTATAAGCTCTTACTCTTACCCAATAAGTCTTGCCCTTCTTGAGCTTCTTGATCTTAAGTGTAACTTTCTTTGAGTTCTTCTTTAAGGTCTTCTTTGCAAGTATCTTCTTGAATTTCTTATTAGCTGATACCTCAACAATGTATCCTGTTACCTTGCTTGCTTTCTTCCACTTAACTGTTACTTTCTTGCCCTTAACAGTTGCCTTAAAATTCTTTATCTTAGCCTTATTAACTACCTGCTTAGCAGCTTTCTCACCGCTTGTTGTCTTTGGCGCAGTAGTTGTTACCTTGTTTGCAGGTGTTGTTGTTCCCGGTTTAGCAGTTTGGTTTCCATTGTTATTACTGTTATTGTTGCTGTTATTATTGTTATTATTGTTGTTGTTATTATTATTATTATCATCGTTATTATTATCGTTATTATCAGACGGCTTGTTCGATTTATCAATCGTTTTGATTACTTTTCCGTCTGCGTCAAGAAACTCTATGCGTCTTATCAAGAAGACATAATCCGAAGCTTCTTCCCATGAGATTGTTGACGCAGATACGCTGTAGCTGTCTCCCTCTTTTATGGGGTCGGCAAGATCTAATACTGCCTCTAATGCAGTTTGTTCCTTCATATCGTCTTCACCGACCTTAGAACCTGTAGATGTTTTTCCGCCAACTGTTGCTGACAAATTAATAGTTGCCCATGGATTTAGAGAAGTATCAGAAGCACTGTCAAATATATATCTGATCGAAGTTGCTCCTGCCATAGACGCGTCTGCTTTTCCGCTGGCTAAAACTACCGGACTTGCACCGCTGTAAACCAAACCAAGAGCGTCTTCCTTTGACATAGGAGGAACATAAGAACTTTCAATTTCTAAAGGAACAAATGTACCGTCTGCAAGTTCTTTAGATAACTGATCTATAACCTTTGCGTTAGATTCTATTTGTATTTTATAGGTAGTTCTTGAATAAAAACTTATATCTTCTTTTGTTTTTTCGTCAATATTGCGAGTATCCCACAAAACAGGAATAAAATTATAGCTTTTAATCAGTCTCAGCATATAATCTATTGCGTCTGATGAATTGGTAACATCTGCGTCACCGGCAAAATGACCGTCATAGCCTGCTGTTGTCTCGCCTACAAATACCGGTATTCCCTTTGTCGTAAATGCATTCTTTAGACGTTCCAGCTCAATAATACTGTATTTTCTCCAGCTATCATTACCTATTGAATTCTGCCAGTACATACTACTATCCACATAGTGAACAGATACCATTAATCTGTCCTTAGTTTTATCTGTAGGCATAATGAATTTATCACTTGTGGTATTGTCAACGTTCGTAAAATATCCCGACGCAATCAACATTCTATTTTCGTTGTTTCCGCCCGTTGCTCTTACTGCATCTACAAACGCCTGATTTAATGTATTAGTCCACTCATATGCCTCGTCAGCTGGAAGAGCAATAATTGTTGCAGTATCATTGATGTCTTTATTTTCTCCCATAAAATTTCCATCTTTATCGTACTTTTGAGTATAAATTGTGCCGTCTTCATTAAGCTTATAAGAGCCTCCGCCCAGATATTCGTTAAATCCCTCAAAAATCAGGTAGTCTGAATAGCCCTTAAAATATTCAGCGATCTGAGTCCAGAGGTGCTTGACTGTTTCAGCACACTCCTCTAGAGTACCAAAAGTCGTGTAGTGCCTTATTACGTACTCATCATAATGGTGCATATTTATAACAGCATACAATCCCGCATTACGGCAGTAATCAACTATTTCCTTAACTCTGCCTATGTACTGAGGATTTATAGTATAAGTTCCGTCCTCAGCCATCATATTACCCCAATATACAGGGATTCTAACAGTCTTAAAGCCTGCATCTCTCATTCCGTTAATAATTTCCTGAGTGGTAACAACGGCACCCCAACAGGTTTCAAAATTCTGTGGCGTTTTTCCGGGTGCTGTTGACGCACCTGAAGTAACATTGTTTCTATCAAGCCAGTAGCCCTCCATAGTATTACCGAGATTGATACCCAATCCCATATCATCAGCATACTGTTGTGCGGTCATATTGTCACGCATTGCGCCGTCATCAGCACCGTCTGCCGAGCCTGTCACAATGCCTTGCAGCGACAAAGAGCCTAACATCATACAGGATGCTAACAAGCAAGAAATAATTTTCTTTGTCCTCATAATATCACTCCTTTATATATTGTTGCATTTTTCGTTATTAACACCGCTTATTTAACTTTAAATTTAAACTTCTTCCAAGAACCTGTTGCCTTATTGGTCTTGCCGTTAGCTTTGTAACTCTTATAAGCTCTTACTCTTACCCAATAGGTCTTGCCCTTCTTGAGCTTCTTGATCTTAAGCGTAACCTTCTTAGCATTCTTCTTTAAGGTCTTCTTAGCAAGTATCTTCTTGAAGTTCTTCTTAGCTGATACCTGTACAATATAACCGGTAACCTTGCTTGCTTTCTTCCACTTAACTGTTACCTTCTTGCCCTTAACAGTAGCCTTAAGATTCTTTATCTTAGCATTGTTTACTATCTTTTGTGCGTCTGCCTTAGCGTTTGTCTTTGGTGCAGTAGTTGTTACCTTGTTTGCAGGTGCTGTTGTTCCCGGTTTAGCTGTTTGGTTTCCGTTGTTATTATTGTTGTTATTGTTGTTATTGTTATTGTTATTGTTGTTATTGTTATCATCGTTATTATTATCATTATTGTTGTCAGACGGCTTGTTCGATTTATCAATCGTTTTGATTACTTTTCCGTCTGCGTCAAGAAATTCAATGCATCTTACTAATAATACATAGTCTTTAGCATTTGCCCATGATGCAGTAAATGCAGAAACATTATAGCTATCGCCCTCTTTGATAGGATTAACCAAATCTAAAACTGCTGTTAAATTAGTTGCACCTTGAACATCGCTGTTACCTGTTACAGAAGCTTCTGAATATGTTTTGGCAACTGTTGCCATAAAATTATAACCTGAATACTGATTAAATGAAACATCAGAAGCACAGTCAAATACAAATCTTATTTGCTTAGCACCCGCCATTGAGGCATCAGCAATTCCGCTTACTAAAACTGCAGTTTTGCTTGAATAAACAACTCCAAGTGCATCATCTTTGCCCATAGGCTTAATTATTTCCGGTGCAGGCTCAGCCTCACCCTTATAAGCGTCCATAATAGAATTTATAATTTCCTGCTGAGTAACTTCCAGCGTACCTCGGTCAAACAAAGCGAAACCATTAGGTCCGTTCCAGCCGTTATCCCAATAAACAGGAATCATACTCATACTTCTTGCTGCCTTACAAACCTCATTTGCAAACTTTATACGGGAATCCTTATTTTCAGGAACTCCCTTATAATTATAATTATCCTGCGTTTTATCAATAGAACCCCATTCGCCGATAACTACAGGATAGCCTTCCATAACAAATTTTTCATAACACCTTGCAAACTGATCCTTTAATGCCTTAATTTCTTGATCTGTACCCCAATTTGGATCAACAGGCTCTGTAGTTCCCGGCTTAGCCGTTTCAGTTCCGCAGAATCCCCAAGGAGCATAATAGTGTACGGAAATCATAATTCTCTGCTCGCCGGCAGGAATAGACTCGTCTCTGTTAGTATCGCTAGGCATAACAAAGCCATAGTCGCCTACAGTGTAATTGATGTCGGTATTCCATCCAGGAATAAGAAGCCATCTTTTTGCATTGTTTCCGCCTGTCTTACGAACTGAATCAACAAATATCTGATTGTAGTTATTAATTCTATTATAAATAGTAGCATCCGGAGTATTATATGTACCGTCAAATACTTCGTTCATTGACTCATATATGAGATGCTCGTCGTAATCTTTGAACGTATTTGCAATCTGTTCCCATACCAAACCGTACTTTTTATTGATCTCTACCTGTTCTTCGTCAGTGTAGTATACACGGGTTTTACTATCATTTATTTCCTTGTCTGTATATCTCGGCTTACTTATCATCCAGCCGCCATAAACAGTAGTATATCCGTCGCCGTGCATATTGATAATTGCGTATAGACCTTCATCTACACAGTAATTAACAACCTCTTTGATTCTAGCAAGCCAATCGGCGTTAATGGTATAATCAGGACCGGCGCCAATGTAATCCAAATAAGAAATAGGAATTCTTACTGACTTAAATCCCTGTGCCTTTACTGCCTGGATAAGCTCTTTTGTGATTTTTGTGCTTTGCCAAGCTGTTTCGTTAGGCGTTCCTGTAGTTGTTGCCTCAAGCTGATTTCCTACGTTCCAGCCAGGCTCCATTGCCTGTGTGATCTGTTTTTGATCCAAATTATCAAAAACATCGTTTGCAGGTTCTGCCGAAACAGTTGAAAAAGCTGAAAATGACATTGCACTTACAGCCATTACAACTGCCGAAATTCCCGCAATTGTTCTTCTGAATTTCATAATAATACCTCTTCCTTTATAAAAATTATAAATACCAAAATAAGCATACGATATACGCTTATAGTTATTATACAATAATTTTGTATATCAAGTCAATAATTTTATAAATTTTTTCTATTAAAAAATCAGAAGCAAGTTTTTGTCTTACTCCTGATTTTCTCTAATAGAAAATTTTAATTACTTATTTGACTTATCAATTGTTTTGATAACATTTCCGTTTGAGTCAAGAAACTCAAGGCTTCTTATCAGGAAGACGTAGTCGCTTGCATTTGCCCAAGAAACTGTGTATGCAGAGATATTGTAGCTGTCGCCTTGTTTTACCGCATTAGTCAGATTTAATGTCGCTGTTAATTTTGTAACTCCTGTATCATAGCTGTTGCCTTTTACACTTGTCTGTGAATTTGTTCCGGCAATTGTTGACGACAGATTAAGATATGTGTACGGATTAAACGAAACATCCGATGCACAGTCAAAAACGCATCTTACTTTTACAGCTCCCGCCATAGACGCATCAGCTGTTCCGCTTGCTAATGTTTTTGCATTTTTTGTACTGTAAATTACCGCAAGAGCTTTATCCTTTGTCATAATATCGGGAGCCGGCTCAGGATTTCCGCTGAAAGCACTCATAATTGCATTAATTATTCCCTGCTGAGTAACTTGATGCGACCATCTGTCAAACAATCCGAATGAGTCTGCACCTGTACCGTTTCCGTTGTTATCCCAGATAACAGGAATCATTCCCATGCTTCTTGCAGCTTTACATACTTCGCTTACATATTTGATCCTGCTGCTCTCGTTGTTCTTATTGACAGCTCCGTACTCTCCTATAACTACAGGATAGCCCTTTAATACAAATGATGTGTAGCATTTTGTCAACAGGTCTTTCATTGTCTGAATTTCAGATTCTGTTCCCCAAGTTGTCTTGTTCCATGAACCGTCTCCGCAGAAATCCCATGGAGTATAATAGTGAACGGAAATCATAATTCTTTTCTCATCAGCAGGAATTGAACTATCCCTATATGTATCTGTCGGAATAACAAATCCGTAATTTCCCGTTGTATACTCAATGTCTGTGTTCCAGCCGGGAATAAGAAGCCATCTTTTTGCATTGTTTCCGCCCGTTTTACGAACAGTATCAACAAAAATCTGATTGTAATCATTTATATTGGAATAGTATGTTCGGTTAGGCGTTGTATATGTACCGTCGAACTCCTCATTCATTGACTCGAAAATAAGATGCTCGTCACAGTAGCTGAAGGTCTCTGCGATCTGTCTCCAGACATTCTCATATTTTGCTTTTATTGCAGTTTGCTGGTCGCTCGATGCATTGCACAAAAGCCATGAGCCTGCTACGGTTGTGTAACCGTCGCCGTGCATATTTATTATTACATAAAGTCCCTCTGATAACGCCATATCAACTACATCTTTAATTCTGCTTAACCACGAAGAATCAATAGTATAGCTTGGAGCGTAGCCTATTTTTGATAAATAAGATATTGGGATTCTTACAGTTTTAAAGCCTGCGTTTTTTACCATTTGAAATGTTTGCTGTGTAATTTGGGGATTTCCCCATGCGGTTTCATAAGGTACTCCGTTTACTGATGCTTCAAGTTGATTTCCTAAATTCCAGCCCGCACCCATATCTTTGGTGATCTCTGCTTGATTAAGATTATCAAAAACATTGTCTTCAGTATAAGCCGTTACATTTGCAGTCGCTGAAAATGACAAAGCACTTATTGACATTACAACCGCTGATATTCCGGCAAGTATTCTCCTAAATTTCATAATAATTTCCTTTCATTTGATAAAATTAATAAAAATTGTAAAATATTTTACAATGAATATTATACATAAGTTGTCAGATAAAGTAAATAATTCTTATTAATTTTTTATAAACATTATATGTATAGCTATTCTTAATTGAATTATAATATTTTATCAATTTTTTAAAACTTTACCTTATTCATTAGCAAACACTTGAACAGTTGGCATATTATCATTACTGCTGCCAATAAATCTTTTATCAAAAGTCTTTATTTTTTTTAAAATTTATTGTATAATCAAAGGGTACGAAAAATAACACAGCAAAAATAAAACTACAATATTGAAAAAATCAATCACAGCTTAGTACTAAGATAAAATAAATAAAATTAAAGAACGGAGAGTTTTATGAATAAAATTTATAATCTTGGTATTGATGTCGGATCGACAACCGTAAAAACCGTCATTTTAGACGGCGATGAAATTATATACAATAAATATGAGAGGCATTATTCTAAGGTTAAGGAAACAGTTGCCGAGCAGCTTAAAATAATAAGGGAAAAATTCAAGGGCGAAAGATTTAAGATCGCTATTACAGGCTCGGCAGGGTTGGGAATTGCAAACACAAGCGGAATTGAATTTGTTCAGGAAGTTTATTCCGCATTTGTTGCCGTAAACAAGAGCTATCCTGACGCCGATGTTGTTGTCGAGCTTGGCGGAGAAGATGCAAAAATAATCTTCCTGACAGGCGGAGTCGAACAGCGAATGAACGGTTCATGTGCAGGCGGAACAGGTGCTTTTATAGATCAGATGGCAACTCTTCTCGGCGTTACGCCGGACGAGCTTAACGAACTTTCGTTAAAAGCTGAGAAAATTTACCCTATCGCCTCACGGTGCGGAGTTTTTGCAAAATCAGACATTCAGCCGCTTTTAAATCAGGGAGCAAAAAAAGAAGACATTGCGGCGTCAATTTATCAGGCTGTTGTCGACCAGACCGTTTCGGGGCTTGCACAGGGCAGAAAGATCGCAGGAAAGGTTCTGTTTTTGGGAGGACCGCTGTCTTTTCTCAGCGGTCTGAGAAAGGCTTTTGTCACAACTTTAAAACTCGATAACGAACACGCAATTTTTCCTGAGCTTGCACCCTGCTTTATGGCATACGGCAGTGCACTTCAGGCTGAGCAGATAGCAGAACCTATGACAATAGACGAGGCTCTTGAAAAAATTCTTAACGCAAAAGCAACAGACAGCATCGTTGTCGGAGAGCCGTTATTCAAATCAAAGGAAGATTATCACGAATTTGTTGAAAGGCACAAAAAGTCAGACCTTAAATACGAAAACATAAATACATATGAAGGCGACGCTTATCTTGGCGTAGACGCAGGCTCTACTACTACAAAGTTGGTTCTTATCACTCCCGACGGAAAGCTTCTTTACAATCACTACTGTTCTAATAAAGGTCAGCCGCTTGACATTATCACTGACAAAATCAAGGAAATATACCGTCTTTCAGACGGCAGAATAAATATCAAAGCCTCTGCTGTAACAGGCTACGGCGAAGACCTTATCAAGGCAAGTATCGGCATTGATTACGGTATAGTTGAGACCGTTGCACATTTTAAAGCGGCGGCACATTTCTGTCCCGACGTTGATTTTATCATAGACATCGGCGGTCAGGACATAAAATGCTTCAAGATAAAAAACAACGCTATCGACAGCATTATGCTCAACGAAGCCTGCTCTTCGGGCTGCGGTTCGTTTATACAGACATTTGCTCAGGCAATGGGCTACGACATAGCAGATTTTGCAAATCTCGGTCTTTTTGCCAAAGCACCTGTTGAACTCGGTTCAAGATGTACCGTATTTATGAACAGCTCGGTCAAACAGGCTCAGAAGGACGGTGCAAGCGTTGAAGATATTTCAGCCGGACTTTCTTCGTCAATAATCAAAAATGCAATTTATAAGGTAATTCGTGCAAAATCGCCCGAAGAACTGGGAAAGAACATTGTAGTTCAGGGCGGAACATTCTTAAACGACGCAGTTCTGCGGTCTTTTGAAATGGAAATGGGCAGAAACGTAACACGTCCTGCAATAGCCGGTCTTATGGGAGCCTTCGGCTGTGCATTATACGCAAAGGAAAAAGCTAAAGCAGATGGATTGGAAAAGTCCAAACTGATCTCAAGCAGCGAGTTAGAGAATTTCTCGTACAAATCTACCTCTGCACAGTGCGGCGGCTGCGGTGCCAACTGCAATCTTACTATAATAAGATTCAACGACGGTCACAAATTTATTTCGGGCAACAGATGTGAAAAAGGTGCCGGAATAAAAACTGAAAACCTCCCTGAGAATATGTTTGAATTCAAATACAGTCTTATAAGAGAGTACGAGGGCATCAAGCCCGAAAATCCCATAGCTAAGGTCGGCATACCTATGACGCTCAGCTATTACGATATGCTTCCGTTTTTCCATACTATGTTTACCTCGCTTGGATTTGAGGTAGTATTGTCGGAAGAATCTACACGGGAGACTTACTACAAAGGTCAGCAAACTATTCCGTCTGACACTGTCTGCTATCCTGCAAAGCTGGCTCACGGACATATTGAAAGTCTTTTGGAAAAGGGCGTAGATTTTATATTCTACCCCTGTATGAGCTATAACATCGACGAGGGCGGAAGCGATAATCATTACAATTGCCCTGTTGTCGCTTATTATCCGGAGCTTTTAAAGGCAAATATGCCTGTTCTGAATGATGACAACTTCATATCACCATATATAGATATAAATAAAAAGAACCACACGGCAAAAGCTGTTGCAAGGGCACTTAAGAAGTACTCCGTAACAAAATCTATGGTATATGATGTTCTTGACAAGGCTTATTCCGCCGAAGTTCGTTTTAGAAGAAGTATAGAGACAAAGGCAAGGGAAATCATTGCAAACGCACGCTCAAAGGGACAGAAAATCATAGTTCTGGCAGGACGTCCGTACCATATAGACCCTGAAATCAATCACGGAATACATAAACTTATAACGTCTCTCGGTCTTGCCGTCGTAACTGAGGACAGCGTTTCAAATCTGATCGACGTTCCGCCTCTTGACGTTTTAAACCAGTGGACTTATCATTCAAGGCTTTACCGTGCCGCTGAATATGTAACGACCCAGCCCGATATGCAGCTTGTTCAGCTTGTATCGTTCGGCTGCGGAATAGACGCTATAACGACCGATGAAGTAAGGGCTGTTTTAGAGGAAAACGGCAAGCTGTATACTCAGCTCAAAATTGATGAGATCAACAATCTCGGTGCTGCAAAGATAAGACTTAGAAGTCTTGTAGCGTCGCTTGAAGAAAAAGAAACAAGTTCAAGTAATTAGAATTTATTAAGGAGGTATGCTCCCTGCGGAGCAGTGATAAAATGGCATCTAACAGAGTCAACCAGACTGTATTTACAGAGGATATGAAGAAGGACTATACTATTCTTGTACCTGATATGCTTCCTATCCACTTTAAACTTATAATCGAGATATTCCGAGAGTACGGATACAATATGGAGCTTTTGCAAACCTCGACTCGATCTGTTATCGACGAGGGACTTAAAAATGTTCACAACGATACCTGCTATCCTGCACTGCTTGTTATCGGTCAGTTTATGGACGCTTTAAAAAGTGGAAGGTACGATGTTAATAAAACTGCCCTTTTGATTTCGCAGACGGGCGGAGGATGCAGAGCGTCTAACTATCTGCACCTGCTTCGCAAGTCTCTTTCGGCAGAGTTTCCGCAGGTGCCGGTTATTTCTCTAAATTTTTCAGGTCTTGAAAAAAATCCTGCTTTTAAAATAACTCCAATTATCGCTCTCAAACTCGTTTATGCGGTTATGTACGGCGATATGCTTATGTCGTTGTATTATCAGTGCAAGCCTTATGAAATTCACAAGGGAAGCACCGACAGAGTTCTTAGCAACTGGCAGAGGAAACTGTCAGTTTTACTTCGCAAAAACAGATACTTCAATACAAAGAAAATTTACAGAAGTATTTTAGACGACTTTTCATCTATCAAAAGAACAAAAAAGAAAAAAACCAAAGTAGGCATTGTTGGTGAAATCTATGTGAAATATTCACCTTTAGCGAACAATCATCTCTGCGATTTTCTGATTCAGGAGGACTGCGAGCCTAATGTTCCGGGACTTCTTGACTTTGTTCTTTACTGTGCGTCAAACACTGTCACCGATGAAAAGCTGTATGACGCTAAAACAAAAACCACCGCTCTTTTCAAAATCGGTTACGATGTTCTATATAAGTTTCAGAAACAGCAGATAAAGATAATGAAAGAACACGGAGAGTTTGAACCTCCTCACGATTTTGAACACCTCAGACACTACGCTGACAAGTACATAAATCAAGGCGTAAAAATGGGCGAGGGCTGGCTTATAACCGCTGAAATGGCAGCTTTAGCGGAGTCGGGAACAAAGAATATAATCTGCACTCAGCCGTTCGGATGTCTGCCTAACCACATTGTAGCAAAGGGAATGTCAAGAGTCATTAAAAACGCTTACCCTGACGCTAACATTGTAGCTATCGACTACGATCCGGGTGCGACAAAAGTTAATCAGGAAAACAGAATCAAGCTAATGCTTGCCAATGCAAAGATGTAACATTATAAATACTGAAAGCCGTCAGGAACTTGGTCTTTTATATGGATAAATCTAGAATTTTCGCACTATGGTAAATAGAAAATTATGTTCCCTGTAATTTGACAAGAAATAATAATATATGTTAAAATTATATTTAAGAAAAATATCGGAGGTTAAAAAATGAAAAAACTATTCAGAACCGGGATCTTGAGCTTCTTGGTTTGTACTGTTTTAGTGCAGTCGGCTGTTATCGGTTATTCGTCGAAAACAAAAGAAATCTCAAGAACACCTGATGACTCAATAACATCATATAATTCCGGCAATGAAAACTCTGCTGAAAATGAAATTACCGAAGATGACATAAAAAATGATGACACTAAAGACTACACTGACGGGTTGAAAATCTTACAAAGTTCTGAGGTTTCAAACGAATTTGCAATGAATAATGACCCGTTATATAAAAAGTATATGGACGTATCTCCGATTGCCAATTCAAGGGCAAAGAAATTCGGAGTTACACAGCCCACAACCCCCCCTGCATTAGTTGGTGTTAATTCTGTTGACGGTATCGACGTTTCGATGTATCAGGCATATTCAACACCAATTGACTGGAACAAGGTAAAAGCTGCGGGAATATCCTACGCAATTATCAGATGCGGATATAGAGGCTGGGGAACAGGAGAAATCGTTGCAGATTCATACTTCAAACAAAATATAGAAGGTGCTTTAGCGGCAGGATTGCAGGTAGGAGTTTATTTCTACACACAGGCAATAACAGAGACAGAGGCAAAACAAGAAGCAGACTTTTGTAAAAATGCAGTAAAAGGTTATGACATTACGCTTCCTATTTACATAGATATTGAAAATGCCAATCCAAAAGGCAGACTTGATTCAAGCGGTCTTACAAAAGCAGAGAAAACCAATATATGCAAAGCGTTTGCAAACAGAGTTCAAAGTGCAAATTACACAGGCGGAGTTTATGCAAATAAAACCTGGCTTGAAAACTATATCGACGGCGTTGCTCTTGCAAAAAAGTTCGCAATATGGCTTGCCCACTACAATACCAGCACAGATTATTCCGGTGAGTTCAGTATGTGGCAATATTCTTCAAGAGCAACAATCAACGGAATCAGGGGCAGCGTTGACGTCAACAAAAACTACCTTACAAAGCCTCATCAGGTAACAAACCTTACAGCCACTCCAAGCACAACAAGTCCTTCTGAATTTATTCTTTCATGGACCCGTGCGGCAGGAGCTTACAAATATCAGGTAAAAACTTATGACGAGGCAACAAGCACTTGGGTCTCACTGGGAACGACTAAATCTAACAAATTTACTGTTGTAGAGCCTTATTCAACCGCAGAACGTCAATATAAAGTAAGAGCGTTCAAGCTTATCGGTACTGAAAAAATTTATGGTGCTTATTCTTCGACTATTACATTTGGCGTTAATCTAAAAAAAGTAACCGGTCTGATTCAGACTGCGGCAGACAAAAAATCTATTTCATTAAAATGGAACAAACTTTTAACTGCCAACGGTTACTATGTATATATGTATAACTCAAATAAAAAAGAGTGGTCACAGATAAAAGTGATTTCAGACAGCAACATCGTCACTGCTAAGATAACAGGTCTTGACTATTCAACCGTTTATAAATTCAGAGTTCAGGGCTACACCGTTAACGAAAACGGAGCAGTTGAACCTCTTATAAATTCATCAACTTTAACAGCAGCTACTACGCCTAAAAAGGCAGGCAAGCCCAAATATTCAAAAATAACTCCTGAAGCTCTTAAACTTACCTGGAAAAAAGTTGATAAGGGTTCGGGCTATCAGGTTCTTCGCTATGACACTGCCAAAGAGCAATATGTCGTCTGCAAGAGCGTTTTAGGAAAAGGTCACAACTACGCAACTATTAAAGGACTTAAAAAGGGTACTAAATATAAATTCAAGGTGCAGGCATTTAAACTTGCAGGAGAAATAAAATGGGCAGGCGAAAGGAGTTCGGCATACAGTATTCTGACTGTACCTGCTAAGGTCACCTCTATTAAATATTCATTCAGCGGAAATAAATGTAACCTGAAGTGGAAAGCGTGCGACGGAGCCGGAGGTTATGAGATCCAGAAATACAACAAGTCAACTAAAAAGTGGTATATTGTTAAAAATAATAAGGGAAAGAAAAACGTTAAATACAAATTCACACTTGCTAAAAAAACTTCGGCAAAATTCAGAATTCGTGCTTATAAAAATATTAAGGGCATAAGACGCTATGGATATTATTCAAAAGTAAGAACTCTAAAGCATTAATTAAAATCCCCCGATAACGGGGGATTCAACTTTTTATTCTACACCTAAAATCCCAGACATAGGCACAGCACTTGGTAAATGTAATAATAAGTAAAGTAAATAGAGAAAAGGAGACAATTTATGAAAAAAACATCAATTACGCTTATAATACTTAGTATTTTATCAACATTAGCCGGCTGTGCGGCGGTTCACTTTGAATATGCAAGTGAGGTATGGTTTTCTGTTGCCATATTACTATTTATTGCAGGCATATCGGCATTAAATAAAAGTCATCCTTTTCTCACTGTATTTAACAGCTTAACAGTCACATTAACTATTATGATATATTTTTTCACAAGAATGATTATATTCCCAATTGCTTTTGTGGTAATAATTACAATTGAAACTATATGTTATATTATAAGCAAAAGATTGAAACAAAGTAAATAAGTATAAGTACAACCTCGAATTCAATTGAAATTCGGGGTTGTTTTTCATCACAGAAAATCAGCAAAATACAATATTTTCAAAAACAGCTTTTGACATATTTTTTAGTCAAAGGCTGTTATTATTTTATCAGAACGTAACTCGGACAGGCTTTACAGCTTAAACAAAGAGAAAGGAAGATGAAATAAACTTGGGACTTAAACTTTATGATGAGGTTGAAGAAAAATCAAAGCTAACTGCTTTTATAAGCGGAGAGATCGACCACCACAGTGCAAAAGAGATAAGAAAAGAAATTGACATAAATGTTCAGAAGCTCAACCCGACCAACCTTTATCTCGACTTTTCAAAAGTAGATTTTATGGACAGCTCAGGTATAGGTCTGGTTATGGGGAGATACAAACTGCAGAATGAAAGAGGCGGAAAGGTATTTATTCAAAATCCTCCTCCGCTTATAAAAAAGGTAATGCTTGTTGCGGGGATAAATAAACTTGCTAAAATCGTCAACATAGACGTTCCGCTTTCTCAAATGCAAAAGGCAAAAGAATCTGCCAAAAATTCTGACAAGCTATCTATTCAGGCAGAATCGGCAGAAATCAGCGTTCAGAGAGACAGCAGCGATACAGACAATAATTCTGACGAAAACATAAAAAAGGAGACTTAAATAATGACAAAAAAGAAAGCAAAGGTTATTAATGAAATAAAAGTCAGTTTCCCCAGTCTTTCGGAAAACGAAAGGTTTTCACGTCTTGCGGTGTCAGGCTTTGCGTCTCAGCTAGACCCGCAGGTCGATGAAATTTCAGATATAAAAACCGCCGTTTCAGAGGCGGTGACAAATTCAATAGTACACGCTTATAAAAACGAAATCGGAAAGATAGAGCTCGTCGCCAGAATTTATGATGACAACAAAATTTACATAAAAATAAAAGATCACGGCTGCGGAATTCCCGACGTCAAAAAGGCAATGGAACCTCTCTTTACTACCTCCCCTGAGGAGGAGCGTGCAGGTCTGGGATTTGCAGTTATGGAGAGCTTTATGGACAAGCTAAGAGTAATAAGCAAGGAAGGAAAAGGAACTTCGGTTATTCTCACAAAAAAGCTGAGAACAAAGCTGGATAAGTAAAAATCAGCCGCATACATAAAAATTTTATTCAGGAATGGATATTAAGATGATTGGACTTGAAAGCAACAAAAAGTTTATAGAGGATAATTTAGGTCTTGTTCATCTGTGTGCGAACAAATTTCGTTCTAAAGGCATAGATTATGACGACCTTTACAGTGCAGGCTGTATCGGTCTTTTAAAGGCGGCTAAGGGCTTTGACGAAACTAGAGGCGTGAAGTTTTCAACCTATGCTGTTCCGGTAATTCTGGGAGAAATAAAAAGACTTTTCAGAGACGGAGGAACTATCAAGGTTTCAAGGGGTCTAAAAGAATTGTCTCTCAAGATTACTCAGATAAGAGAACGCTTTATCCGTACAAAGGGCAGAGAGCCAACAATTGAAGAACTCGCAAAACTCGCAGATATTCCCGAAGAAGATGTTGTCGAGGCACTTAATGTTTCTCTGCCGCCGCTTAGTCTTGCGTCAGGAGGCTATGAGGACGACTCTTCCTGTGAGATAGATATTCCTGTTTCCGCCCCTGACGAGGAAATCACAAACAACTTAACGCTCAAACAAATTATGTCGTCACTTGACAGAAAAGACGCAAAACTCTTATACCTCAGATATTTTCAGAACAAAACACAAACAGAAACAGCAAAAATACTCAATATGACGCAGGTTCAGGTTTCAAGGCGGGAGAAAAAACTGCTCTTGTCCATGCGTGAGAAAATGACCTAGAAGCTCAGGAATTAAGAAGTTTCAATCTGTCGAAAAGGTTTTGCGTAATCGACTAAAAGTTTTCGGTCAAGCCTTTTTCAAAAGGCTTGCGGGTCAAGGGCGGAGCCCTGTAGCCGACAAACCGTCGGCGAAATTCTTTTACGGAGTGCGCTCCGCATAGGATGAATTTAAAAACAGTCCAGTGGACTGTTTTTAAAGAGGGGCATGCCCTGCAAGAGAGGGCTGCCCCTAGAAAATAGACTATATAATTTATCTACATTAAAGGCTCAGGGAAACCTGAGCCTTTAGAAACAAGAAGCCAGTGGCAAGAAGCAAGAACTTATCTTTTGCATTAGCTTCTTGTATCTGGCATCTTTTTTATATTAATCTATCGCATCTAATCCCTTTTGAATGTCGGCGATAATATCCTCAACATTCTCAAGACCGCAGGAAAATCTTATCATTCCTCCGTTAATACCTGCCGCAACAAGCTGTTCGTCTGTCAGCTGTCTGTGAGTAGCAGACGCAGGGTGCAAAACGCAGGTTCTTATGTCGGCAACGTGAACCTCGTTAGAAGCAAGTTCAAGTGCATCCATAAACTTTATAGCGTTATCTCTTCCGCCCTTTACAACGATTGAAATTACTCCGCTCGAACCCATCGGAACATATTTTTTCGCAAGCTCATAATATTTATCGCCCTCTAATGACGGATAGATAACTTCTTCTATTTTATCCTGCTCTTTAAAGAACTTTGCAATCTTTAATGCGTTTTCGCAGTACTGTTTCATTCTCACTGCTAAGGTTTCAAGCCCGAGATTTAAAAGGAAAGATGAATTAGCCGCAGGATAACAGCCAAAGTCTCTCATAAGCTGCATTCTCGCCTTTACAATAAACGGTGCAAAAGCATAATCCCTAGTATAAACGACTCCATGATAGCTCTCGTCAGGCTCAGTGAAATCAGGGAAGTTCCCGTTTGTGAAATCGAACTTACCGCTGTCCACAATAACTCCGCCCACCTGAACTGCATGACCGTCCATATACTTGCTCGTCGAATGGATAACAATATCTGCTCCCCACTCGATTGGACGGCACAAAACAGGCGTTGCAAAGGTGTTGTCAACTATCAGCGGCACACCCTTTTCATGAGCAATTTTTGCAAATCTTTCAATATCCAGAACTGTAAGTGCAGGATTTGCAATGGTTTCCCCGAATACGCACTTGGTATTCGGCTTAAAAGCCTTGCGCAGCTCATCGTCTGAAGCGTCAGGATTTACAAAAATACACTCTATACCCAGCTTTTTCAGAGTTACCGCAAAAAGGTTTATTGTTCCGCCGTAAATAGTTGAAGCCGCTATAAAGCTGTCTCCTGCCGAGCAAAGATTTAAAATAGAAATAAGTGACGCCGCCTGTCCGCTTGATGTACACATTGCGGCAACACCGCCCTCAAGTGCAGCGATTTTCTTCTCGATTGCGTCTGTGGTAGGGTTCTCAAACCTTGAGTATATTAGACTGAGCGTAGGATCATCAAATACGTCGCCTACTGCCTTTGTGGAATCATATACATATGTAGTGCTTTGCACTATCGGTACAACTCTCGGCTCTCCGTTTTTAGGGGTGTAACCTTCATGAAGACATTGTGTTTCAATTTTCATATTATTTTATTTCCTTTCTTTATCTTAAATTGTTTTTCAATGTTTAATCTCTGAAAAACGGTGATACATATTTCTCTTCTTCTTGCTTTTTCTTGGCAAGTCTTTTTTTCTGTTTTTTCATTTCTTCTATTTTCTTTTTCTGTGCAGATGTCTTAATAGATGCCGCACTTGCAAAAAACGCTACCGCAAAAGCAAACGGTCCGATAACAAGCGCAACGCTTCCCCAGCCTGTTGCAACAAGCACTATCATCAGAATAGTCAATGCCGAGCAAGCCGCTCCGGCAATTATATATATTATCTTTTGCTTTGACATATTCACTCTGCTCCTTTCTTGCTCCCGGCTTTTGGCATCTTTCTTGTCTCTAGCCTTTTGTTTCTAGTAACTAAACATTTATTTCTACACTCTCGTGCTTGAAATTGTTTTTATCCAAAACAGGCTTTACGCAGTTTTCTATAAACTCGTCAACCTGAGAAACACTTCTTCCTATAAAGTTTTCAGGCTTCATAATGCCGTCCATTTCCTCTTTTGAAATCATAAACATCGGGTCGTTTAAAATAAGCTCGCACAAATTATTGTCAAGACCCTCGTCTTTTACCCTTGAACCCGCCTTCATAGAGTATTCACGAATCCTCTCGTGCAGTTCCTGACGGTCACCGCCCTTTTTAACAGCGTCCATCATTATGTTTTCGGTCGCCATAAACGGAAGTTCAGCCATAACACGTTTTTCGATAATCTTCTCGTGAACCACAAGCCCGTCTGTTACATTGAGCATTAGGTTAAGCACTGCGTCAACGCCCAAAAATGCCTCCGCAACAGAAATCCTCTTGTTTGCAGAATCGTCAAGAGTTCTTTCAAACCACTGTGTACCCGCCGTAAATGCAGGGTTCAGCATATCTGAAATTATATATCTCGAAAGAGAAGTTATTCTCTCGCATCGCATAGGGTTTCTTTTATAAGCCATTGCCGACGAGCCTATCTGATTCTTTTCAAACGGCTCCTCGATCTCTTTAAAGCTTTGGAGAATTCTTATGTCGTTTGAAAATTTCATACAGCTCTGGGCAATTCCCGACAGCGTTGAAATAATTGCCGAATCGACTTTTCTTGAGTATGTCTGCCCCGAAACAGGTACAACACCGTCAAATCCCATTTCCTCAGCTATCATTTTCTCAAGCTCCTTGATCTTTTCGGTATCGCCCTCAAAAAGCTCCATAAAAGACGCCTGTGTGCCTGTTGTTCCCTTTGAGCCTAAAAGCCTTAGATTGTTCAGCCTAAAATCAATTTCCTGAATATCCATCAAAAGCTCGTTGCACCAAAGAGTCGCTCTTTTTCCTACTGTAGTAAGCTGTGCAGGCTGAAGGTGAGTATAGGCAAGACAGGGCATAGCCTTATACTTTTCAGCAAATTCAGCAAGTTGACCGATAACCCCCACAAGCTTTCTTTTTAAAACATTAAGTGCGTCACGCATTACTATAATATCGGTGTTATCGCCTACATAACAAGATGTGGCTCCGAGATGAATTATTCCCTTTGCATTCGGACAAGCCTTACCGTATGTATAAACGTGTGCCATAACGTCGTGGCGGACAAGTTTTTCACGCTCTGCGGCACATTCATAATCTATGTTATCAATATTAGCCTCAAGCTCGTCTACTTGCTCCTGCGTAACAGGTAATCCCAGCTTCATCTCTGCTCTTGCAAGAGCAACCCATAGCTTTCTCCATGTTGTGAATTTTTTATCAGCCGAAAAAATATACTGCATTTCCTTACTTGCATATCTTGTGCAAAACGGACTTTCATAGCTGTTTGTCATATTATTTTTCCTTTCTGTTATACTTTATTATTCCGCAGACAGAATGTAATAATAAACAGGCTGTCCGCCGTTTATCAATAAAACTTCAGCATTTTGATACTTGCTCTCGACCTGCTCCTTTAAGGCTTTTGCGTCCTCGTCTGAAACATCGCTTCCCTGAATTATAGTAATATACGAAGTGTCGCCCTTAACCAGCTTCTTTATCAGCTTGAACGCCGATTTTGATACATCCTTGTCCACAAAAGAGAGCTTGCCGTTCTCCAGAGCCAGAATTTCGTTTTTCTTTATCTTATGACCTTCATAATCGCTGTCACGGGCTGCGTAAGTTATCTGACCCGTTGATACCCTCTCGAGTGCATGAGTCATTTCAAGTCTGTTGGTTTCAAAGTCAGCCACATCGTCAAAGGCAAGCATAGCACTCATTCCCTGCGGAATGGTTCTAGTCTGGAGTACGCAAACCTTTCTGTCTGCGAGTTTTCCTGCCTGCTCGGCGGACATAATTATATTCTTATTGTTAGGCAGTACAAAAACTGTCTCTGCCGGACACTTATTGATTGCCGCTAAAATATCTTCCGTTGACGGGTTCATAGTTTGTCCGCCTCTTACAATGCAGTCCACGCCGACGTCTTCAAACAGAGCTTCAACTCCGTGACCCGCCGCCACAGCCACAAATCCGTATTCCTTTATCGGCTTAACAGGCTTGGTTTCGGGAACCTTAGCGTCGATTATACGCTGTTCGTGCTGCATTTTCATATTCTCGATCTTAGGAAGATTTATAGTGCCGAATTTAAGTGCTCTTTCAATAACTTTGCCCGGGTGGTTTGTGTGAACGTGAACCTTTATAATATCATCATCGTCAACTACAACAACGCAGTCGCCAATTGTTTCTAAATAAGCTCTCAACTTTGAACAGTCATCGCTGCCGCTTGCTTTGTTGATAAGCATTTCAGTACAGTAGGTAAAGTTTATCTCCTCGTCAAAATCTCCTACCGTCGACGAAAACGTGTCAATTGTAACCGTCTTCTTTTCTGAGGGAACGTCAGGCTTTACAGTCTCACCGCCCTTAAAGACGTTTAACATAGCTTCAAATATAATCAAAAGACCTTTACCGCCTGCGTCAACAACGCCGGCTTTTTTAAGTGCAGGAAGTAAATTCGGCGTATTCTCAAGTGCTTTTCCTGCCGATGAGCAGACCTCTTCCCAAAGAGATACCTCGTCTTTTGCCAAAACAGAAACAGCGGCAGCTCTTTCGCTTGCAAGCCTTACTACTGTTAAGATCGTACCTTCAGTAGGCTTCATTATAGATTTATACGCACCCGAAACGCCCTGATCAAGTGCCGAAACAAAATCGCTTATTGAAGCTTCCTTTTTGCCGCTAAAACCCTTTGCAAAGCCTCTGAAAATCAAAGACAGAATTACTCCTGAATTTCCTCTCGCTCCTCTCAGCAAGGCAGAAGCAGTCTGCTCTGCCACCTCACTTACAGTAACGTCGTCACGCATTCTTTCCAGCACAATAAGAGCATTCCCCATTGTCATAGACATATTTGTTCCCGTATCTCCGTCCGGAACGGGAAATACATTAAGCTCATCAACGTCTGTTTTCTGATTTGCTATACTGTTTGCTGCACTGATAAAAGCGTCCCTAAGTGTTTTACCATCAATCACAAAACTGTCCCCCTTAGCTAAGACTGCATCTCATCGACAAAAACATTAATTTTTGCAACCTTAACCGCCGCCTCAGTCTCTACGGTATACTGCACCTTTTCCATAATGCTTTCTACGACTGTTGAAACGTTCACCCCGTATGAAACAGTTATGTGCAAATCAATAATAAGTTCGTCATTTTTAGTCTGGTGAATAATAACTCCGTTTTTCAGGGATTGTTCTTTTTTTAATAGAGAGCTTATCCTCTGTCTTGGCCCGAATGTGTTCATTCCGACAACACCGAAACAATTCGACGCTGTATTTCCAATAAGAGAAACCAAATATTTATTAGAAATATGAATTTTGCCAATATGATTTTCAAATTTAATCACTCAGTACAGCTCCCTTTACCATAATAGATAAAAAAAGTATACCATATTCCCCGTAAAAATGCAAACTATATTTGAGGATTGATGCTTACATTTATATCAACTCTTTTTAAAATTTCCTCAGGGTTTTTCTTATACTCTTCATACACGGCGTAATCGTTGTGGTTCAGCAGAGAGTGAATTTCAAAAATATCAGCATTATCCTCCTTTAAAGCCTTGTCAATCGCCTCTTGGCACAGAGAGTGAATACGCTCCGCAGCTTTTTGTCCCGTCTCTTTTTGTTCCTTATACGAAAATGTTTTATTAAACTCATACGCAATGGTTAAATTTACATCTATAACAATTCTGTCATTTTTCATACTTACGCCAGTTTGCTTCTTAACGCTTGCCGCACTTACCGAAGTAAGAGTATCCCCCATCTTTGCATCAATTGTCTGCTCTGCGACCCCGTTATTCAAAAATGACAAGCCTATGACCTCATCTCTTGACATAACGCTCTTTGGCTTTTTGTCCTTGACAATTACCGCTCCGTCTATATAAAATGCTGTTACTTCGGCTTCCTCCGAGCTTCCTCCGCCTGAACCTGATTCTTCGCCGCCTGAGCCGCCTTCAGTTTCA
Source organism: uncultured Clostridia bacterium (assembly GCA_947589185.1). Taxonomy (GTDB): domain Bacteria; phylum Bacillota; class Clostridia; order Oscillospirales; family Ruminococcaceae; genus UMGS1601. The sequence goes on along the minus strand of CANQCK010000007.1, from coordinate 7,912 downwards.
GAGCTGCTCTCCGATCCTGAACTTCCGCCGCCGACCTTTTCATTGCTTGATTTGTTTTTACTCTTGTCATCTTCAGTTTCTCCGAATTTTATATCAGAGCTTGAGTCTTCTTTCTCATTTGACGACTTTTTATCATTCTTGATTTTCTTTATGATAGGCATAACGGTAGTACCGTTTGTGTTCTCGATATTGTCTATATGCCTTATAAGCTCGCACTCGGTACTCGTTCCGTTCTTTTGGGATTCTTCAAATATCTCCTTTAAGACCTCCGCAGAATATGTTCCGCTTGTTACCTTTATATTCAGAATTTCTTTTGCCGTAATATCTGTATAAGCCATAAATGTTCCCAAAGAAATTCCTTCGGCATTTATGAAATAATCAAGGATAGGGTTTAAGTCGGTTACGCTTTTGCCCAGCAAAATCAGCTCGGAATGACCCAAAAAGGCTTTTTTACCCAAGTCGGTCTCACATTGTTCAATAGCCGCAGGAATGGTCTCTGCGACTTGTGAAACAGTTGCACTGTTTGCTTTAGACGGGTCTATAGGCGTATTAGAACCTGTACCCTGCTGCACAAGCATTTGCAGCGTGACTTCAAATTTGCCGTCTTTTGTCATATCTATTCCCAGAGCATGAACGATGATCTTCTCATCAATATCTCTTTTTTTATATTTTCCTGTTGCATTGCACGAGCTTAAACTGAAAATGAATAATACGCAAACAGGAATTATCAAAAGTTTTTTCAGACAAACTCTATTCCGCTTCATTTTCATCACCCTTTCCAAAGCAAAAAACAAGTGGCAGCAATACGCCCAGTACTATTAAAAAAATCGTGATAACAGTCTTGTCCAGCACTCCGATATTCCACTTTTCCTGCAAAACGGAAGGCAGAGAAACAGCATAAGCGGCAACTGTTAAAACAAGAAGGAACACATTTGATTTAACTCTTTTAAATCCCGTTGACAACGCAATTTTTCCAACTAACAGAAGTAGTGAAGTCTTTATAAAGGCAACCAAGATCCACGCCGGAAGTAAAAATGCATCCAGTCTTTCGATTATAAAGGTTTCGGCGTAGGTTCCCAAATCAAAGAACGGGAATTTGCTGATGTTCAAAAAGCTGCCGAGAGTGAGCACACATACAGCGGTTATTACATAGACAAAAATCAGCTTTAACGCCAATGCACCATAGATGCTCTTGCCCGCCTTTTCTTTTACATACGGGTATAAAATTGGAAACAGCAAAAGCTCGCTGAACTTTGACATCTCGTAATAAATCTCATGTGATATATCGTCGAATTTAGGATAGTCGTAAATGACATTGCTAAACGACATTTTACCCAAAAGAGCCAAAATAACAATTATAAATGAAAGAACGAAAAAAGCAAAGGTTATTCCGGCACTTCTTGCAATAGCCTCAATTCCTTGAAAAGCGGCATAAAAAGATACTGCCGCAACTGCTCCTATCACAAGCCACGTCGGCAAAAAGTCGGGAAAAGTCGCATATACAAAATACCCGAAGTATCTGAACAGACGATTAATAACCAATACGGCTGCCAAAGCAAAAACAACACAAGTCAGTATTCCCAGAAGCTTTGATTTTTCATATATCACTTGACATATATTTTTATCCGGATGCTTTTTGTATAATACGATTATAGGTATAACAGCCAGACACTCTATAGCTGTACAAATTGAAAAACCTATGATCTGACAAGTAACGTCACTATACATAAAGGGTATAAATGTCATAGTATAAAAAATTCTTGATAAAAAAAGAATTACAACCATTTGTCCAAAAGATATTTTTCTCATATATAACCTTGTTTCGTTAAGAAACAATCCTCCTTAATCATCTTTTGATTTTAACTAAATCTTTTTCGCTCCGTTTAGGTCCTCAACTATAGTCTTTGACCTGCCCAGCTTTAAAAAGCTTGGTCTGGTAACAACATCACGCATTGCCCTGAAGGTGAACGGAGAGATCGGAGCATTATACGGAACTCCATAGTTTTCAAGAGCTGAGATGTTAATAAGCATAAATGCAAAGCAAAGCGTTACCCCGAAAAGACCGGCAAATCCGCCTGCTAATATAAACAGCATTCTGAAAATTGAAGTCTGCGGGTTCAGATTCGGAATGACAAACGACGCAGTTGCTGTAAGTCCAATTACAATAAGCAGCGGTGCAGACACTAAACTGCTTGAAACTGCTGCGTCCCCGATAATTAAGGCACCTACTATAGATACTGCTCCGCCTATGGCTTTAGGAAGTCTTATGCCTGCTTCTCTCATCAACTCATACATTATTGTAATGATAACCGCTTCAAAGAAAAACGAATACGGCGTGACCTCCTCGCTGGCGGCAAGATTCATCAAAAACTTGTGAGTGAGAATTTCAGGGTGGTTTGTAGCAATTGCTACGCATAATCCCGGAAGTGCTATTGCAAGAAAAAATGCAATATATTTTATCCATCTGATATAAGTCGTATAAAAAGGCTTGTTCACATAATCGTCAATCGTCTGAAAGTTTTCTATAAACAGTGACGGGCATATAAGTGCAAGCGGAACTCCGTCTACCAAAATACCTACTCTGCCCTCGTTCAGTTTAGCACAAAAAGCGTCAGGTCTGTCGGTTGACAAAACATTTGAAAAAAGGCTTTTGTGCTTCCCCTGCAAAAACGGCTCGACATACCCTGTCGTTATAATAGTATCAAGATTTATTTTATTGAGGTTTTCCTTGACTTTGTCTATAACTCCCTGCGGTGCCTTGTCAGTAATATACGCTACACAAACGTCCGTTTTGCTGTCGCTGCCTATCTGCTGCATATCAAATCGCAGCTTTGGAGTTTTAAGCCTTCTTCTGATAAGAGATATGTTTGTTCTTATAGTTTCAATAAAGCCTTCGTGTGCCCCGTTTAAATTACCGTCGCTTGTCGGCTCTTCTATAGAACGCTTGTCAAAACCCTGAATCCCATATGCAACACACTTGTCACAGCCGTCTATAAACACCACTGCAAAGCCTGAAAACAAAGTCAGAAAAACCTCGCCGTAAGTCGTCAAAATTTTTCTCTCAGCCGACAAAAGACTCTGTTTGGTGAGAAATTTAAAAACATCGTCCTCCGTCGCATAGCCCTTAACTCTAAACTCCATAAGCGGTCTGTAAATAAGCTCCGCCATTGCCGATGTCGACGCCATTCCCTCTATTGAAACAACAGCACACTTATGCTCTGAGATCTCAACTTCCATAATGTTAAGATCCATTGTCTTGCCCGATATTATTTTTAGATCCAAAAGTGCCTGCTTCAGATTTTTTGAAATAAGTGCCGTTTCATAATTGTTTTCATTTACCTTTACAACCGTTTTCTGTTCCACTGCCATTCCTCCTTTATTTATCACGGTTAATCTGCATAATATTCTAATATTCATTAGTTAATATTAGTGTATTTTCAAAATTTATACGAAATTTTCTCATTTAAAAATAAAAGATATACCTATGTGTATAATCTGTTATTTTGGAAAAGTTATTTATAGGCATTTTAATTCTTTGAAAGGACGTGCTTTAATTTGCTTATAGTATTTTTCAGAGCTATCATTCTTTATGCACTTGTAATATTTTCAATACGTCTTATGGGAAAACGTCAGATAGGCGAGCTTCAGCCGTCGGAGCTGGTTATAACCATTCTTGTATCAAACATAGCCACTCTTCCGATCGAGGATACTACCATACCGATGACAACGGGAATTATTCCTATGCTCACGCTCGTCAGCTTAGACGTTATTATGTCTGCACTCACCCTGCGTTCGAGAAAGCTAAGACAGATAGTATCGGGAAGCCCAAAGGTAATTATTTCAAACGGGGTAATTGACCAGAAACAGATGAAAAAACTGAGATACTCCGTTGACGACTTGATGGAAAGCCTGCACGATTATAATATTTTCGATATAAGCGAAGTTCAGTATGCGGTCGTTGAAACAACAGGAAAAATAAGCGTTATGCAAAAAAACGATTACAGTCCGCTTTCCCCATCTGACATTGAGCTTTACAGCGAAACAAAAAATCCGCCTCAGATATTAATTGACGACGGAGTTGTTATGCACGGAGCTATTGAATTCTTAGGGCTAGATATGAGGTTTGTGAATGAAATTCTCAAAAAAAATAAGGTCGAAGTATCAGATGTGTTTCTTATGTCGTGCGATGAAGATAAAAATTACAAACTGGTCAAAAAGGAGGATATTAATTGAAAAGGCTTATCCTTTGTATAACTATACTTGTTATAATAATTTCGGGTTCTGTTATTTCTTTGTTTTTAATATATAATAAAAATCAGCAGCTTATTGAAACTCTCGATTATGTAACAGAATTCGCCGAAGACAAAAAAACCGACCAAGCTCTCGAAAAAATCGAAGAGTTCAGCCGGTCGTGGAAAAAATATTATATTTGTGTTTCATTTCTTGTAGAAAGCTCTTGCCTAGAGGATATTTCAGCCTCCTGTGCAAAGCTAAAAGCCCTTTTATTGAAAGACAGTGAAGAACTGTATTCTGAATGTGAAACAATAAAGTACGGAATTACTCTTATTTTCAATAATGAGTTCCCATACCTTCACAGTATTTTCTGATAATTCAAGCTAACTGATTTCCGCAATTATCTTAATAAAGCTATCTAAGTCGTTAAAATCCTTGTATACAGACGCAAATCTCACATATGCTACATGATCCAGCTTTTTAAGTCCAGCCAGAACCTTGTCGCCTATTTCGCTTGTAGTTGTTTCGGTCTGCATAGCGTTTGCGTAAGTATTCTCGATCTCATCGACCAAAGCGTTTACATCTTCAACGCTTACAGGACGCTTCTTTATAGCATTGCCGATGGCTTTGATAATCTTTTCCCTTTCAAACGGCTCAAAACTGCCGTCTTTTTTATAAACCATTAAAGTAGGCTTTTCAACAACTTCATATGTGGTAAATCTCCTGCCGCAGTTTGTACATTCACGGCGGCGTCTCTTTTTCTCATCGCTCGGACGGGAGTCGATTACCTTTGTGTCCTCATAATTGCAAAATGGACATCTCATAATTAGCTCTCCTTATCATTGTATTTATGTTATTATATCATATATAGTGTTTAATTTCAAGTATAAATACCAAATATATCAAAATGTTGTTATAAAGTTTATTTTCTTTCTTATTAAGATCAAGAAGAACCTGTATTTTAACGATCTATAATATAATTACGCTTTTCAATTTTTTTAACTTTGAATTCACAATCTAAGCATTTAAAAAATCCTCAGTAACATCCTTTAACGTCACAGGAGTAATTTCTGAACGAACAATAAGCCTGAACAAAATTTCCGCCTTTTCACAGCTTGTAGTAATGTCCAGAATTTCCGATTTTTCTTCCTTTCCCGATATTACGCCTTCAATTCTAATGCCGTAAGTCAGTGCTCTTTCGCCGTCAAGCTGAACTTCGCTTTCAATAAGACTGTAACGGGTTGAATTATCCTTTGAGTTTTGCGTCTTTAATACCTTTTCCATTTCCATACGCTCCTTTTACTTTATTTTGTCTTTAAAACTGAGTAATTTAAACCGTTAAAATACAATATCAGACTTCTTTTTTACATTATACAACATAATTCGACAATCAGATTAAAAACTTTTCGACAAAATTCGACAAATGGTATATTGCGTCAATTCAATCTTGACTTTTTGAGTTATATACTATATAATATTTTGATAAGCTGTATTATAAAAGGCTTAATATTTTTTGAAATTCAAACGTGAGGAGATATAACTATGGCAGTAAAAAATTTATCTGTATCAAAGGAAGGCTATAAAAAATTAGAAGAGGATTTAGAATACCTTGTAACAGTCAGAAGAAGCGAAGTTGCGGCTAAGCTCAAAGAGGCACGCTCATTCGGAGACCTTTCGGAAAACGCTGAATACGACGAGGCAAAGAACGAGCAAGGTATACTCGAAGCCAGGATAACAGAGCTTGAACAGATGATTGCCAACGCAGTGATCGTTGATGATGACAATATATCACTAGAAGAAGTTTCAATCGGTTCAAAGATCAAAATTGAGGATATGGAACTTAAATCAACAGAAACTTTGCAAATCGTGGGTTCAACCGAATCTGACCCGGATAACGGAAAAATTTCTGATGATTCACCTATAGGAAAAGCTGCTTTAAAGAAAAAGGTAGGGGAAATCTTTGAAGTCGAAGCACCGGTAGGACTTTTGAAATTCAAAATTTTAGAGATAAGCAGATAACCTTTAAGACAACATAACAAAAAGGAGCATAAATACAAATGAGTGACGAAATTAAGACTGAAGCTGCTCTTGAAGAAGAAATTTCTCAGGAGGAAATAAACGGACTAAAGCAAATCAGAATTGACAAGCTGAACGAATTAAAGTCAAAGGGCGAAAACCCATATGAAATAACAAGCTACGACGTAACCATAAAAAATGCCGACGCTAAGGCTGAGTATGAAAAAAGCGAAGCTGAGATCATAGCTGAGGCAGGAGATGATGAAGACGCTAAAAATGCCGCTCTTGAAAAGCTCAAGGAAAAGACGGTTCGCATAGCAGGAAGGATAGTAAGCTGGCGTGATATGGGCAAGGCGAACTTCATAGACGTTCGTGACGGAAGCGACAGAATTCAGGTTTATATAAGAATGAACGATATAGGAGAAGACACCTTTGCCGAGTTCAAGAAGTGGGATATAGGAGACATTATCGGAGTTGAAGGCTTTGTTTTCAGAACAAGGCGTGGCGAAGTTTCAATTCACGCCAAAGAAATCAAACTCTTGTCAAAATCTCTGCTGCCTCTGCCTGAGAAATGGCACGGTCTTAAAGACAGAGACCAGAGATACCGTCAAAGGTACGTTGACCTTATCTGCAACCCTGATGTTAAGGACACCTTTACAAAGAGAAGTCTTATCTTAAAGGAAATCAGAAACTATCTTGACGAGCGCGGCTATCTTGAAGTCGACACGCCTGTGCTCCACACTCTTGAAATAGGTGCGGCGGCACGTCCGTTTGTTACTCACCACAACGCTCTCAACCTGGATATGTATCTTCGTATCGAGACTGAGCTTTATCTGAAAAGACTTATTGTCGGCGGATTTGACAAGGTATACGAAGTCGGCAGAATTTTTAGAAACGAGGGTATGGACACCTCACACAACCCTGAGTTCACTACAATCGAGATGTATCAGGCTTACACAGACTATCACGGTATGATGGACTTAATAGAAGATATGTACGTCACCATTACAAAGAAAGTCTGCGGAAGTGATGTTATAACCTATCAGGGAACGGAAATCAACATGGCTGCTCCTTGGGAGCGTTTAACTATGGTCGAGGCTGTAAAAAAATACGCAGGCGTTGACTACAGCGACTGGGATTCCGACGAGGACGCAAGAGCCTGTGCTAAAGAAAAAGGTGTAGAAGTTGACGAGGGTGACAAAGCTACAAAAGGTCACGTTCTAATTGCGTTCTTTGACGCTTTTGTTGAAGACAAGCTAATACAGCCGACTATAATTTACGACTATCCTGTTGAGAACTCACCTCTTGCCAAAAGAAAACCTGAAAACCCTGCATTTACAGAGAGATTTGAATATTTTATCTACTGCAGAGAAATGGGCAATGCGTTCTCTGAGCTTAACGACCCTATTGACCAAAAAGAGAGATTTGTCCGTCAGGTTGAAGCAAAACGTGCTCAGGGTGCAAACGCCGAAGTAGACGAGGACTTCATAACAGCTCTTGAATACGGTATGCCGCCTACAGGCGGACTTGGCTTCGGTCTTGACCGACTGGTTATGCTGCTTACCGATTCGGGTTCAATAAGAGACGTATTATTGTTCCCGACAATGAAGTCCTTACCGAACGACAAGTAAGAAAACCCCAGTATTTATGCGGGTTTCGGGAC
>CANQCK010000006.1 GCA_947589185.1 uncultured Clostridia bacterium | reverse complement strand
ACATGGAATAGTATATGACCAACTTCAAAAGTTTAATTCAGTATTTATGAAATCTATTACCGAGAAAGAATAAATACTGAAACTTAACTAAAGAAACTCATCGGATGAATAATATGGTCATTCTTAGCGTCAAGGTCTGATAACTCTCTATCAGTTAGCATTAAGCCTTTTTGAACAGAGAAATAACCGAACCTATTACGCAGTTTATCCATAGCAGCTTCAAGACTTTCCTGCTTTTGCAGCTTCTGAACATCAGGTAGCAAAGATAACTGAACATAGTCAGCAGGCTCTAAGTCACAGGCACGAACGCTTAACGACCGTATAGGTTTTCCGTTAGTGTTCTTTTTATATAGAGAATAAGTAAGCTCACTTATTGATTTTGCAGTGCGGTTTGGAATTTCAAGTTTTCCTTGCCGTTCTATCCAGTTTAATTCGTTATCACGAATACCAATCTAAACAGTACGGCAGATAAAGCCATATTCTCTTAATCTTGCAGCAACGCTTTCGCTTAGTGCGGTAAGCGTTATTTTTATATCATCATCACTAACTAAATCTCTTGGTGTTGTAGTGCTGTTGCCTACAGTTTTAATTAAAGATTTCGCTCCGATATTTGAAACTGGAGATGTATCAAGACCGTTTGCAAACTGCCAAAGTACAACTCCCATTTTACCTAACCAAAAACGAAGTAATTCAGGATCAGTGTTAGCAAGGTTGCCAATGGTAAAGATACCTTTTCGTCGTAGCTTTGTATGAGTGGCTCTGCCCACATAAATCAGTTCATTAACTGGCAAATTTTAAAGCGGCTGCTTTCAATAACAGTTGTTGCGTCTGGCTTTTTCATATCAGAGCCAAGTTTAGCAAAAATCTTGTTAAATGTTTATTTTAGTATTAAGTAGTTCGATTAAAAAATTTATGTTTAAATTAATATAGAATAAGTATTAACTACAAATACTTACACCTGTTGTCTATATTGTTGTAATGATTCAAAAAATAAATATTAACCTTTATGCTCTGATGTTTTTTTGCAAATAGGTTGGGGGATTTCTGCGACAATCAGTTTTTCATGATTCATTGACTTTTTCGAAGCAATAGTGTATATTAATTGACAGAGGTCAAGCACTTATCTTGCTCTTATAAATCGGAATTTGTGGGAGTTGTTAATATGACAAATTGGAATGCGGAACAGTATAGTAAATTTAAGAGTGAACGGACTTTACCAGCTATTGATTTAGCTAATGCGATCACACATGAAAATATTCAAAGTGTTCTGGATATTGGGTGTGGTATTGGTAATAGCACTGCAATTTTGAAAAACAGATTTCCGAAAGCTAAGATCATCGGAATAGATAACTCGGACGATATGCTTGATATAGCAAGAAAAAATAACCCCAATATAGATTTCATTAAATTGGATGCTGAAAAGGAACTTCAAAATATCAACTCTCATTTTGATGTTGTTTTTTCAAATGCCTGTATTCAGTGGATACCTGATCACAAGCAGTTACTTAAAAACCTTATGCAGCTATTGAGTGCTAATGGTTTACTTGCGGTACAGATACCTGAACAATCTAAGCACCCAATGCATAATGTCTTTAAGACTGTATCAGAATCAGATAAATGGAAAAACAAGATTACTATCTCGAGAGAATTTTATACTTTGAAAGAAGAGGAATATTTTGATGCTCTTTCTGAAATTTCGTGTGATTTTCGTTTATGGGAAACTGTTTATTTTCATAAGATGCCATCACATGAAAGCATTGTTGAATGGTACAAAGGTAGTGGATTGCGTCCATTTCTTGATCAACTCAACAATATCGATAAAGAGGAATTTGAACGGGATATTTTAGATAAAGCTAAAAATACATATCCTGTTCAGCAAAACGGACAGATTATATTCAGATTTCCAAGACTGTTTTTTATTGCGGAAAAATCTGATTTTTAGCAATTGCCTAAAAACCGATTAGCATTGTACTAATATTTCTCGGTGCTGATTTTGGTATGCCTAACGCCATTTGAACCCACAAGTCCAATTGGCGTTATTTTTATGCATGGAAAACCTTTATATTAGGGCATTTCCGGCATTTTTATTAATGTAAAAACACCCAGTTGTACCGGGGGTTCAGTAGAACTTAAGCGGTGTATTGAAAAAGAAACTCCTTTTGATTAAAATAAAAAGTACGGTCTGACACACTGTACAAAAAAATAAATCAAAAGGAGAGTTGTTAAATAAATAACAATAACAGTCTAGCACATACAAGCTGGAATTGCAAATATCATATAGTGTTTGCACCGAAGTATAGAAGATAGATATTCTACAATGAGTACAAAGTAGAAATAGAAAAATATTAAGGGAACTATGTGAATGGAAAAATGAAAATATAATAGAAGCAGAAGTATGTCCAGATCATGTACATATGCTAGTAGAAGTACCACCAAAGATGAGTGTAGCAGGATTTGTAGGATATCTAAAAGGAAAAAGCAGTTTGATAATACATCAAAGGCATGGGAATTTAATATTTAAAAGGCAAGATTGTTGTAATTAAGGATATTAATAGTAGTATTAAAAATACTTTTTCATAATAATATGAACTCCTCTATTTTGAGCTTTCATCAACAGTAACATATTTAATTATAGAACCATCACTTTCTCTACAATCATATCCATCGATTTTTTTATACTCTTCTTTTGGAAATGACTGAACATAAATTTCATCACCAATAACAGGCTTATAATTTGAATTGAGAATTCCTTTTGAACTTTCAAATTCAAAACTTTTATTTTTCACAACTGCTTCATCATAGTGAACATAAACTTTATCGTCCACTTTATAATTACCACGTTCCTTGGTAATCTGGATAAGTACTGTATTATCATCTTTTACTTCAATGACTTTACCAGTAAAATACTCCAAGTGGTCATAATCCCCACCCGAAGTTTTATCTGAGCAGGAACAAAAGGCGAATAATATTGATATTAGTAAAATAAAAAACAAGAATTTCTTCATAAAATAATACCCTTTCTATTTTTTAACACTAAAATATGCAGCATCACAAGTCATAAAATCTACTGTTGAATAATCATTTACATCTGTATATGTTGTCTTTGTTTTATCACCAATCGTCTCTACTTTTTGTTCTCTGTTTCGTAGTATTTATGATAAACTTCGCTTCCTGTTTCTTCAATTATATCCTGACCATCGTCATTTGTCAAATATGCTCATTTTTCAACTTCTTCTAAAAAAGCCACATAGACTTTTTACCTCTATATGCCTGGTTTCTTCAAATATTTAGTTGGTGATAGTTCGAGTCCTTATAGTTTCGTAAATTCAGCAAAAAGCATCTATAAAAAACTATTCATTTTATTGCTTTTTTACTAACTTATCCTGGCTGGTCAGATGGATTTGAACCCTCGTCACACGGTTTTGGAACTTAAAATTCAGAACTAAAATATTTTATATAAATTATGTGAACGTGCCGATGTTATATATAAATTATTTATTAAACGGTATATTTTATGAAGTATTGTAAACTTAACATTAATACCAATCGTGTTTTTCATTTCTGTTAAGCGCATTGATTTGTTTCATTTCATCATTGGTTAGTTCAAACCCGAACAAGTCAAGATTTTCTTTTATATGATTAGGATTACTTGAACCGGGAATGACTACAACGCCTTTTTGTAAGTTCCACCTTAAAATCACCTGTGCCGAACTAACTGAATGAGCTTTGGCAATTTTCGATATCACTTTATCCCCTAAAAGCTCAGCCGTATGTCCTCTTCCACCAAACGGATACCAACCCTGTACAACAATACCTAAATTTTGAATATAAGGAATTACATCGTTTTCCTGATAATATGGGTGAATTTCGTTTTGCACTAATGCAGGAGTAATATTGATCAGCGGAAGAAATTCTTTCAATTCTTCTACATACCAATTTGATAAACCGATAGAGTGAATTTTCCCCTCGCTTACTGCTTTTTCCATCGCTTTGTACGCCTCTACATCTCCATCGCCGGGATGATGCAACAACATTAGATCAATATATCCAATATCGAGTTTCTCGAGGGCTTCTTCAATAGCAGCTTCAGGATTGGAAAACTGAGTGGGATAAATCTTTGTAATTACAAAAATCTCCTCACGTTTAACATCGGAATCACGTATCGCTCTGCCAACGGCAGCTTCATTTTTATACATATATGCCGTGTCAATTAACCTGCCTCCGGACTTTAACAAAGCGGTAACAGAGTTATAGCACTCATCGTCAGAAAGACTGTAAGTACCAATACCCATAATAGGCATTTTATATCCGCTGTTAAGCATAACTGTATGACTTTTAAAATCAAACACGCCAACTTTCGAGTCGGCATTTGAAATTAATTCATTAGAATCTAACCATTTTTTAATTATCTCTTTGGAAGTATCTGAAGCAAATCTCTTACCTTTAAGCCAATTTGCATTTGCCGCAAGTGAATGCAGATCTGTATCGCTTGACCCTATATCACTGCTGTGAGACGTACAGAATGGCAAAATGGTCTTGCCTGAAAAATCGTAACTTTCTAAAAAAGTGCTGATAATTCTCGGAGCTTGACCATACCATATAGGATAGCCGAGCAGGATAGTATCATACTTCTCCATATTCTCAACAGAGCCGGAGATGGCAGGGCGTATTGATGGGTCATTTTGCTCTTTGTCTGCTCTTCCGCCTGTATAATATGCTAAATCTTCATCAGTATATGGCTGTTTTGGAACTATCTCATACAAATCCGCATTAAGATACTCTGCCGCATACCCTGCAAGAGTTTTTGTTGTTCCTGTTGCTGAAAAGTATGCTACTAAGATATTATTAGTTTCGTTGTCCTCATTTTTTACTATTTCTTTTTCCTGTGTTGTAGCTTTATTATTTATAGATTTTCCTGATTCTTTTTGCTTCGCATTACTGCCGCAAGCAGATAGTCCTAGCAAAATCATCAGCGTCATAAAAACAGCAGCTATTTTTTTCATAATGTTTCCTCCTGAATTATAAACTGTTTTCTAATACCAATCGTGCTTTTCATTCCTGTTAAGTGCATTGATTTGTTCCATTTCTTCATCTGTTAATTCAAAATCATAAAGCTCTGTGTTCTCCTGTATATGATCCGGATTACTGGAACCGGGAATGACTACAACGCCTTTTTGTAAGTTCCATCTTAAAATCACTTGTGCCGAACTAACTGAATGAGCTTTGGCAATTTTCGATATTACCTCATCACCTAAAAGCTCAGCTGTGTGTCCACGACCGCCAAAAGGATACCAACCCTCAACTACAATTCCTAGATTGTGGATATATTTAATAATTTCACTTTCCTGATAATACGGGTGGATTTCATTTTGTACCACTGCTGGAGTAATAGTTACCTGAGGCAAAAACTCTTCAAGTTCCTCAATATACCAGTTGGATAAACCGATAGAACGTATTTTCCCTTCTTCCACAGCTTTTTCCATCGCTTTGTATGCTTCTACATCTCCATCACCGGGATGATGCAATAACAGTAAATCAATATATCCAACATTCAATTTTTCAAGTGCTTCATCAATGGCTTTTTCAGGATCACTAAATTGATTTGGATATAACTTTGTAGTTACAAAGATTTCTGATCTCGGAACATCTGAATTTCTTATCGCCTCACCTACTTCTTCTTCGTTGTTATACATATAGGCAGTATCTATCAGCCTTACGCCTCGCTTTAATGCCTCAGAAACAGAATTTATACACGTATCTCCTAACAAGCTGTAAGTACCAATTCCATTCAGCGGCATTTCATACCCGCTGTTTAATTTTACCGTTTTTGTTTCAAAGTTAAAGACTCGTTCCATTTGTATTTCTCCGTTTTTAGATACAAAAGGTTCTATACCTTTTTCTTTCACCCACTGTATGATTTCCTCTTTAGCGGTTTCAGCTGCAAACCTCTTGCCCTTAATCCAATTTGCATTTGCCGCAAGTGAATGCAGATCTGTATCGCTTGACCCTATATCACTGCTGTGAGACGTACAGAATGGCAAAATGGTCTTGCCTGAAAAATCGTAACTTTCTAAAAAAGTGCTGATAATTCTCGGAGCTTGACCATACCATATAGGATAGCCGAGCAGGATAGTATCATACTTCTCCATATTCTCAACAGAGCCGGAGATGGCAGGGCGTATTGATGGGTCATTTTGCTCTTTGTCTGCTCTTCCGCCTGTATAATATGCTAAATCTTCATCAGTATATGGCTGTTTTGGAACTATCTCATACAAATCCGCATTAAGATACTCTGCCGCATACCCTGCAAGAGTTTTTGTTGTTCCTGTTGCTGAAAAGTATGCTATCAAAATATTTGTCTGTTTTCCATTGCTATTTGGAGTATTGTTATCCGAAATATTATCATCATGAGCATCATTATCAGGAACATTACTATCTGTAGAATTATTGTTATTGTTCGGCGTTTTATTGGATGTATTATTGTTTTGATTGTTATTATTCTGAGAGCCACTATACAGTGGATTATCGTTTAATGTATTATTATTCGAAGTCGTATTGTTCTGAGTATTAGCAATTAAAGTATTATTTTTACTTATATTTTTGTTTATCTTCTTTGGCTTTGACGAAGTTTTTTTCATGACTTTAATTTTAGTCCATGCTGTTACTTTTTTCTTTTTGGAATTAACCGTAACTTTAATTTTTGCGGTACCGGATTTCTTTGCTTTTATGATACCTTTTGCATTTACGGTAACAACTTTTTTATTAGAGGAAGAATATTTGATCTTCTTTTTTCCTTTTAAGTTACTAACGCTTGCTTTTAGTGTTACCTTTTTTCCTTTCTTAACTGAATAAATCTTTTTAGTTACATTCTTTTTATTGATTTTTAATGTTACTTTAGGTGAAGAACTTATTAAGGTTACCTTATTTTCTATTAACCATTTTTTCAGTTTTTTATTGCCTGCATTTGTTGCGTTAAGTCCAGTACCAAAGTCTGCACTTTTACATATTTTTCTTATACTTTTGATACTGTCAGAAATTCCGCTGCCGCCGCTTGTACAGAAAGGTATCACTTTTTTCCCTGTAAAATCATAGCTCTCCAAAAACGTATTGATTGCCATTGGCTGTATTCCCAGCCAAATCGGATAACCTATAATAATTGATTTGTAATCTTTAAAGTTAGTAATTCTTGTTGCAAGCTCAGGACGTGCATTTCTATCTTGTTCTTCCTGTGCAGCCTTTAGCAAGTCATTATAGCCTGACGGATAAGACTTTTTTGTTTTTATCTCTACAATGTCTGCTCCCGTTAATTTTTGAATCTTTCTTGCAATTTCTTTAGTTGTGCCGGTTCTTGAAAAATATACTATCAAGGTCTTTTTCTTTGAAACTGCACTTGCCTGTACTGCAAATGAACCTAACATTAATACAACTGCAAGTATTAACGTTGCTAATTTTATAATTATATTTTTTGTCCTTTTCATATCTGCCTTCTCCTATCGAAATATTAAAATCTGATTATTCTTCGGAAACAACGGTTTTAATAATCTTTGCAGGGACACCTCCCACAACTGTCATATCCGGAACATCTTTTGTCACAACAGCTCCCGCAGCAACCACAGCCCAATTACCAATCGTAACTCCGGGCAAAACAGTTGCATTGGAACCTATCCAAACATTCTTGCCAATTTTAATAGGTGCATAATGATTTTTCCGTTCATTTTTCGGATCAAGGTCATGATTGATCGTTGCAAGAACAACATTGTGACCTATCAATGTGCCGTCCCCAATTATAATTCCTCCCTGATCCTGAAAATGACATCCTGAGTTGATAAAAACATTTTTTCCAATCGTGATATTCTTTCCAAAGTCAGTATAAAACGGTGGAAACAGACGAAATGTATCGTCAACCTTTTTTCCAATAAGCCGACTCATTATTTTTCTAAGTTCCTCTGGCGTATGGTATTGAGAATTCATTTCCATAGTGATTTTTATAGCTTCCTGAAATAATTCACAAGAACTTAATTGTTTTTCTTCATCGGCATTGATGTCATTATTAAAACATTTTATCGCTTCTTCTACTGTCAAAATATACATCTCCTATTCTCATTTTACAAAGCAATATATCAAATATACTTTGTTTGATTTTATTATATAGCAGGGATATTAAAATATCAAATACATATATTATATATGCTTACATACTTGAAAGGTATGTAATTATGTGGTATAATTTCATAAAGGAAGTGAGCAGATGGACATTAGAATTTTAAAGTATTTTCTCGCTGTCGCAAGAGAGGAAAGCATAACAAAAGCGGCGGAAACCTTACATATGACGCAGCCTCCATTATCAAGGCAGTTAAAAGAATTGGAAGAGGAGGTCGGAAAACAGCTCTTAATAAGAGGCAGTAAAAAAGTCACCTTGACAGAGGACGGTATTTTGCTTCGCAAAAGGGCGGAAGAAATTGTATCTTTAATGGAGAAAACTAAAACCGAACTTTTATCGTCTGATGATAATATCAGCGGTGATATTTATATGGGCAGCGGCGAAACCGAAGCTGTTTATTCAATTGCAAAGGTAGCAAAAAACTTGCAGAAAGCTCACCCTCTTATTCGTTACCATATTTACAGTGGTGATGCTAAACATATCGTTGAAAGATTGGATAACGGATTAATTGATTTCGGACTTTTAGTTGAGCCATTTGATATTGCTAAATATGATTTTATACGGCTTCCTGTAAAAGACACATGGGGAGTTTTAATGTTAAAAAACAGCCCTTTGGCAGAGAAGGACAAGATTTATGCTGAAGATTTATGGGATAAACCGCTTATTATATCCCATCAAACATTTGCGAACGATGAAATGATTTCCTGGCTTAAAAAAGATATATCTCAATTAAATATAGTTGCGTCCTATAACTTGTTATATAATGCTTCACGTTTTGTAAAAGCAGGGTTTGGATATGCAATCGCCTTAGACAAGCTGATAAATACAAGTGGGGACAGCGAGCTTTGTTTCAAACCGCTTTCCCCGACCTTAGAAGCAGGCTTATGTATCGTTTGGAAACGATATCAAGTATTTTCTAGGGCAGCCGAGCAATTTTTAAGACAGATTCAACTTGAATTTGGAATTGATATTAATAAATAATGCTTTCCGAATGGAATTAAAAAGACAGGGGGAAACTCCTGTCTTTATCATTCCCGTCTTATGACGGCTGCTCATTCGCAAGTGCGTGAATTTTTTATGTTCGACAACAAATTGACATTTAACTGTAATAGTAGTAAAATAATGAAGAATTACTTATATTAATGATTTAAAATCAGTATATAGGAGGCATTTATGAAATATACAAACCCTGTTGTTAAGGGCTTTTATCCCGACCCCAGCGTTTGTTTTGCAAACGGTAAATTTTATATGGTGTGCAGTTCGTTTCAGTATTTTCCGGGCGTTCCGTTATTTGAAAGCGAGAATCTCGTGAACTGGACGCAGATAGGTCACGTTCTTACCCGTAAAAGTCAGGTAATGCTTGAAAAAATAAACAGCTCGGGCGGCGTTTTTGCTCCGACTATTAGATATAATAACGGCAGATTTTATATGGTGACGACCAACGACACCACGCATCAGAATTTTTATGTTTACACTGATGATATTTATGGTGAGTGGTCTGAACCTATCTATGTAGATCAGGGCGGCATTGATCCGTCTCTGTATTTCGAGAACGGGAAAGCGTATTTTATAAGTAACGGAACTGACGATTACGGCGTCGGCGGAGTTGTTCAGTGTGAAATAAATATTGAAACAGGCGAGAAGATAACTCATAGTAAATCTATCTGGCAGGGCTCCGGCGGACGCTTTCTCGAAAGCCCGCATATGTATAAAATCAAAGGAAAATATTATCTTATGGCTGCTGAGGGCGGAACAGAGTACGGTCATATGATTACATATGCCAGAGCGGACGATATTTGGGGTGAGTTTGAAAACTATCCGAATAATCCTGTTCTTACTAACCGCAATAAAGCACCTTTTATAATTCAGGGTATCGGTCACGGCGATTTGATACAGGATAAGTTTGGCGGCTGGCATATAATAAGTCTGGGATTTCGTCAAATGGATTTATGGCGGCCGTATCATCAGCTTGGCAGAGAGGTTTTTTTAACACCGGTTAAATTTGATAAAAACGGTTGGTTCACTGCCGGCAGAGACGGTACAACAGACGAAAGTTATGAAATTCAGGGCGACTTTGTTCAGCAGGAAAAGAAACACTATACATTCGAGAACACAAATTGGAACATAGATTGGTGCTATCTGCGTCACCCTCGTGAGGAAAACTATGAGTTCTCGGATAGTAAATTGACCTTAAACGGTACAAGTATTACGCTTGATGAGGTAGATTCACCGACATTTATTGGAATAAGACAAAAGGATTTTAATTTCACTCTTTCCTGCAAAGTTACTGTTCAAAACGGCGAGGGCGGTATAACTTTATATATGACCGAAAATGAGCATTATGATATTTCTGTTTGCAGAACAGATAACGGCTATGAGGCTGTGCTGAAACTCAATATCGGCGGAATAAAGCACGTCCAAAACAGAGTTGATCTTAAATACGGCAGTGCAAAGCTGATTGTTCGTGCAAACAATTACAGCTATGACTTCATTGCTGTTGACGAGGGCAAAGAAGTCAAGCTCGGCTGGGGTGACCCGAAATATCTTTCCAGCGAGGTAGCAGAGGGCTTTACAGGTGTAATTATGGCTTGTTATGCGGTCGACGGCAAAGCTGAATTTGAAAACTTCGACTGCTTGTATGATTGATTTTTTTGTAGCTTTCTTTAATTTATATAATACGGATATAAATTTCACCTATTGGGCAAACTAATGCTGATAGGTGAATTTTTTATCTAAGATCAAGAAGGGAGGCAAACCCCTAAATTGGGGTAATTATATTATGGCAAAGCAAGGTATGAAACGCCCCGACAGAACGCATACACGTCCGCTTAATGACCAGGCGGCTGTGCCTGAAATTCAGGGAAAGGCTAAAAGCGGTAAGGAGAAGGCCAGACCGATTATACCGGGAACAAGTGCACCTGAACAAAAGGTGTATCATTCCACACCGCACAAGCATAGCGGCGATAAGCCGATTTCTGATGTTTATCCTGTGATCGACACCGATCTTGCAAGGGATAATCTTGAAAATGATATTCCTGATGCTGATTTGCAGGATCTATAGCAGGGGTGCCTATGCACGCTTAGCCGTCTTTGTATAGTTCGATTAATTTTTAACTTTGAGAAAGGCGGGCTAGTAGTTAGAGGCCAGAGCAAGAAGCAAGAACAGCGTTCGGAAAAACTCCGAACGCTGTTCTTTTGTCATATGATCTAAACAGTTATGTTAGTTATCTTTTAATTTTTTATATTTGATTGGTGATAGTTCAAGTCATTCTACAACAGTAAAATAATCAGAATCTAATCTCTATTTTAACTGTAAACCATCTTTAAATGCGTTACCAACTCTTTTAGTTACGGTATAATATCCATGTGTATACGGATCAAATGCTATCGCTGAAAGTTTTTCAATATCTACCTTATCTCCATCCATTACGCTTTCATCTGCTGATGTATTTATAACTTTTCCAATAACTCCGCAATCTCCATATTCAATAAATTCACATTCTATACAAATTGGAAACTCGTTTATAATTGGTGCGTCTACATTTTCTGATTTTACAGCCGTTAATTTACTGTTTTCAAATTTATTCGGTGTATTGTTTCCTGATGCAATTCCAAAATAATCTGCTTCTATAACGTGCTTACTATCCGCTATTGAAACAGTAAACGCTTTTCTTTCTTTAATGTTTTTAACCGTTTTATGTGTTTCTGTTAAATTCAAAATTACTTTATCTCTTTCAAGCATCGTTCCCCACGCTGCATTCATTACATCAATGCTTCCGTCTTCATTGTATGTCGCAACCATAAGTACAGGCATTGGAAATATTGCCTCTGTTGTTTTAATGTTTTTTCTCATAACTAACCATTCCTTTCATTGATATAATAATTTTACCATTACCTTTAACTTTTTTCAATATATCTTTCAAATTTCATAGATGATTTATAATTATAGTCCGTCTGGAAAGCTTGTAAAAGTTCCGCTTTCATTTTCAGGAAGCCCATACTTTTCTTTTCCGAGATTTATTGACTTAATCATAAAAGCCATATTTCTTGCCAGATTTCTCATTGTCTGCAATCCTTCTAAATCCTTTTCAACATCTTCTGCAGTGTATCCATGAACTTCATTCCAATATGAACTTGATACTATCGGCATATTAGATATTGTAAAGTATTTATTGATTTCATCGAAAGCAGATGTACTTCCGGCTCTTCTTGAAGATAAAACAGCAGCACCTACTTTCATTGTCTTATCAAAATGTGTGCTATAAAATAATCTATCTAGTAATGATAATATCGTACCATTTGCTCCTGCATAATATACAGGCGTTCCTATCAGTATTCCTTCTGAGTTTTTAAATTTATCTGCTAATTCATTAACTAAATCATCAAATACACATTTCCCTTTAGCTTTACAACCATTGCAAGAAATACAGCCTCTGATATCTTTATTTCCAACTATGATAGTTTCTGTTTCTATGCCTTCTTTATTCAAAGTATTTTCCACTTCTTTTAATGCTCTTGAAGTGCAGCCGTCTCTATGTGGACTTCCATTTAAAATTAAAACCTTCACATTTTCCACTCCTTAACAAATTAATATCTGTCGGTGATTATTCTGCCCATACTTCTTTTGCCATATTGAATACAGCCCAACCCTTTGGCCATCCGACATAAAATGCCACATGAGTAATAATGGCAGCGATTTCTTTTCTCGTCACGCCTGCATTTTTTGCATTTTCCAGATGATATTTTAATGAAGAATCGGTTATTCCTGATGACATCAGTGCAACTACCGTGATTATACAACGAGTTTTTAAATCAATATCCTCATTATTCCAGTTCTCACCGAAAAGTACATCATCATTATAATGTGCAAAGTCGGGAGCAAATTCTCCAAGTGCATCTCTTCCTGCGGTTTGTACGACTTTTCCCATTTTTAATCCTCCTTAAATTCATTTTATCTTATAATATTAATGATTACAGACTTTTCTTCAGAATTTCAACTATTTCGTCACGGTTCAAAACTTTGTAACCGCCGTTCATAATAAGAGTTGAATCAGCAATACCATCAATCATATCCATATTTGCACCTAACTCTGTAATATTTAGAGCAAGACCAAGTTCTTTCATCCAGTTTTCCATTTCAGACAAGCCTTCCAAAGCTATTTGCTCATCTGTTTTGCCATCAGTTGAAACATTCCAAACCTCAACGGCAAAGCGTTTGAACTTAGAGATACCGTAAGGCATAATATAACGGTAGTACGGAAGAGAAACAGCAGAAAGAGTCATACCATGTGTAGCGTCGGTATAAGCACCCACCGCCTGACCGATCATATGAACCATCCAGTCTGTACTTTTACCTCTGGATATAAGAGTATTCAAAGCCCATGTCGCAGTCCACATAATATTGGAACGTGCTTCATAATTCTGTGGGTCATTAACAGCAATTTTTGAACTATGAATCACCGAACGCATTAAAGCTTCACTCAAATAGTCGCTGGTGTTATCGTCATCGCCCGAGAAATACTGCTCACAAATATGGTTGAAAATATCATAAACACCTGCAATCATCTGGCGTTTAGGAAGTGTCATAGTAAATTTAGGATTCAGAATTGAAAACCTAGGCATAATACGTTCGTCGGCGAATACATGACCGACTTTCATCTTACTTTTATGATTAGTAATTACAGAACCGGCATTCATTTCTGAACCAGTTCCGGCCATCGTCAGAACACAGCCTACTGGCAAAGTTTCGCAGTCAGGCTCTTCAAAGCGGATATAATATTTTTCCCATGGGTCTTCCTTGCAGTTTACCGAAACAGAAACCGCCTTTGCATAATCGCAGCAGGAGCCTCCGCCTACAGCCAACAGCAGATCAACATTATTTTTTCTGGCAATCTCAATTCCCTCATATAGTTTTTCTACAGTAGGATTTGGCATTACACCACCGTCTTCTATAATGTTTTTGCCCTGTGCTTTCAGAGTTTCAACAACTTGATCGTAAATCCCGTTTTTCTTTATAGAACCCCCGCCGTAAATCAACTGCACGTTCTTACCGTATTTCGGAAGTTCTTCATTCAAATACTTTAACGAATCGTCACCAAAATAGAGTTTTGTTGGATTGCAATAGCTGAAATTTCCTAACATAATTGACCTCCTTGTATATGGTTAAAATTACAGAACTACCTGTTAATATATCTTATTATATAGTGTAAAGTTAAAAAAAGCAAGTGAATTATACAATAAATAGAAATCGTCGTAAAATGTAATTAGATTTTTTAAACAGATTATTTAAGCACTTAAATAACAAGACTCTGGCCTTTTCAATAATTCCGCAGACTGTGAACACAGTCAAGCAAATAAGAAGTATTTTAAACGGGTATGCATTTGACCTGTAAAAAGATTTGTCGCTCAGAAATCCGAACCAGTCGTGCCACAGTTTGTTTCTAACCAGAAACTGTTCGTGTATCATATAAACTCCGAGATTTACGGAGGCAATATAGTTTATTACTTTTGACTTAAATTTTAAGTCTCTGAAAAACAATACCAGACATATTCCCTGCAAGACCAAAATTGGATTGTCATATACTATAGAGATCTTATCATAGCTGTTAAGATATTGGCTTAGAAGGAAGTTCACAATTACAAGTCCTGCGAATGCAAACAGGTATCTGAATTTTGCATTATTGCGGCAGGGTATATGAAGTCTTAAATATCCGCCCAAAATATACATATAAACAAATCCATACAGGCTTTGCCCTTTAGAAGTTTGAAAGATTTTATCGAGTCTTATAATATCGCTTGTCTGACTAAGCTGTGAAAAAAGCGTCCACACAGAAAACAATAGAAATAGAATAACGACAAGCTGAGTATGCTCTTTTTTAGAAAGCGATATGAGTACCTTATTAAGGAAAGGGCTTAAGATTAACACAAGCAGATAAAGCGTCATAAAGTACCAAATTTTTGATGTCAACGGAAAAAAGGCTCTGATTTTTTCAATTGCGTCCAGTTTCCATAAACCCAGATATTGTCCTAAAAAAGGAATTAAAATAGAATAGAAAAGCATTGGAAGATAGATTTTTGCTATTTTACCTTTTATGTTATCTAAAGATTTATTAGATGTGACCGAAAAATATCCGAAAACGACTATGTAGACATAAACGCAGCATCTTGATGATAAATAAACCAAGTGATAAAGTATTCTCTCAGGAATGGCTAGATGATGAATAGCTATATCAGAATATCCTCCGTAAACGCAAACGTGAATAAAAATAACCATAAGCATTAATAAAATTCTGAGGAGTTCTATTCCCGAGTCTCTTATTTTAACTGACTTGTTATTTTCCATAACCGTTACCTCGTATTAATGGCAATAATACCAAGATGAATATATTACCTATATATTATAGCCATCATACTTATACAAGTCAACAATTTTACTATGCTGATGTTTCTGTTGAGTCGGATTTTAATTTTTGAATTAAGAATTTAGCTGCATTGAACAGCCACACCCTGACCTTTTCAATAATTCCGCAGACTGTGAACACAGTCAAGCAAATAAGAAGTATTTTAAACGGGTATGTATTTGACCTGTAGAAAGATTTGTCGCTCAGACATCCGAACCAGTCGTGCCACAGTTTGTTTCTGATAAGAAAGTGCTCATGTATCATATAAACTCCGAGATTTACTGCAGCGATATAGTTTATTGGTTTCGACTTAAATTTTAAATCTCTGAAAAACAACAAAAGACAAGCACTTTGAATAACAACAAACGGATTATTATTATGACTTGAAATATTAGAATAGCTGTCAATGAAATAGCAAAGTGCAGCGTTTACGAGGGTAAGAAAGGCAAAGGCAAACAAATATCTGTATTGAACATTTTTGCTGCAGGGGATATGAAGTCTCAGATAGCCGCCGAGAATATACATATAGACAAATCCGTACAGACATTTGCCGTCGGTATCGAATATTTTATTAAGCCTGATAACTTTGCTTGTCTGGTCAAGCTGAGCAAAAAGCGTCCAGACTGAGAACATTAAAAACAGTATAATAATCAGTCTTGTATACTCTTTTTTTGAAAGAGCGGTCAGTGTTTTATTAAGAAATGGACTTAAGATCAACACAAGCAGATAGAGCGTCATAAAGTACCATATTCTCGAGGTGAACGGAAAAAACGCTCTGACTTTTTCGATACTGTTAAGCTGCCAAAGACCGAAAATCTGACCGAGAAAGGGAATAGATAAAGAGTAAAAAAGCATCGGCAGATATATTTTTGCAATTTTACCTTTAATGCTGTCTAATGTTTTGTTTGACGAAACCGAGAAGTACCCGAAAATCAAGATGTAAACATAAACAGGGCATCTTGATGACAAAAAAATCAGATAGAATATGGCTTTGTGGAAACCTGACAAATTATGTTTTGCAATAGAGCTGTAACCGCCGTATAGGCATATGTGCAGAAATATCACCTGAAGCATCATAAGTATCCGCAATAATTCTATACCTGACTGTCTTACTTTTGTTTTTTCTATATTCACCTATTCATCAACCTTTTAGCGATTATATAGCAATATATGCTAAGGTTGTACGAATTATTATAAACCTAAGCATATTAATCAGAACATAGTCAATATATTAACTATATAAGCAATTATACTCAATAGATTGAGTATTGTCAACAGGTTAAGTACAATATAATAATAATTGTAAAAAATAAATGCGGAGGTGGTTTTATGATAAGCTATAAGCCGTTTTATGAAACTTTAGCAAAGAAAGGTATAACCGAATATTATTTGATATACAAACAAGGCTTTTCCGCAAATACTATCCATCGGATTAAGCACGGCAAAGCGATAAGCACAAAAACTCTTGATGAAATATGCTTTGTACTTGACTGTAAGGTTGAAGATGTTTTAAAATACGAAAAAACATAAAAGCTGTACAATTTCTTTTTTGAAATTGTACAGCTTAATTTATAATAAACTTATTTTACCGTGCTTGACTTAATTTATCAGATGTTGTATAATTCTTTTATATATTTTATGGAAAGATGGATTAATTTATTTAGATAGGGAGGCGGCTTTATATGAGAGTAAGCAAAGCAATGGTAAGATGCTTGGAAGCGGAGCAGGTCAAAGTCGTCTTTGGTTACCCGGGAGCGGCGATTTGTCCATTCTACGACGCTTTATATGAGAGTGATATAAGACACATACTTGTTCGTCACGAAGCAAACGCGGGTCATGCGGCGAGCGGTTACGCAAGAATAACAGGAAGACCGGGCGTATGCATTGCGACTTCGGGACCGGGTGCTACAAATCTTATAACTGCTATTGCAACTGCGTATGCGGATTCTATACCGCTTGTAATAATAACAGGACAGGTCAACAACGAACAGATAGGCTCTGACGCTTTTCAGGAGGCAGACATAACGGGGGCTGCCGAGCCGTTTGTAAAGCACAGCTATTTGATCAAGAACAAGGAAGAGCTTCCGAGAGCATTCAAGGAAGCGTTTTATATAGCAGGCACGGGACGTCCCGGACCTGTGTTGATTGACGTTCCTATGGACGTTCAGACGCAGGAGATAGATTTCAAGTATCCCAAGAATGTAGACATAAGAAGCTATAAGCCGACTACAAAGGGGAATATGCTTCAGGTAAAGCGAGTTCTGAAGGCATTGAACGAAGCAAAGAGACCCCTTATCTGCATAGGCGGGGGAGTTTTTTCGTCAAATGCTGTAAGCGAAATAACAGAGCTGTCGAAGGTTATGCAGATACCTGTTGTCACTACAATGATGGGCATATCGGCATTTTCTGCCGACAACGAGCTGTTTTTCGGTATGATAGGAATGCACGGAAAAAGAATTGCAAACAAGGCGGTAGAGCTTTGCGACGTTATTTTTTTAGTAGGTGCAAGGGTAGGAGACAGGGCGATAGGAAATCCCAATGCAGTCAAAAAAACGACAAAGGTTATCCATATAGATATTGACCCTGCTGAAATCGGCAAGAACTTAGGCGTAGATATTCCGCTTGTAGGCGACGCAAAGCAGGTATTAAGGCAAATGCTGGAGCATATTGAGTCTAAGGAACACGTTGACTGGTTAAATGAGCTGAACAGCTTAAAAGCAGACGAGGCTGTAAGGCCTGTTAAGCAGGGAAAGGTAAACCCGAGAAAGTTTATAAGCGATTTGTCTGACAAAATGCCTAAGAACACAACGGTCGTTGCAGATGTAGGGCAGAATCAGATATGGAGTGCTACCAGTTATAAGATACGTGACGGACGATTTTTGACGTCAGGCGGAATGGGAACAATGGGGTATTCTGTTCCTGCGGCGATAGGGGCAAAGCTGGCAGACGAAAATCATCCTGTTATTGCGATCTGCGGCGACGGTGCTTTTCAGATGTCATTTATGGAGCTTGCAACTGCGGTTCAGCACAATGTTGACATTAAGATTGTGGTTATGAAGAACAACTTCTTGGGAATGGTAAGAGAGGTTCAGACAAATGTGTATAAAAATCATCTGACGGCGGTTTCGCTTGACGGTTCGCCTGATTTTATCGCTCTTGCAGAGGCTTACGGAATACCTGCAATGAGGGTCGACAGTGAGGAAACGGCACAAAAGGCTATAAATCAGCTTGCGTCGCATAAGGGCTGTTATTTGGTGGAATGTGTTGTAGATGATTTTGAAAGTACTCTATAATATTACGATTACGAAGGGAATGTTATATACAATGAAGTATACTATTTCAGTTTTAGTTGAAAACCACGCAGGAGCTCTGTCGAGAATTTCCGGATTGTTTTCGAGAAGAGGATTTAATATTGAGAGTCTTGCTGTGGGTATAACAGACGATCCTGCGGTTTCGAGGGTTACTATTATCGTAGACGGAGACGAGTATATAGTTGAGCAGGTTGAAAAGCAGCTTAATAAGCTGATTGACGTTATCAAGGTTAAAACTCTGACAAAGGACGAAAAGCTGGAAAGGGAGCTTATACTGATAAAACTGAGGGTTCCTGCTGAAAAGCGAAGCGAGATAATGACTATTGCTGACATCACAGGAGCAAAGGTCATTGATATTTCGCTGACGACTATGACTATTCTGCTGGCTGACACATACGCTCATATTTGCAGGCTGGAGGAGATAACAAAGCCTTATGATGTTATTGAGGTTGTAAGAACGGGAACGATAGCTATACAAAAAGGTCAGGATGTTATGACTTTTAAAAAATAAACAATTATTTAAAACATTTATGTAACATTTTACAAGCATAATAGAATTTAGTTATGTTAATAAATAAGGGGAAAAACCGCCTTATTATAAAATAATAATTAAACTGCATATACATATGCAAATTCGGTATTCGAGAATAAAGAAGTAAAGCCGTTGCAGGACTAATTTAAGTCTCTTGCATTTGTCACGGGGCTTTTGCCACTTGCTTCTTGCTTCTTGTTACTATAATTTGCATATACATATGCAAATTATAGGAGGAAAAGAAAATGTCAAACACAAGTACGGCAAAGATTTTTTATCAACAGGATTGCGATCTGAATAAGCTAAAGGGCAAGAAGGTAGCTATTATCGGTTACGGAAGTCAAGGACACGCTCACGCATTAAATCTTAAAGACAGCGGTGTTGATGTTGTTATCGGTTTGTATGAGGGAAGCAAGTCATGGAAAAAGGCTGAGGACGCAGGTCTTACCGTTATGACAACGGCAGATGCTGCAAAGGTTGCTGATTTAATTATGATTTTAATTCCTGATGAAAAGCAGGCAGCACTTTATAAAAGTGAGATCGCTCCGTATTTAACAGAGGGCAAAACGCTTGCTTTTGCACACGGATTTAATATTCACTTTGGATGTATAGTTCCGCCTAAGGATGTAAACGTAATTATGATTGCACCTAAGGGACCGGGACACACAGTTCGTTCTGAATATCAGGCAGGAAAGGGAGTTCCTTGTCTTATCGCTGTTGAGCAGGACGCAACAGGTGACGCACAGGATATAGGTCTTGCATATGCAGCAGGTATCGGCGGAGCAAGAGCAGGAGTTTTAGAAACAACATTCAGAACAGAAACTGAAACCGATTTGTTCGGTGAGCAGGCTGTACTTTGCGGCGGTGTATGTGCACTTATGCAGGCAGGATTTGAAACTCTATGCGAGGCAGGTTATGACCCGAGAAACGCATATTTTGAGTGTATTCACGAGATGAAGCTAATTGTTGATTTGATTTATCAGTCAGGCTTTGCTGGAATGAGATATTCTATTTCAAATACCGCAGAGTACGGCGATTATGTAACAGGACCGAAGATTATTACTGAGGATACAAAGAAGGCTATGAAGAAGGTTCTTTCTGACATTCAGGACGGAACATTCGCAAAAGACTTCTTGCTAGATATGTCAGACGCAGGCTCACAGGTTCACTTCAAGGCAATGAGAAAGCTTGCTGCTGAGCATCCTGCTGAGGTTGTAGGCGAGGAAGTTAGAAAACTTTATAGCTGGAGCGATGAGGATAAGCTCATTAACAACTAGCAACGGTGACGTTGCATCCAGTGCCGCCTTTGAAAAGTTTGATAAACGTAGTAGTTTGATTAACGGCGGGCTAGCAAATAGATATAAGAATAGATAAAAAAGATAAGAGCAACGGTGATGTTGCTCTTTTTCTTTTATTATTCGATTATATATGCTTCAAGTCGATAAATAGGAAATCCCTCATTTGAGAAACGCTTTTCATACTCGGTCATTATGTTACCTTGAAAATCGGAGTTGTGTAAATCAAACGTCACATTTTTAAGTGCAAATCCGTTTTGTGAGAACTGTTCAATTGAGAATTCAAAAAAATGAGCATTGTCGGTCTTTTGCCAGATTTCTGCACCGTCGTTCATTATAGACTTATATATTTTCAGAAAATTGTGATGCGTGAGCCTGTGGCTTGCGTATTTTTTCTTAGGAAACGGACAGCTGAAATTCAAATATATTCTGTCGATTGATTTGGCAGGAATATAGCACTCCAGATATTCAGCACTTCCACGCATAAAGTATAGGTTTTTAAGTTTTGCGGCTTTTGCGTCCTCGGCGGCTTTCACAATAACGTTGCTTGCCTTTTCAACGGCAAGAAAATTTACATCAGGATTTTGCTTTGCAATTTCACAGGCAAAGCCACCCTTTCCGCAGCCTATTTCCAAATGAACAGGATTTTCGTTTTTGAAAATCTTTTTGAAGTCGATATACTCTTTTTTCAAAACGGCAGTTTGAAAATTTCTATCCTCACGATCCATAAAGAATATGCAGTCGCTGCATTTCTCAAGACGTTCTTCAAGATGCTTTTTTCTTCTCATTCGCATAGATTTTTCTCCGTTGCATAAAAAGTTTTCTGTAGATAATCGTCATATATTATCTTCTACTTCAATTCCTCCCACCGGACGGATTGAAATAATATGACAGCTTCCGTCGCCGAAGCAGCCATTTAATGTCTTTTTGAATTTATCCAGCTTATCATTTGGAACAAACGCCTGAATAGTTCCTGCAAAGCCGCCTCCGTGAACCCGGCAAGCACCTTCTCCGTCAAGAACCATTTCTGCAAGATTTAAGCCGATTGCAAGTCCTTGTTCATTTGGGTTTTTGTTAACATAAATGTTCTGAAGATATTTGTATGAGCTGTTGCCCGACTTTGTTACCTCTTTCAAAAATGCCTTGAAGTCACCGTTCTTGAGTGCATTTGCCTCTCGCTCAACAGTTTTGTTTTCGTTCAGAAAGTGCAGGGAACGAAGCACAGCACGGTCGCCTAGCTTTTCTCTTAAGGTAGTTATGTTTTCAAGAACATCAGAAAGTGTTATTTCACGAAGAACTTTTTTTCCGAAAAATTTCGCTACAGACTTCATTTCATCTGGAATAGCAGCATATTCGGGAGTCAAATCTTCGTGGCTGCCCTTTGTATCAACTATGCAAAGACTGTATCCGCACTTTGCAAAATCAAAATCGATCTTTTCAATAACAGGGGTTTCAGCGTCTTTGAAATCAATGGTTATAAAACTTCCTACGCTTGAAGCCATCTGGTCCATAAGTCCTGAGGGCTTTCCGAAATATATGTTTTCTGCATATTGAGCAATTTGTGCAATTTCTACATTTGTAGCTTTAAGGTCATTATAAAGATAGTTTAAAATCGTTCCTATCAAGACCTCAAAAGCGGCAGAGGAGGAAAGTCCCGAGCCCTTCAGGACATTTGAAGTTGTATACGCTTTAAATCCTCCAATACCGTAATTTTTGTTTTTAAAGCCTGCGGCAACTCCGCGAATAAGTGAAGATGAATTTCCTTTTTCGTCGTCTATAACGGAAAGGTCGCTTAAATCTACAATATCTTTAGGGAATCCCTCAGACTTCACCTCGATAACATTGTCGTCAGTTTTCCTAACTATTGCTATAACGTCAAGAGAAACACCTGCGGCAAGTACCTTTCCGAGATTGTGGTCGGTGTGGTTTCCGCCTACCTCTGTTCTTCCCGAAGCAGAGAAAATACGGTACTCGCTGTTGCCGTAAAGTTCCTTAAACTTATCAATAGCCTTTTTATACCTTTCAGTTTGTGCAGTTTCATTTTCATTGCCGTAAAGCTCTTTTATTGTGTATTTTACCTTTGCTTTTTCAGACATATTAAATCCTCCGAATTTACCCATTTTGATAAAATCATTATACACTAACTGTCTTAAATTAGCAAGTTGATTTAAGGGCGAGATTTATAATAGATGCTAAATATTTAAAATTGTGTTATAATTAAATAACACTAAAAATAAATAAAGTATAATATAAAGGGGGCTTGCTCTTTCTGAGGAGCAGATAGATATGAATATTCAAAATAAAATATTTAGCAAAATGGTTGAGTATTATGCAGGAGATCCAAAGCGTATTCAGCATTTTACAAAGGTATATACATTTGCAAAAATGATAGGTGAGCGTGAGTGTCTTGGCGATGAAACATTGAAAACCTTGCTTATTGCTGCAATTGTTCACGACATAGGAATAAAGACCTCTGAAGAAAAATATAATTCTTCAAACGGCAAATATCAGGAGATCGAGGGAGAAAAGATAGTAAGAGAGTTTTTATCCGAATTTGATTTGGATAAAAGCATATCAGAGCGAGTAGCATTTTTGGTCGGGCATCATCATACGTATAATTTGAAGGAGGGTATTGATTATCAGATACTTATTGAAGCAGATTTCTTAGTAAATGCTTATGAAGACAATTTGAGCAAAGCTGCGATAGAAAAAGTGATGGAAAAGATTTTTTCAACAAAATCGGGAACTGACCTTCTTAAAACTATGTTTGGAATATGAGGATATGTTGTGGAAATAAAATGCTGGTTATTTTGTCAGCATAGAAAGGATTTTGCGAATAAGGAAATAATTTATTATATATTTTTTATAAAAGACTTGCATTTTTTAAATTATGTGTTATCATATATTTATAAATGTTTATACATTTATTAATTATTGAAGGAGGTATGCTATAATGGCATATAAAATTTCTGATGATTGCATCAGCTGCGGTGCTTGTGCTGCTGAATGTCCTGTAGGGGCTATTACAGAGGGCGACGGAAAATATGTAATTGATGCTGATACTTGTATTGATTGCGGTGCTTGTGCAGGAACTTGTCCTGTTGACGCTCCATCAGCTGAGTAATAAAATTGTTACATAAATCACACGCTGATTATTCGGTGTGTGATTTTTTATTAAGTGTAATATGAAATCTGAAACATATAAAATGGCTCCTGAACATTGATGAAGTGAACCCCAAAGTTTAGACAAAAATAATATTAAATTGTTTGAGAAAGAGTTCGGTATTGTACCGGACTCTTTCCCTTTAGTTTTACTGAAATTCTCTCTTTATTATAGTAATTTATGTATTGCTCTGAAAGAGTTGATACTTGAAATTTTTTATCATTAAACATTTCAACTTTAAGTGCCTCGTCTTTTTTTCATTAGACCTTAGGCTCATGCTTCAAAGAATATGCGTTCCCACATTTACTGCATTTGTCTTGCTCCGCCTGTTTTATCATTATCTAATTCATACTTACTAACTGTTTCGTGGTAATATTAATAGTGTTCCCACATATCAATCATAACACTTACTTTTAATTCTCTGCACTATATACTTTGTTCTTTTATCCTGTTTTACCCATAAAAATTATGCACCTCAATAAGTGTCTAACTTTTTGGGTGCATATCATTATTCGGTGTCAGCCGTTTTTTGTAAACACACTAGAATTTGTATAGTTAAAATACAATATATCCATTAATATTACAGTAAAATACTTAAAACTACTATATATAGCAATTTATTTGACTTACTAAAAATAGTTTTGTATACTTAATTATTAAAGAATAGAAGTGAACAACTTTTACTGTGAAAATTGAAATTAGGTGATTGATATTAATTTCAAAAATGTACTAATAGCATTTATGATTTTGGTTATATCGTCTTGTGCAATCGTTCTTTTGACCGTTAACAGTAAAGACGAATCTTCATCGATAGAGCTGATAACTGGTATTTCGGAAGATTCAGAAACGAGCGGAAGTAAAGAGACATCACAGTTAAGTAAAAGGAAGACAACAAGTAAAAAAACATCAGATAGGGCGAGCAAGAATAAAAGTACGAGAGTGCAGTCTACGTCTGTTAAATCGACAAGGAAAACTACATCAACTACAGCCTCGGTAAAATTTCCTGTTGATATTAACAAAGTGACTAAGTACGAGTTGATGCAGATTGACGGAATAGGGGAGGTCACAGCAAAGAAAATCCTGTCTTATAGAAATAAGCTAAAGTATTACTCTAATTTGTTGCAATTAAAAGCTGTAGATGGAATAGGCGATGTTACATACGAGAAACTTAGGAATTATCTTTATGTATCAAAAGATAAGTACAAAGAGATGGAGGTAACATCAAAGTCAAGCAGGAGTAAAACTACTTCAAAAACGAGAACCACAAAGGTGAAAACCACCAAAATAAGAGTTTCTAAAGCTACTGTGAAAGAGATGTCTACAGAAGAAAAGCAAATGAAAATTGTCAACATCAACACTGCAGAAAAAGAAGAGTTAATGGATAGTTTATTGATTGAAGAGGAAGAGGCGTTGTTGATAGTAGATTTACGTGATAAAATCGGAGGAAAGTATACCTCCACGCTTGAGTTGATGTATGAAATAGGTAAAAACGAGTATAATCGTATAAAAGATTATATTACAGTATAAATGATTTCACAGAAAAATCCTCTGTTGTGTGATATACAGCAGAGGATATTTATTGAATAATAATTAAGTATTTAAGTATAATATAACAGAGTTTTGTAATAATATAATTAACAGTTTATGACAAAAAAGTTTAACAATTTGTAAATTGTATTGACAATGATTTTTTCCTATGTTATAATTCAAAGGCTGAATTGATATAGAACTTAATTTTGGGATATAGCCAAGCGGTAAGGCAACGGACTTTGACTCCGTCATTCCGGTGGTTCGAATCCACCTATCCCAACCATAAATTAAAAATTATATGGAAACGTTTGTTTATAATTTTAATATTGGGGTATCGCCAAGTGGTAAGGCAACGGACTCTGACTCCGTCATTCCGAAGGTTCGAATCCTTCTACCCCAGCCAGCAACGGTGACGTTGCATCCAGTCCGCGTACTGATATAGTACGTGGATTTTTTTGTTTATTCTCGCGTTAGTAGTTATATCTTTTTTACTGAGTGTTTACAGCAGGGGTGCCCCCTGCACTCATTGCCGCCTTTTGCAGATTAGCTTAAGGTGGTTATTTTTATGAAACGGCGGGCTAAAAGAATTGATGATTGAAATTATTGTAATAAGTGGGAAAAGAGGGCTTCTAGCTTCTTGCCTCTTATTTCTAGTATTTAATAGGGCGTTGCATCCAGTCCGCGTACTGATATAGTGCGTGGATTTTTTGTTTTATGCTTTCGTTAATAGTTGCATATATAATTACAACCATTTGTAATGTTTTCATATGTTATATCATCAAAAATTTTATTCATTAATTAAATATTTATATATAGCAAAATTAAATAATTAATATATACAAGAGATTATTTTATAATCATATTGCAGATTTTTTTCGTCTTTATTAGTAAGAGGATAACTTCTAATGCTTATTTAAAATATAGTAAGCAGGGAGAAGGAAAAAAATTAATTTTTTTAATTGTTAGTTATGTTTAAAATCTCAGACTATCAAAATTCTTGATGGTTTGGGATTTATGTTGTTTGTTATAAAATCACTCAAGAGTAATACTGCCTGAGTCTTTTCCTTCAATGGCAAAAGAAAATAATATGGGTTTGCTTATGACGGCAAAATAATTACTTTGTTCATATTGTGGTGTATAATATTTTTCGATGTTTTGTAAAGCTTCACGCAGTTGGAGAATAACAGCGAACTCATGCTTGCAGGTGTAGCTGCAGAAGCAATTACATACAAGATTGCTAACTTCTCCATTACTATAATTAAATTCTACTTCGTAATACTTACTGCCTCTGACGATAGCATTACCGTGAGTACCGTCAATGCAGATATAAACGACCTTGTTTTCTAGATAATAATTTTCACCTCGTACGGCTACATCCTGACGAACATTCATATCACTCAAATTATCCAAAGGGAATACTGTGTTGTCATTACTAATGATGTGTTCGTCTTCAGAATTGATTGGGGCATTAAACCATGTAATAACTTTTTGAAACGGCAATGCAGTTCGGTCAAAGGTTACGAAGTGTGAACCTAACATATGAAACTTGCCTTTTACATTGGTATCGGCTTTGGCAATAACTTTTTTGTAATCTGAAATTTTAATCTTAAAAGTATATGCAACATCAACAACGTAACCTTGCAGACCTTCCAGTTTACCGTCCACATAAACAATATCGCCAAGATGAAGATCAAAAGCATCATTGAAATATGCCAGCGTCATATGACGGGCAGGGAAGTGCACTTGTACTACTGATTTCATAGGTGTTTCATTTTGTGAAACCGTAACGATATGATTATCAGCGTTGTTTTCATACTCAGAATCGGCGGTAAATCCAATTTTAAACTTCATAACAATTACTCCTTTTCATATTTTATAGCTTTAGTTTAACATACTAACTGTGTTAAAAAACGGACTAATAACTTGATTTTAAATTTTTTATCTTATATCTATATGAATTCCGTTTAACATAGCCGTGCCCAGTCGGTGATTTTCTTGTTGAATGCGATTTTGTTAAAGGTTTTCTATAAAACATGAAAAGACTTTGAAAGGTAATTTCACTATCCGCCGGTGGACAATTTTACATATATATGATATACTGTGCCTGAGAAAATAACTTGACCGAGAGGTATATAATGTATAAACTGCTTATTGTCGAAGACGATATTGGAATTGCCGAAGCAATTAAAAAACAAGCTGAAGCATGGGATTTTGATGCTCATATTGTGCAGGATTTTAGAAATGTTACGACTGAGTATACCGAGTATCAGCCGCACATTATTCTGCTTGATATAGCGTTGCCGTTTTTCAATGGTTATCATTGGTGCCAAGAGATACGCAAGATTTCAAAAGTACCAATTATCTTTATTTCTTCCGCTTCGGATAATATGAATATAGTTATGGCGATGAATATGGGTGCTGATGACTTTATCGCCAAGCCGTTTGACCAAAGTGTTTTGATTGCTAAGATACAAGCTCTGCTTAGAAGAACTTATGACTTTGCTTCCAGCGTTCCTGTTTTAGAGTATAGAGGAGCTTTTCTCAATACAGGGGATAATACACTGATTTATAACGATGAAAATATACCATTAACAAAAAATGAGTATCGTATTTTGCTTTGTCTTATGGAAAACAAGGGAAAGGTCGTAAGCCGTGAAAAATTGATGGAACGACTTTGGAAAACAGAACTTTTTATTGATGAAAATACTCTTACGGTAAACATCAACCGATTGAGAAAAAAGCTTGACGCCGCAGGACTTGAAAATTTTATCACAACCAAGTTCGGATTAGGGTATATTGTAGAGTAAAGTTGACAGATAGAAGGGAAAACTATGGAATTGTTTTGGTCATATATAAAACAGCATAGAAAAGGTATTATTGCACTTGTTTTGTTCTGTGCTGTCTTTTTTGTTACCTTTTTGCTTTATCATTTACCCTTAAAAGCAGTGTTGTACCCATCTGTGCTTTGTATAATATTAGGGCTAGTTTTTGTCGCTATAGATTTTTCGCGTGTTAAGCAAAAACATAAACAGCTTTCTGAAATTAAAAAACTTTCAGCCGCTATGATTTCTTCACTGCCTGATATAGAAAGCGTGGAGGACAGAGATTATCAGGAAATTATAAAAGACTTGAAAACTGAAACGGCTAGAATTGAAACGATTACATCTGCACGTTATCGTGATATGGTGGATTATTATACCGTATGGGTACATCAGATCAAAACACCTATCGCATCTATGCGGCTTACTTTGCAAAATGAGGATACTCCGCTTTCACGAAAGCTGTCATCTGATTTGTTCCGTATTGAACAGTATGTTGAAATGGTATTAGCTTTTTTGCGGTTGGATTCTGTTTCAAGCGACTATGTGTTTAAGGAACATAGCTTAGATAAAATTGTTAAGCAAGCAGTTGCTAAGTTCGCACAAGAATTTATTGATAGGAAGATACATATTTCATACCAGCCAACTGAAAAAACTGTTATCACAGATGATAAATGGCTTTCTTTTGTAATTGAGCAGGTCTTATCTAATGCTTTGAAATACACTCGTGATGGTAGTATAAAAATTTATATGGAAGAACCTAAGACACTGTGTATTAAAGATACCGGCATAGGCATTGCACCTGAGGATATGCCCAGAATTTTTGAAAAGGGTTATACAGGCTATAACGGCAGAAAAGATAAGAAAGCAAGCGGTATCGGTTTATACCTTTGTAAAAGAATTTGCAAAAATCTAGGTGTTGAGATAAGCGTTTCATCAAAGCTTGATAAAGGGACAACCGTCCGTATTAATTTAGAGCAGTATATCGAAAAGAAAGAGTAATTTCTTACAAAAGTGTAAGATTTAAAGCGGGAAATGTAAGCCGATTCAATGGCGATGCATTTCCCGTTTATGCTAAAATGGTAACAGTATGATTGATTGGAGGATAAACAAAATGAGTATTTTGGAAGTTATAGGGTTAAAGAAAATATATTCGACCCGTTTCGGAGGCAATAAGGTAGAAGCACTGAAAAATGTCAATTTCAGTGTAGAGCAGGGAGAATATGTAGCTATTATGGGGGAGTCAGGTTCGGGAAAAACAACTCTGCTGAACATTTTAGCGGCTCTGGACAAGCCTACAAGCGGCAGCGTTATTTTAGACGGCAAAGACCTTTCTGAGATAAAGGAATCGGAAATCGCCGCTTTTCGCAGAGACAATCTTGGGTTTGTGTTTCAGGAGTTCAATCTTCTTGATACCTTTACTTTGGAGGATAATATCTATCTGCCGCTTGTGCTTGCGGGGAAAACCTATAAAGAAATGCACGAGCGTTTGATACCTATTGCAGACAAACTTGGTATTACCGAGCTGCTAAAAAAATATCCTTATGAAATCTCGGGCGGACAAAAGCAAAGAGCCGCTGCAGCAAGAGCTATGATAACAGACCCTAAGCTGATACTTGCAGACGAGCCAACCGGAGCATTAGACTCAAAATCGACAGACGAGCTTTTACGGCTTTTTGCTGAAGTCAACAAGCTGGGTCAAACAATTCTAATGGTAACACATTCAGTAAAAGCGGCAAGCGTTGCAAACAGAGTTATGTTTATAAAAGACGGAGAGGTGTTTCATCAGATTTACAGAGGAAATGATACAAATGAGCAGTTGTATCAGAAAATTTCCGATACGCTCACTTTACTTGCGACAGGCGGTGAGAGAAGATGAAAGCAGGATTTTATCCAAAGCTGGCATTAGACGGAATCAGAAAAAACAAACAAATGTATCTTCCGTATATTCTGACCTGCATAGGTATGGTAATGATGTATTATATCATTGCTTTTTTACAGTACAGTAAAAGCATATCTTATCTGCGAGGTGCAGATGAAATACGTTGGATGTTCGATTTCGGAGGATGGGTAATTGCAATATTTTCTTGTATTTTTTTGTTCTATACAAATTCATTTTTGATTCGCCGCAGAAAAAAGGAATTCGGATTATATAATATACTTGGTATGGGCAAAAGAAATATAGGCAGAATTCTTTTTTGGGAAACTCTGATCATAGCTTTGTTCTCATTAGGTATAGGCTTGATCGCAGGTATTTCACTTTCCAAGCTGGCTGAACTGGGACTTGTAAATATAATGATGGGTGATGTGAGCTATAATTTGTCGGTATCGCTAACGTCAGTCATTAAAACCACAGCGGTGTTCGGTGTGATTTTTGTTTTGTTGTTTCTCAATTCCCTAAGACAGGTCAGATTTTCAAGTGCTATAAATCTTCTTCGCAGTGAGAATAAAGGCGAAAAACCGCCGAAAGGCAACTGGTTCTGGGGAATTCTCGGGGTTTTGATTTTGGCTACTGCATACTATCTGGCAATGACTATTGAAAATCCGATAGCGGCTCTTGAGGTATTCTTTATTGCTGTAATTATGGTTATAGTCGGTACTTATTTAGTAATGATTTCCGGTTCGGTGCTGTTTTGCCGAATACTGCAAAAGAAAAAGAACTATTATTACAAACCAAATCACTTTGTATCTGTTTCTTCTATGGTATACCGTATGAAAAGAAACGGAGCAGGACTTGCCTCAATTTGTGTTCTTGCGACAATGGTGCTTGTTATGATATCTTCTACCACAAGTATGTATTTTGGCAGTGAGGACGCTATCAACAGCCGTTATCCGAGAGACATTAATATGGAGTATTACATGGAAAATGCAGACAATTTGTCAGATGAAAAAATTGCAGTATTACAAAGCGATATTTCTGAGGTTTTAGAAAATTATGACGTTGAGCCGGAAAACTATTATAACTATCGATGTGTATCTGTTGCCGGATTAATTAAAGGTAATTCAGTTGAAACAGATGTGTCAAAGGCAAATGCTATAACTGATATGTCAGGTGTGCGGCAGTTTTATTTTATTCCTCTTTCTGACTATAATGCAATGATGGGGACCAATGAAACGCTTGGTTCAGAAGAGGTTCTTATCTACACTTATCGAAACGACTATAAAGCTGATACTATTTCATTCAAGCAAGGGAACACATTTAAAATCAAAAAACAGTTAGATGAGTTGGTCGAAATAGGAGATACAGCAATGATGGTTGTACCGAGTATGACGATAATTGTACCCGATTTAAAGCAGAGCCTCAAAGGGCTTGACACGCTATTAGACTATAACGGAGACAAAATGCTTTCGTACAGGTGGGTATACGACTTTGATACAGGAATTGAAGCAGATAAGCAGATAGAGCTGTGCAGGGAGTTTGAGGAAGCAAATTTAGATTCATATTCAAAGTTTGAAAATATTGGTCTTTACTGTGAAAGCCAGGAGATGGAGAGAGAAGATTTATACAGTATGTACGGGGGATTTTTCTATTTGGGAATTATGTTAAGTATAGTATTTATATTTGCCGCAGTTCTGATTATTTACTATAAGCAGATTTCTGAGGGATATGAGGATCAGGCACGCTTTGAAATAATGCAGAAGGTAGGTATGACAAAACGAGAAATACGAAGAAGCATCAATTCACAGCTTTTGACCGTATTTTTTCTTCCTCTGATTTTATCAGCCTTGCATCTTGTCTTTGCATTTCCGATAATCCGAAAACTGCTTTTATTATTTAGTCTTAATAATGTTATATTGTTTGTAATCACAACAGTGATGAGCGTAATTATATTTGCACTTTTCTATACACTTGTTTACCGCATTACTTCTAATGCTTATTATAATTTAGTAAGCGGGGAGAAATAAAAAAGAGCCGCATGGTGCGGCTCTCATTTATTGAGCAATTATATCCTTTTTTCCTCAGCCAGTCTCTTATTGTTATGAGTTTGACACCAAGATACTATACTGCTTCATTAATATTTATTCATTTATAGGAGCTTAACTCTGCCATTATTATACCTACAAGATATATGGTATAATAAACCATAATAATCATAACACATTTTGACTTGATTTGCAATTGATTTTTTTGCAATTTGCCGTTGTTTATTTATGAAAGTGGCAGCTGCTGATACCCTCATCTTAATACATTTGAAATGTTCAGTCATCAGGTTAGTGTTAAGCAGCATCCCAAATCTGTTTTTCAAAACCTATATTAGCATTGTTTTGCTCGTTAGTTTTAATAATAATTTTATATAAAAATCGGTAGACGCTTTATAGCATCTACCGATGTTTAGTTTTTAAACTGTCTAAAAATTTAATAAATTTTTTCCTTTTAATTTATAAATTATATCTACATAACATTATCTGTTCACAGATTATACTGGGTTATTACAGTCTGTACTGCGTCCGCTATACTCTTCGGCGGGTACTTCTGCTTTTTGAGCAGCTTCTTTTATTACGGCAGGTAATGATGATTTTATCGTCAAGGATACATATTCAATCAATTTATGTCTGTCGTAAGGATGCTTGTTTTTTAATAGCCTTACAATCATTCCGACAATAGCTTCAGTATAGAAATCACATATGAATATTCTGAAGTTATTATCGATTTCAATACCCATAATTTCCTCATAGCGATTTATTATAGTCATTACAATGCTGTTGAAATCATTTTGGAAAAATCTATTTAATTCGTTTGAACCTATAGAGTCATAAGCACAATTAAGAATATGCTTGTTTTCCTCTACATAGTCCAAAACAAAATTAATAGCGTCTTCGTAGTCCAGCAGCAGGTCGAAGTTCTTTACTACTTCTATTGCTTCCTGTTCTAGCATCCATTTAAGTAATTCCTGAATATTCTCAAAGTGATAGTAAAATGTCTTGCGGTTAATTTTACAGTCGGAAACAATTTCACTTACGGTTATTTTTGAAAGCGGCTTTTTCTCCATAAACTTTTTTAGTGAAGCCGCTATTGTTTTCTTTGTATTAAAAGTTGTAATTTCATGCTTCATTTTCTGTCCCTCCGTATTTATTATACACTTGTCCCATAAATTTTTCAATGGATGATTTGTTAATTTTGACCGTCAAATGTACTTTTTTGTCCGTTTTTTCAACATTTAAGCTAATTTAACCATTGAAGTTATATATTTAATATTTATAATTATACTTCAAAGGCAGGTGCGTTAAATGAATGTGAGAAAACATCTTAAATACAATATAGTTTTGAATACTAACATCGGGAATAAAATTGGAACTTTGTCTGCAAAAATTACAGACGATACTTTAGAGTGCGTCATAATAGTTATGAAAAATGAAAATTATTTCAGCGGAACTATTAATTCCTATGGAAAGTTTAAAATTCACGGACACTTAAAAACTCTTACGAATAATATAAACTGTAAAGGAGAGGGGTATCTGGACGATAGTTCGATTACCTTTACACTTAATGCTGAAGGACGAAATTTGATTGTCAGCGGTACATCTGTTATGAAGGCAGGCGATAATATTTGAAAAAGTTGTATGAGGTAATAACCGCAAAACCGAAGTCGGTAATAATTATTTTTATATTGTTTGCAGTTTTCGGAGTACTGATAAGAGGATTTGTCGAAGTCAACTATGATATAAACGACTACCTCCCGGAAGACAGTAAATCTACAGTTTCAATAGATGTAATGAACAGGGAATTTGACGGTGGGATTCCCAATGCCAGAGTTATGATTAAAGATGTAACTGTAGCTAAAGCATTGGAATATAAAGATAAAATTGCAGATATAGACGGTGTTTCAGATGTGACATGGCTAGATGACAGCGTTGATATTAATCAGCCGCTTGAAGTTATGGATTACGACGTAGTTGAAACCTATTATAAGGATAATACCGCTTTATTTTCTGTGACAATAGAGGAAGAGCATATTCTTGACGCAGTTTCAAAAATCAGAGAGATTATCGGTAATGACAATGCTATGGAGGGTTCGGCAGTATCTACTGCGGTGGCTACAGAGAACACGGTCAGTGAAATATACAAGATTGCAATAATTGCGGTTATTTTTGTACTTGCAGTTTTGATTCTCAATACTCTTTCGTGGGCTGAGCCGATTATTATTCTTATAGGTCTGGGAATTGCAATTTTAATAAATATGGGCAGCAATGTTATATTTGGCGAAATCTCATTTGTTTCAAACGCAGCTGGAGCGATTTTGCAGCTTGCTGTATCGCTTGATTACTATGTCTTTTTACTTCATCGATTTGAAGAAAGCAGAAAGGATTTCCCAAATCCAAGAGACGCTATGGTCGATGCGCTTTGCAAATCCACAAGCTCAATACTTTCAAGCGGACTTACTACTGTTATAGGCTTTGCCGCTCTTTGCCTAATGAGGTTCAGAATCGGTCCTGACTTGGGACTTGTTCTTGCAAAGGGTGTGGCTATAAGTCTGATAAGCGTTTTTGTGTTTATGCCGAACTTTATTCTGCTGGTATACAGAATTATCGACAAAACACGTCATCGACCCTTTGTACCTAAGTTTGAAAGGTTTGGCAGATTTGTAAGTAAGGTTATGATACCTTTTGTCTGCGTATTTGCAGTGGTAATTGTTCCTTCTTTTTTGGCGTCTAACTCAAATGATTACTATTACGGTTCTGCACATATTTTTAACGAGAAAACTAAACTTGGTTCGGATACCGCATTGATTGAGCAGGTTTTCGGAAAAAGCGATACATATGTACTTATGGTACCAAACGGCGATAATGCAAAGATAAAGGAGCTTTCGGATGAGCTTAAAAAGCTTCCGCAGGTGACAGATATTATCTCGTATGTTGATACGGTAGGCGAGGAAATTCCTGAAGAATATATTGATGATGATACGCTGTCGATGCTTGTTTCAGATAATTTCAGCCGTATGGTCATAAATCTTGATACCGATTACGAGGGCGAAGATACGTTTGAACTTGTGGAGAAAATAAGGAATACTGCTGAGAGCTTTTACAAAGGCGAATACTATCTGGCAGGAAACGGCGTAAGCACATATGATTTGATGAATACAGTTACAAGCGATATGATGAAAGTAAATCTTATTGCAATAGCGGCGGTTTTCATAGTTCTTCTGATAACAATGAAGTCAATTACTTTGCCGATAATTCTTGTAACAGGTATTGAAACAGCTATATGGCTGAATTTATCAATTCCTTATTTCAACGGAAGTACAATTTTCTATATTGCCTATTTGATAATCAGCTCTATTCAGCTTGGAGCAACGGTAGACTATGCAATCCTTTTTACAGACAGGTATATGGAGTTTCGTCAAAGAATGCCGAAAAAACAAGCTGTGGTAAACGTGATTTCTTCATGTACTGTTTCAGTTCTGACATCGGGAAGTGCACTTACAGTTGTAGGTT
Organism: uncultured Clostridia bacterium; assembly: GCA_947589185.1. Classification (GTDB taxonomy): domain Bacteria; phylum Bacillota; class Clostridia; order Oscillospirales; family Ruminococcaceae; genus UMGS1601. Next base: position 58,891 of record CANQCK010000006.1, on the reverse strand, counting down.
TTCTTCTTGGGCACTTTTCGACTCACGGACTTCTCGCTCAGCTTGGATTTTTTATCGGAAGGGGAACGCTGTTCTCATTGGCGATAGTAATGTTTGTTCTGCCCGGACTGCTTTTCCTTTTAGACGGGCTTATTAGAAAAACAACTAAGAATATTAAATTTTATACTAATTAATGAGGTGAATGTGATGCGGCTTTTTAATAAAATTATTTCTGTGGTACTGTCAGCGTTGATCTTTATGTCTATTGCCTTACCGGCGTCTGCGGAAGCTTCTGAAAAAGAAGAAGTGATTTATATTATGACAAACGCTAACGGTTTGGTCAACGGGGTTTATGCAGTTAACATTTTTAACGGCGGAGATATTACCGACTACGGTGAATATGAAAGTGTAAAAATGCTAAATACAAGTGATAAAATAAAATTTGACGGAGATAAAATAACATTTTCTACGAATTCCGATAAAGCTTTTATGCAGGGAACTTTGACAGATGCTGAAATTCCTTGGATAATTTCAATTAAGTATTTTCTTAACGGGGTTGAAATGACCGCTGATGAAATAGCAGGGAAAAGCGGAAAGCTGGAAATTAGATTTTCGATCGAGAAAAACAAAAACTGCAAAACAGATTTTTATGAAAGCTATGCTTTGCAGGCAACATTTACTCTTGACACTAAGCTGTGTTCGGAAATTGCCGCTGATGACGCAACAATTGCAAATGTTGGAAGTAACAAACAGCTTACATACACGATTCTCCCGAATAAGGGAATAGATACGAAGATAACCGCAAAGGTCAAAAATTATGAAATGTCTGCGGTTTCAATTAACGGAATAAAAATGAATCTTGATTTAGATGTTGACAGCAGTGAAATTACTGATAAGGTAAACGACCTCAGCGACGGAATTGACAAGATCGACGACGGAGCAAAACAAGTTTACAATGGTTCGGATGTGTTGAAAGACGGAGGAAATACTTTAAAAAGCAATTCATCTAATCTAAACAGCGGAACTAAAAGTCTTGACGATGGAGTTGATAAACTGTCATCGGGTATACAGGCACTTCAAAGCGGACTTGATGAACTTGATTCACAGTCGGAAACCCTCACAAGCGGTTCTTCTCAGGTTAAAAATGCGTTGAAGAAAATCCAGACTTCTCTTGATTCGGTTTCTGCTGATGCAGAAGAACTAAAAGAGCTTACGTCTGCTTCCGCAAAAATTAAAACTGCTGTTAAGAATTTGAAAAACGGTGCGTCTAAACTGAAAAGCAATCTTGGATATGCACAATACAAGGCTACAATGTCTGCAAATGGACTTGATATAGACAAACTTTCTTTAGGAAACTCACAGGCAATTAAAAGCCTTACCGAGCAGATTTCGCAGTTAAAAGAAACGCTGAAAAAAATTCAAGGGAACGAAGCATATAAAGAACAGGAAGAAGAATTGCAGGCACAGATTTCTCAGCTTTCTGAAATTGTAACTTTGCTGACAGGAAGTAACGGTGTGATTTCAGGCACTGAACAATATCTCAACGGTTTATCCGGCGGAGTTTCTGAGCTTTATGCCGGATTAGAACAGTTAGAAAAAAATTATGCTGAATTTGATAAATCCATAAATACATTGGCAAACAAACTAAGTCAAATGCTTGTAAACATATCAAAGCTGTCAGATGGAATTGATACTCTTGTAAACCAATACCAAACGTTGGACGGCGGAATTAAATCATATACTGACGGAGTTAAAAAAATTGTAGAGGGATATTCAAAAATAAAAGGCGGAGCGTCAGACCTTGCTGAAGGAAGCGATTCATTAGTTGAGGGAACAGAGGCTTTTGACGGAGGAATTGCCAGCCTATACAATGGTATTTCAGAGCTGTCTGACGGAGCGAAAGATCTTTACGAAGGTACAGATAAAATTAAAAGCGAAACCTTTGGAATGGACGAGAAAATCAATAATAAGATTGACGATATGGTAGCATCAATCAGCGGTTCTGGCAGCGAAACCTGTTCGTTTGTATCTGAAAAAAATACAGACGTAACTTCTGTGCAGTTTGTGATAAAAACAGATAAAATTGAAGTTAAAGAAAAGAAGCCACAAAAAGATAAAACCGAAGGAAAACTTACCTTCTGGCAAAAACTGCTTAGATTATTCGGACTTTATTAAGATTTTTAATTTGACGTTTTAAGTATATAGAGATTTAATGTTGATCATCATACTCTTTTTCTACTGCGGAGTAAAATTTGATCGTCTGGGTTTTCAGTACAGACGGTCATTTTTTATATTTCAAACCCAATGTGATTTGCAAAATGACTGCTTAGCTTACAGTTTATCCGGTAACTTTTCAAATTCCAATGGGCTGAAAAAATTTTTTAAAAAAATTTCAAAAAAGGGGTTGACATTTTATTTAAAATAGAATATAATATGAATGTACAAAGGAATATGGATCGGCAAAGCAGTTGAAAGGCTGTGACGCAAAGCTATAGGGCCTTTAAAATGGCAGCCAGTTGCATTTATGTTTATGATAATATAATTGCCGATTTCAATTGAAATAAGGCAATTTTTTGTTTATTATGAATATTGACTTATTTCAAAATAAAAAGAGAGGTGCTACACTATGAAATCAACAAAAAGAACTATTAGTTTGGTTATGGCATTTGCAATGGTAATCAGTACGATGACAATTTCTGCACAAGCTGCGTCATCAAAATCAGAGATTGCAGGGAAAACAATTGTCAGCGGCAATTATCGTTATAAGGTTGTTTCTATTAACGGCAAAAAAGGAACAGCAAATCTTGTAGGTGCTAAGACAAAAAAGGTTAAGTTTGTGAAGATTCCTAAAACAATAAAGGTTAAGGGATATAAGCTGACTGTAACCGGCATTGGAAACAATGCGTTTAAGAAGTACAAAAAGTTAAAAAGAGTTAAGACTAACACTGTTTTGACAACTATCGGAAATGGTGCATTTGCAAACTGCACCAAATTAAGCAAAATTACGATTTCTTCAAAGCAGCTTAAAAGCGTTGGTAAAAATGCTTTAAAGGGAATCAGTAAAAAAGCTGTTATTGAAGTTCCGAGCAGTTCGGGCAAAGTTTACAGCAATTTGTTAAGCAGTAAAGGTCAGGCTTCCACAGTTGAGATCCTGGCTTCGGGCGGCGATGCGTTAAATGTAACTTCTGTACCGAGTGTAAAGCAGACACAGGTAGCTGCAGCATCTATGAATGTTTTAGCGGCATCTGCTAAACCGGCAGTTGCAAAATCAGCAGTTGAAAAACCGGCAGTTGTAACAACGTTTGCAACATCATCAGTAACAACGACAACTGCAACACCGTCGTCAACGACAACTACAAATACAACGCCTTCGGTTACGACGACTACAAATACAACACCGTCGACTACTATATCGACTGCAACAACATCGTCGGCTACAACCCCGTTGACAACTACAACAACTACTGCTGAGCCGTCGGTTACAACAACGACTACTACAAAGCAGACAATTACTACTCAGACGACTACAACTCCTACTACTACGACAACTACTACACCTCAAACCACAACAACCACAACGACTACTACAACAACTAAACCAACAACGACAACAACTACTACCACTACCAAAAAGCAAACAACTACGACAACGACTACTACTAAGCAGACAACTACAACTACGACAAGGGCAACTACAAGACCGACGACTACGACTACAACAACAACTACCAAACCAAAAACAACTACAACAACTACTAAGCCTAGAACGACTACAACGACTACAACTACACCAAGAACAACCACAACAACTACTACGACTACAACACAACCGCCTAAGCATACGACTCATACATTTGGCAATTGGTATGTTAAAAGAGCAACATCCTGTCAGATTTTCGGACTTGAAGAGAGAGTTTGTACATATTGCGGCGTCAAGGAAACAAGACAGATCGAAGCGCTTGCACACAAACTCGTAAGTGACGGAGAGATAAAAGCAACTTGTACAGAAAGAGGAAAAGAGTATTTCCATTGTACTGTATGCGGTCAGGTATTCTTCCATTATACAGATTTAGCATTGGGTCACAGATATTCAGATAAGTATACAGTTGACGTTGCAGCTACTTGCACTAAGGCAGGAACAAAGTCAAAGCATTGTATGAATGCAGGTTGTACAGAGAGAATAGATGTAACAACGATCCCTGCACCTACAACCGGACATAATTATGTTTTTGAGTCTCAAACGGCTGCTACTTGTACAGAAAATGGTGTTATAACTAAAAAATGTACTAACTGCGGAGATATACAGAAAGAATATACATCAAAATTAGGTCATAGTTATGAGTATGAATATACAGTTGATGTAGAAGCTACATGTACAACTCCGGGTGAGAAGTCGAGACATTGTACAAGACAAGGCTGTAATGCAAGAACAAGTATAACAAAAATCAATAACGGCGGACATACTTGGGGCGAAGTTAATGTAACAAAGATGCCGACTAGCAAGGATACAGGTACTGGTACTCAAGTTTGTGAAGCTTGCAGGACAACTAGAAACGTTACGATTGCGACGACAGAAGAAGGTTTAATTACTCAAAATCCAATTGAAGTTACTTGGAGAGGCTTTGAAGAAACAGAAAAAGTTGTTGAGAAGTTTGGAGAAGTTGGCACAATTTGGTTTGCAGAGTTTAAATGCGATACAGCTAAGTGTGAAGGCTTTGACGGTGGTAACTCCAGCGTTATGGTAAGCAGAAGAGCAGAAAAGGATACAATAACAAAAGAAGCACCTAAAGCTAGAGCCGGTTACGTATTTGTTGGTTGGAAAGTTTCTATAGAAGAAATTGGGGAAGAAAAAGTACCTATTAAGGTATATGAAGCTAAATATGTATCTGTTGTAGAAAGCAAGTAAAACAGTTATTAGTTTACACAAAAATAAGACCACCGCTTAGCGGTGGTCTTTATTATGTTAATAATAAACAGCATATAATAACAGCCTGTTGATATAAATGTTCAAGTTAATCAATTTCTGTTTTTTATACAGTTGATGAGATTTTGCTCTGCTTTGTCCCAGTTGATTATATTGAACCAATCATCAATATATTCAGCACGAAGGTTATAATGCTTTAAATAGTAGGCGTGTTCCCATACGTCGATATTGAGAATGGGGCATAACCCTTGTTCGATAGGGGTGTTCTGATTAGGTGTTGTAACAGTTCTAAGCCTATGCCGACTGTAAACAAGCCACGCATATCCGGAGCCGAAAACTGACAGTGCAGCTTTTTTGAATTCAGATTCAAATCGGTCGAAGTCGCTAAAACATTGATTTATCGCCTGAGCAAGCCTGCCGTGCGGTTCTTTTTGGGCAGGATTGGTAAGCCCCTCAAAAAAGAATCGATGATTGTATACTCCTCCTGCATTGTTCCTTACAGTGGTTTGCAGTGGCTTAGGAAGTCTGACTGAGATTTTTATCAGTTGTTCAAGAGATAGCTTTTGAAGTTCAGGATGTTTCTCTAAGACGGCATTGAGGTTATCAATATATGTCTGAAGATGTTTGTCGTGATGCAAATACATTGTTTTTTCATCAATGAACGGTTCAAGAGCGTCATAATCGTAAGGCAGCGGTGTGTTGACAAAAGGATAATTGCTATTTTCCATATCTTAACCCTTCTTATACATTTTTAATAAATATATGCGTAATGTTATAAATTATGATATTTACAGAAAAATAAATATTTAGTAAATTCTTAATATAGATTTGTGCATATTAATTTATCCTGTAATATGAAAAAAATTGACTTATTATTTTCTGTGTGCTATAATTTAATTATACTAAATAATATTGGAGGAATGTAATTATGGCTTTCTGTTCACAATGTGGCAATCAGCTTGCTGACGAAAGTAAGTTTTGTGATAAGTGCGGTGCCCCTGTCGGCGGTGCGAATTCTCAAAGTGCAAATAATAAAACAAAGAATATTTCTGATTCTGTTGAGGATCTGGGAGCTAAAATTGCCGATTTTAATAATACAGCAGATTATACATCTGAATTTGATCAGACGGATATATCAAGTAACAAAGCGTTTGCGGCGTTGGCTTATCTCGGAATTTTAGTTTTAATACCGATTTTAGCAGCACCTAATTCCAAGTTTGCCAGATTTCATTCAAACCAAGGGTTGTCTTTACTGATAGTAAATGTTATTACCAGCATTGTCTTATCAATTGTGAGAATTGCTATGTATGCTATTGCAGATCCGTTGGGAAGAATTATTTCTGTAATTACATGGGCAGTAAGGATTTTGATTCTTGTCTTAGCCATTATAGGCATAATTAATGCCGTTCAGGGTAAGGCTAAGGAGTTACCGTTAATAGGTAAAATAAAGCTGTTAAAATAGCCTTTAGCAGTTAAAAAGATAAAGTAAAGACCTTTTAAGTTAGAGCTTAAAAGGTCTTTTTGTATTTTTATGTTTAATTACTGTCTGTAACATCTTCTCCGTAAAGTCCTGCAAGGAAAATGCTTAGCTGATTATCGTTCATATTTAAAATATCTTCTTTTGTGTAACCCATTTCCTTTAGATCATCGTCTGTAATTCCCATAGAGTCGAGAAGCCCTAAAATGTATTCGTCAGATTTATCAGAATTGTTCAGAGAATTAATTAGCTTTTCCTCTGAAACCTTTTTATAATTTTTTATCTTATTATAATAATTTTTGTCGCTTTCAAGTGAAATGCTCTCAATATTCAGATATGAGTCGATCTTCATTTCCATAACTTGATGAACATACTCAATCATTTTAAGCTCCTGATTGATAAAGAAATATGAAACAGTCTGATTAGAACTGTTTGAGTCGGTGAAATCATATCTTTCACGGATGTAATTTTCATTGTTATAGCTTACGCTGTAGGTATCTTTATATTTCAGCAAATCTTTCGATGGAAAATATGTGTCGATAGTAGATTTAATGTTTTGTGCAGTTTTGTTGTTTGACACGGCATACAGTTTGTCGTCGCTGTTCAGAATGTACGCTGTGCCGTCTTTTACTAAATATTCCTGATATGACGACACTGTCTGTACAGAGTAATAATAGTTGTTTTCGTCCTTTACGGAAATCGTTATCGGACTTTCTGTAATAAGCCCCATAGTACCTGATTTAAGCATTCCTTTGATTGTGTAGACCTTACCGGAAATTATCTGCTCAATGGAGTCAATATAACTTGTTTTTTCGTCAAAAACAGAAAGCTCGGTTATTTTTGTTGAATCTTTTGATACAGTCGCACTGTCATTTCCTGAGGAGGTCTTTGTCTTATTTGCTTCTGTGCATGAGCAAAGGATTGTTGTGAAAATGCATAGGATTATTAACATAACGGATAATGATGTTTTTTTCATTTTATTAACCATATTCCTTTCTCTGTTATAATCTTAACAGGCTTAAAGTTATTGTATAAGTCAGTTTTTAAGTGAATGTAAAGGTGCAGGGATCTGACCTCCGCGATTGATAAATCGAGACGGAGATTCTTTTTTTAGTGCCATAACAGGTGCATGACCGAAAAGTCCGCCCCAGTCAAGCTCGTCTCCAACATCTTTACCGATAGCAGGTATAATCCTTACCGCAGTCGTTTTTGTGTTTACCATACCAATTGCTGCCTCGTCTGCGATAATCGCCGCTATTGTGTCGGGAGAAGTGTCTCCGGGAATAACTATCATATCAAGTCCTACCGAGCAGACCGCAGTCATAGCTTCCAACTTTTCAATAGTTAAAACTCCGCTTTCAGCTGCCGCTATCATACCCGAATCCTCAGATACAGGTATAAACGCACCTGAAAGTCCTCCTATTCTTGAGCAAGCCATTACGCCGCCCTTTTTAACGGCGTCGTTTAAAAGAGCAAGAGTTGCTGTCGTGCCGTGAGTTCCGCACTGCTCAAGACCTATTTCTTCTAAAATGTGAGCAACGCTGTCTCCGACAGCAGGGGTCGGTGCGAGTGACAAATCAACTATTCCGAACGGAACGCCCAGTCGCTTTGAGGCAGTCACGCCCACAAGCTGGCCTATTCTTGTTATTTTATAAGAAGTCTTTTTTATTATGTCCGAAATCTCCGTGATATTTGCGTCGGGGTATTTTGAAAGTGCAGAACGCACAACTCCCGGTCCTGATACTCCCACATTTATCATACAATCAGGCTCGCCTACGCCGTGAAAGGCTCCTGCCATAAACGGGTTATCCTCAACTGCATTGCAGAACACAACGAGCTTTGCCGCACCGAAACAGTTTTTATCTACAGTTTCTTCAGCACACTGCTTTACAATGCCGCCCATCAGCTTGCAGGCGTCAAGATTTATTCCCGTCTTTGTAGAACCGATATTTACCGACGAGCATACCTTTTCTGTTGACTTTAACGCTTCGGGGATAGAGTTTATAAGCTCAATATCTCCTGCCGAAAAGCCCTTTTGGACAAGCGCAGAATATCCTCCTATCAAATCGACCCCTACAGCCTGTGCCGCTTTATCCATAGCTAACGCAAACGGTACGGGCGAGCATTTGCAGGCAGCTGACACTATTGCAACAGGAGTTACCGAAATTCTCTTATTTATAATAGGTATACCGAATTCCTTTGAAATTTCATCTGCGGTTTTGACCAAATCTTTAGCACATCTCGTTATCTTTTCATAGACCTTCCCGCAAGCCTTGTCTATGTCATTGTCTATGCAGTCAAGCAGGGAAATTCCCATTGTGATTGTACGAATGTCAAGATTTTCGTCTTGGATCATACGAATAGTTTCAAGTATATCATATGCGTTAAGCATTACTCAACCTCCAATATCCATTGTCAATTATTATTTATCAATTGATAGACCTGCCGTTGTACAAAGTTATAACATTGTACAAATTCTCCAAAGGCAGCAGAGCCACCGGTGGCTCACCGGTCAATTAAATATGATGCATACAGTTAAAAACGTCCTCGTGCATTGTGGTTATCGAAAGACCGAGTTCTTTTCCGAGTTCCGACATTTTATCGCTTAACTCTGCAAAAGGAATATTCAGCTTTGAAATATCTACAAGCATAATCATAGCAAACATATCCTGCAATACTGATTGAGTAACCTCTATAACATTTGCTTTGTATTCAGAACAAACTGACGAAACCTTAGCCAGAATACCTATATCGTCTTTTCCTATTACGGTAACTATAGCTCTCATTATTAAACCTCCGCAGTATTTTTTTAATTATAATTAAGTATAACATAAAACAAGAAAAAAAGAAATACCTTAATTGGATATTTTTATAATATGTTTGGGGTTGGACATTAAAGGCTAAATGTTGGACACAGGCGAAATATCTATGACAAATAAAGAACATTCGCATATTAAAGCCGGCAAGGTTATCCCTGCCGGTTGACTTTTAAATGAATATATTATATAATCTAGTTATATAGTATGATTTAAGGAATGAAAACATATGAAAATTTCTACAAAGGGAAGATACGCACTCAGACTTATGGTCGATTTAGCGGCTAATGATAACGGCGAATATACTTCTTTAAAGGTTATTTCTAAGCGTCAGGGTATTTCAAATAAGTATCTTGAGCAGATTATAACTATACTTTCAAAGGCGGGATATGTAAAAAGCGTGCGTGGTTCGAGCGGAGGATATAGGCTTGCTAAAAGCCCTAAGGATTACACAGTGGGAATGATAATCAGACTTACCGAGGGAAGTCTTGCTCCTGTGGCTTGTCTTGAGGGTGAGGAAAACGACTGTGACAGAAGCGAATCGTGCGTTACATTGTATGTATGGAAAAAGCTATATGAGGCTATCAACAATGTTGTTGACAGCATTACCCTTGAGGACTTGGTTGAAATGCAAAAGAACTTAAACGGCGGAAATTATGAAATTTAATCTGCCATACAATATCAACACGGAAATAATATGTTAGTATTTGTGATTATACGCAGTATGTTATGTCATACTGCGTTTTTTGTATTTTGAATTTACACTTCTAAACTAAATTAATAAAAAAAATTTAAAATAATGCTTGACAATCTCAAAATAATAGATTATAATACATATATAATCTAATTTAAGCGGATTATAAATAATTTTATTTGTTTAGAGGGTGGAATAAATGCATTTAAGGATAAAAAAAATACTTGCAGGAGTATTAGCAGCCATTAGTATAGTAACATCATCTTCGATAAGTACGCTATCTACAGCTTTTGCGGAGGAATATAAATATGCAACTTCTGGAACATGGGGAAGTGATGGAAAATGGGTATTAAGTAGTGATGGTACTTTAACTGTAACAGGAACAGGTGTATTAGGAAGTAGTGCATTGACTCCAAAATTACAATTTGTTGATGACGTTAAAAAATTAATAGTAGGAGAAGGTATAACCTACATAGATTGTAATTTTACCGGTAGTGATCAATTACAACGTACTAATCATCTTAGTGAAATGGTTCTTCCTTCAACGCTATCAGACTTAAATTTTTTTTCTTTGAATAGCAATTCACTAAAAGATATATATATTTATTCAAAAAATGTAATTGTTCTAGAAACTAACAAAGGTATGCTTCCTAATCCCGGCAGTGGTACAGTAATGCACTTGTATAAGAATAGTGAAACGGAAAATTGTTTTAAAAAATTATATAACTATACTGACAATGATATAGTATATATCAATGGAGAACGACCAGAAGAGCCTGATCCAATACCTGCTAATGTTACAGAGTTAACTGATACATCAGGTCCTAGCGGACTTAATTCAAAATGGGAATGGAATGAAACAAGTAGCACTTTAACTTTCAGTGGAAAAGGCCCATTATCAATAGGTGATGATTATAAAAAATATGCAACAAAAACAAAGCATATAATTATAGCGGAAGGAATCGAAAATATTGATGCGTATACAGACTTGGTAATTAAAAACGGTATTATTGTAAGTCGTACATTTTATGGATTTACAGCACTTAAAGATGTTAAACTACCTGATACATTAAAAGAAATGGGAGATTGTTCATTTTATCAAACACCTATAATTCAAATATTTTTACCTGAAGGTCTCGAAAAAATAGGTTTTGGTGCATTCAGAAACAGTAATTTAGAGGAAATTTCATTTCCTGAGAGTTTAAATAAAATTGGTGAAAGTGCATTTTCGAGGACAAAGATTAAATCAATAAATCTACATAGTGGCATGTACATAGATGGAAGTGCATTTTCTGGTTGTCAATCGCTTAAAGAAGTAACAATACCTAAAGATATTACATTTTATAGAACATATGAGGGTGGACAGGGTATGGCTCGTGCTCATGCAACCTTTAGCAATTGTACAGGACTTAAAAAAGCAACCATAGAAGATGGAAGCAAAATAACTAATACATGGGGCAATGTACAATCTTTAAACGGACTTGGAGAGAACTTATTTCAAGGTTGCACTTCATTAAAAACAGTAATAATTGGCGGAAATGTTGATTATATACCTGTTCAAACATTTGATGATTGCCCTTCACTTTCTGATATGTACTTCTACACTCCAGATTTAAGTACAATTGTAGCAAAAGGTGAAAATGATGGCCAAAATGAATCTATAGACACCACCAACGACCCAACATTCTACGTCATAAAAGGCAGCAAAACCGAGCAAACACTGAAAGATGCAGGATATTTGACAGATGATAATGTTGTATATCTGGCTACTGAAGATGATATAAATAAACTGAACGAGACTATAGAAAAAACTGCTGATACAAGTAAATTCACTGAGGATTATACTAAGAAGTTTACTGAATCTGTAAATTCAGGAAAAGCAATTATTGATAAATATAAAACAGATAAATTTTCGGGTATTACTCTTGAAGAGGTTGAAAAAGTTTTAAACGTTTTAGATAACCCAGAATATAAACCAGCCGACTACACCTCCGTCGACGAAGCTATTGCAAAAGCTGATAAATTAGATTTAAGTAAATATACTGATGAATCAGTTAAAGCTCTGCAGGATGCAATTAATGCAGTTGAAAAGGGTCTTGATATAACTAATCAGGATAAGGTTGACGCTTTTGCAAAGGCAATTGAGGACGCTATCAAAGGTCTTGTTGTAAAGAAAACTGATTCTAAACCAAATAAACCGAATAATTCCGGAACTTCAAAGAACCCCAATGTTAAACCAGCTACCAGTGTTCCGATAACTACCAGAAGTCCGTCTCAGGTTGCTAAAGATAAGAAGAATGCTAAAAAGAAAATTAATCAGGCTAAAATTACTAATCTCAAAGCAAAGAGTAAATCCAAGAAAAAGATAACGGTTTCGTGGAAAAAGGTAAAGAAAGCTGTAGGCTATGAGGTTCAAGTTTCAAAGACAAGAAAGTTTAAAAAAGCTCTATTTGATAAGTTTACGACCAAGAAGAAAATAACATTCAAAAAGAAGCTAAAGAGTGGTAAAATTTACTATGTGCGTGTAAGGGCATATGCAACCTACAAAGACGCATATGGCAAGCCGCAGAAAGTATATAGCAAATGGATCAAAAAGGTTAGAAAGGTAAAAGTTAAATAGACATCATCCTTCTAAATTATATATCCCAAAAACGGCAACCGCCTGAGCATTATGCTCAGGCGGGTTTAAGTTGAATGATAGGTTGTTGGATGTGAAAATAATAGTAACAAAATACCGCTGTAAGCATATTATACAGCGGTGATTTTTATGTCTATAGTTAAATATAACAGGTCAGCCGCCGCAGAATATGCAAAACGGTGGGCATTGGGGAGAAACCCCTATTATTATGATTTTGAAAACATTGGCGGAGACTGCACAAATTTTATTTCACAATGTATTTTTGCGGGCTGCGGAATAATGAATTACACAAGGGATACAGGCTGGTACTTCAACAGCCTTACTGACAGAGCCGCCGCATGGACCAGTGTTGAACAGTTATATAGGTTTCTGACTACGAATAAAGGCACAGGACCGTTCGGTGAAATATCTGATTTACACAATTCACAGATTGGTGATATAATACAGCTATCTGACGGCGAATCATTCTATCACAGCTGTATAATTACGGGTTATAATCTCGGTTATCCATATGTCTGTGCACATACATATGATGTTTTAAACAAACCGCTGATAAATTATCATTTTAACAATATGAGAGTAATTCATATTATCGGAACGAGCAACGGCTGGTAAAGTTCGATATTGATAATAATTCCTGAATAATTAAAAGGAAGTCAAGTCCTTAATGACTTCACCTGCAATTATCAGACCTGCCACAGACGGAACAAAGGCAGTTGAACCTGGAATTTCTTTGCGTACATTACAATTTTTATTACTATCGAGATTTGAAATCTCCGTATTATTGATTGGGCGAGTGGGTTTTTCCTCTGAATATACGACCTTGACGTCTTTTATGCCTGCTTTTTTTAGTTCATATCGCATAACTCTGGCAAGAGGACATACCTTAGTGTCAAAAATATCGGCTACCCGAAAGGCTGTAGGGTCGAGCTTGTTTCCTGCTCCCATAGCAGAAATAACAGGCGTACCTGCTGACTTTGCACGTTTGATGATTTCCAGTTTTCCTGATACAGTGTCGATAGCGTCAATAACATAATCATATTCTGAGAAGTCAAAATCGTCGGCTGTATCGGGCATAAAAAAGCATTTGTGAGTATTTACCTTAATATCCGGGCAGATGTCCAGAACACGCTCTTTGGCGACGTCGACCTTATATTTTCCTAAAGTGCTGTGCAACGCGATTATCTGTCTGTTCAGATTTGTCATACAGATTTTGTCGTTGTCAATCAAGTCGAGGGTTCCCACACCGCTTCGTGCAAGAGCTTCAACTGCATATCCGCCGACTCCTCCTATTCCGAAAACTGCAACACGGCTCTTATTGAGTTTAGAAATGGCTTGCTTGCCGAGTAAGAGTTCAGTCCTTGAAAATTGATTAAGCATATTATCACATATCCTTGCTTTAGTTATCGGTTGAGATTAAATTATCAGTTTTCTTTCCTTTAATATTAATACCCTCGTCGTAATCATCGAGAAAATGATGATAGTCGTCTCCAATATGATATGAGATCAATGTTTTTAGATTTACGTTTTCAACACTGCGGAAGATATTAATATCAACAGTAGGGTTTATTTTTCTGAGTTCTTTGATCAGACATTTTATCTCGTAACGCTTTGAACTTCCGTCATTGTTAAAAGCGATATTTTCAGTTAAACGGCAAGCACATTGAATAAACTGCAAATTATTGTATTTTGCCCACGCAATAATATCTTCTTCTTTAACCATATACATAGGGCGGATTAACTGCATACCGCCAAAATTTTCACTGTGGAGCTTTGGCATCATAGTCTGAATTTGAGAGCCGTAAAGCATACCCATAAGAATTGTTTCAATTACGTCATCAAAATGGTGACCTAGGGCAATTTTGTTACACCCCATGTCCTGTGCTTGCTTATAGAGGTAACCTCTTCTCATACGGGCACATAGATAGCAGGGGTTATTATCTATCTTTGCTACAGCGTCGAAAATTCTGGTTTCAAACATATGAATAGGTAAGTCTAACAGTTCTGCATTGTCTATTATTTTCTGACGGTTGATTTCATTGTAGCCGGGGTTCATAACAAGATATTCTGCCTCGAACGGAATCTTGCTGTACTTTTGCAGTCTCTGCATACACTTTGCCATAAGCATTGAGTCCTTGCCTCCCGAAATACATACAGCAACCTTGTCTCCTTCTTTTATTAATTCGTATTCCTTTACCCCTTTAAGAAATCTGTTCCATATAGATTTGCGGAATTTCTTTACTATACTTTCTTCTATTTGTTTTTTTAAATCGTCCATATTATCTCTCTTTCACAGCAATTTATAAACTATCTATATTGTATAATATTTTAAGGTACTGTGTCAAATTGTAAAAAAGTTGAATTTGTATAAACTTTAGATATAAGAAACAAAATGCCATAGGCAAGAGAATATAATTATTATTGAGTTTATATTTCTAGTCTTTTGTTTCTAAATACCTTGTCTATAGGTATAAGTTTGCGTTATACAAAATAACCGCCTTCGGGAAACTACCCAAAGGCGGCAATGACAACGGAGATTCACCGTTGCTGGTGAGCTATCGGGGATTCGAACCCCGGACCCTTTGATTAAAAGTCAAATGCTCTGCCAACTGAGCTAATAACTCACAAGATTTTCTGTTTTTTGAATTGCAGCTTTATAATTATAACAAATGAGAAAAGGGTTGTCAATAGTTTTTTACAAAAATTTTGATTTTTATGACAACATTAATTTAAACATAAAAATATTTTTTTATTCTTGAGTCAAATATGTCTGATTCCTTGACAACTCTATGTATTTATGGTACTATAAATACCTGTCCTACAATAACAGTAGGAATAATTTATTCACACAGAAATGGTGATAATATGGCAAAAACAATAGCGGAAGTTCAGAATGAGATATTGAAGCTAAAAAAGGAAAAGGATATATGTATTCTTGCTCACAGCTATCAGGGAAGAGAAATTATTGAAATAGCTGACTTTGTAGGTGATTCCTATGCACTTAGCGTTAAGGCTAAAAGTGTTCCTAATAAGACGGTTATAATGTGCGGAGTACGTTTTATGGCTGAAACTGTTAAGCTGTTATCTCCTGATAAGACGGTTATTTTGTCTAACAAGAACGCAGGCTGCCCAATGGCAGAACAGTTTGAAAAGGACGAAATAGAATACATAAAAAAGAAAAACGGAAACCTTTGCGTTGTTTGTTATATCAACACAACAACCGAGCTTAAAACCGTCTGTGATGTTTGTGTTACGTCCTCGTCTGCTGTGAAGATAGTAAATAAACTTGATGAGGAAAATATTCTGTTTATACCTGATATTAATTTAGGAACATATGTAAAGAATAATGTCAAGGTCAAAAATATTCAGCTTCTTCACGGAGGGTGTCCGGTTCATGCAAGTATTACGGAAAGCGAAGCACTTAAAGCCAAAGCGGAGCATCCGAATGCACTGCTGTTGGTTCATCCGGAATGCGTGCCGGAGGTTGTAAAGCATGCTGATTATGTGGGTTCAACGTCGGGAATAATGGATTTTGCCAAGACTTCAGATGCTGAAGAATTTATTATAGGAACGGAGCAGGCAATTGTCGAGACGTTGCAGTTTGAGTGCCCTGATAAATCATTTTATCCTCTAAGTGTTAATATAATCTGCAGAAATATGAAAGCTACAACGCTGGTCGATGTACTTAACTGCTGTAAAGGAACAGGCGGAGAGGTTATTGAGCTTGAAGAGGGAACTATGAAAAAAGCAAGAAAATGTATCGACAGAATGATTGAACTTGGATAGAATTTAAAGCAGCTTTGGGAAATTCTCCTTTAGCTGCTTTTTTATGTTGTATTACTTTTACTTTTTTAACACGGGTTGAATTTGACGTCCTTCAAGAGCATATGATATAGCTTCGGGTACAAGCTCAAAGTGAGCCACTATTGAATTCGGCTTGTTGATGTAGTCGTCTTGTGAATAGGGAACGAAATAGTAGTTTTTGTAGTTTTGCAGCGTTCCTATGTTTTTTGCACTAGCTGACAGAGCGTCGTTAGTTGAGATTGCAATAAGTACCGGTCTTGAGTTTCTCAGATGCGATTTGCACGCCATTGTAACAGGGGTGTCGGTTATGCCTAAACTCAGCTTTGCAAGAGTATTGGCAGTACAGGGTGCTACTACGATAATGTCAAACATCTTCTTAGGTCCTATTGGTTCGGCGTCTTCAATGGTGACTATAGCTTTTCGTTTGCAGATTCTTTCAAGCCATTCAACATTATCAGAAGCCTTTCCGAAACGTGTGTTTATAGTTGAGGAATTAAACGACATTATCGGAGTTACCTCACAGCCTATCTGAACAAGCTGCGAAGCACAGGAAAATGCTTTTTCAAAAGTGCAAAAGGATCCGCAAACGCAGAATCCCACTCTAAGCCCGTCGAATATATTGTCTTTGTTTATTGCCAAGGATCGTCGCCCCTTTCATCGAGTATGTTAAGTATAGTATCTGCGATTATCTGTCCCGATGTTACAGGTGCAACCTTTCCCGGCAGACTGAGAGCCCATATGGTTTTAAGACCAAGCTGTCTTGCATTGTCAAAGTCTACGCCTCCCGGCTTTGACGCAAGGTCAATAACAAGAGTGTTCTTGTTTATCTTTGACAGCTTTTCCTTGCCGAGTATTTTGGCAGGCACTGTGTTTATGATCAAATCAAAGTCTGATAGATAAACGTCTATTTTATCAATTTCTATTGATTTGTAACCGTATAATTCTGCCCACGCGAATGCGTTTAGGTTCCTTGCACAAATCGATACGTCGCTTTCTAATGCTTTGAATAGCTTTGCACAGGCTTTTCCAACTCTGCCGAAGCCTATTATAAGTACCTTTGAACCTGCGACTGTACACGGCATTTCTTCAATAGCGATAGATAAAGCACCTTCCGCTGTTGGAATGCAGTTTTTTATTTTTAGTTCGTCTCGGATATAATAGTCAACAGAGAAATGCCCGTGCTCAAAAAACAAAGTTCGCAGGTTTTTGCTAAGGTTTCCGCCTACAACTATGCTGTGCGGTTTCATTGTGGAAATAGCTTCTTCAAGAGTGATTTCTCCGTCATAAAACGGAGCATTTACTGTTCTGTCGTCGTTGCTTGATATTATTGGAAGCACTAAAACGTCGATTTTTTCTTTGATGTCAGCCAGGCTTGATATTCTTTTGAGTTCAGAATTATTATAAAGATTAAAGCCGAAGCAGTATACATCATGTCCTTTATTTTTTAATCTTTTTGCTAAAAATGTCTGACGGGAATCACCGCCAAGCACCAGTATTGTTTTATTATTAATCATAAGGGTTAGCCCTCCAAGCATAAGATTTGTTATAATGATAAAAATAAGGGATAGTTCATTATATGTGATATTTTCTATTGTGTTAATATTGAAAAAGAGTAAAAATGATGTTATACTAAATAATAGAATTCTATGCTTTTACCGTATTTTGAATAGATTAGTTTAAAGATGAAATTTCCAAGTAAGAAACGGAGATAAGTATGAATAAGATTTCGGTCGATAAGATAAATTTGAATTTGCGAACCGACAGAACCAAATATATAAGTGAATGTGAAAGAGAATATGATTCACAGCTTTTAGAGGCAGCGTCTGCAATAAGCGACCGTTCCTTTGACAGACCGATCATACTTCTTTCAGGTCCGTCGGGATCAGGTAAGACCACTACCGCATTACGACTGGAAAGGCTGCTTGAGAATTTAGGACACCCTACAAAAACATTATCGCTCGACGATTATTTTTTTCCGCTTGACGAAGATTGTGAAAATGTTGATTATGAAGCTCCCGAAAGAATTGACATTCCGTTTTTAAAGGAACAGCTTGAGGCTATTTCTGAATGTAAAGAAGTAATTCTGCCTGACTTTAATTTTAAAACACAGAGCAGGGTTTTAAAAGAAAGATACAAAAGAAAGAAAAACGAGATAGTTGTTGTTGAGGGAATTCACGCACTTAATCCTGATGTGACAGGAGATAACGATGATTATTCAAACAATATATATGTAAGCGTCAGAACCAGAATAATTGATAAAGACGGCGTTTCGTTCCATCCGTCGAAAATAAGGCTTATTAGACGTATTATCCGTGATACGCAGTTTCGTGCCAGAAGTATTGAGACTGTTCTTGATCATTTTAAAAGCGTCGAGCGTGGAGAGAATCTTTATATAATGCCATTTAAAGAACGCTCTCATTTTGAGATAGATACATTCATAGGATACGAGCTTTCCGTGTATAAGGACTATCTTATGCCGATGCTTTTGAATATTAAAAACACCTATCCTGATTATCATAAATTTGAGTCAATTGAAAAAATGTTTAATCAGATAGATTCACTGGGTGACTGTCAGGTGGCTAAGGATTCGGTCGTAAGGGAGTTTTACGGGGGAAGTGAGCTTAAATACTAGATTTAAGCTTTGAAAGGAAGTGTTAAATTTATGACAGGAAAAAATATATTGGTCTCGGCATCTATTTTAGGCTGCGACTTGGCAAACATAGAAAGTGAGCTAAAGAGGTTAGAAAAGGCGAATGTTGATTATGTTCACTTTGATGTGATGGACGGGGTTTTTGTAGACAACATAAGTTTCGGAATTCCTGTGCTTAAATCGGCAAAGACAAAAACCTATCTGCCTTTTGACGTTCATCTTATGATAACCGACCCTGAAAACTATATTGCCGAATTTGCAAGGTGCGGTGCTGATATTATAACCTTTCACTTAGAGGCGGCAAAAGATGTAAAAAAGTGCATTGAATTATGTAAAAAGTACGGCTGTAAGGCTGGGATTTCCATAAAGCCGAACACTCCTGCTTCGGAAGTTTTTGAGTATCTTGATATGATAGATATGGTTCTTGTTATGACCGTTGAGCCGGGATTCGGCGGTCAGGGATTTTTGGCGTTTACTTTGGAAAAGATAAAGGAAATCCGTCAGAAAGCAGATGAGTTGGGACTGGATATTGATATTCAGGTGGACGGCGGAATTACTGATAAAACGTGTAGTGGAGTCAAGAAAAACGGTGCAAACATACTTGTTGCGGGAACATATTTGTTCAAAGCTGATGATATGGTAAAAGCGGTTGAATCGCTTAAATAGTCTACTGATACAATTCGCAAATTTTACTCAGAGCATTACTGTTTATTAATAAATCGTAATGCTCTTTTGTTTGCTCAATAACAAGGCGGTCGTTTGAACTGTAGCATTTTATTTTTTTTAATGATTTCGCAGCCTGTCTGATATATGACTTCGGAAAGGAAATCAACAGTCTGTATATATTATCTGAGAAATAGAGTACGCTTGATTTTATAATTATACCTATTTCGTTTTTAAGTCTTGAGCTGAGATCAATAAGTTCTTTTATACTGTCGGTTTGAAACATTACGTGGTACATAAGGTGAGAATTATCTTTACCAGATTTTTTGTAGTTTTCTTTTCTTGTTATATATACAACGCAGCCGCCTGTGAATTCTTCAAAAATCTCAACGTATATTTTGTTTCCGATGTCGTAAATCCCGCTTCTTTTCAATATGTTGAGAAGAATGTTTACCAGCTTTTTTGCTTCGGGAGAATTACGGTCGCACTTTGAAAAGTCTATCTCAAGCATAACTAAATCGTTTTGCGTAAGAGCTATTTTTATTGTGTTATTCGATATACGAATGATCCTCAAGCCATTCACCTCGCTGACTTTGAAAATGCTATTTGCGTTCAATGCCACAGAACATAGCCGTTATGTTATAGTATTCCATAAGATTTATTTCTGTGAAACTGAAGGGATATGAATTCGTCAAAAAAATAAGGCATACAAACCGTTGCTTGTATGCCGTTGCTAGATGTCTTTTTCAGTTTTTATATCAATACCGTCTTAAATGAAACTCTTTTCTTTTTCTTTTTCTGAGTATTACGATAAACGCTCCTGCGGCGACAAACAGAACTATTGTTACCATAATAATCACAGGAGCAAATAGAGGAGACTTTGCTGCTCTTGATGTATTCTTTTCTTTAGGAACGTTTTCATTCACAGTGACGCTTGCATAAAAGGTCTTTTCAACAACTATTGCGTCAATGCACTCGCTTATTTTTTTATGACCCTTTGCATTGGGGTGAATATCTGTTTTGCCTATATTAGTAAGCTCTGTAGACTTGCCTGAAAAGCTGGTGTATACGTCGGCGACGTTATACCTTTGCTTGTTATCGTCAGTTTGGGAATTCATATTTATTATGCGGTTTACCTCTTCTATTCTTGAAACGAAAACGTCTGTGATAAGACTTGGTATTTCTATTTTCAGACCGTCTAAGGGGTTATAAACCGTTTGAAAAACAACCTCTGCATCAGAATTTAATTCATGTATTTTGTCAGTAATACCTATTAAGTTGCCTTTTAGTTTGGTTATATTATTGTTTATAGTCTGAACCATTTTGTTGAGCTTGGTTAAAATATCAGGATCGGTAAAATCAAAATCAACTGATGATTCTTCTCCTGTAAGATTTGTTCCTATAGTACCGCTTATAAATTCAAAAAGTGCACTGAGAAGGTCATTTCCGCCAATGGAGATCAATATAAGATCGGATTTTTTTATATCTTCATTGTAATTTCCCGATTTAACTCTTGAATACAGTTCTATGGATGTCTGACCGTCTATTGCATAATTGTAATAATCTTTGTTTTGAGACAGCTTGTACTTTTTCGCAAGAAGATTTGCATAAGACTGTGTGTTATAGTTGTTGCCCGATTTATAATTAGTAAGACCGAAGCCGGTGGAAATCGAATCACCGAGCACAAGCATACATTGAGGAGCAGAAACCTTGACCATCTTTGTTGTCTGCTCTGCAAAGACATTGATAACACTGACTGAAAAAGTTGAAGTCAAGGTTAAAAGAACGCAGATGAATGAAAATATTTTATTTTTAATTTTAATCACCATTCCTTAAATTTTGCTTTCCTGGGTTATATAAAATTAAACTCATACCTATTTAGAAATTATATGTTAAATATATTATACATAAAAAGTATTTACAAGGCAACTTCATATTGATATTTTCCCCGAAGTATATTATTATATTAGTTGAGATTGCAGAGAAATACTTTGAAAAATGGTATACGGAGAACATTTATGCTTATTAATTGTGAAAACTTATATAAATACTTTGGCGGAGAGGTTCTGCTTTCAGATATAAATTTTACGGTCGAGGACAAAGATGTTATAGGTTTAGTAGGTCACAACGGCTGCGGAAAATCCACACTTTTGAAAATCATTATGGGTTATGAAAACTTTGACAAAACTCCTGACGGAAAGGGTATAATGAGTATAGCAAACAAAGTTACCATAGGATTTTTGGCACAGAACAGCGGTTTAGAGAGCAATAATACTATAGAAGACGAGATGAAGAAGCCGTTCGAAAAACTTCTTAATGCCTATAATAGAATGAAAGAGCTTGAAAAGAGTATGGGCAGTTTAAGCAATGAAAATACAAAAAAAGAGCTGTCAGATGAATATTCAGAGCTTTCGAGCTATTTTGAAGCCAATGACGGTTATCGGATAGATGTAAAAATATCAACAGTGTTAAACGGAATGGGTTTCAGAGATTTTGATACAGACAGGATAATAGACAATCTTTCCGGTGGAGAAAAGACACGTCTTGCAATGGCAAAGCTGCTTTTAGAGGAACCTGATCTGCTTATTCTGGACGAGCCGACAAACCATCTTGATCTTGACACTCTTGCATGGCTTGAAGATTATTTAAAAGGCTATAAAGGAGCAATAATAATAGTTTCGCACGACAGATATTTTCTTAACAAGCTCTGCACAAAAATATTTGAAATAGAAAATAAACGACTGACTATTTATAAGGGTAACTATTCATCTTATGTGGCTCAAAGAGAGATGAATCTTGAGCGTCAGAACAAGGCATATGAAATTCAGCAGAGAGAAATTGCAAAGCTGGAGGATTATATAGCTAAAAACAAGGTACGGGCGTCTACTGCCAATATGGCGAAAAGCAGACAGCATATGCTTGATAAAATAGAGCGTATCGAAAAACCGATAAATTATGTAAAGCCTCCGAAAATCAGGCTTGAATATGATTACGAACCGACAAAGGATATTCTTACCGTTAAAAACTGCGATCTGACGGTCGGTGAGGGAGAGGGCAAAAAAACTTTGCTTGACAGCTTCAGTTTTGAGGTCAAGAGAAGAGAAAAGGTATCTATTATCGGCAGAAACGGTATAGGCAAGACTTCAATACTCAGACTTGTTCAGGGAATAAATAAGCACAGCAAGGGCAGTATTGAATGGGCAAACAACGTTAAATCAGCTTATTTTGAACAGGAGAATACGACGCTTGACAAGAACAATACCGTTATTGACGAGGTTCATAAACTCTTCCCGAGAATGACTGACGAGCAAGTAAGAAAGGTTTTAGGAAGCGTTCTTTTGACAGGTGACGATGTGTTCAAGCAGGTAGGGGTGCTTTCAGGGGGAGAGCGTGCAAAGCTGTGTTTTGCAATTTTAACGCTTAAAAGGGCAAACGTTTTAATTCTTGACGAGCCGACTAATCATTTGGATTTACTGACTAAAGAGGTCTTAGAGCAGGCTTTATTGGAATATGAGGGTACGATTATTCTTGTTTCCCACGACAGGTATCTGCTTAACAGGCTGTCTACAAGAATTATTGAAGTCACAGAGAGCGGAGTTAAGTCGTATAACGGAAACTATGACGGCTATCGTGAGCAAAAGGCAAATGAGTCAAAAAGCTATGAAAATGATAATTATGAGAACGAAAGAGTTAAGCGGAATTCTAAACAAAAGCAATACCGAACTAAAGAGCAGCGTGCCGCCGACGTAAAGAAAAAACAGCGTATCAAAGAACTGGAAACTGAAATTGAATCTCTTGAGCAGTCAATTTCACAGCTTGAGGAAGAGATTTATGCTCCTGAGATTGCTGCTGATTATGAATTGTGTGCAGAAAAGTGCATAGAGCTTGAAGAGAAAAAGCAAATTCTTGATAACAAGCTTGAGGAGTGGGCAGAGTTAGAGTAAGATGATTTTTTATATATGTATAGAGCGGTCTGACCGCTCTTTTTATTATCATATGAAACGAATTGAAATAATTAAAACATAGTTCCGAAGTCTTCAAAAACCTCACCGATAGCTTTTATAGCTTTACCTGTGTTTGATTTAAGCATTCTCTTGTCTTTTTTAGTGGCGTTTGTTAAAGCGTAAGTTGCAGCACCGACAGCCATACCTATTGTAATTCCCTTAGCAAGCGAGCTTATGTTGATTTTCATAATATATCCTCCTTTAATATTAGTAATAGTAATTTTCCCGAAA
The DNA here is from genome assembly GCA_947589185.1 of uncultured Clostridia bacterium. GTDB lineage: Bacteria > Bacillota > Clostridia > Oscillospirales > Ruminococcaceae > UMGS1601. The sequence goes on along the minus strand of CANQCK010000006.1, from coordinate 35,011 downwards.
AAACAATTGTATATTCAGAGATTTTTTTGTAATATAAGGTTGTTAATCAATGAAAAATATGATATACTATTTTAGAAATTATATGAATTTTTTTAGGAGAAATTTTAATGCTGGAGTGTAAAAAGGTTGCGGCAATAAATGACATTTCCGGAGTCGGACGCTGCTCGCTGACGGTTATAATACCTTCGCTGTCTGCAATGGGAATACAGGTTTGTCCTGTTCCGACGGCAGTATTGTCGGCACACACGGGATTTGATGACTTTGTTTTTCGTGACCTTACAGATTATATAAAGCCCGCTCTCGGGCACTATAATAAAATGAATTATAAATTCGACTGCGTATATACAGGATTTCTAAGCTCTCAGGAGCAAGTGGATTATTGTCTTGAATTTTTTGACAGCTTTAAGGCTTCTTTGAAAGTATGCGACCCTGTAATGGGCGATGCAGGAAAGCCTTATCCGACTTACACAAAAAAAATGTGCGAAAGAATGATAGAGCTTGTCAGAAAGGCTGACGTTATAACTCCTAATCTGACTGAGGCGGCTATTCTCTTAGGTGAGGAATATCAGTCCGGCACTATGAGGGCGTCTGAAGTTAGATCTTGGCTTGTAAGGCTTTCTGAAATAGGACCCAAGACAGTAGTTATTACAAGCGTTGCTCTAGCGGGTTCAGGGCTTTGCAATGTCGGGTACGACAAAGAACATTCTACCTTCTGGAAGGTTTCGTGCGATTATGTTCCTGCACATTATTCGGGCTGCGGAGATATGTTTTCAAGCGTTTTGGTGGGAGGTCTTTTAAAAGGCGACAGCTTGCCGATCGCTATAAACCGAGCAACGTCATTTACCGAGCTTGCGATAAAAACCACATTCAGCTATTCATCTGAACCGAGCGACGGAATTATGCTTGAGGGCTGTTTAAGCTGGCTTATAAATACTCAGGTGTTCAGGGATTATGAAACGCTTTAATACATTGATTTGAAAGGAAGTTTTTATGTATACACAAGGTATGTATGAAATAATAAAAAAAGCTCAGACTGCTGAGGATACGTTTGATCTTACGCTGTCCTGCAGAGAATTATGCGATTTGGCGAATCCCGGACAGTTTGTTCATATAAGCGTTCCCGGCTTTTTTCTGAGGCGGCCTATTTCAATATGCGATATTGATAAGAATAAAGGAACGATACGTATAGTTTTTCAAATCAAAGGAAAGGGAACAAATGCACTTTCCAAATTTGAAGTCGGAGAGAGACTTGATATGTTAGGACCTCTGGGCATCGGTTTTAAACTGCTTGAGACTGATAAAAAGGTAATTACAGTCGGCGGAGGAATAGGAACACCGCCAATGCTTGCAGTGGCAAAGTATTATGGCGAAAATGCAACTGCTATATCAGGCTTCAGAACGAAAGACCTCGTTATACTTCAGGGTGATTTCAAAGTACAAGGTAATAAAACAATACTATGTACTGATGACGGAACAGCAGGTGAAAAGGGCTTTGTTACCGACGCATTGACAAGATGTATAAAAAATGAAAAGCCGGATATGATTTATGCGTGCGGTCCTGTAGTAATGCTCAAAGCAGTTTCTGAAATAGCAAAAGAAAATGAGATAAGCTGTCAGATTTCTCTTGAAGAGAGGATGGCGTGCGGTGTCGGAGCGTGTTTAGGCTGTGCTGTTAAAATGACGAGAGGCGGACGAGAGTTTTACGGTCACGTTTGCAAAAACGGACCTGTATTTGATTCAAAGGAGGTTGTGTTATAATGGCTGATCTATTGGTGAATTTCTGTGGAGTTGATATGAAAAATCCATTGATTACAGCCAGCGGAGCTTACGGCTACGGACGTGAATATACCGACCTCTATCCGCTTTCAATAATCGGCGGTATTTCTACTAAGGGTACAACACTCAATGAAAAGGACGGCAATCCTCCTCCGAGAATTGCTGAAACGCCAAGCGGTATGTTAAACTCTGTTGGCTTGCAAAACGGCGGTATAAAAAAGTTTTTAGCTTATGAGCTTCCTAATCTCGAAAAGAATGACTTAGCCGTAATTGCTAATATTGCGGGAGGCACTATTGAGGAGTGCGTTGAGCTTGTTTCAATGCTTGAGGAAACAAGCGTAGATATTATTGAGCTTAATATATCATGTCCTAATGTAAAACAGGGCGGAGCGGCATTCGGAACAAACAGGAATTGTGCTGCTGAAATTACAAAAGCAGTTAAAAATGCGACTTCAAAGCCGCTGATGGTCAAACTCTCACCAAATGTAACAAGCATAACGGAAATTGCAAAGGCAGTCGAGGCAGAGGGAGCAGACGCAATTTCTTTGATAAATACTTTGCTTGGTATGCGAATAGATATAAAGTCAAGACGTCCTATTCTAAAAAACAATGTAGGCGGACTTTCAGGTCCTGCTGTATTTCCAATAGCGGTGAGAATGGTATGGCAGGCAGCAAATGCTGTTGATATTCCCGTTTGCGGAATGGGAGGAATATCCTGTGCAGAGGACGCAATTGAAATGATGATGGCAGGTGCTGAGTGTTTCCAGGTTGGTGCTGTTATGTTTAACGATCCATATGCACCTGTTAAGATAATTGACGGACTTAATGAATGGTGCGATAAAAACGGAGTAAAGAACATAAACGAAATTGTAGGAACGGTAAAACCGTGGTGATTTTTTATTGAATAGTGCAAAAAAAGAGGGGCTTTTGCCCCTCTTTTTTGTAATTTTAGTATAAATATAAACGGTAACAAACTTTGTAATATTTGACTATGATTTATTCCTGATATGTAATCAATTTGTAATAATTAACGATGTATCGACAATATAATACACAATTTTTTGTTTATATATTAGAAAATAATATGTAAAGTTAATAAAATTCGACATATCATAAAGGTTACAAAAGATTTGACTTTTGTAACCTTTTACTATAGAATATCGAAAGCACTAAAAAGACAGCCGGTTACTGTTTTTGTGCAGATGTTAAAACAGATATAAACGTGTAATTATTTTGGAAACTGAGTGAAAATCACTTATGATTGGAGGATTGGAATGAGAATACTATCTTATGTTAAGGTACATTGCATTAGGAATTTTGAAAAGATAATTGCTTGCGCAGTGGCAATGCTTATTGCAGTTTCTATGCTTCAGGGGATAGAAACTATGAGCTTTAACGGAAAATCCGGCTCAGACGGCAGGTCATCGTCAGTTGTTAGCAGGGAAACTAATACAAAGAAAAGCAGTAAGAAAATCAGTAAAGGAAAAAAGTCAAGCAATAAGAAAATCAAGTCAAAAAGAAAAATGAAATCAAAAAGCAAAAAGAGATCAACTGTTAAAAGTAAATCCAAAAACAAAAAGAAATCTAAGAATAAGGGTAAAAAGAATGCTAATACATATAAAAAGTCAAACAGTAAAGAACAAAACAGACTAAACTCTGCAGAGTTGAAGCCTAAAGAATTTCTCAAGGGGAAAGATGAAAAAATTCTGAAAAAGCATCTGAATAAAATTATAGATGATGATATGTCAAATTATAAAAAGGCTAAAGTATGTTATGATTACCTTATAAATAATACACATTACTCATATGGTGGCTGGGGAAACGCTATAGAGTCTGTTCTTGAAAATGGTTATGGGACTTGTACAGAGTATTCATATGTATATATGGCAATGATGAAATATTTGGGTTTTAACGCTAAAACAGTTGACGGAAGTACCGCGATGGCAGCAGGCGGTTACGGCTATCATATGTGGACTGAGGTTAAACTTAATGGAAATACATATGTTTTTGATCCGCAGGTCGAGGACGATATGACAAACGGAAAGATAAAATATTATAGATTCTGCAAAACATATTCAGAGGTTTCGGGAGCGTATATAAAATAATATTTTGAATAATCGGCGGACGGATCATCATATTAATTTGTCCGCCGATTGTGTTTATTGAATAAATTTCAAAAGTATGCCAATAATCTAATCATAATTTAGAAAGAGGGGCATACATATGCACAGTTATTCATATGACAAAAATCATTGTTTTTTAAAGAGAGAAAGACTTAAAACAGCTCTTATAACAGGATTTTTATTGACGGTATTTATATCGTTTACAGTTGGAGACGAGTTAAAGGAGCTTTCATTTTTATTTCCTGAATTCAGTATTTCACCGTCGGTGAAGTTAGATGAAAAAAATAATAATAAGGCTAAAAACTCAGATGACTTAGTAGTTGAGGTCGATAATAATGATAAGACAGAGATAAGATTTTTTATAGTGGATTTCTTTAAATCACTGTTGGAAATTGGGAATTAGCAGTTTTAAAGATACAAGGCTTTAAAAGTTTAAGTTCTGTAAGCTGAGAAGAGTAAGTATTAAGCATAAGCGTTCGGAATATGAATGGGTTTCATTTCGGTTTCCGAACGCTTTTCTCTTGCTTTTAGGTGTTGGTCTGCCGTTTCTTAAATTAAACACATTATACAAACTTTCCAAAGGCAGGAAGTCACCGGCGGTTCGCCGGTCTTGCCTCTTGCCCCTTGCCTCTGGCTTCTTGCTTCCAGTAAATTGACCTTACACCATATTTGTGATACAATATTTTTATAATAGAAATAATATACGAAGCTGCAAAATGGGTGAGATAAATGTTGAAAATTATTACCGGAGGAATGGGAAGCAGTAAAACTGATATAATGACTGCTGAAATAAAAAAAGCAGTTTTATCAGATGAAAATGTTATTGTAATTGTTCCGGATCAATATTCTTTTGAGTATGATAAAAAGCTTTATAATGAGCTTGGTGCGAAAAACTTTAACAGACTCCGCACTATGGGGTTTAATCGTTTTGCGGAAATTATTTTAAAAGAATACGGAACAAAAACAGGTGTTATTGCTGATAAAAACGCAAAATTTATTACTATGTTTAAGGCGATAAAAGCTTTTAAAGAATCCGGTCTTGGTAAAACAAGCTACTATTCACGTTCGCTTGACAAGCCTCAGTTTGTTTCAAACGCTGTCTCTCTTATTGACGATTTAAAGAAATCGGATATTGATATTAATTCTCTTGAAAGTGTATCGCTTAAAACAGAAGGAAGTCTATTTGAAAAGCTGGATTCTATTTCAAAGCTGTACAGACTTTATCAGGAAGAGCTTTCGTCATTGGGTCTAACTGATGAAATAACTGCTTTATCTGAAGCGGCAAAAGCTGCACACGATAACGGATTTTTCAATAATGCAGTTGTTTTTATACACGAATTTTCCAGCTTTACGGCAGACGAATATGAAGTTATAAAAGTAATACTCAGTGACGCAAAGTGCCTTACGGTTTCTCTTATTATCGGAGGTGGAAATAATCTTACGTCAAATATGTCGCCTTTTTCAACCTGCATAAAAACACGGTCAGCGATTATTGATATGGCAGGCGGTGCTGGTAAGGTGAAGAATATAAGTGCTGATGAACATACAATTTATAAATCAAAGGCTCTGCAGCATATAGAATCAAATATTTTCTGTCTTGTGAATAATCCGTGCGGGGATTCACAAGGAGTAAAACTGGTTTGTGCAAAGAACCCATATGATGAAATTGATTTTGTGTCTGCCGACATAAAAAAGCTGATTCGTGAAAAGGGGTATTCTTATAAGGATATTGCAGTAATTTCACGCTTGCTTGACGATTATGCTAGCTTGATTGACGGTGCGTTCAGAAGGTATGAAATTCCGTTTTTTATGGATAGGAGAAAGAGCGTTCTGCATTCTTCTCTTGTAATATATGTTATGTCGTTGCTTGACTGTGTTTTAACAAAAAGCTATAAAACCGAAAATATTTTAAGATACATAAAATCACCGCTTTCAAGTATTGAGGATTTCAAAGCGGCGGCAATTGAGGAATATTGCTATAAATGGAATGTTGATGGCGATATGTGGCTGTCAGACTTCACTCCGTTTGATAGTAAAAAAGGAGAGAATCAAAAAGAATTCCTGTTGCTGATAAATGATATAAGAAAGAGCATTATTGACCCTCTTGAGGAGTTCAAGAAAAAGACAAAGAATACAACGGCAGGTGAGATTTGTCTTGCATTGAACGAGCTTATGGCAAAAGTGGAGCTTTCTGATAAAACCTTTTCTCTTATAAGCAGATCTATAGAATCAGATGATGCGACTGTTACAGAGATAGCAAGGGATTTCAAGCAGCTTTGGTCTCTTTTTCTCGGCACAATTAATTCAATATACAAAAATATGAGCGATGAAGAGATTTCACTTCGTCAGTTTTATAATTTGCTTAAGCTGATGCTTTCAGAGATGACTATATCATCTCCCCCGCAGAAGCTCGACGCTGTAACCGTAGCAAAGGCAGAACATTCAAGGCTTGGCAATATGAAAGCCGTTTTTGTTATAGGATTGAACGACGGTTTGTTTCCAAGAAATGTTCAGAACTCGGGGCTGCTTACTGAGAGAGAGAAAGCAAAGCTTTGCGGACTAGGCATTAATATCAGCAGAAATATTCAGACTTCTTTGGATAATGAAAGACTGATTTCTTATATTGCTTTGACCTCTGCAAGCGAATATCTTACAGCGTCATATCCTGAGTCGTCGGTAAAAAATGAGAAGTTAAGACCGTCTGTATTGGCAAGTGATATTGAAAAAGCATTCGGAAAAAGCGTAAAGGTCAATGTATCTGATTTACCTCTTGATTATTTCTGCGAGAACAAAAACAGTGCTTATTACGTTTATGCTGCGAACTATCGAACCGATTCTGACAATCAGGCAAGTATAAGAGAGGCTTTATGCTCTTACGATGAATACAAGTGTAAAATAGATTTTCTTGATAATTTATCAAATGATGAAAAGCACTCTGAATATGGGCTTTCAAAGGAAATTGCAAAATCGTTGTTCTTTCCGCACGATATAAATATGTCTGCAACAAGGACTGATGACTTTTATAAATGCCCGTTTAACTACTTCTGTAAAAACGGATTAAAGGTTTATCCGATTGAAAAGGTTGACATTTCGCCAATGACAAAGGGAAGTCTGATACATTTTATTTTACAGAACATTTTGAGTACGGTCGACGATAACGGAAACATTTGCTTTAATGATGAATTTGAGAGCTTTGATGATGAGAAGATCAAAAGACTTATAAATAAATACTGCATAGAATATGTGAATAAAGAATTAGGCGGAGAATTCGGAAAGACAAGCAGGTTTTCGCATAATTTAAAGAATCTTGAAAAGACTGCATTTTATGTAGTTAAAAACCTTATTGAAGAGCTTCAGAACTGTTTTTTCAAGCCGGTAGCGTTTGAGTATGATTTATCAGATCAAAACGGAGAGAGCATATTGAAAATAAAGGTAGATAACGATGTTAATATATGTATGCGTGGAAGCATAGACAGGGTAGATATATACAAAGATGAAAACGGAAAGAGATTTGTCAGAATTATAGACTACAAAACAGGTGGAAAGGATTTTGATTTGGCGTCTCTTTACCACGGGCTTAATATGCAGATGCTTATTTATCTTCTTGCACTTGTTGAGACTGATAACGAGTTCAACCGTGACGGAGAGCTTTCTCCTGCGGGAGTTATGTATATGCCTGCAAAATATGTTGACAATTTTTTGTCAAGAGAAAAGCTGAGGGGTAAATCTGATGAAGAACGTGAGGAGAAGTTAAAGTATGAACGAAACAAAGCTTTCAAACGCAATGGACTTTTGGTATATAACGATCTGACCTTAAAGGCAATGGATCAGCGTGTATCAGGATTATTTGCACCTGTAAAGAAAACGTCAAGCGGAGATAAAACAGACGAAAAATTTGTAGTTGACGCAGATATTTTTGATGCTATTGAGAGATTTACAAAGGATAAGATTATCAAGATGGGAAAATCGCTCTCAAACGGAGAGATAGCAGCTATGCCGGTAATGAAAGCGGGAAAGATTGAAACTATAAGCTGCAGATACTGCAATTATTGGTCGGTTTGCGGAAAATACAACCGTATGGACGCCAATCAGATATATGATGAAGACAAAGAAACTCTGCTTGATGAGATTAAAGAGGAGCAGGAAAGGAGGTAGTTATTATGCCTGTATGGACAGAGGATCAGTTAAGTGCAATAAACGAGACCGAAAAGGGCGTTGTTGTGTCTGCGGCGGCAGGAAGCGGTAAGACTGCCGTTTTAATTGAGCGTACAATAAGACTTCTTTCTAACGAGGAAAACAAAATAGAAGCAGACAGACTTTTGGCTGTAACGTTTACAAGGGCGGCTGCTGAACAGATCAGAGAAAAGCTGTCTCAGGCAATAATTAAAGAGCTTGACAAAAACCCGGACAGCTTATGGCTTATAAATCAGCAGAAAAGACTTCAGATGGCAAAGATAACTACCATTAACGCATTCTGCTTTGATTTTGTCAGAGAAAATATACAATGCTTTGATTTTGAAAGCAATTTGCGTATTTTGGAGGATAATGAAAAAACTGTATTGCTTAATCAGGCAGTTGACGAAACTCTGGAGTATTATTATCAAAATGAAACAGAAAAAATTTCAAGGGTGCTTGATGCTCTCGGAGGAGAAAACGACAGCGGACTTGTTAATGTGATTTTGGATATGCATAAGTTCTTTGAAAGTATTCCGTTCAGGGATTACTGGATCCAAAGCATTTCCAAATTAATAGACAGTGATGATTACATAAATAAACTTTTGACGCTATGCTGTGATAAAATAAGGAATAAAGCCGCATCAACAGAGATTATGTACAGAAAAGCCATTGAAAAAAGCAAAGAACTCAAAATGCTTACTTCTACAACTCAGCTTTTAGAGAATGAATACGATATGGCTTTGATACTTAAAGAAGCTGAACCGAGTTGCTGGGACAGGCTTTATCAACAATGTCAAGAATTTTCTTTTGACAAATTTAGTTCAAGGATAACAAAGAAAGCCCGTGAAGGTTTCAGTGATGATGATGTAGAAAAAGAAAGCCAACTGATAAAAAAAATAAAGAACGAAAGAGACAGTCTTAAAGCTGAGCTGATAAAGATAATAGAATTGGTTTCATCACCTTTAGAAGAGATAAAGAGCGACTTGAGAATTATCAGAGGTTTGTTTGAAATAATATGCGAAATGACCGTTCACACTGAGGACGTTCTGCACGATTTGATGGTATCTAAAAATGCAGTTGATTTTTCAAGCGTTGAGCATATGACTACAGAACTTTTGGCTGTATGTGAAAACGGAGTCATTTCAAGAACACCGCTGTGTGAGGAAATTGTAAAAAAAAAAGAATATAAAATTATTCTGCTTGATGAATTTCAGGACGTAAATAATCTTCAGGATTTGATATTCAAGTGCTTGTCGGAAACAGATGACATAAACGTAATAGGAAAGAATGTTTTTGTTGTGGGAGATGTTAAGCAGTCGATATACAGGTTCCGTCAGGCGAATCCTAAGCTGTTTATTGACGCAAGGAAAAAAGCAGTCAATGAGGCATATGACGGCACAAGAGAAATTACATTAAAAAAGAATTTCAGAAGCAGAAGAGAAGTTGTAGACACTGTAAACTTTTTATTTTCACAGCTTATGAACAAAAATACGGGTGAGATCGAGTATACAGATGACGAAAAGCTGGTATTAGGACTTGACGTGCCTGATAACGGAGATTATTCAACCGAACTTATGCTCATAGACGACAAAGGGGATTTTTCAAAATATCTTCCATATTCGGTAGAGCATTATCAAATCGCAAAGAGAATAAGCGAGCTTTTAAATAGCGGTGAAGAAGTATTTGACAGCAGTATCGGCAAGGACGGCAGTTTTCGACCTTGCAGACCGTCGGATATATGTGTAATATCCCGAAACAATGAAGACGGACGCTGTGTTTCAAAGGCTCTTGAGAGCTTTGGAATAAAGACAAATACTGAAATGACAAGCGGTTATCTGCGTTCAAGAGAAATATCGGTCATAATAAATCTGTTGAGAGTTTTAGATAATCCAATGCAGGATATTCCGCTGCTGTCAGTACTTATGTCGCCTTTGTTTATGTTTTCACCGGATGATGTTGCACAGGTAAGGCTTACCGACACAAAAAGCAAAAAGCCTAAACTTTATCAACAGCTTTTGCATTTTAATGAAATTTCAAATGAAAAACAGTCTGCACTTTCAGATAAGTGTAAATCGGCGGTTGACGAAATCAAAGAACTTAGGTTTTATGCGGCAAGTCTTAATCTTGTGAATTTAATAAGAAAGATCTATGACTATACTGATTATTACGGCATAGCGTCTGCATATGAGGACGGTCATCAAAAAAGAGCTAATCTGAATTTGATGCTTGAATATGCAGATGAGTATGATAAGTCGATAGGCGGAGGGCTCACAGGGTTTATAAGATATATCGATAATATTGTAGAAAATAAAAACGATTTTTCTCAAGCGGTTATCAGCACTGAAGAAGGAGAGGCTGTGAACATTGCTACTATGCACGGTTCAAAAGGTCTTGAGTTTCCGTTTGTGTTTATCTGCAATATTTTCAAGGGATTCAACGAGCGGGATAAGAATAAAAAAATGATAATAAATCAAGAGCTTGGGGTATCGTTAAAATTTATTGACCAACAGGCTAATATGTCGGTTAAGCCGTTTTCTTATAATGTTCTCAGAAGCATTGCAGACAGTGAAATGAAAAGCGAGGAGCTAAGGCTTTTGTACGTTGCACTGACCCGAGCAAAGGACAAGCTGTTTATTCCGTTTGTGTTTAATAATAAGACCGCCAAAATTATGAAAGATATATATTATAAGCTGGAAGCTCTGAACTGCGTTTCTGAAGATATGGTGTCAGAGTCAGGTTCTTTCGGAGAATGGCTTACAGAGTGCTTTCTTATGCATCCTGATGCGGATAAATTAAGAAGTCACATATTTGAATTTCTTGAGTTAGAGAACGAAAATGAGTTAAATACTATAAAAACAGATTCAACTGTTGTAATTACAAAATGTGCTGAAACTGAAAAAAGCGAAGAACGAGTTTTCAAGAGAAAAAATTCAGCTGCTGATTCAGAACTTGTTCGTGAGATATTGGGCAGATTTGAATTCAAGTATGATATCAAGGACTCGGAAACTCCGTCAAAGCTGTCGGTTTCTGATATTGCAAAGGATGAAAAGAAAGCGTATTATTATCCGCAGATACCGAAATTTTCTGAGGAGATTGGAAAGCTGACAGCGACTGAAAAGGGTACTATTACTCACAGATTTATGGAGCTTTGCACCTTTAAAAATGCAGAAAGAAACTTAGATGAAGAAATAAGCCGTCTTGTATCAATAGGCAAGCTAACGTCACACCAGTCTGAGGGAATTGACAGGGATACTGTTAAGGCATTCTTTGAAAGCGATGTGTATAAGCGTATTCAAAGAAGCAGGTCGGTTATGAGGGAAAAGCAGTTTTTAGTTAAATTTTCAGATTTGGATTGCAGTGGGCTTGAAGAGTACGAAGGCTCATACGGAATGCTTCAGGGTATTGCCGACTGCATTTTTGAAGAAGATGACGGATATGTTCTATTGGATTACAAAACTGACAGAAATACGACTGCCGAGCAATTGAGAGAAAACTATACTGTTCAGCTTATGCTTTACAAAGCGGCATTTGACTTGCTTTTAGATAAGCCGGTCAAATCGAGCTATATATATTCTTTCAGTCTGAGAGAGGGCATAGAGATAAAATTCTGAATATCGTAACTTAGAAAGGTTGGTGATAATAATGAATTACTATCAGGAAAAAATAGAAACAAATTCTTTGATTCCTGCAAAGATATACTTCGGATACGGAAGTGATGAAACGTCGCATTATCCTTTACATTGGCACAGCAATCTGGAGTTTGATCTGGTCATCAGCGGAATGATAAGGGGAGTTATAAATGGAATACACGTTGATGTTTATCCGGGGGAGTTCTTTTTTGTAAACAGCGGAGAGCTGCATGAAACAAGTTCTGATGATATAAGCAAGCTCAATACTGTGACTATTTTATTATCAAACGATCTGCTAAGAGAGTACTGTAAGGATATTGATTCATATTACTTTGATTTTTCAGGCAGAGAAAAGGCAAAGCAAAAGGTAAAAAGATTAATTATCGAGTGTGCTTATTTATATGAACAGAAAGAGGATTTTTATGAGCTGGAAATATCAATTGTGTTGAGAAAAATATGCAGTATACTTCTAAACGAATGTAAAAAGGAAAAGCAGGAAAAAGGGTATTACAGATACGAGCAGAAGAATATGAAAAATATAAAAAAAGCGATCGGTTTTATGGAGAAAAACTTTTCAAGCAGTTTTTCTCTTGACGATATTGCGTCGGAAATAGGTATGTCTCCTAATTATTTTTCAAGGTTCTTCAAGAAAAACACTGGCGAGACATTTTATTCATATCTAAATAAGATAAGGCTGTATTATGCACACAGAGAATTATTAAACAGCGACAGATCCGTTACAGAGATTGCGTATGACAACGGCTTTGCCAATGTAAAGTCGTTTATTGAGGTTTTTAAAAGAGCGTATAATACTACGCCTTCCAGGTATAAAAAGAATATTGAGCATTAATAGGAAAATTTTTTTAAAAAGTGCTTGACAAAGCAAAAAATGAAGTGTATAATAACGTGGTAAGTAAAGCAGAACTCCGTTCTCACCTTAAGCGAATCAGTGAAAAGGTCAATACAGTTAATTACAGCTATGCTGTTTAATGTATGAGTGCGGAATATTGTTTCTGCACTCATATTTTTATTGGGAATATACTTTTAGTAAATTTACGGAGGTGTTTGATCATTAGCAACAAAGTTGATACCCAAATCAATGAAGCAATTACCGATAAGGAAGTCAGACTTATTGGAGAAGACGGAAGCCAGCTTGGTATAGTGTCGGGCAAGGAAGCTCAGAGGGTTGCGTATGAAAAGGACTTGGATCTTGTAAAAATCGCACCTATGGCAAAGCCGCCTGTATGTAAGATAATGGACTACGGAAAATATTGCTTTGAACAGGCTAAGAAAGAAAAGGAAGCAAGAAAAAATCAGAAAGTTGTAGAGGTCAAGGAAGTTAGAATGTCTTCCACTATTGACACGCATGATTTTGAAACAAAGGCTAATCAGGCTATAAAGTTTTTGAAATCAGGTGATAAGCTGAAGGTTTCAGTACGTTTCAGGAAACGTGCGGTTGCACATCCGCATCTTGGCGAAGAGTTGCTAGAAAGATTCAAGGAAGCTGTATCCGAGTATGGAACAGTTGATAAGAAGCCTAAAATGGAGGGGCGGAGTTTAGTTATGTTCGTCAATCCAAAGACAAATAAGTAAAAGATTTACTAAAGTAATTCTTATTAAGGAGGAAAAATTATGCCTAAGATGAAAACACACTCAGGTGCTAAAAAGCGTTTTAAGGTAACAGGCTCTGGAAAGGTCAAGTATATGCGTACTAACAAGAGCCACAGACTTATTCAAAAAGGTCACAAGAAGGCAAGACAAACTCGTAATTCTGCATATGCATCAGCAGCAGATCAGAAGAACCTTAGAGAGCTTATCCCTTACAAATAAACGAGTATAGGGAATTGATGAAATTTATTAAAACTAGGAGGAATTTACTATGGCTCGTGTAAAGGGAGCAATGATGACTCGAAAGAGGAGAAATAAGACCCTGAAACTTGCAAAAGGTTACTGGGGAGCAAAGAGCAAGCACTTCAAAATGGCTAAGGAAGCCGTAATGAAGTCTGGACAATATGCGTATATCGGAAGAAAGCAGAAGAAAAGAGAGTTTAGAAAGCTCTGGATAACAAGAATTTCTGCTGCCTGCAAGATAAACGGTATCAACTACTCGCAGTTTATGAACGGCGTTAAAAAAGCCGGAATTACATTGAACAGAAAGATGCTCTCAGAAATCGCAATCAGCGATCCGGAGGGTTTCAAATCAATAGTTGAGCAGGCAAAGGCTGCTCTTAACTAAACAAATTAACACGCTGAGTGGAAATGCTCCGGCGTGTTTTGTTGTTTATATGAAATGTTAAAAGTTGTATTTAATAAGGGGATTTTATGCTTATTACAAGTAATGAAAATTCAAATATAAAGCTTTATGTAAACCTTTCGGCAAGTAAAAAAGCTCGTGATGAGCATAATCTATTCACCCTTGAGGGAAGCAGGCTAATTAAAGATGCAGTTTTAGAAAAATCTGACATCAATACGATTTTTGCAACAGAATCAGCACTCGAAAGGGATAAAGACTTTTTAAGGGAATATGCAGATAGGATTCTGCTTATCAGCGATGGGATTGCTAAAAGGCTAAGCAATACCAAGTCTAATCAGGGCGTGTTTGCCATAGTCAACAAGACGGAAAACAAGTCTTTATGCAGTCAGAATTTAAAAGGAAAATATGTGGTTTTGAATAACATTCAGGATCCGGGCAATCTTGGTACCATTCTCAGAACTGCTGATGCTGTAGGTATATCTGGTGTTATACTTTGCGAAAATTGCTGCGATTTGTATAATCCTAAGGTTGTGCGTTCGACTATGGGGAGCTTATTCAGGCTGAATATATATACTGAAAGTGATTTTTGCGATGTTTGCAGAATTTTAAAGTCACAGGGCATAAAAACCTATGCGGCAGTTGTTTCAAAGCAGGCTGGTGAGATACGATCGGTTGAGTTTGCTGAGAATTCGGCGATAGTTATTGGAAATGAGGGCAACGGATTAAGAAATGAGCATATAAACCTTTGTGATGAATGTGTTACCATAGGAATGAACGGAAATATTAATTCTTTGAATGCAGGAATTGCAGCTGCAATTTTAATGTGGGAAATGACAAAGACATAAAGTTTTGACAGAAATTTAGAAGAGGCGATGACTTTGACAGAAAACAGAAGTGAAAATTTAAAATACTGGATATGGCTTACGATTGCTTTCGGACCCGCAAACCCCAGAAAGTGGGAAGTATTAAAGAGATATAACAGTATTGTTGATTTTTACGAGGATGTGACAAACGGCAGACTTCCGCAAGGTCTTTTGAGCAGAGAGAAAGATTCTGTAAAATCAGCGTCGATGTTTACTGCTGAACAGACTATAGCATATTGTGAACAGAAAGGCATAAATATATATTGCTATGAGGATGAAGATTACCCTCAGATGCTGAAAGAAATATCAAATCCGCCGTCTGTATTGTTTTCACTGGGTGATTTGAGTTTTCTGAATGAAAGGGTTATAATATCAGTAGTTGGGGCAAGAGACGCTTCAGCATACAGCCTTAATGCTGAAAAGGTATTACTCAAGTCAATTCTCAGAAAGGGCATACGCTTTGCAAGCGGTTTTGCGGTGGGAGTTGATTCGCTTGCCAATGAAATTTCACTAGAGGAAAATGAAAAATCAGCGGCTGTATTAGCCTGCGGATTGGAATATGATTATCCTGCCGGAACTAAATCGCTTAAAATGTCTATAGGAAAATGCGGTGCGGTCATATCTGAATATTTTCCAAACCATAAGCCAAGGTCTAAGGACTTTGTTGCGAGAAACAGACTGCTTGCAGGAATTAGTATGGGAGTATTCGTGATTGAAGCCAGTGAGAGGAGCGGAGCGTTAAGCACAGCGTCGATAGCTCTTAATCAGGGAAAGGATATATTTACGATTGTTCCGCATAATATTTTCGACAAGCGATATTTCGGTCAGGTGAATTTGCTTAAGGACGGTGCTATACCCGTCTTTACAAGCGAGGATATTTCTAATGAATATATCAGTAATTTTTCGCATAAGTTAAACTTTATACCGAACAATGCGGAGTTGATCTCAATAGAACGTAAGTTCAACTCTTCAGACGGAAGAGAAAACTCAACAAGTGTGTCAAAGCAAAAAAGCAGAAACTCAAGGTCTGTAGGAGAAATGAACAGCGAGCATAATCAGCTTTCTGTTGATGACGGAAAAACATTGAGCATAACCGCAACATATGTTGATACCTCTGATTTAAGTGAAATCCAAAAGAGAATTTATGATGAGCTTTCAAATGGCGTTATGCACGTTGATCAGCTTTGCGAAAAGCTGTCTATGGATATATCGTTGCTTTTTGTAGAGCTTACCGAACTTGAGCTTTTGGGAGTTGTTAAATCGCTTTCGGGAAAAAGATATATGCTTTCGTAAAGGACTGCCAGATTGCAAACAGAAGAAAGGTATGGTGATTAGTATGTCTAATCTTATTATAGTTGAGTCGCCTAAAAAGGTAGAAACAATAAAGAGATACCTAAAAGGCGACTATGAAGTAATAGCTTCTATGGGACATCTGCGTGATTTGCCCAAATCTAAAATCGGAGTTGACATTGAACATGATTTCAAGCCTGAGTACTGCGATATAAAAGGAAAAGAAAAAACAATTTCTGAAATAAAGAAAAAGGCAAAAAAAGCTGATAACGTATATCTTGCCGCCGATCCGGACAGAGAGGGCGAGGCAATTTCGTGGCATTTGGCAAATATATTAAATCTTAATCTGAATGATAATAACAGAATAACCTTTAATGAAATAACAAAGTCGGGTATAGAAGCCGGAATTAAATCACCGAGAACTATTGATTTAAACAAGGTCAATGCACAGCAGGCGAGAAGAATTCTGGACAGAATAGTAGGATATAAGCTTTCGCCGTTTTTGTGGAAAAAGGTAAGACGCGGTCTTTCGGCAGGACGTGTTCAGTCGGCGGCTGTAAGAATGATAGTTGACCGTGAGAATGAAATAAAAAACTTTGTTTCTCAGGAATACTGGTCGATTGACGCAAAGCTGTGTCCTGCGGGTTCAAGAAAAGCGTTTGATGCGTCGCTTTCAACAGTGGACGGTAAAAAATTTGAAGCGGATAATCACGTTCCTGTTGACGAGCTTGTTGAAAGGCTTAAAAACGCTGAATTTGTTGTAGCTAATATTAAAAAGAGCGTCAGAAAGAAAACGCCTCAGGCACCGTTTACGACATCAACACTTCAGCAGGACGCTTCAAAAAGGCTGGGCTTTCAGACTACAAGAACAATGAGAACCGCTCAGGAACTTTATGAGGGCGTTGATATAAAGGGACAGGGACTTGTCGGACTTATAACCTATATGAGAACGGACAGCCTGAGAATTTCAGATGAGGCAAGGGCAAACGCACATAAGTTTATAGAGGAAAAATTCGGTAAGGATTATATTCCTGCAAAGCCTAAGGAATTTAAAACAAGAGGCAATGCACAAGATGCACACGAGGCAATAAGACCTACAATTCCGTCGCTTACGCCTGATGCGGTCAAGCAAAGCGGTGTTACAAACGATCAGTACAGACTGTATAAACTAATATGGGAGCGTTTTATTGCAAGTCAGATGGAAAACTGCCTTTTGAATACTGTTGCCGTTGATATTGACGCTGACGGATGTATTTTCAAGGCTTCGGGACATACTGTTAAGTTTGACGGATTTACGGTAATTTATGATGATACGTCAAAGGATGATGCAAAGAAGGTTCTGCCTGAGCTTTCAAAGGGCGATAAGCTGAATGTGAAATCGCTTGAGGGTAATCAGCATTTTACACAGCCTCCTGCAAGGTATACAGAGGGAACTCTTGTAAAGGCGTTTGAAGAAAACGGTATAGGACGTCCCTCTACTTACGCCTCAACTATTAAAACTATTCTCGACAGAAATTATGTTGAGCGTGAGGGAAAGCAGATCAAGCCTACTGTTTTGGGTGAGGTTACAACAAATCTTATGCTTGAGCATTTTAACAGAATAGTAGATTTGAAATTCACAGCCAGAATGGAAAATGACCTTGACGACGTTGAAGAGGGAAAAAGAGAATGGACAAAGACTTTAGATAGGTTCTATAAAGATTTTGACAAATCTCTTTCTACTGCGGAAGAGGTAATGGAGGGAAAAAGGGTCAAAATTCCTGATGAACAAACAGATCAGATATGCGATGTATGCGGCAAGCCTATGGTCATAAAGATAGGTAGGTTCGGAAAATTTCTTGCTTGCTCGGGATTCCCTGAATGTACTAATACAAAGAAGATAGTTATAGAAACAGACGGAGTATGTCCATACTGCGGTAAAAAGGTTCTTGAGAAAAAATCAAAACGCGGAAAAAAGTATTTCGGATGTGAGGGTAATCCCGAATGTGAATTTATGACATGGGATATTCCTACTGCTGAAAAATGTCCTGACTGCGGTTCTACTTTATTTCAGAAGGGCGGAAAGAGAGGAAAACTTGTCTGTCACAAGCCAGACTGCGGTTATGAAAAGGACTTGTCAAATGAATAAAGAGGTAATAGTTATCGGTGCAGGTCTTGCAGGTGTTGAAGCAGCTTATACTCTTGCTGAGGGAGGAGTTAATGTCAGACTTTATGAAATGAAGCCTAAAAAGTTTTCTCCTGCACACAAATACAACGGTTACGCCGAGCTTGTATGCTCAAACTCTTTAAAAGCGGATAGAGTTGAGTCTGCCGCCGGAATGCTGAAAGAGGAAATGCGTATACTGGGATCTTTGACTATGGAATCTGCAAGAGAGAACAGAGTTTCGGCAGGCGGGGCGTTAGCTGTTGACAGAGAGAAATTTTCAGATTTTATAACAGAACGGATAAATTCGCATCCTAATATCAAAGTCATAAATGAAGAGGTTTGTGAAATTCCTCTTGATAAGAATGTAATAATTGCCACAGGTCCGCTGACGTCTGACGTCTTTGCGGAGTCAATTAAAAAGCTGTGCGGAGGCTGTTTGTACTTTCACGATGCGGCAGCACCTATCGTCACTTATGAAAGTCTTGATAAGGAAAAGGTGTTTTTCGCTTCCCGATATGGAAAGGGCGAGGCTGATTATATAAACTGTCCTATGGATCGTGACGGGTATTCAGCGTTTTACAATGAACTTATTCAAGCAGAATCTGTAGAACTTAAAGATTTTGAAAAGGAAAGTGCTGGATACAATAAGACTAAATCAAGGGATAAGTTCAAGGTTTATGAGGGGTGTATGCCTATCGAGGTACTGGCAGGCAGAGGGGAGGACGCTATGCGTTTTGGCCCTTTGAAGCCTGTGGGACTTACCGATCCCCATACGGGAAAACGTCCGTACGCAGTTGTGCAGCTTAGGGCGGAAAACCGTGAAGGCACCCTTTATAATATGGTCGGTTTTCAGACTAATTTAAAATTCGGCGAACAGAAAAGGGTTTTTTCACTTATACCGGGTCTTGAAAACGCTGAATTTATGAGATATGGAGTAATGCACAGAAATACTTTTATCAATTCTCCTAAACTGCTTACAGAGCATTTTAATATGCGTGAACATAGTAATATATTCTTTGCAGGTCAGATAACAGGCGTTGAGGGGTATATTGAGTCTGCTGCAAGCGGAATATTAGCGGGAATAAATATGCTCAGACGGCTTGAGGGCAAGGATATGATTTCTCTGCCAAGGGAAACTATGCTCGGTGCTTTATCAAAATACATAAGCGATGAAACTATTGTAAATTTTCAGCCTATGGGAGCTAATATGGGCATACTTCCGCCACTTGAAGAGATAATCAGAGACAAAAGGGAAAGATATAAGCAGATTGCATTAAGGGGACTGATTAAACTAAAAAGTATAATATGACAAAATCGTTTAACACATCGAGAGGGGGAAAATGCTCCTTATGGAGCAAATTTGATTATGAGAATAATTATTGACGCTTTTGGGGGAGACAATGCTCCGCTTGAGGTTATAAAAGGAAGTATTAAAGCTAAATCTGATTTTGACGCTGACATATGCTTAGTTGGTGATGAAGATAAAATAAAAAAATGTGCTGCGGAAAATTCACTTGATATTTCTTCTCTTGAAATAAGGCACGCAGAAGGTATAATTGATATATGCGAAGAACCTACTGAAATTATTAAATCAAAGGCTGACTGCTCTATGGCAGTAGGTTTGAAAATGCTTGCAGACGGAGAGGGAGATGTGTTTGTTTCTGCCGGTTCAACAGGGGCACTTGTTGTAGGGGCAACCTTTATTGTCAAGAGAATAAAAGGAATAAAAAGAGCGGCACTTGCTACTATATTACCCACCAAAACAGACCCTGTTATGCTTTTGGACGCCGGTGCAAATTCAGACTGCAGGCCGGAAATGCTTTTTCAGTTTGCTTTGATGGGCAGCATTTATATGAATAAAATAATGTCAGTTGAAAATCCAAAGGTTATGCTTGCAAACATCGGCGGGGAATCTTCAAAGGGCAGAGAACTTGAAATTGAGACCTACAAGCTGCTTGAGACTGCACCTTTGAATTTTTGCGGAAATGTTGAAGCAAGAGATATTCCGAACGGAGTTAGTGATGTTGTAGTCACCGACGGATATACGGGAAATATGCTGCTTAAGCTGTATGAGGGATTAGGAAAATTTTTCTCGGGAGCACTTAAAGAAATGCTTTTAGATAATTTTAAGTCAAAGATAGCAGCCCTTTTGCTTTTAAAAAAGGTTAAGCAGTTCAGAAAGAAAATGGATTACTCCGAGTATGGAGGAGCACCTCTTCTGGGGACGGCAAAGCCAGTAATAAAGGCACACGGAAGTTCTAATGCAAAGGCGTTTTACAATGCTATAAGACAAGCGTATAAATTCACTGAAGAAGATGTTGTAGGGGAAGTCAGCGAAAGCCTTGCAAAAATGAAAGAGAATAAGTCAGAGTTAGCGTCAGAAAGAAACTAGGAACAGGATAAGCGAAAGGAAAAGTTATGAAAAGTCAATATAGGTATAACAATATAGAAAAGAATATAGAGAACCGGCTTAATGAATTTGAAAAGGTAATCGGATATAAGTTTAACAACCAAAGGCTCTTATATAGAGCACTTACGCATTCATCATATGCAAACGAGATGAAAAGACACGGTAAAAACAACGAGCGTTTGGAGTTTTTAGGTGATTCTGTTTTATCTATTGTGGTTTCCGATTATTTATACAGACATTTTAAGCATTTGCCTGAGGGTGAACTTACCAGAGTAAGGGCATCTTTAGTCTGTGAAAAAGCGTTGTTTGAATTTGCAAATCAGATAAGGTTAAGTGACTTTATATTGCTTGGCAAAGGCGAAATGAAAAGTCACGGAAATGAACGGCCGTCAATTGTTTCAGACGCCTTTGAGGCTTTGATTGCGGCAATTTATTTGGATGGCGGAATAGAGGCTGCAAAAAAGCATATTATGAAGTTTATGCCCGATGATATTATTTCAGAAAAAAAAGACAGCAATGATGATTACAAATCAATTCTTCAGGAAATTATACAGCGTAATCCTGAGGAAAGCGTCGAGTATCGTTTGGTTGCCGAAAGCGGTCCGGATCACGATAAGAAGTTTACAATCAGGGTAATGCTTAATTCAAATGTGATAGGTGAGGGTACCGGAAGAAGTAAGAAAATTGCTGAACAGTCAGCGGCTAAAGAAGCTTTGGAGCTTATGGGATATGGCAAAATGTAATATATCTTTTTTCATTCCTCATATGGGGTGTCCTCATAAATGCAGTTTCTGCAATCAGAATTCGATTACAGGTCAGTCGGATATTCCGCATGGCGAGGATATAAGAAATACATTAATTAAGGCAATGACGGATATTTCTGAATCAGACAGAGCTGAAACCGAAATTGCATTTTTCGGAGGAAGCTTTACTGCGATAAACCGTGAATATATGCTGGAACTTCTGTCGTCCGCACAGCAGTTTATAGGCGATGGTAAATTCGGCGGAATAAGAATTTCTACAAGACCCGATTATATAGACAGAGATATTTTAACACTTTTAAAGGATAATCACGTTACCACAATTGAATTGGGCTGTCAGTCTATGAGCGATACGGTTTTGTCGGCAAATGAGCGCGGCCATTCAAGACAGGACGTTATAGATTCATCAAGATTGATAAAAGAGTACGGATTCAGGCTGGGGTTGCAGATGATGGTAGGGCTTTATAAATCTACCCCTGAAATTGATTTATATACGGCTCAAGAGATTGTAAAGCTGTCTCCTGATGAGGCAAGGATTTATCCGGTAGTAATTATGAAGCACACCCGTCTGGGAGATATGTTCAAAAGCGGTGAGTATGTTCCATATAGCTTTGAATGTGCAGTTGAATTGTCGGCACAGATTTTATCATTGTTCGAGGAAAACGGAATTTCAGTCATAAAGCTGGGACTTCACGCAAGCGAGGTCGTTGAAAAGGATTGCATAGGCGGGTTTTATCACCCGGCATTCAGAGAATTATGCGAAAGTGAGCTTTATAAAAAAGAGATATTGAAAATGCTTGAATGTGAATGCAGGAATGTAGAAAAAGCAACGGTAAGTGTAAGACCCGAGCTTGTAAGCAAGATAATAGGGCAAAAAAAGTCTAACATAGAGTTTTTTAGAAGTATTGGAATAGAGATCACAGTTACACAGGATAATAAGCAAAAGGGAAAAATCAGGTTAATAAAAACCGAGTAGGGATATATAAGATTCAGAAAGGCGTATTATATATGTATTTAAAATCACTTGAAATGCACGGATTTAAGTCTTTTCCGGACAAAATCGTGCTTGATTTCAATAAGGGCTTAACGGGAGTTGTTGGTCCTAACGGCAGCGGAAAATCCAATATCGGCGACGCTGTTCGCTGGGTTCTTGGGGAGCAGTCTTCAAAAAGCCTGAGAGGCGGAAAGATGGAGGATGTTATATTTGCAGGGACGCAGATGAGAAAGTCGGTTGGATTTGCGTCGGTAACTTTGAATATAGACAATGCAGACAGATCGCTTGATATAGAAAACGATCTTGTTTCTGTTACAAGAAAGCTGTATCGAAACGGTGACAGCGAATACATATTAAACGGCGATCAGGTAAGGCTCAAGGATATTCTCGAGCTTTTTATGGACACAGGTCTCGGCAGAGATGGGTATTCAATTATCGGTCAGGGAAGAATAGCCGATATAGTATCAGGAAAATCCAGTGAACGCCGTGAGATTTTTGAAGAAGCAGCAGGAATATCGAAGTTCAGGTATAAAAAAGCAGAGGCTGAAAGAAAACTGGCGGCGTCTGAAGATAACATACTGAGGCTCACAGATATTTTAGGAGAACTGGAGGGGCGTGTCGGGCCGTTAAAAAGCCAGTCTGAAAAGGCAAAGAAGTATCTTGTGCTGAGAGATGAGAGAAAGGCATTAGAGGTTTCTCTGTGGGTAGCTAAACTCGATGAGATTAAAACTACATTAACAGGACTCGAGGAAAAAATTCTTTCCTGCACTGCTGAATATGAAGCTCTTACCCGTGAGCTTGACGAGATAGATGAAACTATTGATGAGAACAATTTAAAACGTGCTAAATGTAATGAGCATATTGACGAGTTAAGGGAGCTTATTCATAATACCGAGCTTGAGAGCAGTGAGGCTAATTCTAAGATTGCCGTTTTGGAAAACGACATTGAACATATCAATGAGTCAATAAAAAGCATAGAAGAACAGATTTTAAAAACTCAGAGTAATGACAGTGAATTCAAAGAGCAAATCAATCAAAAGGAAGCGGAGCTTACAAAAATTGCAGAGCAGAAGACATCTGTCAGCAGGAAAATAGAAGAAACTGAAGCAGAACTTTCGGGATTGGCAGTTAAATCTGATGAGTATGACAGAAGTATAAGCGATAAGGGCAGTGAGATCAATTCTCTTTATATAAAGAAGTCGGAGCTTGCATTTACTGTAGAAAGCAGCTTATCGGGAATTGATGAAAATAAAAAATTAATTGAAGAGGGAAAAGCCTATATTGAAAATGCAGAAAGGCTTATTGCTGAAAACAATGAAGAAAAAAAAGAGATACAAAAGGCAATTGGTGACGCTGAAGAAAAAATTTCAGAGTTTAACAATAGAATAGCAGGCATTACAAAGTTAAACGAGTCGAAAACAAAGGCTTTGAATGAAGCAAGAGAAAGCTATACAAAAAAAGAAATAAGGCTCAGAGAGCTAAGAGGAAAAGTAAATCTCTTAAATGACCTTGAAAATTCTATGGAGGGCTTTGCAAACTCTGTAAAGCAGATTATGAAGGCTAAAAAGCACGGACAGATCAAGGGCATATTCGGTTCGGTTGCACAGCTTATAACGGTTGAGGGACGGTATTCGACTGCCATTGAAACGGCACTCGGCGGAGCGATGCAGTATATAATAGTTGATAATGAGGATACGGCAAAGCGTTCTATAAGGCACTTAAAGGAGACACGTTCGGGCAGAGCGACTTTTTTGCCCATAACGTCAGTCAAGGCAAGGGAGTTCAAAGAAAGTGGATTTGAAAGCTGCGAGGGCTTTATAGCTATTGCAAGCGAGCTTGTTTCAGCTGATGACAGGTTTTCAGGCATAATACAATCATTGCTCGGAAGAATTGTAATTGCTGAGGATATTGACTTAGCTGTTTTGATAGCTAAAAAGTACGGCTACAGATTTAAAATATGCACTCTGGACGGACAGGTTATCAATGCCGGAGGTTCATTTACCGGAGGAAGCGTTTCACGTTCAACGGGAATACTGACAAGAAAAAATGAGATTGAGGAACTCAAGATAGAAATATCGGATCTGGAGTCTGAGACAGAAGAGCTTTCGCATAAATTTGAAATTCTGAAGCAGGAAGTAAACAAGCTTGGTCTTGATATTGAGGGAGAAAAAGAGCTTTTATCCGAGTATATAACTGATAAGGTTCGCTTTGAGGGAGAACTGAACCGATTAAAGGATTTGGGTAAAAGCTATGATGATAAGTTAAACGACGCAGAAAATCAGATTGAAGTGTTAAAGAAGAAAATAACGTCTGCTCAGAAAAGCTATGAGAATGCTAAAAACGAGCTTGAGACTGTTAATATTCAGATAGCTGAAAAAGAAAAGAATTTAGATGAAACGCAGTCAAAAATTCAGAGCTTTAAAGAGGGCAGACAGGCTCTTTCCGAAAGGCTTTCAGAACAGAAAATCAATATTATTGAACTTGAACGTGACGAGCAGGCAGTTATGCTTTCTATTGAACAGTTAAAGGAAGCCGCAAGAAATGCCGGCGATGTAAAGACAAGGCTTGATTTACAAATTCTTGAAAGTAAAGCACAGATCGAGGAAAAGAAAAAGTCAATCGACAATATAAGAAACAGTATTACAGATTCTAAGGATATAATAGACAGGTATAACACTGAAATAAGAAAAGAGCAGTCGGCTTATCAGGAATATGACGCAAAAAGTGCCAAGCAGAGAGCTTACCAAAAAATTAAGATAGATGAGCGTGAAAACATATCCCGTGAGCTTGAGAGAGGTTCTGAGAAAAAGGTTACTTACCAGACAGAGTTTGATAAAATCATTTCACAGCTTTATGAGGAATATGAACTTACACGAAGCGAGGCAGTTTCGGAGGCTAAGCCTGTAGAGGACAGAGCAGAGGCAAATAAGGAGCTTAATTCTATTAAGAACAGAATGAAGGCTTTGGGCTCAGTAAATCTTGATGCGATAGACGAATATACTGAGGTCTCAAAGCGGTATGAGTTTATGAAGGCTCAGCTTGGAGATGTTGTTAAGTCTAAAAACGAGCTTGAAAAGCTGATTGACGAGTTAACAGAAAATATGAAGGTTATTTTCTCAGACAGCTTTAATAAAATTAACGATAATTTCAAGAAGATTTTCGTAGAGCTTTTCGGAGGCGGAGCGGCAGAACTGGTACTGTCCGATCCTGAAAACATTCTTGAATCGGGAATTGAGATCAAGGTTGCACCTCCGGGAAAGGTTATCAAAAACCTTATGAGTTTATCAGGCGGAGAGCAGGCGTTTGTTGCAATTGCAATTTACTTCTCGATACTTAAAATAAAGCCGTCGCCTTTTTGCATTCTCGATGAGATCGAGGCGGCTCTCGATGATGTTAATGTTACGAAATATGCACAGTATCTGAGAAACTTTACAGATAAAACTCAATTTATATTAATCACTCACAGGCGTGGAACAATGGAAGAATGTGATATTCTTTACGGTGTTACTATGCAGGAAAAGGGTGTTTCTAAGCTGCTCAAAATGGAAGTAGGACAGCAGATAGAAATTGAATAATATCAAATATACAGGTGAATTTACAATGGGTTTATTTAAAAAACTGAAATCGGGATTATCTAAAACTAACAATGCATTTTTAGGAAAAATAAATGCAATGCTCGGAGTATTCACAAAAATCGACGAAGAGCTTTTTGAAGAGCTTGAGGAAACGCTGATCATGTGCGATATTGGAGTAAATACTTCAATGAGAATATGCGACGAGCTTAGAGAACGTGTTAAAACACAGGGTCTGACCGATCCTGCAATGATAAAGGATTTGCTGAAAGAAGTTATTTCTGATATGCTGGGTGAGGAAAAAGAACTTGACCTTTCTACAAAGCCGTCTGTTATTCTGGTTATCGGAGTAAACGGAGTGGGAAAAACCACAACGATAGGAAAGCTGGCAAATCAACTTAGAAATGACGGTAAAAAGGTGCTTGTTGCCGCAGCAGATACATTTCGTGCCGCCGCTATTGAACAGCTTGAAGTATGGACGCAAAGAGCGGGCGTGCCGATTATAAAGCAAAAGGAAGGCTCGGATCCTGCTGCAGTGGTTTTCGACGCTTTGACTGCCGCAAAAGCACGTTCGGTTGATGTGGTCATATGCGATACGGCTGGAAGGCTTCACAACAAGAAAAATCTAATGGATGAATTAAAAAAGATTTCAAGAATAGTTCACGAACAGGCAGAAGGGTGTTCCCTGGAGGTTCTTCTCACTCTTGATGCAACTACCGGTCAGAATGCCGTTAATCAGGCAAAGCAGTTTAATGAAGTCGCTGACATTACGGGAATTATTCTCACAAAGCTGGACGGCACTGCCAAGGGCGGAATTATCATTTCAATCACAGAGGATTTAAAAATTCCCGTTAAGCTGGTAACTGTTGGCGAGGGAATAGATGATATTGAGCCGTTTAATTCACGGGAGTTTGTTGACGCTTTATTTGAATAAAGGAGGATTAATATGAGTTTATTATTTGTAGAATACCCTAAATGCACTACTTGTAAAAGAGCAAAGGCATTTTTAGATGCTAAGGGTGCTAAATATACAGACCGCCATATCAAAGAGGAAAATCCAACCTTTGACGAACTAAAGGAATGGCGTGATAAATCGGGTCTTGATATAAAAAGGTTTTTCAACACAAGCGGGATTCTTTATCGCGAAATGGGTTTAAAGGATAAGCTTGATGATATGTCAGACGACGAAAAGCTGAAACTCTTGTCAAGTGACGGTATGCTTGTTAAAAGACCGTTACTGATAGGTAATGATTTTGTGCTTGTGGGCTTTAAGGAAAATCAGTGGGAGGAAAAAGTGAAGTAATGAAACTTATTCTGGCGACAAATAATAAGGGTAAGGTAAAGGAGTTCAAAGAGATTTTATCACCTTTGGGATTTGAAGTGGTTTCTCAGTCGGAGGCAGGGATAGATATTGAGGTTGAGGAAACAGGAGCTGACTTTGCTGAAAATGCTGTTTTGAAAGCAAAAGCTGTTTATGATATTTCTAAAACCTATGTAATTGCAGACGACAGCGGACTTGAGGTGGACGCACTTGATAAAAAGCCGGGAATATATTCGGCACGGTATGAGGGTCTAAAAACTCCTCACGAGAGAAATATGAGAATATTAGAGCAGCTTGACGGAGTTGATGATGAAAAGCGTACTGCAAGATTTGTCTGTACGATTTGTCTTATTCGTGATAACGGCAAGACAGAAACAGTAAGAGGTACTTGCGAAGGCAGGATAGGTTTTGAGGAAAAGGGAACAAACGGCTTTGGGTATGACCCTATATTTTTATATGGTGACAGAACTTTGGCACAGATGAGCGATAGCGAAAAAAACAGTATTTCTCACAGGGGAAATGCAATAAAAGAATTATTAAAGATTATATAGAGTTTTTTAATTGGAAAGGCAGATGTTTATATAAATGCTTAGTTCAAAGCAAAGGGCATATTTAAAAAGCATTTCTAACAAACTGAATCCGGTGTTTCAGATTGGAAAAGGTGGACTTTCAGCAGCACAGATAAGTCAAGTAGACGATTATCTCAGAGTACACGAGATTATAAAAATCCGTGTGCTGGACAATTCTCTGTATACTGCAAAGGAAGCGGCTTTTGAAATAGCACAGGAGACAGATGCAGATGTTGTACAGGTGATAGGCTCGATAGTCATTTTGTATAAGAAAAACGACAAAGAACCTGTTATCAAACTTCCGTAATACTTTGCATTAGCAAGATAAAAAGTGTAAATTCCAGTAAGGAATGGTAATTGATATGAAAAATATTGCTGTTTTCGGAGGAACATTCAATCCGTTTCATAATGGGCATAAAAGGCTTATTAGCGAGGCTTCAAAGGCTATACATTTTGATAGAATTATAATAATCCCGTCAAAGATACCTCCGCATAAGGAAGCAGAATTTTTAGCGAGTGAGCCGGACAGAATACGAATGATAGATATGTCGATTGCTGATAATAACATAAGCTGTGAAGATATATGTATAAGCGATATTGAGCTAAAAAGAGAAGGAAAAAGCTATACAATTGATACTCTTAAAGAGCTTAAAAAGCAGTATCCGAATCACGAATACAGGCTTTACTTTATAATGGGAAGCGATATGCTTCTTTGTTTTAAAGAGTGGTATAAGTTCAGAGAGATACTCAGTATTTGCACATTGGTTTGTTTAAGCCGATGTGATAGGGATACAAGCGAGTTGGAATTATACGCAGATGAACTTTCCAAGCTGGGAGGAGAGGTCATAATAGTGCCGTCAGAGCCTCTTGAAATATCCTCAACTGAAATCAGAAAGGCAATTGATAAAAAGGATTTTGAAAAACTGACTTGCTATTTGGACGAAAAGGTAGTAAAATACATTCTGGAAAGGAATTTGTATATTGACTGATTTTTTTAATTTAGACGATTCAGAATTTGAGGAAAGAATAAAGTATTATAAAAGCTGCTTAAAAGAAAGGTTAAGCAAAAATCGTTATCATCATTCTATATGCGTGGCAAATGAAGCTAAAGCTCTTGCAAAAAAGAATAATTATGATGAAAAAAGAGCATATATTGCAGGTCTTGTACACGACGTTTGCAAAGAGGACAGTACCAAAAAACAGCTTGAGCTTATGTCGAGGTGCAAAACTTTTATTGACGATACTGAAATGACAACAAAAGCTTTGTATCACGCTGTTGCTGGTTCTGTATTCATTGAAGAGGAGTTTAAAATAATTGATGAAGATATACAGAATGCCGTTAGGTATCACACAGTCGGCAGAGAGGGTATGTCAACGCTTGAAAAGATAGTATATCTTGCAGATCTGGTATCTGTAGACCGAACCTACGGTGATGTAAAAAAGTACAGAAAGCTCGCACAAAAAAGTTTAGACATAGGAATGCTGGAGGCGTTAAAGTTCTCAATTAAAAGCACAGTGAATAAAGAGTGCAAAATAGTAAAATCAACGCTTTCGGCGTATAATGAATATGTAGGAAAATTAGAAAGTAAGAAGTAAAAAAGGAGAAGTGTAAATGACTCTTAATGAAAAGCTGGATCTTATCATTAAAACTTTGGACGCAAAAAAAGCTGAGGATATACAGGCAATAAAAATCAGTGACCTGACTATAATTGCAGATTATTTTATAATAGCAAACGGTACGTCAACAACACAGACAAGAGCGTTGGCTGACGAGGTCGAATTTAAAATGAAGCAGCAAGGAGCAGAGCCTTTGAGAATAGAGGGCGAGCGAAATGCTAACTGGATTATAATAGATTACGGTGATGTTGTTGTTCACGTATTTTATAAAGAAACAAGAGAGCATTATAATCTTGAGCGTCTTTGGGCAGACGGAGAGCATATTGACGTTTCGGGATATT
This sequence comes from uncultured Clostridia bacterium, assembly GCA_947589185.1. GTDB lineage: Bacteria > Bacillota > Clostridia > Oscillospirales > Ruminococcaceae > UMGS1601. The sequence goes on along the minus strand of CANQCK010000006.1, from coordinate 5,169 downwards.
TAACGCAATAATGTTCAGTGATATATTAATTAAAATTTGACAGAAAAGCTAAATGCTTTTAGACAGATAAAACTATATAAAGGATTGAAGTAGAAATGGATTACAATTTTAAAGAGATTGAAAAGAAGTGGCAGGATATATGGGACGGAAACAAGACGTTTGCGGCTTCAGATGATTATTCAAAGCCTAAATATTATGCACTTGTTGAGTTTCCATATCCGTCGGGACAGGGGTTACATATAGGACATCCCCGTCCGTACACAGCAATGGATATTGTTTCTAGAAAGAAAAGACTGCAAGGATATAACGTTCTTTTTCCTATGGGTTGGGACGCTTTCGGGCTGCCGACTGAAAACTTTGCAATTAAAAATAAGATTCATCCGGCAGTGGTAACGGAGAAAAACATTGAAAGATTTAAGGGTCAGCTTAAAATGCTGGGTCTGTCATTTGACTGGGACAGAGAAGTAAATACTACCGATCCTGAATATTTTAAATGGACTCAATGGATTTTTATTCAGCTATTCAAGAAGGGTCTTGCGTATAAGAGCGAAATGGCTGTAAACTGGTGTACTTCCTGCAAGGTCGTTTTAGCAAACGAAGAGGTTGTAGGTGGTGTATGCGAGCGTTGCGGAGGAGAGGTAGTTCACAAGGTCAAGAGCCAGTGGATGCTGAAGATCACCGAATATGCTCAAAGGTTGATTGATGATTTATCAGAAGTCAATTACCTTGAAAAAATAAAGACTACCCAGAAAAACTGGATAGGACGTTCTGAGGGTGCAGAGGTAGACTTTACGACATCTGAGGGCGATACGCTCACTGTTTATACTACCCGTCCCGACACACTTTTCGGTGCAACATATATGGTTATTTCGCCTGAGCATCCTATTTTGAAAAAGTGGGAGCCGAAGCTGAATAACAACGATGCTATACATGAATATCAAGAGAAATCAGCAAGAAAATCTGACTTTGAGAGAACAGAAATGGCAAAGGAAAAGACAGGAGTTAAGTTAGACGGTGTTTATGCAATTAATCCTGTCAACGGCAGAGAGATTCCTATTTTTATTTCCGACTATGTATTGATGGGCTACGGAACAGGTGCAATTATGGCGGTTCCTGCACACGATACCCGTGACTATGACTTTGCCAAGGTATTTGATCTTCCTATAATTGAAGTCGTTAAAGGCGGAGATGTAACTAAAGAAGCCTTTACCGACTGTGCAACCGGAATAATGACAAACTCCGGATTTTTGGACGGACTATCAGTTGAAGAAGCTAAGGTGAAAATCAAAGACTGGCTGGAGGAAACAGGCAAGGGTAAGAAAAAGGTAAACTACAAACTTCGTGACTGGGTATTTTCACGTCAGAGATATTGGGGAGAGCCTATACCTATAGTTCATTGTGACAAGTGCGGTTATGTACCGCTTCCTGAAAGCGAACTGCCTTTAACTTTGCCGGAAGTCGAAAGCTATATGCCGACCGATAATGGCGAATCGCCGCTTTCAACGCTTGACAGCTTTATTAATACCACTTGCCCTCACTGCGGAGGACCTGCTAAAAGAGAAACAGATACTATGCCTCAGTGGGCAGGCTCGTCCTGGTATTTTTTAAGATACTGCGACCCTCACAATGACAAGGAGCTTGCGTCTAAAGAAGCACTTAATTACTGGATGCCTGTAGACTGGTATAACGGTGGAATGGAGCATACAACTCTTCACCTTTTATATTCGAGGTTCTGGCATAAGTTTTTGTATGATTTGGGTGCTGTTACAACCAAAGAGCCGTATATGAGAAGAACTTCACACGGTATGATTTTAGGTGAGGACGGACAAAAGATGTCTAAGTCAAGGGGAAATGTTATAAACCCTGATGATGTTGTGAATGAATACGGTGCGGATTCTCTGCGTCTTTATGAGATGTTTGTCGGCGACTTTGAAAAGACCGCTCCGTGGAGTACCAAATCAATAAAAGGCTGTAAGAGGTTTCTCGACAGAGTGTGGGCTCTTCAGGATATGCTTATTGACGGCGGCGATTACCGTGAGGAATTGAAGGCGTCTTTCCACAAAACCGTTAAAAAGGTTTCTGAGGATATTGAAAATCTTAAATTCAATACCGCTATTGCGGCTCTTATGACGCTTATAAATGATATTTATGCGACAAAGCAGATAAATAAGGCTGAACTTAAAACATTTATCATTCTGCTAAATCCGTTTGCACCTCATATTACTGAGGAAATTTATCAGAATGTCGGCTTTGGCGGTATGCTCAATGAGCAGAAATGGCCTGAGTATGACGAGTCGCTTTGCGTTGACGATACTATCGAAATTGTCGCTCAGATAAACGGTAAGGTTAAAGCTAAGCTGGTTATAAGCGTTGATGAGGGTAAGGAAGAGGTAATATCAAAGGTAAAATCAGAGCCTAAAATTAGTGCGGCTATCAGCGGTAAGAATATTGTAAAGGAAATTTATGTTCCAGGAAAACTTGTAAATATTGTTGTTAAATAAGATAAACACTTGACTTTTGAAAAAAGTTATAGTATAATCTATTTTGTTAAGTTGATGAATTGGTGAATTTGATGGGTAAAACAGAGGTGTGGGCTTGTCTCAAAGCTCTAAAAGGGTAGGAATCCTTCATTATCACTATCTGTTAAATTCTTTGCATCAGCATTAATGCCTCTGTTATTGGTGACAAAGGGAGGGAATTAACCATGGCAGAAATCCGTGTTGGAAAAAACGAATCTTTGGATACTGCTCTTAAACGCTTTAAGAGAAGCTGTGCTAAGGACGGGGTTATTGCTGAAGTTCGTAAAAGAGAACACTATGAAAAGCCTTCTGTGAGAAGAAAAAAGAAATCAGAAGCTGCTCGTAAAAGAAAATACTAGGCAACGGTGACGTTGCATCCAATCTGCCTTTTGGTAGTATATTCAATGTTTAAGAATGTACAACGGCAGGCTAGTACTTTATATGAAAAGGAAAAACAACGGTGACGTTGCATCCAATCTGCCTTTTGATAGTATGTTCAATGTTTAAGAATGTACAACGGCAGGCTAGTACTTTTATATGAAAAGGAAAAACAACGGTGACGTTGCACCGGCGAACCCGCATTGGCTCTGCTGCCTTTGAAAAGTTTGCAAAATGTGTTTACTTTGTAAAACGGCAGGCTAGTACTTTATATGAAAATGAAATACAATGGTGAGGTTGCACCGGCGAACCGCCGGAGGCTCTATTGCCTTTAGACAGTATGTTCAATGTTTAAGAATGTACAACGGCAGGCTAGCAACTAGAAGCAAGAAGTAAGACCAGCGAAAGTTGATTGTTTTCTTGAAAAGATTTTAACGAGTTGAATATTTGATAACTTAAGCAGGCATTTTGCCTGCTTTTATTTTTATCACAATTAATAGCTTTCATCTCTTATATTATTTAAAGGTAAAAAACCATTTTTGTAAACTAAAAGGAGAGCCTTTATGACTCTCCTTATTTATATATTATTGAAATTTTGTAAAAATGTCTTGAAATTGTTATAGACCGCTCTCTCAAGCGGTGCTATGAGAAATCTGTTACGCTTGTAAAGGGTTACCATTCGTTCGGCACGGAATTTTGCCGCTGTGTGAGAAATATCACAGACAGATGCTATTTCATCAGAATTTCTTAATCCAAGAGACCATAACACGCACGCCGGTGCTAAAAGTCTTGATGCGAATATGTTTGCTTCTTGTTCGGCATTGGTTTCTGACTTTATAAATGTTTGCGTCATTTGATTTCTTTTTTCCAGCTCGTGACCGAGAAAAATATGACCAAGCTCGTGTGCAACGGTAAATCGGTTTCGCTGTCGGGTACTTTTATCATTGTAGACTATATACCACTGCTTGCCTATTAATATGCTAATGCCGCTTTCATTAGGTGAAAGTAAATTCATTCTTGCCTTGCTGTTCTTTATAACCTTTATCCCTGCCGATTTTGCAATGCTCAATACCGAAACAGGCAGCGACTTTACATTGTAATCAATTAGACACTGCCATGCGGCGTTTCTTGCATTTTTGTACCTTCCGTAAATCATTTTTTATGATTATACCCCATTATTCCGAAGCTTACATTTTTGTTCAGGGCGGTTGTTATGCAAAGTGTTTATACGTTTTAATCCCTCTTTATGTATTATTAACATAAAGAGCCTTTTTTATTTATACTAAAAATCATCGTCAGTTTCGGGTGCGTTTACAAGACTGTCAACCTGTTCCTGTGTAAGCTCAACATAACCGTCTTCTGTACCATTATCACTGCGGGCAGCTTTGTATACTCTTATCTTCTTCTCTCTCTCAACGCCAAGAAGCCTGTCAACTGCCGCCTGCATTGAGGTGTCTTCTCTATATGCCAATACTACTTCTTTTTCATGATGAGATACAGTAAATACATCTCGTTCAACTTCTCTGAATTCTGACAGAATGTCTTTTACATTATATATGTCACATAAGTTCATCAGCATATCTGCATCAGGCTGTCCTCTGTTGTTTTCCCATGCGTTGACAGTTTTTCCGCTTTTTCCAATCATAGCTCCAACTTCGTTAGCTGTTAATCCGCTTTGAAGCCTTAGCTTTCTAAGTACCCTTGCTATTGTTTCTCGTGACATTTTACCACCTGATTTCATTAAAATTTTATTATATTATATATTAGTTGTTAGTAATTGTCAACTAAAAAACTAATAAAATAAGAAAAAAATTTAAAAAACCCCTTGACATTCTATATTATATAGATTATAATATAAATATCATCTAAATTTGGTAGAACAAAGGGAGGAATTGTATGAAAGTTGTAGAAAAGCTAAATGCCTATGTAAACGAAAACGACATTAAACAAATTTATATAGCTCAGAAAACCGGGTTGGATGAGGATACTGTTTCAGATATGCTTAACGGCAATCGGCAAATTCTTGCTGATGAATTTTTAATGATATGTATTGCTCTTGATATAGACCCGAATATATTCAGAAATAATTCTCATAAAAGTCTTAATTGTACATAACCAATTAACTCAATATTGTTTATCATTTTTTCTGTAAAGAAGGTGATTTATGTATTTTCGGCATATCAGCACAGCGGACAAGGTATGCAGGCGCTTTGTCCGCAAAACTGATTTGCATATTTTAATCAAATGTTGTTTACCTAAATATAGCCTGCAA
>CANQCK010000005.1 GCA_947589185.1 uncultured Clostridia bacterium | reverse complement strand
GTTCCACTCGTTTTTCGAGTGCCTGATTATTATATCACGTCACTTCTTCTTTGTCAAGGGGTTTTTTAAAAAAATTTTTAGTTTTGTCACTTTGTTAATATACTATATATATCGCTTTGTTTTTTGTCATATTATATACGAAATCGCTAAAAAAAACAAACTTTTCAATTACGAACTGTTTTGCATAATATCTTTTTGTTCGGGTAAAATACGAAGGTAAATATTTGTTACCGTATTTCATTAGGTAAAAGAAATTTATTAAACTGTTGATTTTGTGATTGTCAAACTCTCACAAAATCTTGAAAGGAGGAATGCTCCGTTAGGAGCATAATTATGAAAAAGACTATTTCAGCTATTGTGACATATATGGCAATACTTGCACTTTGTGTAACTATAATATTCGGTATTTCTCGAACTGTTACTACAAAGGTATCGGATAATGAAGCGGTACCTACTGCTCTGGCCGCAGGTTCTATGCCATCGTCAACCGAATCAAATATCTATCTTCTTGCAAGAATCATATCTGCTGAAGCACGAGGTGAAACTTATACGGGACAAGTCGCAGTTGGTTCTGTTATTCTAAACCGCATAAAACACCCGTCATTTCCTGACACATTATCAGGAGTAATCTATCAAGGAGGAGCCTTTACCGCAATTGTAGATGGTCAATTTAACGAACCCATTTCAGACTCTGCATACAATGCCGCCCGTGACGCTTTAAACGGCTGGGATCCAAGCGGCGGAGCAATTTACTATTATAATCCGGCGAAAACTTCAAATGCATTTATGCACTCAAGACCTATTATAACCACGATCGGCAGTCATAGATTCTGTTCATAAAAGTATAAAAACGATCCTCCCGAATATTGTGAAAGCTCATATATCTCGCTTTCGCTCGGGAGGAATTTTTTATAGCTATACTTTTTATATTATTAATTACTCAGTAAGCCTTAAAACTAAAATAACTATATTTTTTATCGTCTATCAACAGAATAATACTTTCTCAAACTAGGTCCGAAAACCTCTGCCGCCAGTTTTATTGAAAACAGTCCGCCTGAAATTATAGCAATTACTAAAAATGCCTTAATTAATCCTTTCATTAAAATCACCTTTCATTATGCTGAACATTATATATTATATATAGTATATCACCTTTACTGAACGGTTGCAATATCAATAAACACAAAAACCGCTCAAACATTCCTGAACGGTTTTTGTATTTTACATATTATATTATGTTTATATCAATTACTTCCAAAACAGAAATTACGTCCAACCTGCCTTTTGATATAAAATACAAGATTATGCTCATGAAAAGACAAGTTCGATTTTCTTACTTCTGCTTCCTGCCTATAGTATAAGCAACTCGCCGTTACTTAGCCTTTTTCTTAACGACTTTACTCCACTTTCCGTAATTTGTATCGCCGTTTGCTTTTTTATACGCTCTTACCTTTACATAATATTTTTTCTTTGATTTCAGTCTCTTTAATGTTACTTTGTTTTTCTTGACTTTAACTGTCTTTTTGTTCTTTGTAAACTTATTGTTTGTTGCATACATCACTTCATAGCCTGTTGCCCCGCTTACCTTTTTCCACTGTACATTCAGCTTCTTTTTCTTTGCAGTAAGTTTTACTGATTTTACTTTGGCTGGTTTTTGAGCAGTTACTTTAGGTGTACTTGGCACTTTATTTGCAGGCTTATTAATATTATTCTGTACCGGAGTCTTTGCTGTTGTTGGCTCGGTTTTTTCCGGCGGTGTTGGCTTATTGTTAGATGAATCTGATGTATTATTTGAATTATCTATCGGGTCTGACTTATCATCTGATGTTGGATCAGTTACAGGCTCGTCCGGCTTTTTCTCAAGAGCCTTAATAGCCGTTCTTATATCTGACGCCGTTTCTTGCATTTCCATTATATTTGAGTCATCTCCGTATTTTTCTGCCTTTTCAATTAGTGCTTTTAATACACCATAGCTTTCCGGTGTGTATTGTGCCTCGTCATATGATTTAGCATCGTTAAGCCTTGATTGAATTGTATCTTTATATGCTGATATTTCATCTCCAATATTAACTAATCTTTCCTCTGGTATATTACTTTTGTTTGGATTTTTTAAAGTTTCATAAGTTGTTGAGTTAAAATAACAATGGAATTTTGGTGTTCCGCCGCCATCAGGTATTCCAATAGTGTAATCCTTGCCGTGAATATAAATATCTGTTAAAGAACCGCAGCCTGTAAGCCACTGTGGATTAGTATATGCTATATCAATACCTGCAGGTATTTCTATTCTCTTAAGATTACTGCAATAAGCAAATGCACTCTGAAAATGACCATTGCCGTCTGTTATCTGAATGCCTTCCTCTAAATATGCCTCCTGCAGTCCGGTGCAGTTTTCAAAAGAGTACCGCATATCAGTTACCGATGCAGGTACAACTACCTTCTTTAATGACGAACAATTAGCAAATAATACAAATCCAATTTTTTTAAGTCCTTCTTCAAAAGCAACAGATGATAACTTTTTACAGTTTTCAAATGCACAGTTTGCATTGCCTTTGAACGTTGCATAGTCTGATCTGGAAACCACCCAATTTGTAATGCTGGATGGGATAAAAACACTCTGCAATGCACTATTACTGAATACATAACTTCCAATAGTATTTAATCCATCAGTAAGCGTTACATTCTTTAATGATGAACAATCACTGAAGGAATAAGCATCCCATTTTGTTATTGATTTAGGGATCGTTACATTATCAAGAGATGTACATCCACTGAAAGCATAGCCGCCAATATGTGTGATACCCTCAGTTAAAGTTAGGTTTTTTAGTAAAGGACACTCAGCAAAAGTATAACTCATATTTTGAAACCCATCTCTATCTGCATTACCACTCTCTGAATTTACAAGCTGAAACGCAATACCCTTAAATTCTCTAATAGTAGAAGGTAAAGTCACAGTTACAAGATTTGGCAGTTTATAAAATGCACAAAATCCTATTGATGTTGCTCCCTCTTCAATTTTTACTTCTTTTATTGCATCTTTGTGTTCTTTATAAGAGTATATATCAGGATAATCATTTTTTGTTTCTGGTTTTTCATAATCCTTACCATCAACATTCGGTGAACCCATATCACCCTTACCCGAAAATGTCAGCACACCCTCTGAATCAAGCGTCCAGCTTAAGTCTCCGCAAGTGCCTGAGTCAACTGTATCTGCTGATACTGTCATTGCACCTGCCAATGCAGTTAATGCCACTACCGCCGCTGCGGTAAATGATAAAAGTTTTTTAAGTTTCATTTTTTTATCCTTTCTATCAAATATCAATTTTTTTATCTGTCTCATATATTGCACAAATGAAATCTTTAAAAGATTAAGCTAAAGTGCGAATTATATAAAGAATAACGCCTGAACCATCCCCTGTTCAGGCGTCTCTCGCCCTCTCGGGCTATATATTTAGGAATATTTAGAAGAAAACTAAAATACAAACAGTCAGATACTGAAGCAAGATATAATGACTATTTAATTATAACCACCAGTTTCTTGCTCCGTATTTTCCGACCGGATAACAAGATAAAATCCTGTTATTTTACTTTAACTTTTCTGAGCTTCTTATTCCAACTGCTGTTAACTCTCTTTGTAACGCCCTTAGAGTCTTTATATGTAGCGAATGCTCTTACTCTTACATAGTAAGTCTTTCCGCTCTTGAACTTCTTACTCTTGAGAATTACTTTTAACTTCTTAACATTCTTCTTTTTAAGAATAATCTTGCTCTTCTTAAACTTGCTGTTTGAAGATACTTGAACTTCGTAGCCTTTAACTCCCTTTACCTTTTTCCAAGTAACAGTTATCTTCTTCTTAGCCTTGCTCTTAACCTTCAGCTTTGTGATCTTAGCCTTATTCACTACCTTAGTAGCATCATTCTTAGCCTTATTTACACTAGCATCAGGTTTCTTAGCTGTTGTAGCAGCTGAATTAGGTTTATTAACATTGGTGTTTCCACCATTGTTATTATTATTGTTATTGTTGTTAGATGGATTTGAATTCGGCGGTGTAGCCGACTTCTCTTTAAGATTCTTTACAGCGTCATTAATTGCCTTAGCATAGCCGTCAACTGTTGACTGCTTATCTGCACCAAGACCTTTCTGAACAGCATTTATTGCGTCCTGAAGCGCCTTAACAGTTTCATTAGTGTACTTAGTTAAGTCACTAGGTACCTTTGCAAGTGCAGCATCAACGTCACTGTAATCAGCATCTTTGGTCTTCATACCGTCTAATGCTTCATTGAGTGCACTAAGTACAGCTTCAATTTCGCTCGGAAGCGGATATACTACTTCATCTAAAGCCTTTGCAGCAGCTAATGCGTCCTGAAGTGTCTTAACACTTTCATCTGTATACATACTTGTATCAAGTGCTTCTGCTTTTTCAATAGCTGCTTCAATGCCTGCCTTAGGCTCAATACCAACTACACCAACAAGATTTCCTTCTTCATCAAGTAACTCAACTCTTGTTATTTCAAATACATATGCGTCATCGGGCTTGCCTTCCCAACTCATGGTCCAACCGATGATTTCATACTCATCACCGACTTCAATCGGATTTTCAAGTGACAGTGTTACAGTCCAACCCCTTGTACCAAGTGTATAATCTGTATCAGTTCCTATGTATTCATCTTCGGATTCTACACCGGCTATAACAGCTTTGATATTAAGGTAAGAATTCGGATTCCATGAAACATCGCTTGCACAGCTAAATGTGAATTTTATCTGTGTTGCTCCTGCTAATGCCTCATCAGCTACACCACTTGCAATAACAGTTGAATTTGTATCACCGTCATCTTCTGTGTAACCATATCCGTCCTCACCTACATCACCATGATAAATATACTTCTCAATACTTGCTGCACTGTCGAGGTATGCAATCAGAAGATTATCAAGAGCAGTTTCGATATTTTCTCTTGCTTTATCAATCTCTGAAATCAAAGCCTCCTGACTTACGGCTTTTCCTGCAATAACTGCACTGAATAAGTTAGAATATGTAATAACACTATAGTCTTTTCGATTCAATGAATCTGCATACTCAATTACTTCCTGCAGCTTAGCATATGCGTCAGAATTGTCTGCCTCTACTAAGCCGTTTATTGCCTTCTTCAATGACGAAGTTGCTGTTTTAACATCTTCAGGTGTTGCGTCTTTATTTACAGTAACTCTCTCTGCCATTACCATATTTGCCACAACCAGAGAATATGAGTTAACTGTGTAGTCTGAGCCTACAAGAGCCTTTGCCTGAGCAATGTATCCTTGCAGCTCTGTGAAATCTACTGGCATAACTAACTCTGCCGGTGATTTTACTACTGTTGATAAGTTATCCTTTGTTAACTGATTGTAAACATATACTTTTCCCTTAACTTTGTTAAAGGTGTTTGTTGCAGTTATTTTCGGATCAATTACACCCAGTATATAAATCTTTAAGTCTGCGTTATTGCAGTTATAGAATGTGTTATTTGGAATAGTTGTGATGCTTGGAGGTAATACAACTGATTTCAATCCTGTACATCCATTGAAGTTACCTTCACACACTTTAGTTACATTTTCAGGAATTACTATAGATTCCAAAGATGTGCATCCTCTGAATACTTCACCGCTACTTAATCCAAGTCTAGTAAATGAACCCAATTCTGTTAAGCTTGTAGGTAAGTCAACATCTGTCAGCTGTGAACAATTGTAGAATAATTGATAACCAAGAGTTGTTACGCCTTCAGGAATCTTAATAGATTTAAGAGATGAACAACCATAGAATGTAGAAGATCCCATCTCATTTACAGTGCTTGGTATGTTAATATTTACAAGAGCACTACAATTATAAAACGTTTTACCCAAATCACTCAAATTTTCTGTACCTTCACTCAGATTTACAGTTTGGAGCTGAGAACATCCGTAAAACGCACAGCCAGCCAACGCTTTAACAGTTCCAGGAATTGTTACAGTGGTAAGGCTCTTACAGCTTGAAAATGTGTATGCAGCAGCATTTGGATCACCTATGCTTGTAATTCCCTCAGGAATATCAAGTGTTTTTAAACCTGACTCTGAAAAAGCATATGTTTCAAAAGTCTCTACCGTGCTAGGAATAGTTACTGATGTCAGCATAGATGCCTGATAGAATGCATAAGTTTTAATAGTCTTTACAGAATTTGGTATCTTGTATGAGGTGCTTGTTTTTCCTGCAGGATATAAAACTAATGCTGATTTATCTGCGTTAAACAAAACTCCGTCAGAAGATGAATAATCAGCGCTGCCTTCAGGTGCATTTATAGCTGTTAATGCCGTGCACTTTCTAAAAGCACTTGGATTTAGGCTTTCAAGATTTTTAGGCAATGTTATTGATTTAAGAGCTTCACAACCATTAAATGCATTCTGTTCTATTACTTTAACTGAATCACCAAAGGTAACGTTCGCAAGGCTCTTACAATTTTGAAATGCCATTGTATCAATAGTTTCGCTTGGAATCATTATAGATTCAAGACCTGAATTTGAAAAAGCACTATTTCCGATAGTTTGAACACTTGGTAACATAATGTTATGAAGTGCTGAACATTTCTCAAATGCTTTCATACCAATAGTTTTAACATCATACGGAAGAGTTACGCTGTTAAGAGCGGTATCGCCGCTAAATGTACTATTTGCAATCTCTGTAATACCTCCGGGCTCAACAGTTACTGTTTCAAGAGCCGTACAATTTTGGAAAGCCGAGTCTCCAACCTTTTTCATAGTGCTTGGAATAGTTATATTAACGAATTTTTTACATCCCTTAAAAGCACTACCACCAATAGATGTATATTTACTAAGATCAAGCGGTTCCAAATCTGTACATCCGTTAAACATACTACCCGGAATTTCTTTCAACTGACTTGGTAATGTAACGTTTACAATACCTTTACAGCCGCTAAGAACTGAACCGCCCATTGAAGTTATACTGTTAGGGAATTTAATTGTTGTAAGTTCCGTATTTGAACAGTTTTCAAAAACTGAATTACCTAAGGTTGTTAATCCACTTGTAGGAAGTGTAATAGTTTTTGCTCCTGAACAACCCATAAATGCTTTATCACCAATAGTTTCTACATTCTTTGGAATTGTTATTGCTTCCAGACCTCTGCAATTTTCAAAAGCACTTATACCGATAGACTTAATTTGAGTACCTATCGTTATTTCCGTTAAGGCTCTGCAGTTATAGAATGTTTTATTCGGAATAGTTGTAAGTCCGGTTGGAATATTAACGGTGTCCAACTTAGTACATCCTGAAAAAACGTCTGTTCCCATTGTTGTTATAGTATCAGGAAGTTCAATAGCTGTAATACTATCAGCATCTAAAAATACGCTGTTACCTAAGGTTGTAAGACCTGAGCCTTCTGCAGCCGGCTTTGCAATTGTAACAGTTTGAAGTGCACATCTATCGAAAGCACTGTCTCCGATAGAATTAACATTACTAGATATTGAAACTGTTTTAAGCTTACTACAACGTTGAAATGCTGTTGCTCCTACATCAGTTTTAACACTGCCTTCGTTAAAGGTAAGATCTGTAATAGCTTGACACTGATAGAAAGCATTTGCCCCTATGGTTTCTACCGTACCCGGTATTGTAACAGCAGGTCCAATCTTTGTACATTCTTGGAAAGCACCTTCACCGATAGTCTTTAAACCGTCGTTAAAATTAACAGTTGTCAAACTTGAGCATTTTCGGAAAGCTTCTTTACCGATTGACTTTACACTGCTTGGCATTGTAATCTCTGTGAGTTGTGAGGCATAAAAAGCATTGTCACCAATAACTTCCAAAGAACCTGGCAGTTCAATTGTCTTCAATCTCAATGACTGAAGTCCCCCATTTCCTATGGACTTCAAAGTGTTAGGCAAAGAAAGACTTGTTAAATTTAATGAATTAACAATAGCATTCGCTCCAATGTGAGTTACTCCTTCTCCGATAACAACAGTAGTCATTCGATTTTGATAAGCTGACCACGGAGTTTTTGTAAGATCTTCATAGTCTGTCATTGCTCCTGTTCCTTCGCCTGTGTACGAAATTTTGAGTGTTGTAGTAGCAGTGTCATACTCCCAAACAACACCATCGCCGCAGCTGTTTGATACTTCTTCTTCTTCAGCTGCAAACGCTGTGATCGACATTGCTCCGCACAATGCCGAGATCGTCATTGCTGCTGCTACAGCGAATGACAAAAGTTTTTTGATTCTCATTTTTAATCCTCCTAAATATTAATTACCAAAACGAAATTAAAGAAATTTGAACCTATCATCCTCCTCAAAAATATAATTAAATTCAGACTTTCCTATATCGTATAATCCAATTTACAATAACGCACATATTAAATCAAGCATTTTTACGTAAACTGCAGATTTTTGTCGTAACGTGCAAAAAAAGAGACTCGGAACAAGATTCCAAGCCTCTTTCAGCATATTAAGAAGTTATTCAGTTTTTAGAATAACAAGGCAGCAAAAGACATTTTTTTCTTCAAAAAATCGGCAGCAGCCCTTATACTTTTCAGCAATTCCTCTGATAATTTTCACACCAAATCCATGATGTTTTTTATTATTTTTAGAAGTCACAAGCCGGCTGTTATTTTTAAGCACAGACTCATTAATAGAATTTTTAACAGAAAACCGATAGATATTATTTTCGCAGCTTATATCAAGCGAGACAAATTTATCATAATTATCAGGAATGCTCATACAAGCGGTAATGGCATTATCAAGCACATTTCCAAGCAGATTACAAAGGTCTATATCATCTATGCCAATGAACTTTTTAACGCTGCTGCACTGAACATTAATGCCAACTGACTGTGCAGCGGTAAACTTTGAATTCACAACTGCGTTTACAATAATGCTGTCCGTATTAACGATATTACAATTTGAAGAAACCACATCTACATTTCTGCTAATATAGTCCATAGCGTCATCTGTTCTGCCGTCTGCGAGCATTCCGTACACAGCCAAGAGCTGATTTTTAATATCGTGACGAATTTTTTTAATTGAGTCATACTGCAAAGCTGCATTTTCGACATACTGTTTGCTATATTTCCCCCGAATTTTCGTTATCTTGTTTTGATTAAGAATCAAAAGCACCTCCAGTATAATCACAGCGGCTAACGCACTGCAATATTTTTACTTACGATATTCGGGAAGTCTATATAATTAATAATGATACAATAAGATCATTCAGCTTTCAGAACAACCATACAGCAGAATACATTTTCCTGCTCAAAGAATTCACAGCGTCCTTTATATTTACCTGCAATTTCTCTGATTATTTTTACTCCGAACCCGTGATGCTTCTTATCACTTTTAGAAGTTAAAAGTTTCCTGTTATTTTTCAGCACAGATCCGTTTATTGAATTTTTTACTACAAACCGATATATTTTATTTTCACAGCTTATTTCGAGCGTTACAAATCTTTCTTTATCTTCTGGAATTTTCATACACGCGGTTATTGCATTATCAAGCATATTGCTTAATATATTGCAAAGATCCATTTCATCTATGCCGTCAAATTTCTTTACTGTGCTGCATTGTACGTTTATACCTACTGTTTCAGCAACGGTAAATTTTGAATTGACCACTGCATTTACAATAATACTGTCCGTATTTATAATATTATAATGTGATGAAATTATATCTACGTTCCTGCTGATATAATCCATAGCGTCATTCATTCTTCCTTCAGACAGCATAGCATAAACTACCGAAAGCTGATCTTTCATATCGTGACGTATTTTTCTTATCGAATCATACTGCTGATCTGCATTTTTAACATACTGTCTGCTGTACTGTTCCTGCAGTTTAAGTATTTCATTCTGCTTTTTCTGTAAATCCAGCTCACGCTGATTCTTGTACGAAATAATTATCTGGTCAAACAGATAGAACACAAAGAAGTTCAACAACATTAATATAACGGCAATTATTAAAGACTTTATAATATTTCCGCTTTCAAAAGTAATCACCATATATCCAATAACAATACTTGCTGCAGTTATAAAAAACAGTACAAAATAGTAAAACGCCCTAATAGCAGACGGCACTTGAAATCTTTGTTTTATCAAACTTCGTAAAAGCAATGAAATTATAAACAGTAATGTTGGTTCTATAAACTCAGAGATCAGTACAGTTTTTTCTTCTCCAACAAAGCTTGCAACAGTTAATACAACCACAATTTCCCAAAACATTGTTGCAGCATAAATTATAACAGTAACAAATATTTTTTTCAAAAACTTCGACTTATACAAAAAAGTAATAAGAAAAAGCGGTATTATATTTGAAATTATATTCACTATTACAGCATTAAACTTCAAAAAGAGAAAAGAGTTTACAACATAAAAAGCAGCATAAGCAAAAAAATATATCCATTTGCTTATATCTTTTCTCTGTAAAAACAAACCTAATAAAATATAGAGTGCATAAACTCTTAAAACATTTGGAGCTAAATAAATCAAAGTCTCCAATTAAGACACCCCCAAAAAAATAACAATAAACATTTAATACTCAGAACGTCTTATTTGAATTAATTTATTTTGCCATTAAGGTAACCATACAACAGAATACATTTTCCTGCTCAAAGAATTCACAGCGCCCTTTATATTTGCCTGCAATTTCTCTGATTATTTTTACTCCGAACCCGTGATGCTTCTTATCACTTTTGGAAGTTAAAAGTTTTCTGTTATTTTTAAGCACAGATCCGTTTATTGAATTTTTTACTACAAACCGATATATTTTATTTTCACAGCTTATTTCGAGCGTTACAAATCTTTCTTTATCTTCTGGAATTTTCATACACGCGGTTATTGCATTATCAAGCATATTGCTTAATATATTGCAAAGATCCATTTCATCTATGCCGTCAAATTTCTTTACTGTGCTGCATTGTACGTTTATACCTACTGTTTCAGCAACGGTAAATTTTGAATTGACCACTGCATTTACAATAATACTGTCCGTATTTATAATATTATAATGTGATGAAATTATATCTACGTTCCTGCTGATATAATCCATAGCGTCATTCATTCTTCCTTCAGACAGCATAGCATAAACTACCGAAAGCTGATCTTTCATATCGTGACGTATTTTTCTTATCGAATCATACTGCTGATCTGCATTTTTAACATACTGTCTGCTGTACTGCTCCTGCAGTTTAAGTATTTCATTCTGCTTTTTCTGTAAATCCAGTTCATGCTGATTTTTGTATGAAATAATTATCTGGTCAAACAGATAGAACACAAAGAAGTTCAACAGAAGCAATATAACGGCAATTATTAAAGACTTTATATTCCACGGCAGCATTGCCAGGTACCCTATAATTATGCTTCCCAAAGGAATAAAAACAAGTACAAAATAATAAATTGCCTTAATAGCAGACGGAACCTGAAGTCTTTGTTTCATAAAGCTGCGTCCAAACAGTGCAGTTGCAAACAACATTAATGTTGACACAAACATACTCACTAAAACATTTTCCATATGCAACGCATAAAAAACAGCATATACAACACTGTCCCAAAACATAGCCATAGCATAAATAAGAAATGTAACAAAAGCCTTTTTCCATATCTTTGAGTTATATAGAAATGTAATTAAAAAAATCGGTATAAGATTTGACGCTATATTAACGATAACAGTATTAAACCTTAGATACAGAAAAGAATTGACAGCAAAAAACACAATGTAAGAAAACAAAAACACCCATTTGCTAATGTCTTTTTTCTGAAAAAATACACCTATTAAAATACAGATTGCATACACCCTTAAAACATTAATAATTAAATAGATTAAGCCTTCCATTATAACACCTCTGAATTTTTTCAGTTATACTTTTTGCTCAAATCTTATAAATATTAATAAAAACACTCATAGGGTTTGCTTTAAATATTCAGTAAATTTTTCATCAACCAAGTGCTTTAAATTTCTGCTCATAGGCAAACTAAA
The DNA here is from genome assembly GCA_947589185.1 of uncultured Clostridia bacterium. Taxonomy (GTDB): domain Bacteria; phylum Bacillota; class Clostridia; order Oscillospirales; family Ruminococcaceae; genus UMGS1601. Next base: position 100,863 of record CANQCK010000005.1, on the reverse strand, counting down.
ATCATGTTTAAAAACGCATTGATCGTTTTTCATATCTAAATTAAAAACGTGTTTAAGATTAACCAGATACTTTTTGTGTATTCTTACAAAATCATATTCCGAGAGTTCTTTTTCCAATTCACTGATATTAGACCGAACCATAACGTAAAATATTCTTTTAGGCTTTACTCCAAGAATATAATACCTTACATAGTGGTCATCACTTTCAATATACAAAACATCGCTGTATGACACGCTAAAACGTCCTTGCTTTTTATCGTAAAGAACCATTTTCTTATGTTGCTTGAAATGTAAAGTCAATTTGCATATAACATCTGACAGCTTTTTTTGAAACTGCTTAAGATTTCCTTTCTGAACAAAATTGAACGGCTGAAAATCCATACTGTCGTAAACTAACTCAGAATGACTGGTAATAAAAACAATATAGCAGTCATTTCTTTGTTTTCTAAGTTCTTCTGCAACATCAAATCCGGTGATCTGAGGCATATCAATATCTAAAAAAACAACATCAAAGGAGTTAAATCTGTGTCTGTTCAAAAGCTCTTCACCGCCGGTAAACTGTTCAATAACTACGTCATCAAAATACTTACTTATTTCCTGACGAAGCAAATCGTTCGCATATTTCAAAAATCCGCTTTCATCATCAACAACCGCTACTCTAAGCAAATCTCAGCCCTCCTTACGATAAAAAGACGCAGTACGCCTAAGCGTACTACGTCCCATAATACGAAACCTGTGCAATCCAAATAAGAGCTACTAAGCAGCCCCCCCCCCCGTTTCCATATATTGGGGCGAACATATTGCACATAACTTTCACTTCCTCTGAATTTATGAAGTCCACTTAAGAACCATACCAAATCATTCAAAGTTTTCAGTTTTCAATATATCCCCACTGAAAAACCAAGAGGCTTTCACCGCTTGTGAATGCGAGGTATACTTTAATTTAGTTATAACAACTAATAATTAATTTGTCAAGCACTTATTTTTTTACTGATTGTATATCTTTGGTCACAGACACGCCAATATATTTTTCTCCTACTATTTAGGCAACATTTAACAAGATAATCTTTGTTCTATCAAATAGTTTTGCCTTTTTTGTGCGAGTTATTTTACATCAGACAGCGTATAAAATCAAGAATTTTGTCGTAACCTGCATTATTTTGTCGTGACCTGCAAAAATAAAACATAAAAAGATGTTCTGAGCCTCTAAAATCAAAAACTACTCCCTTATGGACATAAAAAATTCACGTTCCACAGAATGTGAAACGCGAACAGGCTCCGGCGGCTCGCCAATTTTAATGCTTAGATAAGAGATGTAACTACTAGCGTGAGCATAAATAAAAAAGTCCACGCACTTGTTGGTGCACGGACCGGATGCAACGTCATCGTTGCTGGTGGAAGAGGGTGGATTCGAACCACCGAAGCGTAAAGCAACAGATTTACAGTCTGCCCCCTTTGGCCACTCGGGAACTCTTCCGTATTAAATTAAGCATAAAATGGAGCTGGTGGACGGACGGTGCTGCGCACCTGTGTCTTGCTCCTAAAGTCGCTGCGACCAAAAAGCTAAAAGCTTGACACCGTCAACCTTTCTAAACGCTTTTTGCCCTTTTGGGTTCAAGTCCTAACTCAGCAAATAAACCGAATAAGATTTAACCCTAATTGACCTTATAAGCATAAAATGGAGCTGGTGGACGGACGGTGCTACGCACCTGCGTCTTGCTCCTAAAGTCGCTGCGACCAAAAAGCTAAAAGCTTGACACCGTCAACCTTTCTAAACGCTTTTTGCCCTTTCGGGTTCAAGTCCTAACTCAGCAAATAAACTGAATAAGATTTAACCCTAATTGACCTTATAAGCATAAAATGGAGCTGGTGGACGGACTTGAACCCCCGACCTGCTGATTACAAATCAGCTGCTCTACCAACTGAGCTACACCAGCTTAAATAACGCAAGGTTGATTATAACATAGTCTAAACAAGTTGTCAAGACTTTAAATACAAAATATCCCTAATTTTTTTACTACTAGCAATTAATTACCTATTAACAAAAGTAAAAATGCGAGGAATAAAAGATTTACGTTCAACAAATATAAAACGTAAACAGCCTGCGGCGGCTCGCCGCTGGTCGGGATGACAGGACTTGAACCTGCGGCATCTTGGTCCCAAACCAAGCACTCTACCAAACTGAGTTACATCCCGATCTATGTAAAGTCAAACAGTGCTAAATTTCGCAAACCGTTTGACAGCTATATAATTATAAAGGATAAAAACGTCTTTGTCAAGACTTTTTTCAAAAAAGTTTTTAGAAAAATTTATAACAAAATGCTTGACAAATCATAAAATATGTAATATACTATAAATACTTTCAATAATTTTAAATGCTTTGATAGGAAGCAAAGGCTTTTACTTCTAAGCACAGAGAACTGACGGTCGGTGCAAGTCAGTGTTAGAGAAAGGCTATAACTCGTCCTTGAGCAGGTGCGGTGAATTAATTAGCTGCATACGGGAACTCCCGTTACAGAGTAACACATTGATAGATGTGACTGAGGTGTATAGTGTGAGCTGTACATAAATGAGAGTGGTAACACGGGTATTTCGCTCGTCTCTGTTTTATCGGAGACGGGCGTTTTTGATTAACCGATGAAATTTCGCAAGCAGGAAATACCTGCGTATATGATTTATAAGTAAAGGGAGGATCATTATGAAAAACGTACAAAAATACCAAAGAGGCTATTATATGCCGCCTTATGAATGTCTTAACTGGGCAAAAAAAGAATACATAGACCACGCTCCTATGTGGTGCTCTGTAGATTTGAGAGACGGCAATCAGGCTCTTATCATTCCGATGAGTCTGGAGGAGAAACTGGAGTTTTTCACTCACCTTGTAAAAATAGGCTTTAAAGAGATAGAAATAGGCTTTCCTGCCGCATCTGAAACCGAATACGAATTCTGCCGCACTCTGATCGAGAGAAATATGATTCCCGACGACGTAAGAATTCAGGTTTTAACGCAGTCAAGAGAACACATCATTAAGAAAACATTTGAGGCTCTTGAAGGCTGTAAAAACGCAGTAGTACATCTGTATAATTCAACGTCTGTCGCTCAGAGGGAACAGGTTTTCCGCAAGAGCAAGGACGAGATAAAGGAAATTGCAGTAAGCGGTGCAAAAATCTGCGAGGAGTACCGTCAAAAAACTGACGGCAACTTCATTTTCGAATATTCGCCTGAGAGCTTCACAGGAACAGAGCCTGAGTATGCTCTTGAGGTATGCAATGCCGTTCTGGACGTATGGCAGCCGACGCCCGAAAGAAAGGTTATAATCAATCTGCCTGTAACGGTTGAGATGTCAATGCCGCACGTTTATGCTTCGCAAATCGAATATATGTGCAGCAATATGAAGTACCGTGAGAATGTTATTATTTCACTTCACCCGCATAACGATAGAGGCTGTGCAGTTGCAGATTCCGAACTAGGTCTGCTCGCAGGTGCTGATAGAATTGAAGGTACTTGCTTCGGAAACGGCGAAAGAACAGGAAATGTTGATATTATAACTCTGGCTATGAATATGTATACGCACGGCGTTGATCCAGAACTCGACTTTTCTGATATGCCGTCGCTGGTTGAGATATACGAGAGAGTTACAAGAATGAAAGTATACGAGCGTACCCCGTATGCCGGCAGACTGGTGTTTGCAGCATTTTCAGGCTCGCATCAGGACGCTATCGCAAAGGGTATGAAGTGGCGTGAGGAAAGGGACCCCGACCACTGGACAGTTCCTTATCTCCCGCTTGATCCAAAGGACGTAGGCAGAGAATACGAGGGCGATGTTATAAGAATCAATTCGCAGTCGGGCAAAGGCGGAATAGGATTTCTTCTTCAACAGCAATACGGATACGATCTTCCTAAAAAAATGAGAGAGGACTTTGGATACTCGGTAAAGTCTGTTTCTGACCACAAACACAAAGAGCTTATGCCTAACGAGGTTTACGATATTTTCTGCGAAAGATATATGAATATAAATACTCCTGTTAAGGTTATCGAGTCGCATTATATTCAGCAGCCTGACGGCAAAATCACCGCCTTTGTAACTGCTGATATAAAGGGCAGAGATAAGGTCGGAACATATAAAGCGGACGGAAACGGTCGTCTTGACGCTGTTTCAAATGCACTAAAAGAGGCTTTGAAAATTGACTTCACAATTGCAGACTACAATGAACATTCGCTTGAAAAGACTTCAAAATCGCAGGCTGTTTCATATGTGGGAATTGAGCATAACGGAGAGACCTTCTGGGGTGCAGGACGGGATACTGATATTATAAACTCGTCTATTCTCGCTTTGGTTTCAGCTATTAATAAAATTGTAAAACCCCTATAGCGGAATTAAAACTTTATAAATTTATAATAAATAAATCCGTTTCCGGTATGAGAATATAATCGGAAACGGATTTTATTCCAGTAAAAATATTGTAAACATTAAATAAAAGGTATATAATACAATAAAGATGAATAAATTTAAGAATTTTGAATATATATAGGAAGTGATAAAATGAGACAAAGCAGAATGAAAACTCTTGTTGTCACAATTTTTACTCTGGGGGCAATAATTTTAATGACAGCTGCTACTTCCGACAATAATTATTCAATAAAAAGCAATTCCGTATCGGCAGAATCTTTTGAAACATCATTAACAAAACCATTACTGACAGCTAAACTTAAAAAAAGCAGTCTGAAACTCAATTGGACAAAGGCTGAAAATGCAAACGAATATAAAATATACCGCTCTAAGAAAAAGAACGGCAAATACAAGAAACTGGCTGAGGTGACCGCAGATACGCTCACCTTCTCCGACAAGGACTATAAAGGTGAGAGAAAAACATACTTCTATAAAGTAAAAGCGATTTCAAAGTCAGGCGAAAGCACAGAACATATATATTCCAATACAATAAAAAAGACCGTGTACAAACGCAAATCAAAAGTACACGGAGTTACCTACATAGACGGAATATTAATAGCCAATAAAACATATAAACTGCCAAAGGCTTACAATCCGGGAACAAACAGAAAAGCCTATAAAGCCTTTCAGAAAATGCAGTCTGCCGCTTATAAGGACGGTATAAATCTTTTTATAGCTTCCGGATTCAGGTCATACTCCTATCAAAAAAGCTTATACAACAACTATAAAGCAAGAGACGGAAAGGAAAAAGCAGATACATATTCCGCAAGGGCAGGTTATTCTGAACACCAAACAGGTCTTGCATTTGACATTAATAACCCAAGCAGCACATTTGATAATACAAAAGAAGCAAAATGGCTCGCAAAAAATTGTACAAAATACGGCTTTATAATCAGATACCAGAAATCTAAAGAAAAAATTACGGGGTATAAATATGAATCGTGGCATATCAGATATTTGGGTAAGAGCCTGGCAAAAAAGGTAACGAAATCAGGTAAATGCCTTGAAGAGTTTTTAGGTATTACATCAAAGTATAAGTAACGGTAAATCGCAATCACCGATTACCGTTGCTTTTGACTAAACAGAGCCTAAACCTTGATTTTAATATTCTGCCTTTTTATTTAGACTTCTTATATACTTAAAAGTTTCTTTCTCTCCCTTTTGAGAAAGCATAACCAAAAGCGACTCTAAAAGCTCTGAGGTTTCCGGATGGATCATTCTTCGCGGCTTACCGTTTTGAAAGTATTCAAGCGGATGGTTATCAGTATAATTCTTACCACGATACACCTTGCTTGCCGCAACTCTGTCACAAAACATTTCTATAACATACTTCATAGGCATCTTAACGGGTGCAAGACGCTTTTCCTGCTTGCTGTAATCTGTCCAGTATTCAAAATGATGCTTGTTTCTGCCCTTATGGTGCATCCAAGCCTTTGAGTAACCGTACGCCTCACGTTCTCCCTCATTAGGGCTTTTATCTCCCTGATAAAACTTAATTCCTGCTAAAAACTCCGTCGGAGAATACTTCGATAAATCGTGAAAAAGCCCCTGCCTTAGGATTCCAGCCTTTGCACAGTTTCTTATAACCTGATGGCGGTGCTTTGTTATTGTTATAAAATGTCTCAATGCGTTAAACGACAATTTATCCACCTCACTGTTAGATATATTTTATCATATTAATTTTTGAAAATCAATTGCGATAAACCTTATTGTCTTAAACTTATGAGGTTCAAATTAAAATTCTGACAAAAATTTTATAAAATGCTTGACAGAAAAATAAACATATGTTATAATGTGTTTTGCATTCGTATCTAAAGACAGCAGGTGGTGTAAAAACCGTAAGTCCTGCCGAGGAAAGAATAGCAAAGTTTTTATTGCTTTATAGTATAATTAACTGAAACTTTGTTCCTCTCTTGTCTTTTGATAAAAGAGGATTTACTTTTTTGATACGGAAATATATTAAAAGAGGTGAAATCTATATGCCAAGCGAAAAAGTATTGCTTCAAAAGCAGGAAAAAGTAAACGCTTTGACTGAGCTGCTTAAAAACGCATCTGCCGGTGTACTTGTTGACTACAAGGGCATCACGGTTGAAGAGGATACACAGCTTAGAAAAGAGCTGAGAGAAGCAGGCGTTACTTATTCGGTAGAAAAGAACACAATGCTTCGTTTTGCAATGAAAAACTGCGGAATGGATGAGCTTATAAACGTTCTTGAGGGCACGACAGCTATCGCTGTTTCAAGCGACGACCAAACAGCTCCGGCAAGAGTGCTCGGAAAATTCGCAAGCGAACACGATGACAAGTTCACACTTAAAGCAGGATTTATCGGCGAGGATATTTATGACGAGGCAGGAGTTATGGCTCTGTCAAAAATTCCTCCGAGAGATGTATTGCTTGCACAGCTTGTCGGTTCTCTGCAAGGGCCTATTCAAGGACTTGCTGCAATTCTCAAGGCTGTTGTTGACAGCAAAAATGACGGCGACGCAGCTTAGACTGCCTTGCTAAAAGTAAAAGAAAAAGTTAAAAATCAAGAGGCTTAAAGCCTCAAGACAAAAAATTATTTAAAGGAGAAGATTATCATGGCTTCAGAAAAGATTTTAAAATTTGTAGAAGATATTAAAGAGCTTTCAGTTCTTGAGCTTTCAGAGCTTGTAGACGCAATTCAAGAGGAATTCGGCGTAACTGCTGCTGTTGCAGCTGCTGCACCTGCTGCAGGTGGAGCTGCTGCTGCAGAGGAAAAGACTGAATTTGACGTAGTTTTAGCATCATTCGGCGACGCTAAAATGGCTGTTATCAAGGCTGTTAAGGAGATCACAGGTCTTGGTCTTAAAGAGTCAAAAGAGCTTGTTGAATCAGCACCTAAGGCTATTAAGGAAGGTGCTTCTAAGGCTGACGCTGAGGAAATCAAGACTAAGCTCGAAGAAGCAGGAGCTACTGTTGAACTCAAGTAATTACTGCAAAACTGCATAACTAAAATTATCCCCGACAAACTATACAGTCTGTCGGGGATTTTTATTTCTATTTAAAAAGAGTATGATATATCTTCTCGACAAATTTTTTCTTCAACGAACGCCTTTCATATCCGAGTTCTCTTTTAACGCTGTCAAGTTCTGCTTTCATATCTGATAGCTTATTTCTCATCTCTTCATTATGCAGCTCAAGTACTTTTCCGCAAATGAACACAAGCTCCTCAGCAGAATAATCTTTATCACTATTCTCCCTATCCCTTTTGCGGATACCTGCTCTGAAAAGAATACCGTCTTCACGTTTTAAATACTCTCTTGCAATTGCTTGGTTGCCTTCTTTGTATTTTTCCAAAAAAGCTGCCCGCTGTTCATAAGTAAAATAGTCGCACTTTAAACTGCCTTTGATTTTCTCCTCTTCATCCTGACAAATTTTCAGATACCTTGCAGCCCAGTTATCTTTTCTTGTTCTGAATATATCAATTCCATTAAAAATTCTCTTTATCTCCAGATATTTACCTTGCAGTCTTGTATTTACTACTATATCTGATGAAACATATCTTTCGTCAAGCTCAAGTCCTAAAGTGTTTAAAAAATCAGAAATCAAAGTGTTTCCGTTTCCCTCATACTGTTTCTTTTCATAAACCCGAACAATAATATTCTCTTTTCCTATAGCCTGTTCAATCTCTTTAAGCTGAGTGTAATAATCAAGTTTAAAATATGTTATATCTTCCGAATCCAAATAATTCTGAAATTCATCGTTTACTTTAATCTTTACTCTCTGTGCATAATATGATTCTACAACCAGATCCTGTCTTCTCAGATAGACTATTACCTTTAAATCTATTCCCCGTTCCGATAAAGCACTCTTTAACACCTGCCAAAAATTCTCTCTGTTTTTATATCCGTTCCAAATGTTTTCATCAGACATTATTATATTCGGAAAAAAATCTGCGAGTTCTTTTATTCTGTCAAGTCCTTCATAAAAGCGTTCGTCCTCCGCCTGGCGAATTTCAGCTTCCCTTTCAGGCTTGCAAATCTTACGATGCACCATAAAATGTGCATTGCGGTATTGATTTACCCCATAAAACCGATAACCGAAATCAGGAAAGCAAAAGCCTTTTTCCTCCAGCAGTTTTTTATTTAACGGTAAAAAATTCTGTATCGCTGTCGTACCCGTTTTTGGGGTTCCTATATGAAGGTATAATCTAGGCTTTACATTCTCACTGTTAGACGCTGCCATTTCATTTCTCCTTTGTATTAAATCCTGACGTATTAAGTCATATATACATCTTCTTTCTACTGTATATCTGATTATACAAGAATTTAATACAATCACTGTGAAATAAAAGTGAAGAATATAAACTTTGCGACAAAAAAGCGTAGCAGGCTAAACATGCCGTACTACGCTTCAAAAAAGATATTCATTAATTATTTTTTCTGCTCAACCGCAGCCCTTATAAACTCCCTGAACAAGGGATGTGCTTTGTTAGGTCTTGACTTGAACTCAGGGTGGAACTGCACACCTACAAACCACGGATGAATTTCCTTTGGCAGCTCTACAATTTCGATCAACTTATTGTCAGGAGAGCTTCCGGCAAGAACCAAACCCTTACTCTTAAACATTTCCCTATAATCGTTGTTGAACTCCCAACGATGGCGGTGTCTTTCGTCAATTCTATCAGTTTTGTAAGCTAAACTGCTCTGTGTACCTTCCTTTAACACACAAGGATAAAGTCCCAAACGCATTGTTCCGCCCTTATCGGTAATATCCTTTTGTTCATCCATAATATCAATAACAGGGTTTGAAGTTTGACAAAACTCCGTTGAATTAGCGTCTTTCAGCCCTGCAACGTTTCTTGCAAACTCAATTACAGACATCTGCATACCGAGACAAATTCCGAACATAGGGATTTTGTTCTCCCTTGCATAGCGAATCGCCTCGACCATACCCTCAATTCCCCTGTCGCCAAAACCGCCCGGAACTATAATTCCATCACAGCCCTCTAGTTTTTCAGCAACATTTGCGTTGTGAATATCCTCCGACTGTATCCAATTTATCTTAACCCGTGCACCGTTTTCAAATCCTGCGTGACGAAGTGCTTCCGCAACAGAAAGATATGCGTCCTCAAGCTCGACATACTTTCCCACCAAACCGATAGTAATGTCCTTCTTAGCCGCTTTCTGAACAGCAACCATATGCTCCCACTCAGTTAAATCGGGCTTTTTATTTTCTAATCCCAAATGATAGCAAACTGCGTCTGCCAAGCCCTCGTTTTCAAGCCACAACGGTACCTCGTAAAGCGAGGGTGCTGTGAGATTTTGAATAACATCCTCCGGCCGGACATTGCAAAAGAGCGAGATTTTCTTTTTCATATCGTCAGGTATCTCAAACTCGCTTCTCAGAACCAAAACAGATGGCTGTATTCCAAGCGATAAAAGCTCTTTGACAGAATGCTGAGTAGGCTTACTTTTAAGCTCCTTTGAACCTGATATGTAAGGCACTAACGTAACGTGTAAAAACAATGAGTTTCCTCTGCCTAACTCAATACTTGCCTGCCTGAGTGCCTCTAAAAACGGCGTTGACTCAATATCTCCGACTGTTCCGCCTATCTCGGTTATAACAATGTCCGGATTGGAATCCTTTCCTGCACTGTAAAGTCTTTCTTTTATCTCATTAGTGATGTGTGGAATGACCTGAACCGTTCCTCCGAGATAATCTCCTCTACGCTCTTTATTTAAAACATTCCAGTAAACCTTACCTGTTGTAACATTTGAGTTTACCGACAAATTTTCATCAATAAATCTCTCATAGTGACCTAAATCCAAATCGGTTTCCGTACCGTCGTCAGTAACAAAAACCTCGCCGTGCTGATAAGGCGACATTGTTCCCGGATCGACATTTATATAAGGGTCAAACTTTTGAATAGTTACCTTATATCCCCTGTTTTTAAGAAGTCTTCCAAGCGATGCGGCAGTTATACCTTTTCCAAGTCCTGAAACTACTCCGCCTGTAACAAACACATATTTTGTAGGCATAATAACATTTATGCTCTCTAAAGAGCATTTTCCCTCCTTTATTATTTTTTATATTCAAAACTTCCGAGTTTATAATACTTATTTAGCAAAATTTATAACCAAAATACTTATCTAATATTTTAACAAATTTCGAGTAAAAATTCAAGGGTTAAATACTACAGATTTTAACTTTATTTATTAACAATTATATAAACAGCAATTAATAATATAACATAAGCCCCGCAGAATATGTGCAGGGCTTAAACATTATTCTCTTATCTGACCGTCTCCGTTTATCAAAAACTTGGTTGTCGTAAGTTCTTTAAGCCCCATAGGACCTCTTGCATGAAGCTTTTGTGTTGAAATTCCTATCTCTGCTCCCAAACCGAACTCCTCTCCGTCGGTAAAGCGGGTAGAGCAATTTACATAAACTGCGGCAGAATCTATCTGTCTTTGAAATTCCTCCGCTGAAAAAAGACTTTCTGTCACAATACACTCTGAATGTCCGGAAGAATACTTATCAATATGTTCAATTGCCTGAGCAAGATCATCAACAACACGAATTGCTATGATATAGTCGAGAAATTCCCTTTTATAATCATCTTCAGTAACAGGTACAACGCTGTTACCAAGTATCATTTTAGTAATATGACAGCCTCTTATCTCAACATTTTTTTCGTCCAGACGTCTTTTCAACATAGGGAGAAATTCCTCTGCAATATCTCTGTGAACAAGACAGGTTTCAATTGCGTTACACACACTCGGACGTGAGCATTTGCCGTTATAAACAATATCTGCTGCCATTCTTAAATCTGCCGAGTTATCTACATAAACATGACAGTTTCCCACACCTGTCTGAATTACCGGAATGGTAGCGTTCTCAACAACAGCATTAATAAGTCCTCCGCCGCCTCTGGGAACTAAAACGTCGATATACTCATTGAGCTTCATCATTTCCATAACTACATCTCTGGAGGTATCTGTAACTATTTGAATAATGTTCTCGTCAAGACCCGCTTTTGATATAGCTTCACGCATAATCTTTGCAAGTATTTTGTTTGAGTGAATAGCTTCCTTTCCGCCGCGAAGAATAACCGCATTTCCGCTTTTAAGACAAAGTGCAGCCGCGTCAACCGTAACGTTAGGGCGGGATTCATATATTATTCCCACAACACCCAAAGGAACGCTTATTTTCTGAATTTTCATTCCGTTAGGGCGTACAGAGCCGCTTTGAATAACACCAACAGGGTCCTCTAAATTGGTCAAATTCACGCAAGCCTTTGCAATATTGCGAATTCTTGTCTCGCTTAACGTCAGCCTGTCTATCATAGCGTTTGACATTCCGTTTTCACGAGCCCTTTGAATATCTATTGCATTTTCTTCCATTATTCTTTCTGTTGAAGACTCCAAAGCATAAGAAATTTCAAGCAGAGCGTCATTCTTCTGCCCTGTGGTGGCAACGGCAATACTCTTCTTTGCCGCTTTAGCCTTCTTGCCGAGAGTTTCGATATAGCTTTCAAAATTAATTAATTCCATTGTGAGTTCCTTTCACTGTATAAAATATCACTTAAAACATCAAATTTATTTTTCATATGACACAAATCTTGTACCTATCTGTTTGCCTTCAAATAAATCATATAATTTCTCAGGATTTTTTCCGTTCATAATAACTGTATCAATACCCGCCGTTGACGCTATCTCCGCAGCCTTGATTTTTGTAGCCATTCCGCCTGTTCCGAGCTTTGAGCCTGATCCTTTTGCAATAGCTTTTATATTATTATCAATGTCCCTTACCACTGATATAAGTCTTGCATCGTCATTTTTCTTTGGGTCGTCGTCAAACAGACCGTCAATATCCGAAAGTATGACCAAAGCGTCAGCCTTTGCAACTGCGGCAATCGTTGCCGCAAGAGAATCGTTCTCTCCCATTTCAAGCTCCAGCTCGTCTATGGCAACTGTATCGTTTTCATTTACAATCGGAATAACCCCTTGCTCAAGCAGCTTGTTCACCGCGTTTTCTACGTTTGATTTTCTCTCCTCAAGCAGAATATACTTAGTAAGCAAAAGCTGTGCAACAACAATATTATATTCCCCGAACATCTTGTCATACATATACATAAGCTCACACTGTCCTACAGCGGCAAGTGCTTGCTTTGACGGAGTATCAGCAGGCTTTTTTAAATATCCCAGTTTGCCCATACCAAGACCCATAGCACCGCTTGATACCAAAATAATTTCCCTGCCAGAATTTGATAGATCTGCAAGAATTTTAACAAGCCTCTCAACTCGTCTGATATTCAGCTTCCCTGTCTTATGTGCAAGGGTCGATGTCCCAACCTTTACAACAATTCTTTTGTTTTCCTTAAAATTTTTCATTTGTTTATCCCTTAAATTATGTAATGTAAATCTGAAATGCAATTTCAGTAAATAATATATCACAAAATACTAATTCACTTTATTTATCGGCGATCCATCAATATAGGCTTTAAGATTCTGTGCTACAATTTCTAAAAGTCTCTCTCTTGTCTGCTTAGGCGCCCACGCTATATGCGGAGTTATAGTTATATTCCTTGCCTTTCTCAAAGGGCAATCCTCTCTCATAGGCTCGTCTGTAATAACGTCAACGCTTGCGTGTGCAATAACACTTTCGTTGAGTGCGTCTGCCAAATCCTGCTCGTTTATAACTCCGCCTCTGGAAGTGTTTATAAGAAGTGCTGTTTTTTTCATAAGACTTAACGTTTCTTTATTGATAAGCTCGCTTGTATCATCTGTCAGCGGACAATGTAGCGTTACAATATCCGATTCCGACAAAAGCTCTTCTAAATTGCAGTATTTTACTTCGTCGCCTAAATTGTTTTCTTTTTTGAATATGTCGACCCTTGACGAAGTTCTCGTATATACTGAAACCTTCATACCAAATGCCAGACTCAGCCTTGCCACCTGCTGACCTATATCGCCAAACCCGATTATTCCTATTCGCATATCCTTAATTTCAAAAATCGGCAGGTAAAAATAGGAAAACAGCTTGTAATTTACCCAGTCGCCGTTCTGAACCGTTTTTGAATATTCCGAAACTTGATTGAAATAATCAAGTATAAAAGCAAAAGTGTGCTGTGCAACCGAATGTGTCGAATACGACGGAACATTGCATACAACTGCACCGTGCTTTGATGCCGCTTCAATATCGACGTTGTTATAGCCTGTAGCAAAAAGACCTACATATTTTAAATTCGGACATAACTCAAAGACCTCTTTTGTTATCCTGCACTTGTTGCAGATAACTCCATCACTGTCGCCTATTCTTTCCGCTACTTGTTCAGGTCTTGTCGAACCGTAAACCGTTGTTTCTGCAAGAGAGGTGATCCCGTCAAGAGATATATCATTCTTAGATACCGTTTCAGAATCAAGTATACATAGTTTCATCAAATATGCTCCCACTGAATAACTTTACTTTTCACTGTCTAAATCGTTCAGTTCCTCGTCAAAAGCCTTATCCAGAACATCTGCGTCCGATATAACTTCTTTTTTCTCACGCTCTTTTTGCTGACTCTCTATCAGGCTTTTCTGCTCTTTTTCTTCGCTCAATGTCTTTCTCTTTTTTACATATGCAATTGCTATATCAATTATACATCCTGCTACCAATAATAATTCAAATACCTCCAGAAAAAATATAGTACCCTTATTTTCAAACGCATAATGAGTTATAAGCGTTGCGTCAATTGCCAACGTCGCTAATAAATAGCATACTCTTTTCTTTCTGAAAAATTGTATTAGCAATACTATTGTCGCAAATATGATGAATACCAAATGTATCTTAAGCGGTAATGGTGTATATACGTTCTGAAGTCCTACCTGTTCTGTAAATGCTGTCATTATAATTCTCCTGTTCTTTTTTACTTAGTATCCTAAACTGTTATTGTTTTAGGTAAATTGTGCTATTTAACCTTTTTTATTATACTCTATTTACTCTTTAAAGGCAAGAGGAAATCAAAAGATTTAATAAAATATAATATAAAATGCCCGCAAAGCTAATAAATGATTATAATTGTATGAGCGTGCGGAGAGGTAAAACTCTCCCTATACCCCTAAACTACCCTTACCTTAACTATCCTCTCCTAACCTGTGTATCCAACTTGTATCCATTATGTATACATATTATTTTCGTAAAGCTAAATCTTACTTCTGGTTTCTGACTTCTGGCTTCTTATTTCTTGCCTCTGGCAGCAGAGCCAGTGGCGGCTCGACATTACTTTACCTATTTCTGTTACTTTCAACTGCTAAGTAATAGCCTGCCGTTATACAAAGCAAACACATTTTACAAACTTTCCAAAGGCAGAAGAGCCAGTGGCGGCTCGCCACCTTGCAAAATTATATAATTATGGTATAATAACCTCAAAGGGCTTTCTTGCGAAAGCTACGCAATGCTTTTTGCATTGCCGGAAATCAAAGATTTCCTCTTTGAGAACATTGTATCATAATTTAAGGCTAACGCCTTTGGTTTTGCTTTGCAAAACCGTGAAGCTTCGTTTCACACTAATTATGGTATAATGTTATTATTAAAAATCGGAAAGGCAAAGAAATTATGTCTGAGGGAACACAAAAATCTAAAAACAGCTACAAAAAGCTTTTTTCAAACACAATAATATTTGCCATTGGGCAGTTCAGTTCAAAAATACTTGTACTGCTTCTAGTGCCTATCTATACATACGCTATGACCGACGCAGAGTTCGGAATAACCGACGTTATAATTCAGATGGCAAACTGGCTTGTACCTATTGTTTCGCTGTCTGTTTCCGAATCAATAACAAGATACGGTCTTGACAAGGCATACGACAAAGCAAGTGTATTTACTATAGGAAATGCAGCAAACATAGGCGGATTAGTCCTGCTCGGCATTATCATACCGTTTGTAAGCGGAACAAGTTTTATTCACAGGTTTATTGACAATTATACTGTACTGCTGTATATTTACGTAATAACGTCAAGTCTCAAGCTGTTGTATTCATACTTTGTAAGGGCACTTGAAATGATAAAGCTATACGCTTTTTGCAGTATATTCACCACATTCAGCACGCTTATATTGACTATACTGTTTTTGCTTGTATTAAAAATCGGAGTTACAGGCTATCTGCTTGCAATTATAATATCCGACCTTGCGTCAATAATCTTTCTTATATATGCAGCAAAACTGTGGAGGTATATAAGCTTCAAAAAGCTTGACGGGACACTTGCGAAGCAAATGCTGAAATATTGTATACCGCTTATTCCCGCACAGCTTTTGTGGCTTATCACCAATTCGTCAAACTCATTTTTAGCTACTTATTTTCTCGGTCAGGACAAAAACGGAATACTTTCAGCATCATATAAAATACCTAACATCGTATCAACAATATATATGATTTTCGGAATGGCATGGAATATGTCAGCAATAACCGAAAAAGACTCGGGCGAGCAGGAACGGTTTTACACAAACGTCTTTGACTCGAATCAATCTGTTTTGTATATAGTGTCAGCATTTATACTTCTGGTAGTAACTCCTGTTACAAACATCTGGATAGGTCCTGCATTCAGAGAATCAATAAACTATGCACCGATACTAATTTTTGCAACGATATTTACCTGTTATGTAACATTCTTCGGAACAATTTATTCAGTTGCACAAAAATCTGTGCGTTCGCTTGTGACAAGCCTGATTGCAGGAGTGATAAATGTTGTAATAAACATAACTCTTATTCCCGTAATAGGACTTTACGCCGCTGCAATTTCTACACTCGCATCATATTTAGCGGTATTTATAATAAGAGCAGTTGATACGCAGAAATATCAAAAGTTTGATCTCGGTGTGAGAAAGCTCGTTACAAACTGTGTGTTGCTGATTCTTATGACGCTTTCAAATTATATCGCAAACGCATATATTAAGTACACATTTCTTCTCATATTATTTATGGTAATATTTTTACTTAATTATAAAAGTGTGTTCAAGGTTGCAAAAACCGTATTACCGCAAAAGGTATTGAGGTTTTTACCTTTCATAAAATAAATATTGGAGGTTACACAAATGGCAGAACTGAAATTTGAAATCACAAAAGAGCTTGGCGTATTGTCCACAAACGCCAAAGGCTGGACAAAGGAACTTAATATGATTTCCTGGAACGAAAGAGAGCCCAAATACGATTTAAGAGAATGGAGTCCGGATCACACACGAATGGGAAAGGGAGTTACTCTAACTGAAGAAGAAGTAGAATCGCTTCGTGCAATATTAAACGGCGAAGAACTTGATGACGATATTGACGAAGATATGATTCTTTAATATCTATTACAAAATCACACACAAAAACCGCCGAGCCGAATGGTTCAGCGGTTTTACTTCTTTTTCTGTATAAGTTCTGAATATGTAATTTACAATCTTATTTATTCTTTTCTGACGAATCATATCCGCCTCTTGTAAAGAATAGCTCTCTAATAGCTATTGCACATCCCGACAAAAATCCATGCTTTTTATCTATTATACTCATATCCAACTTTGAAGCTACTTCTTCACCGACAACATTTGCAATTTCTTTTTTGATGTTATCAAACTCTTCATTAGTTAATCCCAGATTGTGCAGAACGATTCTCTGCGGAGCAGTAGAATAGTATAAATTATTTATAAGTACAGAGCCAAGCTTTACTGCTTTTTCAACGATTTTACAAACAGTTTTATCTCCACCCGATACAGCAGATTTGATTGTTTCGTTTTTTACTTTATTAACATCGCCTTCAGTAAGCTCAAAGAGTATGGGTGTGTTTTCCTCTGAATAAGCCTCAATAATTTTTTTAAAAATCCCCGTGCGGCTTAATTCCTCTTTCACAGACCCTTTAATCGGTTTGTCACTATTAACATCTGTCGGATCTATTATGATATTGTCAACAAAGTCAGTTCTGTTATCATAAGAAACAATATTGTCGCTTAAATCCGCAACTACAAAGTGAAGACTTTCGCCATATCTCAGAAAAGCAATTTCATTTCTGTTTTGGTTCCTTTCCGGGTGAAAATCAATATTAGCCATTGCCATACCCTTTATGGAATCATCAAATATCAACGGGATCTTAAATCTTTCATATATATCAACAGCAAGCATTTTATAATCAGGTTCCCCGCTATCAGTTATCTGAACTGCAGCATTATTATACATTCCGGGATATACCGCAAATCCTATTCCCAATATTTCATCTAATTGCAAACAGTTATCCAATAATATAGAATTAATAGACTCAATTATAAAATCCACAATTCCCTGATAAACTATGTTTTTGTTTATATTAAGACTTCTTTTATCCAAAACCGCTCCTGAAAGAGTCGAAATACCTACGCTTATCATATCATTATCAATAAGCACGCCTAAAACAAATTTATAGTTCTGATTTATGTCAATAAGAATTTTCTTTCTGCCTCTCGGAGCTTTTTGATTAATGTTCTGATATTCTCCAATTTCGTGTATAACTCCCTGAGCTATCATTTCATTTGTAATAATAGTAACAGCAGCTCTTGTAAGTCCAAGCATATTTGCAATATCAATCCTCGATGTAGGCCCCTGCTGTTTTAAAATTCTGAGAATTTGAGTACGGTTTTGTCTTTTATCTAATTTGCTTAAACCATACTGCTGCATAACTTGCACCTCTTTGTAAATTGAATTTGAAATACTTGCTATATAATAATTCACTTTAATTGTAAAGCACAAATATTACCAAACTATTAAATGCACATTTCAATATTAACAAATTTTTATTTACTATATATAAAAGATGTCCCTCGCCTTAAAAGTCGGGGGACATTTTTATAATTTCACTATGACTAATTTATTGCTATGATTTCTTGTGTTTTGTCTGCACACCGATTTTTACTTTTTAGCATTAAGCTCGTTAGACTTTTCTTTAAGTTTTCTTCCGTCCTTTAACAAATTATGCAGAGTTTTTCTATCCTCATTTTCAAGTGCTGTTTTGTATTCGGTCAAATGTTCTATAATATGATCGATCTCCCCTAAAAGAGCAGACCTGTTCATCATAAATAGAGTAGTCCACATATCCTCATTTAGCTTTGCGACACGGGTCAGGTCCTTAAAACTGCCCGCCGAAAAGCCCGACTGCTTCAAAAGCAAGGGGCTTTTTACATATGCACTGGAAACAATATGTGCAAGCTGAGATGTAAAGGCAATTATTTCATCATGCTTTTTCGGAGTTGATTTTACATTTTTGATAAATCCTATTTCCTTTGAGAATTTCTCAAGCCTTTCTAAAGCCTCTTGATTGGTGTTCTCTGTAGGAGTTATTATAAAGCTGGCTTTTTCAAAAAGATTGTCAAGAGAGTATTCAAAGCCTGAAAACTCTCTTCCTGCCATCGGGTGACAGCCTATAAAATATACTCCAATATCATTGAGTCTTTTGTCAGCTGCTTTGATTATTTCTTCCTTAACACCGCAGGTGTCTATTACAATTCCGCCTTTTTTGAAGTGTTCTGCATACTCGTCTATAAAACTGATAGTATCGTCCGGATAAAGCCCCAGAATAACTAAGTCAAATGAGGACAGCTGGTTCGGAGTAAAACTCCCGTCTATTGATTCCTGCTGAATTGCATCAGCAATTACTTTGCTGTTTATATCATAACCAAAGCAAATATATTCTGTATTCTTCTTTATAGCCTTTGCCAGCGAACCGCCTATAAGACCAAGTCCGACAATTCCAATTTTCATTCCAATTACCATCTTTCCTGCGTTAAAAATTTCAGTTGATTTTGTACAGTAATATCATAAATACAATATTAATTACTCCGCACACAGCTTAAAAATTACGTCTGCGTATATTTTAGCTATATTCATAAATGTGCTTATGTTTATGTGTTCGTCAGCACCGTGCATATTGTTGTTTTCACCCGGAAATTCCGCACCGAAACCCACACCCATTTTACTTGTGTGAAGATAGGTCGCTCCGCCCTCAGCCAGACATACACCCTTTAAGCCGGTAAGCTCTGTATATGATTTTAAAAGCGTCTGTATAAAGTCGGAATTTTCTTCAACGTAATGAGGCTCCATAGCGTCATCATCTACATACGTCTGACCCAATTTTTCTAAATGCTCATCTAGCTTTGAATAAATTTCTTTAAGACTTGTGCAAACAGGAAAGCGAATATCCATTCCGCCCTTATACTTTCCCCCGCCTATATCAATCAGACTATATACCTCTGTGATTTTTCCCGAAACGTCGTCTTCGCAGAACAAATCAAGAGCCTCTCCGTGATATTCTCCGTAAGGGAAAAGCTTTGCAAGCTCGCAAACTAAGTCATATGCTCCGCCCTTGTCAAACGGAATAGCTGTAAGAAGTCTGAGCAGAGCAGTTATTGCATTTTCTCCAAGCTCCGGCAACGAACCGTGAGCAGATTTGCCGAATGAAGTAATTTTGATCTTACCGCCTGTTTCCTCTGTCGCAAATTTTACGTTCATAGGCATTTCTGAAATTGTTTTGTCAATTACGCTCTTTTCAATTCCTTTTACGACCGCATATGCCCTGTCAGGAACAGCGTTGATCACCGTTCCGCCCGAAACACTTTCAATAACCGCACCGTCTATTTTATTATTATAATTCCCAACCATAATAATATGAGATACGCCCTTTTCAACATTTACAACAGGAAAAGAAGAGTCAGGTGTAAGCATTTTGTCAGGAAGCCCTACCTTGTTTGAATAGTACTTTAAATCCTCCATACCTGTTTCTTCGCTTGCCCCAAGCATAACCCTGACTTTCTTGTTCAGCTTAACGCCCAGATCCTTGATTGCCTTAACAGCGTAAATAACGGCAACAGCCGGACCCTTATCGTCGATCGTTCCCCTGCCGTACAGCTTGCCCTCTTCTTCATTGACTGTCAGCTTAAAAGGCTCATATGTCCAGCCGGAACCTTTTGGTACAACATCTAAATGTGCAATAATTCCGAGCTCCGGCTTATCTGCCTGCTCTCCGCCGTAATCAAATGTAACCATATAATTTTCATGATTTTGCGAAATGAATCCAAAGTCGTGAAGTATCTCTTCCGCAGCTTCCAGAACCTTTGCAGGTCCTTCGCCGAAAGGCTTGTTGCTCTGGAGATCCTTTTTGCCGAGAACACTCTCTATCTCAACAAGTCTTGCAAGAGTTTTAAACATCTCCTGCCTGTTTTCATTAAGGTATTCCCAAACACTGTCTCTAAACGCTTTTAGTTCTTTATTAGTCATAAAAGTTAACCTCTCTATGTAAAAACGAGAGCAAGAACCACTTGCCCTCTATAATTTATAAATGTCAATCCACTATCTCGAGTTCCTTACTGTAATGATTAAGAATTTCTACTCCGTCTCGAGTTACAAGAACCAAGTCTTCAATCCTCACACCGACATCTCCATCAATGTATATGCCGGGCTCAATAGAAAAAATCATTCCCTCCTCGACGGTATTTTCATTAACCGAAGATACATCGCCGTACTCATGACATTCTATCCCTATAGAATGTCCCAAACGGTGGGTGAATTTATCTCCGTAACCTGCCTGCTCAATAATATCTCTTGCTGTTTTGTCAATATCGCAGAACCGAACTCCGGGTTTTATCATACTTTCAGCGGCTTTCTGAGCTTTAAGAACAGTTTCATAGACCTTTTTATGCTCATCGCTGACATTCTTATAAAAGAATGTCCTTGTCATATCCGAGCAATACCCGTCCTTTACACAGCCCATATCTATAAGAATACAGTCGCCCTCGCAAAGCGTGTTATTACCTGCCTCATAATGACCGATAGCAGCACATTTCCCAAAGCCGACCAGAGGGTCAAATGAATACCCATAAGCACCCATTGAAGCGTAAATATCCTTTAACTGCGACGCTAACTCCCGTTCGGTCATACCTGCTCTTATACGTGTTTTCAGCTCACGCATAGCCTCGTCGTTTACCCTCGACGCCTCTCTCATAAGGGCTATTTCTTCACTATCCTTGCAGGCTCTAACAGTATCAACACAGACAGATGTGTTCTTATAATCTAAAGCACTTCCAAGCTCCATAAGCCTTAACAAAAACCTCGCAGACAGATTTTTATCCACTCCGAGAGTTTTATCCCTGTCAATATACCGAGAGACTATCTCGCAAGGATCGTCCTCGTCGCCAAACCACACCTTTTTCACTCCCAGCTCCTCAGGAACAGTAAAAAGAGAGTTGATAAAAATTTCATTCTCGCCGTTATCATTAACGAGCAAAGCAAAAAATCTCTCACCGGGATCTATCATCTTTCCCGTAAGGTAGAAAATTGACGCAGGATCGCTTATCAGCATCTGTGAAATGCCGTTTTCTTTGAGTTTTAAAATCACTCTGTTAAGTCTGTTTGATTTCAAATATATTCTTCTCTCTTTAATTTCTATTTACCGCAAAAATCACAGGCAACAAAATGTCCGTCTCCTATATCTGCAAGCTGCGGACAATGCTCATTGCATTTTTCCTCAGCCTTAAAGCATCGTGACGCAAATCTGCATCCGTCAGGCGGATTTATAGGCGTAGGAACATCGCCCTTTAAGATTATTCTTTCCTTCTTGTGTGTAATATCCACAGACGGAATTGCCGATAAAAGTGCCTGCGTATAAGGATTGAGCGGATTGTTGTAAAGCTCGTTTTTCTCTGCTATCTCCATCAGCTTGCCCAAATACATAACGCCTACTCTGTCGCTTATATGCTTGACAACATTAAGACCGTGAGCAATAAACAAATATGTAAGACCAAATTCGTCCTTTAAGTCGTCAAGAAGATTTAATACCTGTGCCTGAATAGAAACGTCCAGAGCTGAAACAGGCTCGTCGCAAACTATCAGCTTTGGATTAACAGCCAAAGCCCTTGCAATACCAACTCTCTGTCTTTGTCCTCCTGAAAACTCGTGAGGATACCTGTTTCTCTGGTGGTTTGCAAGTCCAACGCAGTCAAGCAGATAGTTTACTCTTTTCTCAACCTCGTTCTTAGGCAGAATTTTATTTATAATTATCGGTTCTGCTATAATATCGCCGACTGTCATCTTAGGGTTTAATGAAGCATAAGGGTCTTGGAAAATAAGCTGAATTTCCCTGCAATATTTTCTTCTTTCCTTTTGCTTTAACGCTGTAAGCTCAACGCCGTCGTAAATAATTTTTCCGCTTGTCGGCGTATAGAGATTTACAAGCATTTTTCCGATAGTTGATTTTCCGCAGCCTGACTCTCCTACAAGACCGAATGCCTCGCCCTTGTATATTTTGAACGAAACGTCGTCAACAGCCTTTAAAACATCTATAGGCTTTCCGAAAAAGCTGGTATTTACAGTAAAGAACTTCGATAAGTTCTGAACCTCTAAAAGAACTTCTTTATTTTCCATTAAACATCAGCCTCCTCTTCATCACTGTGTAAAAAGCATCTTACCTTTCTTCCGTTCACATCTACAAGTGCAGGCATATGCTCCTTGCATTTTTCCATACAATTGTCGCATCTGTCTGCAAAAGAACATCCCTTCGGCAGCTTAGTCGGGTCGGGAACAACTCCTTTTATCATAAACAGCCTGTCTTTATCCTCTTCCATTCGAGGTATAGACTCAAGCAAGCCCTTTGTATAAGGATGAAGCGGATCTGTGAATATGTCCTTAACGTCTGCCTGCTCAACAATTCTTCCGCAGTACATTACAACAACTCTGTCAGCAGTTTCAGCAACTACTCCCAAATCGTGAGTAATAAGCAAAACCGCCATACCTATTTTATTTCTCAGCTTGTCAATAAGCTCTAAAATCTGTGCCTGAATTGTAACATCAAGAGCAGTTGTAGGTTCGTCGGCAATCAAAACCTCAGGATTGCACGAAAGTGCCATAGCAATCATAACTCTCTGACGCATTCCTCCGCTCATCTGATGCGGATAGTCCTCCATTCTCTGCTCGGGAGACGGTATGCCGACTAAATCAAGCATTTTTATTGCAGTTTTTCTGGCTTCCGCCTTTGACAAATCTGTGTGCGTCAGTATTGATTCCATAATCTGATCGCCTATTTTATAAACAGGGTTTAAAGAGGTCATAGGCTCTTGGAAAATCATCGAGATCTTATCTCCCCTGATTTTGTTCATTTCCTTTTTGGTCTTATCAACCAGATTCTCACCGTGGAACATTATCCTTCCGCCGGTTACCTTACCCGGGTCTCGGATAAGCCCCATAACAGACAGCGAAGAAACACTCTTTCCGGAGCCTGATTCGCCTACGATAGCCAGTATCTCGCCCTTTTCAACGCCAAAGCTGACATTGTTTACAGCCTTGACCGTTCCTCTTTTGACCTTAAATTCCGTTTTTAAATTCTCAACTTCTAATAACATCCCGCAACCTCCTAACTTCTTGACTTAGGATCAAGAGCGTCTCTCAATCCGTCACCGAACAGGTTAAACGCAAGCACCGCAAGTGTTATAGCAAGTCCGGGGAATATAAGCATATAAGGATATACTAAAATCATACTTCTTACACGTCCTAACATATCTCCCCATTCAGCTGTCGGCGGCTGAACGCCCAGACCTAAGAATCCCAAAGCAGCAGTATCAAGAATAGCCGTTGAAATTCCCAGAGTAGCTCTTACTACAATCGATGAAACTACGTTAGGTATAATGTGATGGAATATGATTCTCCTATCGCTGTTTCCCAAAACCTTTGCCGCAGCGACATAGTCATTTTCTTTTGTAGACAAAATCGAACTTCTAATAATTCTTGCGTATTCAGGAATAGAAACAACGCCGATAGCGATAATAGCCTTGTCAATTCCCTTACCCAAAGCCGCCATAAGCGTAATAGCAAGCAATATTGACGGAATTGAAAGCATCATATCCATAATTCTCATAATAACGGCGTCTATCTTTCCCCCGAAGTAACCCGCAATTGAACCGAGAATCGTTCCGATAAGAAGCGACATAGCAACCGCAGCAATACCTACAAACAGAGACACCCTCGTTCCGACAATTATACGGCTGAAAATATCTCTTCCCAGATTGTCAGTGCCGAACCAGTGTGTTGCCGACGGTTTTTGATATGCTTCGCTCATAACCTGAGCATTAGGGTCATAAGGCGTTATGTAAGGTCCTATGATCGCAATTATAACCAGAACAATGATAACAAACAGACCGAACAAAGCCGCTTTGTTTTTCTTAAGCGTATCCCACATCGCTTTAAATCGTGATTCAGGCTTTTCTATAGTGACAGCCTCCTGAACGTCAACGCCGTCGGCTGCTAAAACTTTTTTTCTAGCCATTAAAATTTACTCCTCTCATTGTTTTTGCATTAACTCAAAATAGTATCGTTCACTTGAAACTAAAAGCAAAAACTCGTATTTGAAAACCCTTGATTTGTCAGCTTTCCCGCTTTCCGTACTTGATTCTCGGGTCTAAAAACGCATAAATTATATCTACTATCAAATTCATAAGCACGAATATTGTTGCAATTATCAGCACAACTGCCTGAATTACAGGGAAGTCTGATTTAGTTATACATTCAACAGTGTAGCTTCCTATTCCGGGCCATGCAAAAACCGTCTCGGTCAAAACCGCTCCTCCTAACAAAGAGCCGAATTGAAGTCCTATTACCGTGACAATCGGCATAAGTGCATTTCTCAAACCGTGCTTGATAACAACTTTTCCCTCGCTTATTCCCTTTGAACGTGCAGTTCTTATGTAATCCTGATTTAAAGCGTCAAGCATACTAGACCTTGTCATTCTCGAAATAATCGCAAGCGTGTAAAGTGCCAAAGTAAAGCCGGGCAGAATTAAATGCCATAACGCATTTTTAAACGCTTCAAAGTCTCCCTGAACAAGAGTGTCTATAAGGTAAAATCCCGTGCCTCCATCAGGTCTGAGCATTGAGTCGATTCTTCCGCTGGCAGGAAGCCAGCCTAAAATCTTTACAAAAAGTATGATGAATAAAATACCAAGCCAGAATATCGGTATTGAAACTCCCACAAGAGACAAAACCATACTTGCGTTGTCGATTATACTGTTTTTCTTAACTGCGGCAATTACGCCTATGGCAATTCCGAAAACGGTTGCAACTATAATTGCAAATATCGCAATCTCTATAGTAGCAGGAAATCTTGAACCTATTTCATTAAGTACAGAGTTATTTGTGTAATACGATTCTCCGAAATCTCCTGTTACGGCTCCCTTTATAAAGTTCACATACTGAACTACTATATTCTCATTCAAGCCGTTTGCTTCCCGCCACTCCTGCATTGAAGCCTCTGTTGCGTGCTGACCTAAAACAACAGGCGCAGGGTCGGGAGCGCAAACTCGCAATAAGAAAAATACGATTATTGATACACCTATCAGTACCGGAATAAGCATCAGCAATCGCTTGATGATATACTTGATCATATAAAATATCATTCCTTTCTGCACATTTACAAGCTTGGTTTCAAATCTATCGGAATTAACGCTCGGATTTTAAACTCGCAAATCTGCATAAACTTTTTCACGCTATACCTATTTCATTATAACTTTTCTTTCTGAAACTATTAGTTTTCTTTTCAGCATATATTTTTCAGCTATGTATTTCAATGTGTGCTGAAAATAAAACTGATAAAAACAACAATGGCAAATATAGAGAAAACGCCATTGTTTCCGTCATTCTCTATATTTGCTTGTTGTCAGAAAATCTAAAATTTAGTCTTTAGTAACCTTATACAGCTTAACTGTAGCTGTGCAGTGATATACAAAATTCTTAACATTCGACTTGCATGCTGTAAGATCCTGCTGGTGTGAAATAGGCAGCCAGATTGCACGGTCTGCAACATACTGCTCCATATCAGCATACATCTTGTTTCTTGAGTCGCCGGCAGGCTCCTTAGCAGCATCAGAGATCATCTTTGCATACTCTTTATATGCTTCCTTATCGTCCTTATTCTTAGCAAGGTTGAATCTTGCTACGTTCATACCTGCGTTTGTATCGCTCATAAGATTCATAAAGTTATCAGGGTCACCGTTGTCTCCCGACCAGCCATAGAAACATATATCGTAGTCGCCTGCGATAGTTCTGTCTTTATATGTTGTCCAGTCGTAAGAGTCAATAGTAAGCTCAACTCCGACATCTGCTAAATATCCCTGAACTGCCTCAGTCAATGTCTGACCTGTAGCAGTGTTGTAAGGTCTTGGGTTTGTATATGTGATAACATGGAGCTTCTTAATGCCCTTCTTCTCAAGAGTTGCCTTTGCAGCGTCTTTATCATAAGCTATCTGCTTTACATCTTGGCTGTATCCCGGAACAAATGTAGGAAGAACTGTTGTAGCCTTTTCAGCATAGCCGTTGTAAAGGGTCTGAACCATCTCGTCAACATTTATAGCCTGTGAAAGAGCAACACGGGTTTCCTTGTCAAGTCTCTCAATGTTGTATGCCATATAGTTTATGTTCATACCCGGAGTCTGAGAAACTGTGATATTGCTGTCCTTCTTCAGGTTCTCCATCTGGTTTGTATCAATACCGTCGATAATGTCTACATCGCCTGACTGTAACTCAACTATCTTTGTTGAAGCGTCTTTGATAGTACGGATAACAACGTTCTTAGTTTTAGCTAAATTATCCTTATCCCAGTAATCTTCGTTAGCAACAAGCTTAACGTCCTGATCCTTGTTCCACTCAACAAACTTGTAAGGACCTGTACCTACAGGATTGTTCATAAGGTCGCCCTTTTGAGCAGCCGTAGGACTTACCATAGGTGCACCGAATACCATTGCAAGGTTAGCAAGGAACGGTGTCGACGGCTGTTTCAGTGTGATTTTGATTGTGTAATCGTCAACTACTTCACTCTTGTCAACATATCCCCATACGAAATCTGCGTATGTCATATCCTCTGTCTTGTTGATCGTGTTACGCTCAACATTGAATTTAACAGCCTCAGCGTTAAAGTCTGTTCCGTCGTGGAACTTAACACCCTGTCTCAGCTTAAATGTGTAAACAAGTCCGTCATCAGAAATCTCCCATGACTCAGCTAAGCAAGGTTTAACCTCTGTTGAATCGTCAGCATAGGTCAATAATCCCTCATAGATCTGGTTTGTAACCTTTGCAGATTCTCCGTCGTCAACGATCTGAGGGTCAAGACCTCTCGGGTCAGCACCCTGTGCATAAACTAAAGTATCTGCACTTGATGAGCCGCCGGATTTCTTGTCTCCGCCGCAGGCTGCAAGACAGGATACTGCCATTACCGCAGCCAATAATGCACTAAACACCTTTTTCTTCATGTCTTTTCTTCCTTTCAGTTTTACAAAAACAAAAGATGCTCACAAAAACAATTACAAAACACATATAGTTAATGTAAATGTGATTCGTGGCATCCTTGCCTTTGCTGTTTTTATTACACCCGAAATAACATCGAGTTTAATACATATTATACACATATATTATATACTATTTTAAAATCACATTCAATAGTAAATGTAAACAAATAGAACATTCAAATTTCGTCAATGTTTTCAGATTTTATTACGAAACTTTTGTGATATTATGTCTATTTGTATTTTTACACATTTTCAAGACCTAAAAAGCAAACATTCCATTTTATAATTTCTTACCGCATTCTGTGCAGAAAACATAACCGTCATTAATAACTGCTCCGCAGTTAGAACAGGTATTCTCAACTATCTCAGCCTGAGCCGTCTCAACGCTTTCCGACGGTTCATAACCATCGGGAGATGTTTTTTCAAAGGTTTTGTCCTTATTCGAGTATTCAAAAGACTGAGATGCGTCCTCGTCCTCCATAATGAAAGACACATCCTTCTCGCCGTTTTCCCTCGGACGTTTCATATCCGTCTTTGCGGGAAACGCCGCAAACAGCGACACCAACAGCATAACCAAGCCCAGTGCCAATACAGGAACTGCGGAAAATATCAGCAGCCACTTACCGACTATGAAAGCGTTTTCATAACCCGAATAATAAACATTTGCAAAGCGGCTCATAACAGGTCCTGCGGCAAATCCTGCAATAATCAGCAGACAGGAAATGCATATGAGCGATATACCGTATCCTCTGAATGCTCTGTAGGTATAAACACGGTTTAATTTATAAAGAGAAACCCATATAACAAGCAAAAGTATGATAACAACTATTAATGCAGCGAGCACAGGAGCAGAACCAAGCCAGCTTACAGAACGGTTTATATCAAAAACCTCAGGAATTTCAATCCCCTCTGTTCCGACTGTTTCAAGAAAACTCTGCATTCCTTGATAGCTATGAAGGACGATTCTTATAAAACACGAAGCGGTAAAAAGAAAAGCAGTTATGATCGTTGTAATAACTAAAACGATCGTCGTTATTACTCCGCTTGTGCCAAGACGATTTTCAAGCCTGAATTTTTCCTTGCTCATCATACCATTCCTATCTGTATCTTATATAAACTATCATAAAATGTTTAATAAAATTATATCTTTTTTAGTGAATTTTGTCAATATTTTCAGTGTGGTTTTATATATAATTTTATTTACTATATATTTTCTCAATTTTTGCTGATTTAATTCCTATTACTGAACTTTATTGACGCTTTAAAATATTTGTGCATATTTGGCAAAAATATTCACAATATCATATGAAAATTTTGCTTGGTTTTACCTTGACTTTTATACTTAACTATGTTAAAGTATAACACAGTTAACTTTTAACTATGTTAAATATTTTGCGAATTGTCCAAATCAAAAATAAAGAACGGAGAATTAAAATGCAAAAGTTTGAGGAATATCAAAAGGGTCCAGAGTTTTTCAAATTCTTAGTGATAATGAAAAAATTTCATATTTTAGCGTCATCGCTTCACAATATACCATTAAATGTGTCTCACACTGATTTTCACACTATGTCTTATATTGCAAAAAGTGCTGAATCAAACCCTCAGGGGGTAAGTATGGGCGACTTGGCAAGAGAACTTCAGATCTCACCTCCTGCAGTATCAAGGGCCATATCATCTCTTGAGAGCAGAGGCTATGTTAAGCGAACGACCGATATAAACAACCGTAGAAGTGTTACCGTTACCCCGACTGAAAAAGGACTTATCGCAATGGATGAGGACAGGAAGTTTTTTGAAAAGATAGCTAAAAAAATCACTTGTGAGATAGGCAGCGAAAAACTCAACGAACTCGAAATATTACTAAAACAGCTTTATCAAACTGTAAATGACACTATAAAAGAGGAGTTATCACGCTTATGAAAAACATCTTTAAATACTTAAAAAAATACTGGCTTCAATGTATTTTAGTGTTAGTTTTGCTGGTGGTTCAAGCCTTTTGCGATCTGGCACTTCCCGATTATACGTCAAAGATTGTAGACACAGGAATACAAAACAACGGCGTTGCCGCAGTTGCCCCCGAAGTGATTTCACAAAGCGACTTTGATAAGCTCGGATTATTCTTAAAGGAAAGCGAAATCAGCTATATCAAAAAGTTCTACAAAAAAACTAATAGTTTAAACGGCATAGATATTCCTATAAAGAATAATAAAAGCACAGAATTTTATGTTTTAAATACAAATGAAGAAAAAGACTTAAAAGCTCTTGATAACACTTTTATTGAAGCTATGGTAGCAGTTTATGCCATTGATAACGTAACAAGAGAGCAATTTGATAAAATAGCTAAGGAGGCAGGTCAAAGCCTTTCAACCTATCAAAACAGCTTACAAATCACTCAATCATCACCGGCTGAAAAAGACATTTCCGGCGTGCCGAAAAAATCAATTAATGAAAATCAAGCTACCATGCAAAATATGACTTCTGAGCAAGCAGACGCACTCTTGCAGATTGAAGAGATGATGAAAAACGACAGAACATTTAATGCTGTTGAGCTTTTCGGTCTTGAGATTAAGGCAGGGTTAATGTCAAAGGAAGACTTAATACTTATCAGAGATAAAATGTATAACACATATGGAGAAGACATGGCAGACTCTGTCGCTGTAAACTATACTAAGCAAATATATACAAATGTAGGAGTCGATTTAGATAAGCTCCAGCACAATTATTTAATGTCAACCGGAGCAAAGATGCTTCTTCTTGCGTTGCTTATGATGGCAGCGTCAATAATTGTCGGACTCATAGCCTCGAGAGTTTCGGCAGGGTTAAGCGTTGATTTAAGAAGCAGTCTGTTTAAGAAGGTCGTATCCTTTTCACATACGGAAATGGATAAGTTTTCAACTTCTTCACTGATAACAAGAAGCACAAACGACATCCAGCAAATACAGATGGTTGTAGTTATGTTTCTGCGAATGATCGCATATGCACCTATACTCGCTATAGGCGGAATATTCAAAGTGCTTTCTACAACTGTTTCAATGACGTGGATAGTAGGAGTTGCAGTTATAGCAGTTTTATGTGTAGTTGTTGTTCTTATGGCTATTGCAATGCCTAAGTTCAAAATTATGCAGAAGCTTATAGATAATCTTAACCTTATCGCAAGAGAAATTCTTACCGGACTTCCGGTAATAAGGGCGTTCAGCCGTGAAAAATATGAGGAAGAAAGATTCAGCAAAGCCAATATGAATCTGAAAAACACACAGCTTTTTACCAACAGAGTTATGACATTTATGATGCCTTCTATGATGCTTGTTATGAACGCAGTTACTGTTCTAATTATCTGGGTAGCCGCAAAGCATATCGACAAAGGCACACTTCAGGTAGGGCAAATGACAGCGTTTATCACATATTCTATGCAGATAATAATGTCATTTCTGATGCTGACAATGATTTCGGTTATGCTGCCTCGAGCTATAATTTCTGCTAACAGAGTTGAGGAAGTTCTTCAAACCGAACCTGTTATCAAAGATAAAACAAACACAACTATGCAGAAAATTTCAAAAGCTGAGGTTAAATTTAACCATGTCTGGTTTAAATATCCCGACGCCGACGAATATGTTTTAGAGGATATTGACCTCACTGCTAAGCCCGGGGAAATAACTGCATTTATCGGAAGTACGGGCAGCGGAAAATCAACTCTTATTCATCTTATACCTAGATTTTACGACGTGACAGAGGGTAGCATAACCATTGACGGAATAGATATACGGGATATGCCTCAAAGTACACTGCGAAAGGATATAGGCTTTGTTCCGCAAAAGGGCACGCTCTTCTCGGGAACTATTGAATCAAATCTGCGTTTTGGAAATGAAAACGCTGCAGATGAACAAATCAAAAAGGCAGCGTCAATAGCACAGGCAGCCGAATTTATTGAAGAAAAGCCTGATAAATACCAAAGTGAGATCGCTCAGGGCGGAGATAATGTATCAGGAGGTCAAAAACAAAGGCTTTCCATAGCTAGAGCTATTGCAAAAGACCCTAAAATATTTATCTTTGACGACAGCTTCTCTGCACTTGATTTTAAAACAGACGCCATACTTAGAAAAGAGCTTTTAAAGAACATTTCGGACGCAACTGTATTTATTGTTGCACAGAGGATTTCAACAATTATGAACGCAAACCAGATAATTGTACTTAACGAAGGTAAAATAGTAGGAAAGGGAACTCACAGAGAATTGTTGAAAACCTGTGAAGTATATAAACAAATAGCATTGTCGCAGCTTTCGCAAAGCGAGCTTGACAGCAATAATACAAAAAATACCGATGAAAGGGAGGCGAAATAATATGGCAGAAACAAGAAAAGCTCCCATACGCAGAGGGCCTCACGGTCCGGGCAGAGGAATGCCCTTAGAAAAGCCAAAAGACTTTAAGGGATCTATTATAAAGCTACTCGGCTATATCGGCAAATATAAGATCGGTATGTTACTGGCGATAATTTTTGCTGTCGGCGGCACTGTGTTTAACATAATAGGCCCGAAAGTTTCAGGTAAGGCCACAACAAAGCTCTTTAACGGTCTTGTCGCAAAAATTCAGGGCACAGGAGGAATTGACTTTGACGCTATCAAACGTCT
This sequence comes from uncultured Clostridia bacterium, assembly GCA_947589185.1. GTDB lineage: Bacteria > Bacillota > Clostridia > Oscillospirales > Ruminococcaceae > UMGS1601. Next base: position 68,523 of record CANQCK010000005.1, on the reverse strand, counting down.
TTTGCTGATTCTTTTAGGCTTATACTGTCTATCAGCAGCGTTTACCTTGATTCAGGGCTGGATCATGACCGGTATTTCGCAAAGTATTGCTTTTAAACTCAGAAAAGAACTTTCACAAAAGCTCAATCGGCTTCCAATGAGCTTTTACGACAAAAATACCAACGGAGAGATCCTCTCACGTATCACAAATGATGTAGATACGCTTTCAATGAACCTGAACCAAGCAGCTACACAGCTTATCACATCAATCACGACCCTTATCGGAATACTTATTATGATGCTTTCAATCAGCGGAGTAATGACTCTTATTGCTCTTATAATGCTTCCTATTTCAGCTGTATTGATTATGCTTGTAATCAAAAAGTCTCAGAAATTCTTTAAGGCTCAGCAGGATTATCTAGGACACATTAACGGTCAGGTTGAAGAAGTCTACGGAGGACATACGGTTATAAAGGCGTTCAATAGAGAACAAGCCGCAATAAAAGAATTCCAGAATACAAGTAATATTCTTTATAAAGCAAGCTGGAAAGCACAGTTTCTATCGGGAATGATGATGCCTGTTATGCAGTTTGTAGGAAATCTAGGTTATGTTGCCGTTTCGGTTAGCGGAGCATACCTTGCCGTAAGGGGTACTATCGAGGTCGGAGATATACAGTCGTTCATTCAGTATGTAAAGCAGTTCACCCAACCAATTCAGCAGGTAGCTCAGGTTTCAAATATGCTTCAGGCAACCGCAGCGGCAGCAGAGAGAGTTTTCGAGTTTTTAGAAGAACCCGAAGAATCTCAGCTTGCTGAAAATCATGCCCCTGTTGACGCTTCAGAGTTAAAGGGAAATGTCGAATTCGACCATGTTTCATTCGGTTACTCTCCTGATAAAATCATAATCAACGACTTCTCTGCCAACATAAAAGAAGGTCAGAAGATAGCGATCGTCGGACCGACAGGTGCGGGAAAAACAACTATGGTCAAACTTATTATGAGATTCTACGATATTAACTCGGGAAATATAAAAATAGACGGATATAACGTCCGTGACTTTGACCGAAGTGAGCTTAGAAAGGCGTTCGGTATGGTACTTCAGGACACATGGCTTTTTAAAGGCACTGTTATGGAAAACATTCGCTACGGGCGTCTTGACGCAACTGATGAAGAAGTCATCGCAGCTGCAAAAGCCGCCCACGTTCACCACTTTATACAGACGCTCCCTAACGGTTACAATATGGAGCTTAATGAAGAGGCTTCAAATGTATCAGGCGGTCAGAAACAACTGCTGACCATTGCAAGGGCAATTCTCGCCGACAACAAGATACTGATTCTCGACGAGGCTACCTCCTCAGTTGACACACGCACAGAAATAAGAATTCAAAAGGCAATGGATAATCTTATGAAGGGCAGAACCAGCTTTATTATTGCTCACAGGCTGTCTACAATTAAAGACGCTGATTTGATCTTGGTTATGAAAAACGGAGACATTGTCGAACAGGGAAAACACGACGAGCTTTTAGCTAAGAACGGTCTTTATGCCGAACTATACAACTCGCAGTTTGATTCAGCCACCGCATAGCCGACGAGCCGTCGGAGGCACTCTGCCTTTGGGAAGTTTGCAAAATTTATTTACTTTGTACAACGGCAGGATTATTAATTGATAATTGATAATTGATAATTGACAATGGTCAATGGATAATTGCAAGAAGCAAGAAGCGTTCGGAATTATTTCCGAACGCTTTTAACATTTGCAAATATATTCTATAAAGTATGTATTGTTAAATTTCTTAATACTAAGAAAGCTTATATACGAATAGGGCATTTTCTTTTTTCAGTTTTATTACTTCACTAGTGTATCCTTCAGGAATTTTTGCATCGCTTGTAACTATATCAAACTCAATGCTGCTTCCGTTATAAGAAAATGTATACCCACCAAATTCATCACATATATAATTATTATCTATACCAACCTCTTCTCCTGAAAATCTATACATATCATCTTCTTTTTCAAAATAACTTATTCTAATTGAATCATCATAAAAATAATATAAAATAAAAGCGAAATTTTCAAAATCAAAAGTTGCTATTTTGTCTTTGTCATCAATTTTTATATCCTCAGAATTTTCATATGCTTCATATATATCTTCATAGAATTCATCACCCGTAGAAAAGAAATCTGAAAACTTTGTTCGTCCAGTTGCTATTCCAATAATTATTATAGCAATTAATATTACCGGAATTATTATTTTTATTTTACTCATATTTTCCTCCAAACTTTACTATTGAAGGGTATACCAATACCCTTCAATATTTTTAACTTAAAATTCATTTTACTACGCTTTTTTCACCTCGTACTCTTTTCCAATACAAGTGTCAAATACAACCGCACCGTCTTTATCCTCACAGCAAATCTCCTCGCCGCCGCAGAAAACCTTAACAGGTACATTAACAACAAGTCTGCAAGTCCCTCCGCAGTTTGAAACAATCAAAGCCTCTTGAAATTCTGAATTTTCCCACTTGCAGGAGACAGTAAATCCGCCCCTTGCCTTTAGATTTTTAAACGAACCGTTTCCCCACTCTTTAGGAAGTGCAGGGAGTAAAATCAATTCGTGATTAATACTCTGTAATAAAGCCTCTGATATTCCTGCCGCACCGCCGAAATTTCCGTCTATCTGAAACGGCGGGTGATTATCAAACATATTCTTGTTTGTCGAATGAGACAAAAGTGCCTCAATGTTTTCATAAACCTTTTCGCCGTCGTTAAGCCTTGCCCAAAGATTAATTATCCACGCTCTGCTCCAGCCTGTATGACCTCCACCATGAGAAAGCCTTCTTTCGATCGTTGCTCTTGCAGCGTCTGCCAGCTTAGGTGTTTTTCTTACAGAAATCATATCCGCAGGATATAATGCAAAAAGCTGTGAAATATGTCTGTGACCCGGCTCTGCCTCATCATAGTCTACAGCCCATTCCTTTATCTGACCATACTTTCCTATCTCAGGTTTGGGGAGCCTTTCCCGCATTGACTTTAGTTTATCTGCAAAGTCAAAATCAACGCCCAAAATCTCGCTTGACTTTATTACCGCTGTAAAAAGTTTGTAAATTATCTGGCTGTCCATAGAAGGTCCTATGCAAAGCGAACCCTTTTCACCTGATTCTGTAATATAGGTATTCTCAGGAGAAACAGACGGGCAAGTTACAAGCTGACCGTTTTTATTCTCGATAAGAAAATCCACAAAAAACTCGCTTGCCTCTTTTATAGTTTCATACTTCTCCTTTAAGAAGTCCTTATCCATAGTGAACATATAATGCTCCCATATATGCAGACAAAGCCACGCAGCACCCATAGGCCACTGTGTTGCAGGCATCCACAAATCCTGCGGTGCAGTATCACCCCAAAGGTCAGTGTTATGATGGCAGACAAAGCCTCCGCAGTTATACATTTCTCTCGCCGTCACTCTGCCGTTCGGACGCATTTTCTCTATAAGGTCAAAAAGAGGATTTGCCAACTCTGATAAATCTGCACTTTCAACAGGCCAGTAATTCATCTCAGTATTTATATTTATCGTGAATTTACAGCCCCACGCAGGCCACATATCCTTATTCCATATTCCCTGAAGATTCAAAGGCAGCGTTCCCTCACGGCTTCCCGCAATCATAAGATAACGAGCGAAGTTATAGTAAAGTTCAATCAGCTTGTTGTCTTTTCCTCCGCTTTGTATATTTGCTAGCCGTTCGTCCGTCGGAAGTTCAGATTTTCCGTCGCTGTTATCCTCGAGTTCTATATTAACCCTGTCATAATACTTTTTATAATCTTTGATATGACGTTCTTTTATGTCTGCAAACGACAGCTTTACAGCCTTTTCAATATCTTTTTTAGCCTCTTTTTTATAGTCTTCATATCTGTAGCTTGTCTGACAGGAAATCAAAATAGTTACCTTGTCACATTTTTCAACCTTTATGTAACTTCCCCAGCGTCTAACAGTACCAGAATCCGCAATAACTTTTATATAAGACGCAAAATTTATTCCGTCCTCTCCGCCCATTCCGCCGTAATAGAATATTTCATCGTCAGACACAGGCGAGTTATCGTCAAAGTAATCATCTCTGCCGTCAATATGTATGACAATATTTACGCTTTCCTTTTTATCTGCCTTTATGTTCACTGCCAGAACATTATCAGGATAAGACGCTATGACCTCACGGGTGTAGTTCACTCCGTCTGATGAAAATTCAACAGACTGCACTGCCGTTTCAAGATCCAGACTTCTCTTATAATTCTGTATATCGCCTAAGCCTCTTTGCTCGATAATAAAATCTCCCAACGGCATATAATGACGCTGATTTACAGGAGTTCCGCAGAATGCGTCATTAACTATCTCTTCTGCCTCAGAAATTTTCTCTTCAAACAAAAGCTGTCTTACCTTTTGAAGATTTTCAAGTGCAGACTTATTATTCCTTTTTCTATATCCACCCGACCATATTGAATCTTCATTTAGTGAAATCGTGTCATAATACGGATTCCCGTATACCATTCCGCCTATTCTTCCGTTTCCGACTGCAAGTGCCTCATTCCAGTCCTCAGCCCATTTATTATACCAAAGCTCTGTTGATGTTTTCATAATTTACTCCTCATATTCCGGTTTGTTACTGTTTGTTCATTAATTTGCAGAAATAACTATTCTGAAATCATTATACCATATTCTCAATATTCTTTACAACTCCATATTCGGTGTTTTTGTATTTTCATCAATAATTTTTACAAATAACAAAAAATCCGACCGAATAAATCGGTCGGCTAGTTATTAAGTATTAAGTTTATCCAACAAGTCCCGAACGCTCAATACCTTCTGTAAAGTATTTCTGTAAGAATACATACATAACAAGTATAGGAGTTATTGCAAGAATACATCCTGATTCAAGCCAAACAATCATTTGACGAGGACCTACTGTCTGGTTATCAAACAACTCCGACTGAAGCGTTGCAGTCAGGTTTTTAAGCATCAATGCAACGGTATCATTCTGATTAAAGAATGAAGACGATACATAGTAGTCATTCCAGTACCATACAACCGAGAACAGGAATACTGTCAAGAATGACGATGCAGCGTTAGGAACCATTACAACGATAAATGTTTTAAGCGGTCCGCATCCGTCAAGATAAGCTGCGTCCTCGAGTTCCTTTGGAAGTCCCCTGAAGAACTGCCTGAATATAAGGATAAACAATCCGGCTCTCAAGCCGTTAGCGAACAACGCCGGTAAGTACATTGTAAGACCGCTGTTGATGAGTGAGATCGTATCGCCTGTGAACAGCTTAACCAATCCCAGCGGGTTGAAGTATGAATACTGCATATAAAGCGGGATGGTAGTGATTTGAGGAGGTACTATAATCATCAGTACAACAATTACGAACAGCAAGCCTTTGCCCTTGAAGTTAAATCTTGCAAATCCATAACCTGTAATCGCACAGGTAATAACCTGAAGAATTGAAGCCACAAGGTTCAGCTTTATGGTATTGAGAACGGTTGCACCGTACTTCATAACATCCCATGTTTCCTGAATGTTCTGAAGTGTCAGGCTCTTTGGAATCCATACAATTGATGGGTCATTCATCTGTGCATTAGGTCTGAACGCCGTCGAAACCATAAATATCAAGGGATATAGAATGATAAAACACAAACCAAACAGAATTAAAAATCTGAATATCGGCCAAACTGAACTTGTAAAGGCTTTACGTCTGTTATACCTTTTTTGTTCGGGGGTGATCTCTATAGTGATTCCGGCTTCTTTCATTGCTTTTAACTTAGCTTTTTTAGCAGCTTTCATTTCTTTTTCAAAGCGCTTTTCTTCTTTTTTAGTTGCCATCTATATCCCCCCTTATCCTACTTCGTAATATACAAACTTGTTGATAATAGCAACAAGTATCGCCAACGCCAATCCGACTATCAGGAAGTATGCCCAAGCCATCGCAGACATATATCCGTAGTTCCAGTCGCTTCCCTGCGTCAGAATAAGTTTCATAACCTTATTCTCAGGATCGACGAACGAGTCGATAACCGTGTAAACTAAGCTTGCTAATATCATCGGGCTTATGTACGGAATTGTAATCTTCCAGAAATATTCCCAAGCAGTAGCACCCTCCATCTGAGCTGCTTCCTTTGCAGAGAACGGTATGTTCTGCAAAGCCGCAAGGAATAGAAGTATCTGAATTCCTGAGTTCCATACAAGGTTGAATATATCAGAAGTTACCGATGTGATCGTATTGGTTAGAGCATCGCTTATTCCGTATATTCCGAGAAACTCCAGCAACTGATCGACCAGATCGGTTTCAAAGAGCGTGTTGAATTGCTCTCCGCCTCCTGCTGCATATCCGCCGGTATCCATATTACCGTTGATTACTTCAATTACAGGTCCTGTTGCGATAATAACAGGCAGGAAGAAAACTGCTCTTGCAAAAGTTCTTCCTCTGAACTTCTGATTTAATATAACTGCCACGAAAATCGAGAATATAATGATCAGCGGCGTTTTTAAAGCTGTAGAGCCAAGTATTTCAACTAAGAACTGTGAATAATACTGGTCTTTTCTAAAGGCATCACGATAGTGGCCAAGACCGTTCCATTCAAGCTGCATAACTCCTCTTTGAGGCTGAGTCTCGTTAAACGAATAAACCAGCGACTCAAACAGCGGCAATATGAAGAAATAAATCGTTCCTATAAGCCACAATGCAATAAATGCGTATCCGTAAAGAGCCTTTCTTCTTTCATACGGAATTTTTATACCTCTTTGCTTAACGCCTTTTGGAGGTTTCAGGGCCTTTACTTCTTCCTTTGTAGGTGTTGAAACAACATTTTCTGTGTTTGTCATTAGCCTTGTACGCCTCCTTCCTTAATAACCTGACTGACATCAACATTAACTCCGTCAATTGAAACTATTCCCTTATTCAAATCAACCTGAACAACCGATTCTGCTGCACTTCCGTCCTCGCTGCCATAGGTTGTTTTCAAAATGTTGTTTTGTCTGTCAACTTCAAAATTAGTGATTACCTTATTGCTTACTGCTCCCAAAACCTGTTTTGCAGCCTTTGATTCAGCAGCGGCAGTGTCGATCCAGCCCTCATAATTTGCATAGTACAAATCACTGTATGCGGTATCAGACAGCTTAGAGCTCTGCTCATAAAGCATATCATAGTGCAACGACGAACCGTATGCAAGTGCCAGCAAGAATGTTTCTTCTGAATTTGAGCTCTTGTTTATTGCCTGAGTTGAATAAGGTACATATCCGTGAACTACCATCTGATAGAAGGGTATATCATAGTCAACAACGTTGAAACCGCTCGAATTAACAGGAACATTTGTAACATGGTCAACATATGGGAGAATATAAGAATTTGCCCCGTCTGCCAAAACCGAACCTACATTTTCATTGGCCTTTTCATAACCCTCAAGAATGGTGTTCATCGTATCCTGCCTGCTGGAGAAGTTTTTAAGTGAGAAGTCTGAAACCAACTTTGATGAGAAACCGCCGAATGAAATATTTTTCAATTCTTCATCTTTATAGCTTGTAATAATCTCATCAAACACCTTTGAATAAACCGTTGGCGTCAAAAGTGCGGGAGCAGTATCAGTAGCTCCGCCGAATGCCGGATTGTACTGAATCTGTCTCGAGTAAGCGTTTGAAACTCTGGTAGCTGTGTTGGAGAATGTCCAATATCCCCACGAGCTGCTCTCCATCTCCATATTGTCAAGAGCCGGATAGATCTTAATTCCGTTAGACTCGGCAAAGGACATCAAATCTTCAAAATCTCCTCTTCCGCCGAGAGTTCCCGCCGGCTTTGCCTTTGTGGAAATTTTCTTTGCTATAGACTTATCCGTCCAGTCGTTATAGTTTGCAATTATATCAGTTACTCCGTTATCCTGCAGCTTCTCAAGAATGGTTTTTGCCTGTTCAAATGAAGTAACCGAAGTTTTCAAATCAAACGGTATTCCGAGAATTGATTTCTGCATTACAACTCCGCCGTACAAGTCTACATAAAGATTTGATTGGTTTTCCTCTACTTTAGATTTAAGACCCTTATTCTCAATCAGATAGTCTCTGTAAACCTTTGCACAGTCTGCATAGTTTACGTCGTCCTTCTTAGCGATTGGATAATAAGTTACTGCGATTTCCTCCTGAACAATTTTGCCCTTCTGGAAAACCTTCAGAGGATCTGACTCACCGCTTAAATAGTAATCGTCAGAAGTTCTTACCTCAAAGCTAAAATAAGAATTATTATAAGTCTGATTGTTTTGTCCGCTTACCTGTGCATTTACAGAAACATTTGCGTCACCGCTCGTTGCAACAGCTACGAGTGCCTTATTGCCTGAAACCGTTGCAGTCACCGGCATATAAGCCTGCTCTGTAGTTTTAGAAGCTGTCAGCGGAACAGTTGTGTAGTCTCTTCCGTAAACCTTTTGAGAATATGAACTTGCATAACTTGATTTTCCGTTGTTAAATTCAATAACAGCACCGCTTCCGTCAGGAACTATCATATAACCGTTGACTGTTTTTCCATTTAAGTCTTTAGCAGGTGCCGCACCAAATGAAGGCGTTAACTGGATCTGAGTTATAACATCTCCGTCCTCAACTGAAATGTTATCCTCTTTTATCTTTGAAGTATCACACGAAACTTTCAATGAGGCCTCGCCTAAGGTGTATTCCACCGGGATCGTGAAACCTTCTGTGAAATCATATGTAAAAATGACTCCGTCGTTTTTAGTTTCTATTTTAGTTTTGCAAATATCTCTTGTTCTTGAAGATACTCCCGAATACAGGGGAGAAGTTGTTCTCTTAACCTGATCGCCGTATTCAAGTGCCAGACCTGAATTTAGCTGCTGCCTCTGAGTATCCTTCATATAAGAATCTCCTCTTGACGTCTTGCCGAGCGGCGTATCGTCGGCTAAAGCATTAATAGGAGTGCTCCACCAATAATTAGGTGTAGACAACGATTTATCAAGAAGACAAACCCTTTCATTTTCTTCGTCGTACCAAAGCTCAAGGTTTCCGGCTTGTGCAGCCTTTTTACAGTTTTTTAACGCCTGCTCGTCTGTAACCTTTGCCGGAAGCTCATTTGTACTTGTACTTTGAGTCGTTGAAGAAGTACTTTTATTTGCTGCATCAGTCTCTTCGTCAGTTGAACCTATCAAAGTTCCGATAGGAAGCATCATAGTAACAACTAATGCAGATATAATGATTTTTCTTAATTTCTCATGCATAATTATTACCTCCTTATCCCCTGAACCGATATGTCAACTCTGTGTAGATCGACGCGATAAACACATATACCTGCTGGAACAAGCTTATCAAAAGAACCAATAAGAACAGAATTATAAGCATTGCCACCAGCGTGAATACTATTGATAAAAGCGTTTTCGGGAACGAGTACTGATGAACAGTCCTTATCGCCTGAATCATCAGAACAACCGACCATCCCAGTCCGACATAGTAAATTACATTCATCCAAACTATCTCGTCGCTTACTATAAAGTTTGAGATAAACACGCTTAAATATGTACCAACGATATACGGTACTAATGCATATGCCGAATAAATGCAAATTCTCTTAATTGTTCCCTCTCCGTTAAAGAGTGTGCATAAAGCCCAGTTTGCTACTACCCATGTAAAGAAGTAAACGATACTTTGCACAAATAACGGAACTACATTAAATATCTTTACATATGAATCATTAAACTGAAATCCTGTAAGCTGTCTGTTAACAACCATGGCTACAAAAAGCAATAATACAATTACCAAGGATATTTTCATTGAGCCTTTTTTCTTCCACCTTAAATCTTCATATCCCTCAACCGGATGGAAAATAACATGCTTCAACCAACCGAGCTCTGAAAATTCATACATATTATTTACCCTCCTTTTCCGGTTTCTTTTTTAGCTTAGGCATTTTTATTATGCCTTTCTTGAATAACTTCCGCAATACTATGATCGCAACTATTATAATAAGTAAAATTATTATAATCAGCGTGAAATTCGCTCTAAGAAAATCGTCACGTTCATATTTATAGGCTCTGTCGTATGAGCTTTTTGCAACAGATACCTTGAAGTTTTCCATAGCCTTATCATATTCACCCGTGTTAAGATAAGCCTTTCCGAGACCGTAATATGCTAATGAATATCCGCCGTCTCTCTTGATTACCTCGTTCCACGGGTCGATAGCCTGCTCATAAAGTCCCTTTTCGTAGAGAGCAGCCGCCTCGTGAACATATTTTCCGAAGGTCGTTTCAACGAAAATTGTTATATCGTTTTTCTTACCGTCAATAACATAAATCTTTTCGCCAATCGCTTCGATACCGTTCGGTGCTGTGAAAGTACCTCTCTGATCTGACGTTCCGTTCTTTGTACCGAATATGAACAGCAAATCATTGTCCTGAGTGTACTGGAATACACGTCCTGTTTCATAGTCCAAAAGATTTATAATTCCGTCATCCCCGACTACAATATCCGTAAGTCTTGAAGCATATTTGCTTGTATCGCAATCCGCAAACTCAGGTAAATCACCGAATTCATACTCGTTTCCGGTAGCGGTATTCCAGATGTTTTCACCGGCAGGATTCAGCTTTTTAACTGCGTCGGTAGACGCGTTTGCAGCCTCTGTTACGGTGTAAATAAATCCTTCGCTGTCAATATCAAAGTTTGCATATTCAACCGGAACGTTTCTCGTCATTGAAGCTATCTGCTCGTTTGAAGCAAATTTTCTCCAGATTGCCTGACGAATAACAGCAGCCGTCTGTTCAACTCTGTTAGCTCCGTAGAAGCCTGTAAATTCTCCTGTTTCGCTGAATACAACTGCTCCCGTTGTTACTGATGAAACAACTACATATAAAATTCCTGCACTGTCAACCAAAATCTTTGACGGGTTAAATGTTCGTGAAGCGTTTGCATAAAGCTCTGAATCAGGTTTTGTATACTCAAGCGTACATTTTGCCGAATTCTTTGACTCCACCACAGCCTTTACAACTCTTGCGTTTTTATTGTCCGCAACAAAGAGTATAGGCTTGTTAGTTGCCTTGTCTATATATACATATATACCCGTCGGATTTGAAAAGGTCGAAAGACCTGTTTCTGCATCAAGTGATGTTTGGGAATTTGAAACTCCCTTATAGCATCCGATGACCTTTAGATTAGAGTCGGTCCTCAGAATTCTGTCATTACCCGAATCTGCTATCCAGAACTCTTTTGTGTTCTCCTCATAAAAGATATCGGAAGCACCTGAAAGATCAGTAGGCTCGTTTTCACTGACAAACAGATCACTCTTAGGATCAGCCAGCTTATCAAGCTCCATCTCATAGCCGGTAATAGTCTCATCAACTCTGTATCCGCTCTGAGACGGAATAGCGTCTCCCCAAGCATCGTAGTTGTATGATACATACGGTTCACCCGCATAAGCAGTCAAGGTCATTGCTGCTGTTATGCTTAGTGCGAGTCCGACTGAGATAATATTTTTTATGTGTTTTTTCATTCTCGACACCATTATCACCTTTTTCCTTTTTATATTTTATCTTAATAATTATCCGTTAGTCTTTAATTCCTGAATTAGCCATTGTTTCCATTACGTTACCTTGAGCTATCATGAATACGACCAGCGGTGGAATTAAAAGCAATACTGCTGTCGCAAACGTTACGCCCTGACGGGCAATACCCGCAGCCGTTATCTGCTGCAAAATTGTCGGAAGTGTTTTAAGTTCCTCTGAGTAAATCAGAGATCCGCCTTGAATCTGCCATGCTGCCTGGAATGCAAAGATGATAAGCGTCATCAATGCAGGCTTTGAGTTCGGTATGACTATTCCCCAGCAGATTCTAAAAAGTCCCGCACCGTCAACCTTAGCGGCTTCTATCATCGAATCGTGGATTGTTGAAATACTCTGTCTCATCAAGAACAAGTTCATAGGAGTTGCAATGCTCGGAAGTATAAGTGCCCAATATGTATCGATCATACCGAGTTTTGCCATTACTAAGAACTGCATGATCCACAATGCCTGCGATGTAAACAAAAGTGCTGTTACAATAATTTTGTTAATTACATTGCTTCCAGGGAATCTGCATTTTGCAAGTACGAAAGCTGCCATACAAGATACAAACAGATTGGCAACCGTTACAACAATCGTAACAAATACGCTGTTGAAAATGTATCTGGAAAGCGGAACCCAAAGGCTTGCAGCTATTTTAAACATATCCGAATAGTTAGTTAAAGTAGGGTCTAAAACATAAAGCTTAGGCGGGAATACGAATAGCTCATGCACAGGTTTGAAGGATTGAATAAGTGCATAGTAAATAGGGAAAATCATAAATATTCCGAGCAGACACAGAAATAAGAAAATCACTATATCTCCGCCGAGAGAACCGTTTACTCTCTTTTTCTTGTCTTTAACCCTCAGCTTTTCTATATCCTTCTTCTTTCTCTTTTTTGACATATCGTATTCACCTCCCCTAATCTAAGTATTTGGCAAGCAGCCAGTTAATAAACTTGTTTACCAGAAGCATCGCCGCAAATAAAACGAAACATATTGCCGAAGCATATCCCATTTCGTAACGAATTGTTCCGTAGTCGGTAGCGTGGTTCATTATTGTGTGAACCTTGTAGTCTGTAGAAGGCAAACCGATAAGCGATTGTCCTACAACTCCGACTGTGAATGCCGCTGAGATCTGGAGTACAGCTGCGAATAACAGCTGCGGTCCCATTGAAGGAATAGTGATAGTGAAAAGCTCCTGCCACCTGTTTTTAATTCCCTCGATTGCTCCTGCTTCGTACATCGACTTGTCAATGTTCTGGAAACCTGCACGGAGTGCCAAGAATCCTGCACCCATTGAAATCCATAATTGAACCACAATAACAACTCCGAACATATAAGCCGTATCTGTCAGCCACTGAACAGGTGCGTTTATAAAGCCTAAGTCCAGTAATACCGAGTTGAAATATCCGTATGTATCTCCCGAGAACAGCAACTGCCATATTACATAAACAGAAGGCGTCATTGAAGGAGCGTAGAATACAAATGTAAAAATTGTTTTCAATGCAGGATGCATTTCATTTATGAGCCAAGCTAAGAAAAAGCTTAGAACATAACTGAACGGACCTGTAAAAATTGCAAATACCAATGTGTTTTTAACCGCTGTTAAGAATATATCGTCATTCAAAAACAGTGTGTAGAAGTTTGATAAACCGATAAACTTTGGAAATTGCACCATATTAAAGTTTGTAAATCCCATAGGAAGAGACATTATAACAGGGATTATCATAAATATTGTAAACAATATCATAAAAGGAGCAAGCATTCCATAGCAACCGATATTTACTCTCATCTGATGCAGTGTGTATCTGACTTTACCCTGATCTCTCATCAATACAGGCTTTTCTGCAACAGCCGTATCTGTTTTAGCCATTATTAATTACTCCCTCCTATTCATCATAGTTGTACATACTAAGGTCTTTAAGCTTACGAGTAATCTCGGCATTAATATCCTTGTTGTACCACATTAACGTATCTCTTGGATTAGACGCGTTGTTTACAGTTTCTCTGAATGCGTTCATTACGTTTCTTGTAACCGCATATGAAGCCGGTATAACCGGAATTTCAACCTGTTCTGCAAATTGAGACTTGATCTTTGAAACTTCGGTGGTAGACCATGACTCTCCATCTAATGCCTCAAGGTTGGCAGTATCAAATCTACCCATTGTACCCATAATAGCTTCAATATCATTTGCATATTCAACCTGCGATTCGGTAGAAGTAAACCACTTTAAGAAATTCCATGCAGCCTCTTGGTTCTTGCACTTCTTGAAGATAACTCCGCAAGTTCCCGAAGAGTTTGAAGCGTGGCTTATCGAGCCATCCTCCTGAACTGTTCCAGGGATCTGTTTAAAGTTCCAGCAACCCTTGATTTCAGGAGCCGCAACAGCCAACTGATTGTAGAAGTTGTATTCCTTAATCAAAATCGGCATATCTCCCGTTCTGAATCTCGAGAATGCGTCATAAGTCTGGTCAAAGCTGTATGTAGTATAGAACTTCGTCCACTTTTCAAATGCAGAAACTGCTTCCTGAGTATCGAACGTAGTCTTTGTCTCGTCCTCAGTATAGTAGTTCAAGCCCTGCTGTAAAATCAGCGATGCGAATGTGCTTCCGCACTCGGTAGTTGTAGATACGGTAGTAATACCGTTACCTAAGTTCTGTGCGATCGGAAGTATCAATCCTACCTCCATATAGTTTCTCTGAAGCTGAGGAAGTATTGAAATCAGCTGATCCCACGTCTGCAAATCACGTTCAGGGTTAATTCCCTGCTCTGCCAGAATGTCTGTACGATAGAACATCATAGGAACAAGCTGGCTTATAGGAAGTCCGTAAACTCCTTTACTATATTTATATAATGTAGATGCGTCAGGTTGGAAACGCGTCATAACTTCATCATAATCATCAAACTTAGTTAAGTCGGTCAAAACCCCTCTTGCAGCAAGCTGTATCGGGAAGTCTCCGCCGAGGAACAATACCGCATCCGGACCCTTTCCTGCAAGTGTTGCCTCAACAACTCCTCCTTGTACAAGGTTGATTGAAACCTTTGTGTCCGAATTAGGATTGAAGTCGCTGTCAACCATCTGGTTTACGACCTGTGCCTGGTCACGTCCAAGCGAAACCCAGACAGTAATGCTGTCCTCACTCTCTTTAGAAAGTGAGTTATAGTCTGAGAAGAACGAGCCTATAAATGCATCGAATCCGAACTTAAGTCCTCCGAAGAAAGTCTTTTTAGCAGAAGTGAAATCCTTTCCTGCTGGAGCAAACTCAATCATATCGACCTCAAGCGGCTGACCTCTGTATTCTCTGACCCACGATGAAACTGACGTGATGTTATCCTTTATCTGCGAAAGAAGCGACGGAATATCATCAGGTCTTTCTATACACTGGTCAAGAACCAACGCCATTTTCTCAAGCGTAACTGCTTCTGTTCCGGCAGTACCTGTCAAGCCTTCGATATATGCCTTTGTATCTCTTAACGTATTAGCCAGCTTTTTGAAATCAGGAACGATAGACGGAATAGCAACATCTATCATATAGTTGTTATACTCGTCAGGATCAGGTCCTGTTATCTGTCTTATTCTTCTGTAATAGCTTGTCGTTTCATAAACTACATCGTCAAGCTCTGACATAACCTCGCCGATCTCACCCGGAACAGCTTCCATTGTGAACTCATGCTCTCCGGCTTCTAGGTAGTAGTAAATAATGTTTCCGTCAGCGTCTTTCGGAGTTGTTACAACCCATTCAGTATTGTAATAAAACTTAACCTGATTTGATTCAGCATTAGGAACAACTCCGTCTATGAGAATTCTTCTGTTTGAATAGAATCCTCTCATCTGGTTTTGTCTGCCTCTTATTCCGATTTTATAATAACCTGAGGTTTTAACATTTACCTTCCAGGTAATTGCCTGCGTAGCTTGCGTCCAGTTTGCAGAGCCGATAGTATTATACTTTGTTTTGTTCGGGTCTGAAGGAGATGTCAGATAAGAATCCTTATCACTGGTAGGATATAAAACTCTGTCTGTTTTATATGCTGCCTCTTCACCCTCAAGCTTAATAATATCAGCGTCTTTATTTTGAGAAAGCTCTGATTCAGACGGTGCCTGATAAGCGTCAGGTTCTGCCTGCTGATACAGTTTCATACTCTCAATTGCAAACATAGCTTTTGTTGATTCTATAGTAACAGTGTGCTTACCCTGTTCAAGATAGAACCAAAGAGGATCATCATAAAGTCCGTCTATATCTGCAAAGTACCTTTCCTGCCAGCATACCTGTTCAACCTGTCCCGGTCTTATATCATTACCGTGATAGTCCTGCTGTATCTCATTTTTATTTACCCATCTTTTATCCAGAGTAATTCTCGAAGCAGTATCATAAGGAGTTTTGCCGTCTATTTTAAGATCAAACTCAACCTCAGTTGCTCCTCCTGCAAGAATTTCATAAACTATCTTTATGTTATAAACGCC
Organism: uncultured Clostridia bacterium; assembly: GCA_947589185.1. Taxonomy (GTDB): domain Bacteria; phylum Bacillota; class Clostridia; order Oscillospirales; family Ruminococcaceae; genus UMGS1601. The sequence continues at coordinate 52,517 of CANQCK010000005.1, read as the reverse complement.
GGTTTTGTCAACTTTAATAGGAAAAGAAACCTTTCCCTCCTGATTAGCCCATTCAAGAGCATTTCTTCCGTCAACAGTTTTCCGAGAAATCTTTGCTCCGTTACCGGCTTCAAATTTTGTTTGATTTCCCCCGTAGATGTACCCTTCATTATCTGAAACAGCAGGTCTTTCTGCTTCAGCATATTGTTCACGGTACTCAGTGTAAGAAATAGTATCGCCTGAAGATGCTGACGCAAGTTCAATATCTTCATTAGAAGTTGTCTGTACACTTGTATCAGCATTAGAATTTGCAGCGTCATCCGCCATTGCAGAAGGAACGAATGCTGCTGTCATAGAAAGTGCCAACACAAAAGAAAGCGTACGCTTGAACAATTTTTTCTTCACTATAAATCCACCTTTCTAAAATAAATTCTGCTTTTGGTTTAAGTCAAGCTACGACTCAATAAAAACCTCTGATATATTCACCATAGGATTAATAAAGAAAGTTAATTGCCCGATTTGAAAATCTCAATTTTACCCGTTTTCTCATCAAGCTCTGCCTTGACCTTATCTCCGCCCTTTATGCCAAGTGCCTTGATATAGTCTTTTGGTATCTGAAGTCTTCCGCTTCTGTCAAGAACGATAAGCTCTTCATGCGAATCTTCAGGATCCTCATCAGCATTGACAATATCGCCAAGCTCACCTAGCTCTTCCGCCATAGACCTTTTACGTATAATCTCAGAACTGGTCCTGCCGTCTCTTATAGCAACCACACGGTCTATATGTTTAGCCAGCTTTAAATCGTGGGTAACTATAACTATTGTAATGCCCTCAGTTTTATTCAGATTTTTAAAGATATTCAAAATCATTTCCGACGTCTTTGTATCAACTGCACCCGTAGGCTCGTCAGCGAGAATCAGCTTAGGATCGTTTGCAAGAGCTATCGCAATTGCAACTCTCTGCTGTTCACCGCCCGAAAGCTGATCAAGCTTTGAATTGACCCTGTGTGAAAGACCGACCTTGTCTAAAAGTTCCAAAGCCCTTTCCCGTCTCTTTTTAGAACCTTTTAAAAGCATCGGCATCTCAACATTTTGAAGTGCCGTAAGATACGGAATAAGATTTCTCGCATTGTTCTGCCATACAAATCCGACAGTATTTCGCTTGTAGTTCATATAATCCTTATCCGAAAACTTAAGAAGATTCTTCCCGTCAACTATCAGCTTTCCCGCAGACGGCTTATCAAGTCCGCCCAGCATATTCAAAAGCGTTGACTTTCCGCTTCCCGAATTTCCTACAATTCCTACAAGCTCGCCCTTTTCAACATCCAGATCCAGCCCCTGAAGAGCAACGACCTCAACTTCCGACGTCTTATAAATTTTAACCAGATTTTCACATCTTATCATATATTTATCATTTTCGGATGGTACTGTTTCATCATCGGATAAATTGTTCTCCGGCAAATCAACAGGATTTTCAACTTCTGTTTGCTTATCAAAATCCTTGTCAACATTGTCAGCTGTACCATTCAAAGTGAAATCATCTGCCAACAATCTCACCGTCCTCTAATGTATAAACCCTGTCTGCGACCTCCATCATACTCGGGTCGTGAGTGGTCATAACTATTGTCATACCCTCTTTTTCTACAAGCTCTTTAAACAGCTTTACTATATGCAAAGAGGTCGTTGAATCAAGCTCGGCGGTAGGCTCATCAGCAAAAACTATTTTCGGCTTGTGAGCAATCGCCCTTGCAATAGCCGTTCTCTGCTGCTCTCCTCCTGACATTTCCCCAGGACGGTGGAACATACGCTTTTCGAGATTGACATTTTTCATAACCTCACGGGTACGCTTGTCACGTTCAGAAAAGGGAACATCTGCAAGCCTAAGTCCGAACTCAACATTTTCATACGCAGTCATACTCGACATAAGAGCGATCGACTGGAAAACAAATGCCATATCATATCGCCTTAGTTTATCCCGCTTCTTTTCAGACAGCTCTGTAATATCCTTGCCATCGAACCAAACCTCGCCGCTTGAAGGCTTATCAAGTGCACCCAGAATGTTAATAAGCGTTGTCTTGCCGCTTCCTGAAGGTCCCCTCAAAACCGTAAGTTTGCCTTCTTCAATATCAATGCTGATATTCTTCAACGCATTTACAACAATATTATTTCCTGTCGTGAAGTCCCGACAAACGTCTTTTGTAGAAAGAATAGTGCCCATAACTTCTCTCCAGCATACATTATAATTAATATGCTTTTTGTGCATTTTGCACATATTGTATATTTTCAACAAAATATGTACCACATTTAGAGAAAATCGTCTCAAAGATGCTGTAAAAACACATTTTCTCATGTATGTTATTGTGATTTTGCTCAAAATAGATATAATTTTCTAGTTATAATTATAGCAATATTACTACTGTTTGTCAAGGTTTTTACTTATTTTAATAATATTCTTTTTTTGTGCAATTTAACACAAACTGTTCACTTTATACAAATATATAATTGTTTCTTTGTGTAATATGCCCCCAAATTAATAAATAATTTATAAATTTATCTATTCTAACTTCAAAAACAAATCTTATTCACAATTTATTAAGTGTTTTAAATTATAAAACTGACAATAATTCATATAAGCTAATGAATTTATTGATAAAGTATCATATATTCAATTTATCTGCTTATAAAAATAAGAGCAATCTGAAATTCAGACTGCTCTTTTAATTTACATAAAATCATCTTGCCTTTGATTCAATTTCTGTTATCAGCTTTGAAACAATATCATCTATAGGCATTTTTCCAACATCGCCGTCTTTTCTGGAACGAACAGACACAGTACCGTCCTCCATCTCCTTATCGCCGACAACAAGCATATACGGAATTTTCTCAAGCTGAGCCTGACGGATCTTATATCCCATCTTCTCACTTCTGTCGTCTATTGAAGCCCTGATATGAGCGGCTTGTAGCTTTGACAGCAAATTCTCAGCATAATTAAGCTGCTTATCCGACACAGGAATGATTTTAACCTGTTCAGGTGCAAGCCAAAGCGGAAATGCTCCGGCAAAGTGTTCAATCAAAATTCCTATAAATCTTTCTATACTTCCGAACACAACTCGGTGTATCATTACCGGACGGTGCTTATCTCCGTCAGCGCCTGTATATTCAAGCTCAAATCTCTCAGGAAGCTGGAAGTCAAGCTGAATAGTTCCGCACTGCCATGTTCTTCCCAGCGAATCCTCTAAATGGAAGTCTATCTTAGGTCCGTAGAAGGCTCCGTCTCCCTCGTTTATAACAAAGTCAAGACCTATTTCTTCAAGTGCGTCTTTAAGGGAGTTAGTAGCGATCTCCCAATCCTCATCACTTCCCATACTATCCTCAGGACGGGTTGAAAGCTCTACATGATACTTAAACCCAAACAGACTGTAAACCTCGTCGATAAGTGCAACTACACCCTTTATCTCGTCCTTTATCTGTTCCTTTGTCATAAAGATATGAGCGTCGTCCTGAGTAAAACAACGCACTCTCATAAGTCCGTGCAATGCTCCCGAAAGCTCGTGACGGTGAACAAGACCCAATTCTCCCAATCTCAAAGGCAGGTCACGGTACGAATGAAGCTGAGTTTTATAAACCAGAAGTCCTCCGGGACAGTTCATAGGTTTTATCGCAAAATCGGTCTCATCAATCACGGTGGTATACATATTATCCTTGTAGTGATCCCAGTGTCCCGAACGCTCCCATAAAGCCCTGTTCATCATCATCGGAGTAGAAATTTCCTGATACCCTGCTCTTGTGTGAACCTCTCTCCAGTAATCAATAAGCGTATTCTTTAAAATCATTCCCTTTGGCAGGAAAAACGGAAATCCCGGACCCTCGTCCATAAGAGCGAAAAGTCCCAGTTCTTTTCCCAGCTTTCTGTGATCTCTCTTTTTAGCTTCCTCAAGACGGTCGAGATATTCCTGAAGCTCGCTTGCTTTAGGAAATGCCGTTGCATAAATTCTTGAAAGCATCTTGTTCTTTTCGCTGCCCCGCCAATATGCACCTGTACAAGAGGTCAGTTTAAACGCTTTGACAGGAGCTGTCGTCATAAGGTGAGGACCTGCACAAAGGTCAGTGAACTCTCCCTGCTTGTAAAAAGAAATCGGCTCGCCCTTGTCTGAATGTTCCTGACATAATTCGACTTTATATATTTCGCCTTTGTCTTCAAGATATTTTATAGCCTCATCAGGAGGAAGCTCAAACTGTTCAAGCTCAAGACCCTCCTTAACGATTTTTTTCATTTCTGCCTCAATTTTTTCAAGTTCCTCAGTTGTAAAAGGCGTCTCCCTGTCAAAATCATAATAGAAACCGTTATCGATAGCAGGTCCTATTGCAAGCAGAGTTTCAGGATAAAGACGTTTAACAGCCTGTGCAAGAATATGAGATGCCGTATGCCAGAAAGTTTTCTTTCCGTCTGGGTCGTCAAAGGTCAGAACCTCAAATTCGCAGTCGTCATTAATAATAGTTCTGATGTCCTTGACTTCACCGTTGATTTTGACTGAGCAAGCTGCCTTATAAAGACCCATTCCGATACCTTTAATGATCTCGGCAGCCGAAATACCGCTTTCGACCTCTTTAACGCTTCCGTCCTTTAATGTTAACTTAATCATATTTTTCTTCCTCTCTATTAATATAAATCAATTTTTATCGCTTACTGAAAATGGGATAATAGTAATAATCCAAAAATACAAGAGCTCCAACGACCAAAAGAGCTATACTGAAAATTGCACTTACTATATTAAAAACAATTCTTGTTCGTTTTGAGAAAATACTCTCGCCTTCTTTATTGACGCTCAACTCGTTGAACGCTGTGTTAGACCAATAAACAAAAACAAAGAGCATTATCGACAAAAGAAGTGCAACATACATAATCATTTTGTGATTGACTGCAAGTAAAAACATTACCATAATTGCAATCTCAGCAGCAATCGACGCAAAAAAAGTTATAAATGCTCCTTTTTTCTTTAAATTCATAGAGCGTCCTCCTTAATAGAAAAACAAAAGTCCCAAGGATAACCCCTTGGGACGATAAATCGTGGTTCCACCCAATTTCTCACAGCCTGGACTGTAACTCATTAACGCCTCTAACGCAGGCTTACGTCGCTTATTAAACGATGCTCAAAGGCGGTGTCTGAAAATCACACATCCATTTCGTTTTCAGCCTTGACGAAATTCTCTTTAGAATATGATTTTGAAATTCAGCTTCCTTATCATTGCATTTAATATTAACACATTAATAGTTTAACACTAATAGTCATAAAAGTCAATACATTTAACTTCAATAAATTCTATTCAATTTCTACACAAATTATCAAAATTTATTTTTTCGCTTAATAAATATTTGTCCTTTTAGTCTTGACATAATACACAAAATATTGTATAATGAATGCGTATATTATTGTATTTATACAACAAGGGCTGATTTCAAATGAAATAATCCTTATTGACGTATAGATATTATTACTTTATTACACTTTACTTTTGAAGGTAAATGTTACTATAAAATTAATTTACAATTTAATAAGCGAATAGGGCATGCCTTCCTAAGTAATATTACTTATAGAAGGAGGAAGCTGTTAAATGGACACATGGTTGATAATACTATTGTGTTGCGGTGCTTTTTTAGTTGGTGCTCTTGTATGCGGATTTATTGCGTTTAAGCAAGGTATAAAATCAAGAATGCGTACTGCGGAAGCCGAAATAGGCTCTGCTGAAAAAGAAGCAGAACGCATTATTACTGAAGCAAAAAAGAATGCGGAAAACATTAAAAAAGAAACTTTAATTGAAGCTAAAGAAGAGATACATAAACATCGCTTTGAAGCTGAAAAAGAAATTAAAGACCGCCGCAATGAAGTATCCAGACAAGAGCGACGTATCCAGCAAAAAGAAGAGACTATGGACAGAAAGCTGGATAACATTGAAAAGAAAGAGGAAACTTTACAGTCAAAGCTTAAGAAAGCCGACGAAACATTAGCTGAATCAGACAGAATCAAGAAGAGTCAGCTTGATATGCTCGAGAAAATTTCCGAGTTCACAAAAGAACAGGCAAAAGAACATCTTTTGTCTAGTCTTGAAGATGAGCTGATACACGAAAAGGCTGTTAAAATTCAAGCATACGAAGCTAAAATCAAAGAGGAATGTGAAAATAAAGCAAGACAATATATTTCACTTGCAATTGCCAGATGCTCTGCTGATCAGGTATCTGAAACAGCGGTATCGGTAGTTCCGCTTCCGAACGACGAGATGAAAGGAAGAATCATCGGCCGTGAAGGAAGAAATATAAGAACAATTGAAACACTGACAGGCGTCGATTTAATTATCGATGATACTCCTGAAGCAATTACGTTATCCTGTTTTGATCAGGTAAGACGTGAAATTGCAAGAATTGCACTTGAAAAGCTCATTCAGGACGGTCGTATACATCCGACCAGAATAGAAGAAGCTGTTGAAAAGGCAAGACGCGAAGTAGAGTACAAAATCAAACAAGAGGGTGAACGTGCAATACTTGAAACTAACGTTCACGGCATAAACAACGAGTTAATTAAACTTCTGGGAAGACTCCATTACAGAACAAGCTATCGACAGAATGTTCTTAATCATTCAATTGAGGTCTCACATCTCGCAGGTATGATGGCTTCAGAGCTTGGCGTTGACGCCAACCTCGCAAGAAGAGCAGGTCTTCTCCACGACATTGGTAAGGCTCTCAGCTATGAAATTGAAGGTTCACACGTTCAGATAGGCGTAGATGTGTGTAAGAAATACAAGGAAAATCCAGATATTATTCATGCTATTGAAGCCCACCACGGAGACGTTGAAACAAGAACTGTTGTTGCAGCACTTGTTCAGGCGGCTGACGCTATCTCAGCTGCAAGACCGGCTGCTAGAAGCGAAAACTATGAAAACTACATTAAACGTTTAGAGAAACTTGAAGAGTTATGTTCATCATATGACGGCGTAGATAAATCATATGCTATTCAGGCAGGCCGTGAGGTAAGAATAATGGTTCAGCCTGAAAAGATCAACGATGAAAAAATGATTATAATTGCTCGCGAAATAGTCAATAAAATCGAAAACGAATTGGATTACCCCGGACAAATTAAAGTTCATCTTATTCGTGAAAGCAGAGCAGTTGAATACGCTAAATAATGCTTTATAATGAACCCCGATAAGGATTTCCTTATCGGGGTTTTCATATGGCTGTAAAAATACTATGCCTTTACTTCATTTGCTAATGAATTAGTTTTATTATGCCTCTCCGATAATGGTGACGCTACAATATTATATTTACATAATACCAAATCAATTAGATTATGCACAAAAAGGAGACTAAACATATAGTTCAGTCTCCTTTATTTTGAAGTAAACAATCATTTGAATTGTATACTCGGTTGCTACTCGGAAATTATTTAACCTTAACTTTCTTTATTGCCTTCAAACTGCTATAAACCTTCTTTGTAGCACCGTTAGCCTTGTATGTTGTGTATGCTCTTACACGTACATAGTAGGTCTTCTTGCTCTTGAGCTTCTTGTTCTTGATTTTAAGTTTCAGCTTCTTAGTAGTTTTCTTGATTACTATAGCTTTTTTCTTAAACTTGTTGTTCTTAGAAACTTCAATCTTGTAGCCCTTAGCACCGCTAACCTTCTTCCATTTAACTTTAATAGTCTTCTTAGCCTTGCTCTTAACCTTCAGATTTTTAACCTTAGCCTGCTTTACCTTTAATGCATTTGCAGGAATCTTATTTGCAGGTGCAGTAGTTATATTGTTGTTGTTATTGTTATTATTAATATTGTTGCCATGCTTAGAATTGCCATTGTCAACTGATGAATTAGCTACATAGTTAGGATCCTTTGCACCGTCTCTTGTGCAAACACCATTCTTATAATTGTGTCCTAATGCAGGAATTACTGACTGTACTACAATAGCTCCACCGCATACTGAACAATGTTTACCTTCTGTTAAACCAGACTTCGTACAAGTTGCTTCAACTGCTTCATCAGTAACAGGTGTGTGTAACTTCATTGGTATTACAATCTGTTCCTTGATTACAGTGTTGCAGACTGAACAGTGCGAACCCTCTGTGTATCCAATCTTTGTACATGTCGCCTCAACTGCTTCATCTACTACAACTGTATGAGCTGTCTTTTCAATTACTAATTCAGCAGCAGTAACTTCCTTCTTAATCGTTACAGAAGTACCGTCGTCTTGTGTTGTATTTTCATCTACAAACAGCTTCTCACATACAGAACACTTATAGTGTGCCTTAGTGCCTTCCTCTGTACAAGTTGCAGCTACTTCAGCAATAAGCTCACCATATTCATGTTCTTTTGTAGTTACTACCTTGTCAGCAGTTACCTCGTTCTTAACGCCTTCTTCATCAATAAACAGCTTAGAACATCTTGAACACTTGTAATGTTCAATGTTACCAGGTTCTGTGCAGGTTGCTTCTTTAGCTTCAACCATTTGATATTCGTGACCAAGCGGTTCTGATTCAGGCTTTTCTCTTGTCTGCGTTACATCGCAGCGAGTACATTTAGCTTCCTGAATTTCTTTTTCCTCGCAGGTTGCAGGAGTTTTTGTCTTATAATTTTCTTCTTTGAATTCGTGTCCCAATTTAGGAGTTACTGTCGGTGGGATAAGTACTGTTTTACAAACACTACACCTTGTACCTTCTGTTGAACCAGGATCTGTACAGGTAGCTGCCTTAGCCTGAACGTAAACTTCAGACTGGTGTCCCTTTGCAGGAATTACTAATTTCTCTCTTTCAATTTCACTCTCTGGGTTCTTGTCTGTGAAGTACTTTTCACATTCTGAACACTGATAGTGATCCTTCATTCCCGGTTCTGTACAAACATTACGGTCTTTATCCTCAGCAATAAGATCGCCATACTGGTGTCCCTTTGCAGTAATTACTAAACCGCTTGCGTCTGTTTCCGTCTTATCATCATCATTCTTAAAGAGTTTATTACATACTGAACACTTGTAATGTGCGGCAGTTCCTTCATCTGTGCAAGTAGCAGGAACTTCGTCAATGAGTTCGCCGTAATCGTGGCCTGATGCAGCAATTACAAGCTCATCAGGATTAGAAATCTCAACGTAATTTAATTCACTTTCAATAGGATTGCCCTTGTCATCAGTTGTTTTGTATGTTGCATTACACGTTGAACATGTAACTGAACCATAATTACCAGTGTCTTCGCAGGTCGGAGCTTTATAAGCTACACTATCGGGTTTCCATGTATGTTGACCAGCCTTGAGCACTTCAGTAATTGAATCAATATACTGTAGATATATAGAACCCTCAAGTTCTTCGTCTTTACCAACGTCTGAACTTAGAATCTTTGCAAGCTTACCGCATGTTTTACAGTAGTAATATGCTTCTCTTGTACATGAAGCCTCAACTTTTTGCCAATCATGACCTAATGCGTCAATTTTTATTGACTCTTCAACTGCTGGATCTTCAAACAAATTACTATCATATTGTGGGTTAGCTAATTCTGTATCTTCCGCAGCATATGTAACCTTAGTGTACTTGTTACATGCTGTACACATAGCATAAGCTTCTTTACCTTCCTCAGTACAGGTTGCAGGCTTCTTAGGCGTTACAGCTCCCCACTTGTGTCCTGTCGGAGGAATTACTAAATCTTCCTCATTAACTCTGCCATCTTGCAATGTAAGCTCTTCATATGTATTTCCTGAGCTGCTTGTAGCTGTTATCTTGTAATACTTATTGCAAGCTGTACATTGGAAGTAAGCGTACTTACCTGCTTCAGTACAAGTTGGTTCCTCACGTTCCCCAATCAAGTCTGAATAAACGTGTGCGTTAGAATCTACCGGAAGTGTTGTCTTTGGTGTATGCTCAGGATTCTCAGTATCCATCAATCCACATCTTGAACATGCCCAATACTCAGACACACCTGTTTCTACACAGGTTGGAGGAATTGCTTCAACCTTCTGATAGTCGTGACCTAGTGCCTTAAGATTTACTGAATCTTTATCTTCAATTTTCTGATTACCTGCAGCGTCAGCGAAATAATCACCGCATCTTTGGCATACCCAATGAAGCTGCATACCAGCTTCCGTACATGTAGCATCCTTAGCCTGTACCGGGTTGCCCTCGCCTGTCAAATCATGGCCTAATGCGTCAATAGTTACCTGCTCCTTCTTACCGCATTCCGAACAAGTCTTTGTTTTCTGTCCAGCTTCGGTACAAGTAGCTTCTTTATCTCCTTCAGCTTCAACAACCGGCGTGCCCCATTTATGATCTGTCGGGTCTACATACACATATTGTTTAGCATTACATTGTGTACATTCACGAACTTTCCATCCGCCCTTTGCACAATCTGTCAAGCCCGGATAAATATTAGCGTGATCATCATCATCAGGAACACGAACAGCATCGCCCCAAGTTGAGTTGCCCTCAGCGTCTACGTGGTTTGTGTTGTCACGGTTAATCTTCTGTCTTTCAACAATTGTTATACCGCATTTTTGACATCTTAATCCGTCAGTGTAACCTACTTCACTACATGTAGCAGCTTTGCCAGGTACTTTTTCTGTCGTATGTCCGGCTGTAGTCATTTTTGACTGAACTTCCTCAAAGGTAATTTGCTTATAAGTTTCACCGGGACCTTCTTCTTTTTCAAAGTAGTTTGTGCAAGTTTCACATGTATAGTAGGTTGCTGCAACTGAATCACCGTCACAAGCGAGTATTTGATGCTCAACATATTTGTGAGAAGCAGTTGCTTCAATCTTAATTTTATCTTCGTCAACTTTGTCGAGGAAATTTCCATCTTCATCTTTAGCAGTAACGTCAGTTAATGCGCCTTTAATTGTAGCATAATAGTGCAGACAGTTAGCACACTTCCAATAAGCATACTTTCCTGGTACACATGTAGCAGGTATTTCCTCTACTTCCATTAAATGAGGCAGGTATGCGTTGTGGGTACACTCAACTTTTGAATAATCAACTTCTTCGCCGTCGACTTGTTCAATCTTTCCGCCGTCAGCCGTTAAAGTATAACCTTCATCATTTTCAGGTTTAATTGTTTCACTATCATTCTTATGACCAAACGTAACATCGTTAACTGTACCGCCTGATGATACTTTTACATCGCTAGCTTCTATTTCACCATAGCCTTCTTTACTTTCAATCATGCCGACAGTAAGATTTTCTACTGTACCGTTCTTTATTTCAATATCAGCACTCTTAACGATTCCGCTCTTTGCAGAAGCAACATTTGGAATTGTAACCTCTCCGTCAACTACAAGAGAAGATTCGCCTGTGTAACCGTTTGAGCCGGCAGGATATACAATTGAATCTTTAGTAAACTCGCCGCCGCTAACTGTTACGTTAACAGTGCCTGTGTAAGCATAACATTCACCGCCACCAAAAATCAGTGTATCTTGTTCAACACCGCTTGGCGTTGTATATGGCTTGCAGCTTTCAACTACTACAGTTGCACTATCAACGCATGCGTTACCACTAACATTGTATGCTTCTGGTGTATTTGCCCCAGGCTTTTCAATACATGGCTTGCTTGAATTGCTTCCATTGTAACCTGTGCAACCCTCAGTTCCGCAGTTTGTACCTGCAAAGAAGTTAGCAGCTCCGCCTTGGATACCCTTAACCTCTGCGTTGCCCTTTACTGTTACCTTAGTTGTGCCGGTCTTAGATTTATGCCAGCCGCCGCCCCATACGCTTTGTACGTGGGTAGTTCCGTCTAATGTAACGTCAGTTGATGGAACTAATGTATCGCTATTATGACTTCCGCCAAACAGATTAACAATGTCATAGTTTGTAAGAATATAGCTACCGTCATCTCCACATGCTAATTTAGTTTCTTTCCATGTTCCGTCTGCATTTTTAACATCAGTAGCTACAACTTTAGTTCCGTTTGCCATAGCAAATACAGCCTGATATGTTTTTCCGTTGCTACCTTGCATTATTTGTATGATAGGAGTAACTTTGCTTGCAGCGCTGTTTCCTAGATTATCCTTCTCATCATTATTTAGATAAGCATTAAAGTAGTAATAAGCATTTTCCTTGTCCTTATTCTCTTCAATGTCTTCGTTGTACTTTTCAACAGAACTTGGATTAGCTGAGAATGAGTAATTCGGCTGTGATACATCCAAAGGCTTCCCGTTTGAAGAATTACCGGCATGTAACTCTTTAACAGTACCGCCTTTAATATCAACACTTGCCGCATTAACAGTACCTGTAATACTCGGATAGTTTGAGCCTGCTGAACCTACATAAAGGTTTTCTATTTCACCGCCTGTAACTGTAACTGCTGAGCTGCCCATAGTACCTCTGTTTACAGAGTAAACCCATTTAATAGTACCGTTTTCAATGTTAACCTCAGAATTACCGGTAGCACCGTTAGAACCGCCGGCACATACAGAACTAAGTGTACCGCCCTTAATATTTACGGTTGTGCTGTCAGTTTTGCTGTAGCCTTCACCGCCGCCATAAACGTCATTTGCAACTGTACCAGCTTCGATATTAACCTCTGCCTTTTTAACTAAAGTTGCGGAATCAGCTCCATTGTCCTTCCAACCTTTTTCAGCACATGCACCTTGATCGCAATGAACAAGACAATTTGCTCCGCCTCCGCAAACCCATTTAAGGTCTGAATCACCTTTAACTGTTATTTTTACATTATTAACAGTTGACTCATGAAGTCCTCCGCCGTAAACAGTGTTTAAGTGCGCTCCATTGATTACGATTTCTACAGGATCAGCATCACTACCAACTGCTTCAGAACTGCCGTGGCATCCGGCGAACACTTCTGCATTTGTAGGAACAGACTGTATCGTATTCTTAGCACCTTCTGCGTCAGTCCAAGATACAATATTTGAATCACTTTCATCGTCATAAGTAACCTCAATATCTGTACCATTTGCAAATACAGCAGTTATGTCACTAGGGGAACCCTTAATTGTTACTTGCTTTGGAACACCCGGTGTAGTAAGGGTATTCGCTTCAGCAGAAACAAAAACCGCCGTAGAAGGTATTGAACTAGCAATAAGCGCTAAACAACTTAATAAGCTTATAGCCATTCTTTTAATCTTCAATGTTGTTTACCTCTTTTCTTTTATTAATTTGATTCATTATAAAATGTATATATAATACTAAACGTGGAATAACGCCTAGAATTATAACTAAATTAAGTATACAGTATTGACTAATTAAACAAGTAAAAATTTTAAAAACTTATTTTTACATTTGTGTGAATTAGATTGTGTTCATAACACAATTGACTATTAGTCAATAATTTAAGTATATATGAAAGACAAATCTCAAAACTGTAGGTTTATTATATCATATTGTAAACCAAATTGCAACACTTAATTATTAACAATTTTATTTTACTATTAACACCAGAACTCATTAAAACTGTCAAAAGGCTAATCATTAACTTGTAAAATATGAACAATTTAGTATTACAATTATACCACTATCAGACATAAAATGCAATAGTAAATTTACTAAAATTTGAATTTTAATTATTTTTTTACGAAAAAAGCTAAAATTGCTGTGCTAAAACGAAAATGCAAAGAGAGACTAAGTAATATACTTAGTCTCTCTTTTGGAAGTAAACAAATCAATTGAATCTGTGTACTTGAAATCAAGTAGAAAAATTATTTAACCTTAACTTTCTTTATAGCCTTCAAACTGCTATAAACCTTCTTTGTAGCACCGTTAGCCTTGTATGTTGTGTATGCTCTTACACGTACATAGTAGGTCTTCTTGCTCTTGAGCTTCTTGTTCTTGATTTTAAGTTTCAGCTTCTTAGTAGTTTTCTTGATTACTATAGCTTTTTTCTTAAACTTGTTGTTCTTAGAAACTTCAATCTTGTAGCCCTTAGCACCGCTAACCTTCTTCCATTTAACTTTAATAGTCTTCTTAGCCTTGCTCTTAACCTTCAGATTTTTAACCTTAGCCTGCTTTACCTTTAATGCACTTGCAGGAATCTTATTTGCAGGTTTAGTTACATTATTATTATTATTATTTATAGTATTGTTGTTAGGTTGGTTTACGCTTGGATTAGAATTACCATTGTTAACTGGTGTATCATCGCTATAGCTTGGCGCATTTTCGTTACATCTTGTGCAGACGCCGTTTACAAAATTATGACCAAGTGCAGGTATTACTGCTTGTGCAACAAGAGTTCCCTCGCATACTGAGCAATGTTTACCCTCTGTTAAACCTGTTTTTGTGCAAGTCGGATCAACTTTAGCATCAGTTACAGGTGTATGGTCAATCATAGGTGTTACTGTCTGAGCAACAAGTACTTCACCGCATACATCACAAACTGAACCTTCTGTCAAACCTGGCTTTGTACAAGTAGCAACTACAGCATCAACTGCTTTTGGTGTATGAGCAATCTTTTCGATTACTAAGTCTTCTGCTGTAACTTCTTTCTTAATCGTTACAGGAGCGTCGTCTTGCATTGTAGTTTCATCTACAAACAGCTTCTCACATACAGAACACTTATAGTGTGCCTTAGTACCTTCCTTTGTACAAGTTGCAGCTACTTCAGCAATAAGCTCACCATATTCGTGATCTTTTGTAGTTACTACCTTGTCAGCAGTTACCTCTTTCTTAGCGCCTTCTTCATCAATAAACAGCTTAGAACATCTTGAACACTTGTAATGCTCAATGTTACCAGGTTCTGCGCAGGTTGCTTCCTTAGCTTCAACCTTTTGATAATCGTGACCAAGTGGTTCTGAGTTAGGCTTCTCTCTTGTCTGCGTTACGTCGCAGCGTGAACATTTAGCCTCCTGAATTTCTTTGGTCTCGCAAGTTGCAGGAGTTTTTGTCTTATAACTTTCTTCCTTAAAGTCGTGTCCAAGTGCAGGAATTACCGTTCTCGGTGTGAGTATTGTCTTGCAGACTGAACATCTAGTTCCGCCCGTAAGACCCTGGTCGGTACATGTAGCTGCTACATCTTCAGATGCAGGTATAGCTTCATCTTTATGTCCCGGTGCAGGAACTATTAACTCGTTTTCAGTTACTTCCTTCTTATCGCTGCCTTCATCTATAAACAGCTTATTACATACTGAACACTTATAATATGCTTTCTTGCCGTTTTCTGTACAAGCAGCAGCTCCCTCAGGAATATATGCCGGATGTAGTTCACCATAAATATGACCTACTACGTCAATAACAAAATCATCTGCATCAATTTTGCCGTCGCTGTTCTTATCATTATCCTGAACAGTCCATGGTGTATAATCGTAATCTGCCGGATTCTCCGAACCATCACTAGCCTCAGCTTTTAGAGTTGCTAAAGCATAAACTCCACAGCCGTCATTCTTACATACTGCATATGATTTGAGACCAGGTTGTGTACATGGATCAGGAGATGCATAACCTTTAACAAAACCATCTTCAAAGTTATGTCCTGTTGCCTTTTTAACAAAGTCATCCGCAGTGATTACGCCATCGTTGTTTTTATCATCAGCAACGGTCCACTCTTTATAAGCTCCATCAGGTAATTTCTCTGCGAATACTTCGCACTTATCACACTGTGCATATGCGTAACTACCATCTTCAGTGCAAGTTGCATCTTTTGCAGTAGCTACCTTATCTACCCAGTGATGAGAAGCTTCCGGCTTGTTTAAATCATCAAGAGACTCAATATATTTCAGATAAACTGTTCCGCCATCTTCAATTGTCTCGTCAGAACCAGAGCTATCCTGTAAAATCTTTGCGTTTTTATCACAACGACTGCAATCATAATATGCGTCTCTTGTGCATGTCTCTTTTTGCTTCACCCAATCATGACCTAATGCAGCGATTTCTAGCTGAGATTCATCACTTTCAACATCAATGTATTCATTTTCAGCAAGTGGA
Organism: uncultured Clostridia bacterium; assembly: GCA_947589185.1. GTDB lineage: Bacteria > Bacillota > Clostridia > Oscillospirales > Ruminococcaceae > UMGS1601. Next base: position 36,649 of record CANQCK010000005.1, on the reverse strand, counting down.
TTGCCCTCTGCATCAGTTGTCTTAAACTTGTGATTGCATACTGTACATTCAACTGAACCATAATTTCCCTTGTTTGTGCAGTCAGGAGCTTTATATGCAGTTGGGCTCTCACTATATTTGTGATCTACTACTGGAATTGTCAAATCTTCTGGATTAGCACTGCCGCCCTGCAATGTAATCTCTTCATACGTATCTCCTTCGTCGCTTGTAGCTGTTATCTTGTAATACTTCTTGCAAGCTGTACATTGGAAATATGCATATAAACCTGTTTCAGTACATGTAGCTTCCTTAGCTTCACCAAGTAATTCCGTATAAACGTGTCCGTTAGAATTTACAGGAAGTATTGTCCTTTCGTGTCCTTCCTCATATACTCCGCATCTCTTGCACTGTTTATATGCCGAAACACCTGAATCTGTACATGTCGGAGGGATTTCTTTAACTTCTTCATATTCATGACCTAACGCATCTTTATGTGTTGTTGTTTCGTCAATTACGGTTTCTCCGTCTTTATCACTAAAGCAAGCATTACATTCCGAGCACTTCCAGTAACGGTCATTTCCGCTGTCTGTACATGTAGCGTCTTTAGCAGGAACTATCTCAATTGCAGTTTCGCCAGTAGACTTCTTATGTGCTTTTGCAGGAATTTCTACCTGCTCCTTCATATGGCATACCGAACAGGTTTTTGTTTTCTTTCCAGGCTCGGTACAGGTTGCTTCCTTATCATCAGCAGCTTCAACAACTGGTTCGCCCCATGTATGTGTTGTTTTGTCAATATATTTATACTGTTTAGCTCCACATTGTGTACATTCACGAACTTTCCATCCGCCTTTTGTACAATCTTCAACATTGAAATAGCCGGTTGCATCCATATCAGCCTGAGTTAAATCACTCCAAGTTTCAGGCCATGTGCTTGCATCGCCTTTCATATGGTTTGAACTATCACGGTTAATTAATTGTTTTTTCACAATTGTTTCACCGCATACAGTACATTGTAAACCGTCTGTGTAACCAACCTCTGAACATGTAGCTTTTACACCTTTTAATACACTTGTCTTGTGTTCAGTTGCGGCTTCAATTTTAGTTTTAAGTGTTTCTATTTCAACCTCAGGACCGTTCTTTTCCTCAAAGAATTTTCCGCATACAGAACAAGTATAATATTTGAAATCACTTGTAGTTCCATCGCACTTCTTTAAAGTATGCTCAACATAGTTGTGAGCTATCATATCAGTCTTGAAATCTTCTTCATTAACAATGCTATCTTCATTTTGATCTTCAAGTGGTGTTTTAGCATCTTTATCAGTAAAGTACTGATTACAGTTTGAACACTGCCATACGTCTATTGCTCCATTAGCTGTGCAGGTTGCATCTGTCTTAGTTGAAACCTTAATCAATGGCAATTTATGTGTGCATGAAAGCTCAATACCCTTAAAGTTGCTTTCTGCATCTAAATCAACATCAGCTTCACTTGATATCTCAACTTTAAACGTACCACCAGACTCGTCGTCAATTACATTACCGCCTGATTTACCAGGAGCCAAACTTTCAACTGTACCGCCTGTTACCTTTACAGTAGAAGAAGTGATTGTTCCTTTAACGTCATCAGCATCTTCTCCGCCGATGAAGAGTTCGTCAATAGTACCGCCGCTAACATCAATTTCAGCAGAATCCATTGTTCCTCTGTTTACAGACTGAACAAGACCGATATTTCCGCCTTCAATTTTTACATTAGCTGTACCGGTATAACCGTTAGAACCGCCTGCTCCTAAAAATTCAATGTCTCCGCCCTTAATGTTAACTGTTGTCTTAACAGTTTTACTATAGCCTTCGCCGCCGCCGTATATATCAGTTACGGTAGCACCATCTTCAATAGTAATAGCTACTTCATCAACTACACATGTAGAGTTTTTAGCGTCTGAATCCTTGATAGCTCCGTCGCAACCCTCGACACACTGCTTAATAGCAGAGTTTATAGCTGCGCCGCCGCCTTGTATAAATCCTATTTTTGAACCGCTCTTTACAACGATTTCTGCATTTTTAACATGAGACTTGTGCATTCCACCGCCCCAAACTGAGTTCAGCTTTGCACCGTCGATTGTTATTGTAACCTTATCTGAGATTTCACTATCACTATTATGGCTGCCTGCAAAAATATTTGCATTGGTAGGAATTTTCTTAATGCTTCCGTCTTCACAAGTTACAATATTCTGACCGCTTACTTCATCATAAGTAACAGTAACAGACTTACCATTAGTAAACAGGATTGGAGCAATATTAGGAGCGTCCTGGAAGTCTTTACTTTCTAAGTATGTCATCTCATTAACCGAAGCACTGTTATCCTCTTCAGTGATGCCTGTATCATACTCAGTAATTTTACCGTCTCCTGAAAGTCCAAATGAATACTGTTCACTTTCAGATACTGTAATATCTCTTCCGTCTGAAGTACCTGGATACAGTTTTGCTACTTCACCGCCGGTAACATTTACAGTTGATTTTTTAACAGTACCATTGACAGTATCACCCTTGCTTCCGCCTATGTAAAGATTAGTTATGGTACCGCCTGAAACTGCAACATCTGAGCTTGCAATAGTACCTCTAGTTACAGACCTAACTTCTGTAATATTACCGCCCTCAATGTTTACATTAGAATTACCGGTATAACCGTTAGAACCGCTGGAAGATACAGCAAGAATTGTACCGTCCTTAATATTTATGGCTGTATTTTCAGTTTTGCTGAAACCTTCACCGCCGCCATAAACACAATTTGCGAACGTACCATCTTCAATATTAATCTCCGCATTTTTAACTACAGTCTTAGAGGATTCTGAATTACCAGATTGCCAATAATCAGCACCTTCTGAGCAAACGCTGTCCTTGATTAAGCAGTTAGCTCCTCCTCCGCAAACCCACTTTAGTTCTGCATTGCCTTTAACTGTTATTTTTACATTATCAACAGTTGACTCATGAAGTCCTCCGCCGTAAACAGTGTTTAATTTTGCTCCATTGATTACGATTTCCACAGGATCTTCCTCAGTACCAACCGGTGTGGCACTGCCGTGGCATCCGGCGAACACATCTGCATCCTTTGCCACTCCTGGAATAGATCCGCCTGCATACGTTACGGTATTAGTATCGGTACCTGCATCATAAGTAACCTCAATATCTGTACCATTTGCAAATACAGCGCTTTTTGTCTTCCCAGCACCCTTTCCGTCAGTTCCACTAATTGTTACATACTTTGGAACGCCGGGCACTGTAGTAACTTCCTCAGCAGAAACAAAAACCGCCGTAGAAGGTATTGAACTAACCAACAGCGCAAAACAGCTTATTAAATTCAAAGCTATTCTTTTGATCTTCAATGTTGTTTACCTCTTTTCTTTTATTAATTTGATTCATTATAAAATGTATATATAATACTAAACGTGGAATAACGCCTAGAATTATAACTAAATTAAGTATACAGTATTGACTAATTAAACAAGTAAAAATTTTAAAAACTTATTTTTACATTTGTGTGAATTAGATTGAATACGTTGCAAAATTAACTGTTCGACAATAATTCTAATAAATTATGATACACAAATCTCAAAACTGTAGGTTTATTATATCATATGGAATATAAAATTGCAATACTTAATTATTAACAATTTTACTTTTCAAATTTCGCCAACAGCCTGCGCTATTCAAAAAAAGTTCTAATTATTGTTAAACTTATCTGAAAGCAAGTGCTATTATAACACTATTGCCAAAAAAAATCAATACCCAATTTTACATTTTTTTAAATAATCCAAACACTTTACAATCTGCATACTTAATTAAACTAAAGCCCCCGAAGCCGGAACGAAACCTAGCCACGGGGGTTTATATATCGGAATTCAAATGAAACCTTAATTAATAACTGCTTTTTCGGTATCCTTTTCAAAGATATGGATTCTATTCGGGTCGATAGCAACTTTAATTTTATCCTGTGGTCTTACATTATTTCTTGGAGAAACTCTGGCGGTCATCTGAATACCAACGCAATTGAGGTACAGATAGGTTTCAGCACCCATCATTTCGGCAACCTCGACGGTAGTATCGATAACACCTGTCTTAGCGGCAGAAATAAACATTTCCTCATCGTGAATACACTCAGGACGGATACCCAAAACTACTTCCTTACCAACGAGCGGCTCAAGCAGTTTTTCATCTGACTTAGACTCAGGTACCTCGACAGTATATTTAACGCCACGAGTTTCCTTAGTATCCTCAGTACCGAACTCGATAACATATTTTCCGTCTACCTTAATAAGTTTTGAGTCGATAAAATTCATCTGAGGCGAACCGATAAATCCGGCAACGAACTGATTAACAGGATGCTGATAGAGGTTATTCGGGGTATCGACCTGCTGAATGAAGCCGTCCTTCATAACGACGATTCTGTCAGCCATAGTCATAGCCTCAGTCTGGTCGTGGGTAACGTAGATGAACGTAGTACCCAATCTCTTATGCAGTTTAGAGATCTCAGTTCTCATCTGAGCTCTCAATTTAGCGTCGAGGTTTGAAAGCGGCTCGTCGAGCAAGAACACCTGCGGTTCACGAACGATAGCTCTACCCAAAGCAACACGCTGTCTTTGACCTCCGGACAAAGCCTTAGGTTTTCTGTCGAGCAGGTGAGCAATATCGAGAATTTTAGCAGCTTCCTCAACCTTTTTAGCAATTTGGTCCTTAGGAACTTTTCTGAGTTTCAAACCGAACGCCATATTCTCAAAAACAGTCATATGAGGATAGAGGGCGTAGTTCTGGAAAACCATAGCAATATCTCTGTCCTTAGGAGCTATATCGTTGACTAATCTGTCACCGATATAGAGTTCGCCGTCGCTGATTTCCTCAAGACCGGCGATCATTCTCAATGTTGTTGACTTTCCGCATCCTGACGGACCAACAAGAATGATAAATTCCTTATCCTTAATTTCGATGTTGAAGTCTGAAACAGCTACAACATTACCCGGATATTTTTTATAAATACCCTTTAGTGATACACTTGCCATTTATGTATGACCTCCCGTTAATATATTTGAAGTAAATTTGCTCAATATTATAATAACAAATTTGCAAGAGTAATTTCAACGGTTTTTTCACTAAAGTTTTAACACAGAAATTATTTATAATTACTAAATCTGTATTATTCTATTACCAAGTCCTACAAAATCTTTTCAACATCTTTGTGCAAAAGTTCCAAACACTGACCAAGTTCAAGATTAGAGTTAAGATCAAGATCACCTATCTTAACACGCTTCAAATAAACAACATTATTTGACAATTTTCCAAACATTCTTTTAACCTGATGGTACATACCCTGCTTGAGGTACACATAACAAGTCTTATCATTTTCCGGAATAAATTCTATTCTCGCAGGAAGACAAACGTCACCGCCGTCGATTTCCATACCTTTTTCAAATTCTTTAATATAACAATCCTGAACAGGGTATTCAAGCTCGACGTAGTATTTTTTCTCAACATGGCTTTTAGGCGACAGCATTTTATGAGCAAGCTCTCCGTCATTGGTCAAAATCACAAGCCCCTCGGTATCCTTATCTAACCTGCCAGCTGGAAAAAGTCCATTTTGATAAAGCTCAGGCGGAACAAGCTCCAGCACAGTAGGAGATTTACCGTCCTTTGTGGAACAAACATATCCCTGCGGCTTATTCAGCATAATATACACATACTTTTTATAAGCTACATTCTCGCCCTGAACGGTAACGGTATCCTTACCCGCAGCAATTTTTTCATCGCCGTTTTTCACAACAGACCCGTTCACCACGACCTCGCCTTTTCTGCAAAGGGCTTTAGCGTCTTTTCTTGAGACGCCGTTCAACTGACTTGAAATATACTTATCAACACGCATTATTTCCGATTTCATTTTTAATTCCTTTATTATTCTTGAAACTATTACATTACCACTGCTGAGAACTGCTTTCTGCTGATGTATTTTCAGATGACGGCTCAGTACTGCTTTCCTCTGTATCATTGCTATCGGTTACATTGGCAGTCTCTGTTTCTGTTTCTTCATCGTTCATATCCGACTCCTCACTGCTGCTATCAGCACTGCTGTCGAAAGCGTTCTTAGCTTGCTTTTTGTCAGATTTAGAATTAACATCTGAACTGCTGTTATCAGCTTTTTCCTTATCCTTTTTAGATTTCGCCTCTGAACTTTCAGAATCCTCTGATTCTTCTTCAACGATCTCCTCCTCAGATTCCTTTTCATCTAATGACGCTTTAGAATCAGGGTCGGGGTTTTTCAGTCCCTGCATAAATCCGTCAAGCTCGTTACAAGATACGTCTCCGCCTATCAAATTACCGTCAAACACCATCAAATTAATAACAACATTCTCAGAGTTTCCGGGATAATTATACACCGCATATGTATAAATTTCAACCATTTCGCCCTTATACTTCTTAAGATTAAATCCCTGCTCCTTCTGAAGCTCGTTATAGCTTTCGTATGTTTCGTTAAACTCCTCAGGTATCGACACTACCTTACAGCTTGTATATTCCTCTGAGACATCCCAGCCCATTTCACTCATAAATGCCTGTCTTTCGCTCTCGGTTTTCATAGGATAGGTTTTTGACGTAGCTTTATGCACTATTCCGCAAACAATAAGTATTACCAAAAGTGCAATAAGTATTCCGCCGCAAATAACTAACCCTTTTTTCCTTACCTTGAATGTTTTTACAATCATAAATTAATGCCCCGCTTTCTATACAGTTTTTCATTTATGTATATGAAAGTACGGGCATAAATATGTCCGGCGAGCCGCCGGTGGCTTTGCCGCCTATTAGAAATTTAATTTAATGTGTATCATTTCAAAACGGCGGACTAGTACATAGAATTAGATACTGCTAGAAGCAAGACCGGAGAACCTCCGGTGGCTCTGCCGCCTTTGAGTAGTTTGATAAATGTTATAGTTTGTACAACGGCGGGTTTGTACTTTGATAAATGGTAGGGAAGTCAACGGTTACCAGCGAACCTCTAGTGGCTCTTTTGTCTCCGTTTTCTGTATGCAACAAGAGCGTTCAGAAAAATTCTGAACGCTCTTTTTCACACATCAAATAATTTCATTCATCCACACACGCATTTGATTTTCTCCCCTATTTCCCCAAGCATAGTAAGGCACTGCAACCGCCGTAAACGGTTTTTGTACAGGTACGGCGTCTGAATACAGCTTATCAGTTTGTTGAACGCAAACGGCTTCAGCTTTCAGCTTGACCGCTCCTCCTAAACACTCGTCAGCTTCTGAAACACTAACTTTTCCGTTTCTTTTAAGTGAAACAGATAATACATCTCCGTTATTGTCGATTCCCTCAAAGCAATACACAAGAGGACCCCTGCAAAGGGCTACACGCCCGCTAAGCTCGGGAACTTTTGAAGAGGCATATATAAATCTCGGCTTTTCGTCGAGCTTTAATTTAACGGTATCGCCGTTTGAAACTTCAAGATAAACATACCCTTTTACCGGTGTAATTTCAATAGCTTTTTCATTGATCTTCAATGTAAATGTTTTGCTCCAATGAGGAATTCTTATTGCAAGTCTGCCGCCTTTTTCAATTTCATATGTAATATTGAAATCATACGGATACGATGTCTTGCAGCACATCTTGATACCGTTTTCAAAAGAAATCTTACCTGCGGCGAACATATGACAAAACGCAGTATCGACATTTTCTCCGTAAGCATACACAGCGATTGATGAAATCAATCTTGCTGCATTCGGCGGGCAGCAAGCACAGGCATACCATTTCGGACGCAAGGTCAAATCATGGCGGTGTGTAGGAGAAACACCTGATATACCGGGAGTGACCTCAAGCGGATTCACATAGAAAAAGCGTTTTCCGTCAAGCTGTATTCCTGCAAGAACAGTATTATAAAAGGCTTGCTCCATAACATCTGCATATTCATTACTAATATCAATTTCGAGCATTCTCGATGCAAAAAACATCAGACCAATTGAAGCACAGGTTTCCGCATAAGCAGTATCGCCGGGCAAGTCGTAATCAACGCTGAATGCTTCTCCAAGCACCGTTGAACCGATTCCGCCTGTAATATACATTCGCCTTTGAGTAATGCTTTCCCATAGTCTGCGGCAGGCAGAAAACAGCTCTTTATCCTCTGTTAAAGACGCAAGATCCGCCATTCCTGTGTATAAATAAACGGCTCTAACCGCATGACCGACTGCGTCGCTCATTTTTCTGACAGGCATTCCGCTCTGCTGATAATTATTATCCTCAGCGTTGTTCCCCCAAACTGTCCAATCACGCTTTTCTTTTTCTTTTTTATAATAATCAGGGTCTACGCCTCTTATATTAATAAAATGCTCGGCAAGTTCAAGACAATGCTTATTACCCGTTGTACGGTAGAGCTTCAGCAGTGCAAGTTCGATCTCAGGGTGTCCCGGACACCCCTCGTGACCGCAGGTAACAAAGACCTTATAAATATGTTCGGCATTTTTAAGCATAACCTTGAGTAGCTTATCCTTTCCCGTGACCTCAAAGTACGCACATGCCGCCTCGATCATATGACCGCTGCAATACAGCTCGTGACCTTCAAGCAGATTTGTCCAGCGTTTTTCCTTATCCTTTATCGTATAATATGTGTTAAGATAACCGTCTTTGTCCTGAGCATTTGAAATTATGTCAATAAGTTCATCTGCGGTTTTCTCAAGTTCTTTATCAGGATAATTTGATAACGAGTACGCAACCGCTTCTATCCATTTGGCAGCGTCGCTGTCTTGAAAAACCATTCCGTAAAATCCGTCGTGATTTGTATTTCCTTTAAGAGCTTTACCGGCATTGATAAAATTTTGAACCGCATGGCTTTTTTCTGTATCAAGAGATTTATCATTCAAAACACTATACTGATACGGAATTACCGTTTCACTTATTAAACGCTGATATTTTTCAATAAACCCCTCAGCCTTAAATGCCTTTACTGAGATCTGATGCTGTGCTTTCATTTCACCACCCCTGTAAACATTACATTTGTTTAAATATCTTTTAAACGCTCAGTTCAAAATCCACTTTGCCCGAACTTACATTAGCGTTTGTAACCTTTACTTTAACAGCGTCGCCCAACATAAAGCTCTGACCTGTCAGGTTATTTTTCAGAGTCATTGAGCCGTCATAATCATATTCTCCGTCAGGCAGAGATTCAACTCTCACCAGACCCTCGCAGGTATTGGTCAACTCAACAAAAAATCCGTACTCCAAAACAGAAACGATAACCCCTTCAAATACCTCTCCTATATGTTTACTTAAAAATTCCGCCTTGTAACAATCCTCACAGCTGCGTTCGACCGACATCGCATCAAGCTCCTTCTTTGTTGACCTGTCAGCAGAATCAAATGAAAACTTACTGTATCTTTTCATTATCTCAGAATGGTCTGCATTTTCCAGATAGTCGCTCATTATCCTGTGAACAGTCAAATCGGGATAGCGTCTTATAGGAGATGTAAAGTGTGCATAATTTTCAAGTACCAAGCCAAAATGCCCTGTAGACTCGACCGAATATCTTGCCTTAGCCATACTCTTGAGAACAAGAGTGTTGACAACACCCTCTTTAGGCGTTCCAATAGTCTGATTAAGAACGCTTTGCAAAAAACCGGCTGTGACCGAACCGTTAGTATTGAACGGAATACCCAGCCTTGTAAGTCCGTCAAAGAGCCTCTGGGTTTTATCCTTAGGCGGATTTTCGTGAATTCTGTATACGAACGGAAGATTATTTTTCTTTCCGAATTCAGCCGCACATTCGTTTGCCGCAAGCATAAAATTCTCTATTATCTCCTCGCTGATACCCCTTGACTTGCTTTCAACTCCGACGCACTCGTCCTTTTCGTTGATAATGAGCTTGCTTTCGCTTGTTTTTATATCAGGACAGCCCCGTGCTGTTTTGTTTCTTTCAAGCAGCTTAAAAAGCTCGAGCATAACGGGAAAAGAGTCTGAAACTTCAAGATATTTTTCCTTTATCTTGTTATCCGCAGTGCCGGAAATAATTTTATTGATTTCCGAATATACACCTTTTACTCTCGAGCGGATCACAGACTTTTCAAATCTGTAGCTTTTAATATTTCCGTTTTTATCAATATTCATAATACACGAAAAGGTAAGGCGGTCAGTCTGAGGATTAAGTGAACAAATTCCGTTTGAAAGCTCTCTGGGCAGCATAGGAACAACTCTGTTTGCATAATACACGCTTGTTCCTCGATTGAACGCCTCTTTATCGAGCATAGATCCGGGCTTTACATAATGCGAAACGTCAGCAATATGAACACCCAGTTCAAAGCCGTCCTTTGCTGCTGATACAGATATAGCGTCATCAATATCCTTAGTGTCAGAGCCGTCAATAGTAAATATGGGCAAATCCCTTAGATCGACACGGTTCTTTATCTCGTATTTTAACAGTCTCTCATCATAAACAGCCTTAGCTTCTCTTATGACCTCATTTGGAAAAACAGGAGTTACCCCGTTTAAGTCAAGAATGCTCATAGCACAGGAAGACGCTTTAAATGAGCTTCCGAAGTTAAAAAGAAGCTCGCATTTATGTTCGCTGTGATTTCTGCCTCTGTAAGTTATTTTTGCTAAAACCTTATCATTTTCTTTATACTCTATTCCGTGACGGTTGCTGAAATCAATTGAATAATTTGATAAAACGTCTGGTGCTATTTTGTGTACACCCTTTTCAATAACTATGTTCCCCGTGAATTTTGAGAAGTTCTTCTCTTTTATTTCAACTATTTTTCCCTCAATATGCTCTTGACTTCTTTTAAAGGGTCTTACCAATACTATATCTCCGGGCATCGCACCCAAAAAGTATTTCCCCGAAATGAAAAACTCCTCGTCTGTTTTGCAGTCACGGACAAAGCCATATGTTTTATTCAGCTTAACTACCTCGCACTTTATATATTCCACTTTCTCAGGAAGAGTAAAGCCGCCCATAACTTTACTGATTTTCCCATCCTTTTTCATCTGGTTAAGACACATAGAAAAGTATCGCTTACTAAAACTTTTAGCTTTACAAATCTTTATCAATTTGGTATATGAAATAGGTGTATTACTTTCTTTCAGTGCACGAATTATAACATCAGCGTATTCTCTATTGAATCTTCGAATTTTGTACTGCTTTATGTTTTGCTTTGATTTATGTTTTCTCTTTGACATACCTTCACCTTGCTCAGCTTATTATTCCTGATTATTTTTTACATTATTCTGCTGTTGTATGCAGTTTGTATGTATATGAAAAAACCCTGCGTAATTACTTACGCAGGGAAATTGTTTACTGTTAACGATAAGTAATAAAATTAACAACAAGCGTTACTACAAAAAAGATAACAGTACAAACTCTTGTCAGCTTTGAAAGCTTTGCATCACGAGTGTTTCCCATATTTCCCGAATAGAATGAATCATTTTGTCCTCCGCCGATTGCAGAAGTCATTCCCTGATCCTTACCCTCCTGAATGAGAACTACAAGAATAATTAATATACTCGAGATCAACAGTAAAATACCGCTAATAATTTCAACCTTAGTCATAATTTACTCCTCCAATAAAGTCAATGCATAAAGTATAGCACAAAAAAATCCAAATTTCAAGGCTTTTTCAAAAAAAATTCGCAGTCTTTATGCACCGTTGCACAAAAGCTGCGAATTAAAAGGGTTCCGCTTAGTAATGATATATGAAGATCATTCTTCAATTTATCTTACAACATCAGAAACCGCGTCTGAAGCACCGTCCATTGCGTCATTTACGCCTTCCTTGACGTCGTCTCCTAAATCGTCTGCGTCACTTTCAAGATTATCTGTTCTTGAAGTATCAGTACTGTCTGTGTCTCTTTCTGTGGTAGTTGTAGTTTCCGATTCTGTTGTAGTTGTTGTGTCGTTGCTTGAAGCCTTATCATTATTATTCTTGTTGTCACCGCAGCCTGCAAGCATCATTGCACATACTACAAGACTTAAGCCCATTGCAATAAACTTCTTCATATAAATCCTCCATTCCATATTGGAATTTGTGTCAAAGCAAATTAAGACATTCTGCTTTAGAACACAAATCCTGCGTGAATATCGCTTCTCACGCTGTGACCGTTTTTTATTAAGCGAAATACCTGAAAAAGACAAAATATACTACCAAAGGATCTGAAATTTTCAAGTCTTCGCCTTTTGGACATTGCACCGTTGCAATGCTTTTTAAAGCCCTCTGAGGAACTTGTAGATATTATTGCTCATTTTTTAATAATTATACAAAGGGATAGATTTTTTAATTAATATGTGATATTATTAAATGAAATAAGCTTTAAACCTTGCTGAGAAATTTGTAATTGCACTTCTGCTTTATCATTTTATTTATGCCAAACAGTATTATAATCAGCGAAATATACCAAAAAAGCTCTCCTGTCATTGAATACAGTGTACGCTTTGAAATCAAACCTGCTTTTGACAGAATTTTTCCACTTCCGCTGTCAGCTATTAAGTCGGTAATCTCACCGCAGGGCGTTATAACAGCTGAGATACCGCAGTTGGCGGCTCTTAAAACAAATCTTCCGTTTTCGATGGCTCTTAGTCTTGAATGACGAAAGTGCTGTTCTCTTGCAGAAGTGTTTTCAAACCACGAATCATTTGTACTTACCAATATTATCCGACCGCCGTTTTTAACCTGTTTTCTTGAAATTGAAGAATATATAGACTCAACACACACAACAGACGTAATTTTCCCAAGCGAAGTGTTTATCGGAGAGTTATCGTCTCCCGGTTCGAGACTGTCTTTGTTTGTGAGCAGTTTCCCGAACGGAACATACTCCCCGAACGGAACAAGACGCTGTTTAAAGTATGATAAAACCTCATCTGTATTCGGGTCTGTATACGAAAGGGTATTATACCGTTTATCGTTTGCTCTGTCGTAGTAGAAACTGCCCGTAGCAATTACAGTATCGGTGCTTTTTGAAATACCTTTAAGATAGGAAGCAACATTGCTTTCGTTTATATTTTCGCACAGGGCAGTTTCAGGCAAAACTGCTAAATCGACTTTGTTCAAATCGACTTTTTTTAAAATCTCATCATACTCAAAAAAGACTTTGTTTTTGGATATAGACCATTTTTCAACGCCCATAACCGACCCCTGAGCAATAAGCACGTTAATATTATTATCATATTCATTGGCATTAAAATCGAAGTTTATTTTAAACATTCCGAAGCAAAACACCAAAAGATAAATAAGCAACGCCGAAGCAAGGGAAGCAAAGGTCTTTTTATTATAAGCGGCAGACTTTATACCTACTGCGATAAGTGCATTGAGCGAAACGATTATTATTCCGGCAAATCTTCCTCCGAACAGAGAGGCGATCTGCATAAAGGGCGTGAAGCTTATACATGAGAGCTCAATTCTTGACCAGGGAAAAGAAACAAACGGAATTATTTCCATTAAATATTCGCCGAACACAAACAAAAATGCGAATGAGAAAGAATCAAAAACTCTGCCCTTAGTAATTTTTTGAAATACCGACATTACCGATACCAAAATCAAAGAGACAAACCCGGACATCAACAGAACTGCCAATACCGCAGCGGTTATTCCGACGGCTTTTGGCACGCTAAGAAGATCCACTATTTTCAGCAGAAAGCTGAAATTAATTATATTATATAAGACAGCAAAGGCAGCGAATTTTTTTAAATAAACCGAAAAGCTATGCTCGTTTATAACGCTTATACACAGCGGAACAAGCCCGACAAAGCACAGCAGAGGAATATCAATGCAGGTTTGCAGAAGTCCCATTATTACGGCGGATATGCACGGCAGGTAAATTCGTTTTATAAAACTCATTAATTTGTTTTTGTTTATAATTATCATATCAATTATTTTTAGCATAATGAGATAAAATATTTACTTGGCTTTTAATATAATTATTACGATTGTTAAGGAATGTGAAATAACCAATGTCAGACAAAAGAAAAGAGAGAATTTCATCTGAAGAATTATTTTTAACAGGCGGACTGTTAGCAGTAGTCGGCGGTTTTTTAGACGCTTATACATATATTCTGAGGGGCGGAGTGTTCGCAAACGCTCAGACAGGAAATATAGTTCTGCTGGCTTTAAACATCGCAAGGGGAGCCTATAATAAGGCGTGTCTTTATTTAATTCCCATACTTGCTTTTGCGTTCGGAGTATACATAACGGAAATTTTAAAATCGAGCTTTAATGACAAGACGTTGATAAAGTGCGAACAATTTGTTATACTAATTGAAACCGTGCTTCTTTTTACAGTAGGTTATATACCTTTAAGCGTTTCACCGTGGATAGTAAACGTGACAATATCTTTTATATGCTCAATACAAGTAAACAGCTTCAGGAAAATCGACGGCATACCTTATGCTTCTACAATGTGTACGGGAAATCTCAGAAACTGCTTTGAAAATCTTTTTAAGTACACTCATCACAAAAACAAGCAGGCACTTTTCAGCTGTTTAAAATATATGGGCATAATTCTGCTTTTTATGCTGGGTGCTTGCATCGGAACTGTTTTGTCAAAAATCATCGGTTATAATTGTATTTGGTTCTGCTGCATAATACTCATAGCTGTATTTTTAATTTTAACATTCAGAAAAAACAGTCAGAGCGGGAATATACAAAATGAAATATGAACACAAAAATATAATAAATGAAAATAAAATCAGAATTCCAAAGCAGGCAGAGAAAGCCATTGAAATTCTTGAAGAGTATGATTATGAGGCATACTGTGTAGGCGGCTGTATTCGTGATTCTCTTATGGGCAAAGAGCCTGCCGACTGGGACATCTGTACTAGCTGTAAGCCCGAAAGGCTTAAGGAGATATTCTCTGAATATAAGATAATAGATACAGGCTTAAAGCACGGAACTGTCACCGTTATAGTTGACAGTATGCCCCTTGAGATAACGGCTTTCAGAAAGGACGAAGGTTATACAGATCACCGTCATCCATTGAATGTTGAATACGTTACAAATCTGAAGGAGGATCTCTCAAGACGGGATTTTACAGTAAACTCGCTTGCCTATAATAACAGTACGGGTCTTATAGACTATTTTGGCGGGCTTGACGACTTACAAAACGGGATCATCAGATGTGTAGGTGAATCTCAAATGCGTTTTGAAGAGGACGCTTTGAGAATTCTCCGTGCAGTAAGGTTTGCGTCAACGCTTAATTTTTCAATTGAACCCAACACCAAATCTGCGTTGTATGAAAAATTAAATCTGCTTGAATTTATTTCTGCCGAACGTATTCGTGACGAGTTTTTAAAGCTTCTTACCGGAAACGGCGTGCTGTCTGTTTTAAGTGATTATAAAGAGGTCATTTTCTTTATAATACCCGAACTTAAAAAGTGCGATTCAACGCCTCAGAACACACCCCACCATTGTTATAATGTTTATGAGCATACCGTGCACTCCGTTTCTGATATTGAACCTCTGCCCCATCTGCGAATGACAATGCTGCTTCACGATATAGGAAAACCGAGTACGCTGACAACAGACAGACAGGGAATTTCCCATTTCAAAAACCACCAATATATAGGCGGGCAGATGGCTGAAAAAATACTAAAGCGTCTCAGGTTCCCGAAAAAAGAAATCAAACACATCTGTTCGCTAATCACTCAGCACGATAACAGATTTCCGGCAAGTGAAAAAAACGTCAAAAAATTCATATCAAGACACGGCAGGGATTTTTTCAGAGACTATGTTAAAATAAGAACTGCCGACGCATTAGCACAATCAGACTATATGAGAAATGAGAAACTAAGCATCATCAACAGTGTAAATAAAATTGGGGAAGAGATAATAAAATCAGGCTTACCGCTTAGTCTGAAAGAGCTTGACTTAAATGGAAACGACCTTATCAAGCTTGGATTTAAAGGCAAAGATATTGGAAAGATGCTGAACGAAATTCTGAATTTAGTGATTGACAACAGACTTTCAAACACAAAAAGCGATCTGATAAATTATGCAAGAAAAAGGCTTTAAGCATTATAAATAATGTTTAATCAGCCTACAATTGCCAATAATTAAATGTAATACTATCGGGCGAAACCGATTGTTAATAAAATTTTAGGAGGAAAATTTATGAGCGATTCAAAGAAATTGAAAGGTACAAAAACAGAGGCAAATTTATTTGCCGCATTTGCAGGCGAATCACAGGCATACACAAAGTACGGCTACTACGCAAAGAAGGCTAAATCCGACGGATATGTACAAATCGGTAAGCTGTTTGAAGAGACTGCAAACAATGAAAAGGCACACGCAAAGATATGGTTTAAGCTGATAAACGACGGCACAATGCCGGGTACTGAAAAGAATCTCACAGACGCCGCAGCGGGTGAAAACTACGAGTGGACGGATATGTATGCAGGCTTTGCAAAGACCGCAAAAGAGGAAGGCTTTGACCAAATCGCATTCTTATTTGAAAAGGTAGCAGAGATCGAAAAAACACACGAAGAGAGATTCAGAAAGCTGCTTGCCAATATAGAGGGCGACTGCGTGTTCTCAAAAGACGGCGACGTTATCTGGGAGTGTTCAAACTGCGGACATATTGTTGTCGGCAAGAAGGCACCGGAGGTTTGCCCTGTATGTGCACATCCTAAGTCATATTTTCAGGTAAAAGCTGAAAACTATTGATAGTCAAAACGAATAAAACACAAAAGTCTGATGACGCATATTTTTGCATCATCAGACTTTTTTACATAGTTAGAAATTATGAATATATTATTTAATTTCTCTGTAAACCTCGCCGTTTTTGAGTTTGGTTTTCTTATACTCTGCAAGCTCAGAGACGGTTACTATCTGATAGCCTTTCTTTTTAAGAGCAGGAATAATTTTCAAAACTGCATTTTTAGTAGACTTGTGAATGTCATGCATAAGAATAATATCGCCGTCGCTCACACAGTTCATTACATTTTTATATGTTTTAGAAGCACTTAATGTTGCCCAGTCACGGGTATCGACGTTCCACGTTATTATAGGTTTTTTAACGGTTTTCTTTACCCTCGTATTAACAGAACCATACGGAGGCCGCACAAGCGTAGCTCCGTGTCCTATCAGAGCTTTTATGCTCTTATCAGTTTTATTTATCTGCTTTTTTATTTCTTTTTTAGATAACCCTGTCAAATAAACATGGTCAAACGTATGACTTCCTATTTCACAACCTAACAGATCCGATTTTTTAATTGCCGATTTATATTTTTTTACCTGGCTTCCCAGAACAAAAAACGTAGCGTGAACGTCATACTTATCCAAGCAATTTAAAACTGCCTTTGTATACTTACCTGGTCCGTCATCAAAAGTAAGTGCTACCATTTTTTTGTTTTTATCAAACCACACAAACTTTTTCCTGACGTTATTTGAGTATCCGCTGTACAGTTGACCTTCCTTTTGCTTAATAACAGCCCTTACTTTGTAAATATAGGTATTTCCAGTTATAGTTGTCTTGTCTGAGAATTTATTTGTTCGTGTCGTACCTATCAGGGTAAAGCCCTTTTCGTCTTTTATTTTTCTGAAAATTTCATACTCAGTACTGTGCGGTACAGCTGTATATTCAAGGCTAAAACCGCTTATATCCGACTTCAATGACAAATTGATTTTTGCGTTCAGAAAACTATTTATGTCAATATTATTTTCACTTGAATTATTAGTAATGTTCACACTGACCTTCTTTGCAGCCGGCTGCTGAACAGTTTTTCTTACTGTAAATATTGACAAAGCTGAAGTGCACAGCAAAACGATCAACAAAAATACCGCTAATGCACAGGACAGCAGTTTAATATTTAATATTTTAATAAAATCTTTCATATTCCTAACCTTTTAAATTTATATTCCCACACAGCTTATAATATTTCTTTACTTTTTGTAACACATAAATTTTTTCTTTGACAATTATCTAATATTATTATACTTCAATTTCAGCTTTAAATATACTGATTTTTTTAACCAATATATTAATTAAAAAATAACATAATAAATAATTTTTCTATGAATTTTATATATTAATTATGAGTACGAGAATACACTGTCATAGATAATCCACTATCCTTGATCAATACATCCTTAGGCAGTTTAGAGAGTTTATATGTTAAGTAAATATGGCTAAACGAACTGGAAATACAATAAACCTGAATAATATAAATACACCAAAACCATCCGATACCTGCTATAACATTAATTATTAGAAATAAAACTACAATTATTATCATAGGTGCAAATCCTATGGCAACATAAAACTTTTTATTAAAATAAATGTCGCTTCCTACATATGAAAATCCATTAGCCAAACCAATGTTAGTTTTTGTTTTAGCAAAGCACTTCAAAATTATTATAGATAATAAATTTTGCAAAACAATACAAAGTATTAGTCCTACAATTATAATTAAAAATTTTATAAAAAGAATTACTGGATAATCAAAAAACGTCGTAATAGGAACAAATATCATACCAATAATAATCATCAGTATTACGATGGCAAATCCGATTATATATATAAACGCCGCTTTCTTTTTGTCATTTTTAAAATCAATTTTATATATTTCCTCATATCCTTCCGGAAGCTTAGTTGTATTTTTCATTTTTACCTCCGTAACTTATTTTATTGAACAAAAAGCCTTCCAAAATAAAACTTATGATTTTGGGAGGCTTTAATGTTACTTTATTGATTTTTTATTTAACTAGGTCTTTACCACTTAACCTTATTTAAAAGGGTTCTCACTCTTATAGAGCATTCCCTTAGGCTGATTAAAGCCTATATCTTCAATACCCAAGTATCTGAATACGCTGAAAATAGCCTTTCCGAAGTGACCGAATGCAACAGCACCGTGATGAGGGAAGTTGCCCTCAATA
Source organism: uncultured Clostridia bacterium (assembly GCA_947589185.1). Classification (GTDB taxonomy): domain Bacteria; phylum Bacillota; class Clostridia; order Oscillospirales; family Ruminococcaceae; genus UMGS1601. Next base: position 17,777 of record CANQCK010000005.1, on the reverse strand, counting down.
AGAACGTGACGGTAGAAGCGTCCCATCTCGGGGATAGCAAATATACCGATTGCTCCGAACGAACGTGTTGCAACAGGCAAAACCTCTCCCTGAGCTATGTATGAACGCAGCTTCCCGTCAGATGTACTTTGAAGTCTAAAGAATGTAATATCGCCCGGGATAATATCGCCCTCAAGAGTACCCTGAGTAACCTCTTCAGGCAGACTTCTTGCCATTATCATCTGATACTTCATAGAACAGCTTGTGAGCTTCTTTGAACTTGTATTTCCGCAGTGGAAGCCCATAAATATATCCTTAGACGTATAATCGTGCTTGCCCTTGATGTCCTCGTCATAAATATCGTAAGGAACTGTGTTGTTAATATCAAGAAGCGTAACTATATCGTCGCTTACGCAGGTTCCGATAAACTCACTGAGAGCTCCGTAAATGTCGACCTCGCAGGAAACGGGAATTCCCCTTGAAGTAAGACGGCTGTTTACATAACACGGAACAAATCCGAACTGCGTCTGGAATGCAGGCCAGCATTTTCCTGCTACAGCAACATACTTTCTGTAGCCCTTGTGTGTTTCGATCCAGTCTAAGAGAGTAAGCTCATACTGTGCAAGCTTTGGAAGAATTTCAGGCTTTTTATTGCCGTCTCCAAGTTCTGCTTCCATATCCTTAACGACATCGGGAATTCTCTCATCGCCGTCGTGAAGCTTATAAGCTTCAAACAAGTCAAGCTCTGAGTTTTCCTCTATTTCAACACCCAAGTCAAACAACGGCTTGATAGGAGCGTTGCACGCCATAAAGTTAAGCGGACGCGGTCCGAATGAAATTATTTTCAAATCTTTAAGTCCGATAATCGCCCTTGCAACAGGTACGAATTCGTTAATCATATCGGCACATTCATCTGCTGTTCCCACAGGGTATTCGGGTATGTAAGCTTTGATGTTTCTTAGTCTTAGATTATAGCTTGCATTAAGCATTCCGCAGTAAGCGTCGCCTCTGCCCTGACAAAGATTATCGCCACGCTCCTCTGCTGCCGCTACGAACATTGCAGGTCCGTCGAAGTGCTTTGCAAGCAGAGTTTCAGAAATCTCAGGACCAAAGTTGCCCAGATAAACGCAAAGAGCGTTGCATCCGTTTTTCTTTATATCCTCAAGAGCCTGAACCATATGAATTTCGCTTTCAACAATGCAGATAGGACATTCATAAATATCGTCTGCTCCGTATTTTTCTTTGTAAGCCTTAACTAACGCTTCTCTCCTCGAAACAGATAGGCTCTCAGGAAAGCAGTCTCTTGAAACCGCTACAATTCCGATTTTTACTTTTGGCATATTGTCAAACATTATTATTCCTCCATATTTAGTAATATTATAAAGCACAATGCTTTTTCAACTGAAATTAATTACCGAGTTTTAAGTTCTCGCCTTTGAGACCTATAAATCCGCCGTCTTGCTGAACTCCCGACTCCTCATGACCGATAAGCCATTTATTCTTAGCAAACAGCAATTTATTGTCTCCTATCGACTTGTCAACGCTTCCCGAAAGATCTGTATTTGTATCCTTCGGAAGTACCACTACGCATTTAAAACCGCCGTCGTTTGCGTTGCACGGAGCATAGTGCAGCGTCGTAGCATAGACTTCTATCATAACTCCCTTTGGCACTTTAAACATCTCTACCTTGCTTGTATCATATGTAAAATCGTCCTCAATATCGGGCTGCCAGCCGAGCATAAGAATAAGATCGGTCGCCGCAATATTAATTTCGCTTGAACGGTGATACTCAAGTGCATTGAGTGCATAGTTGTTGCCGTTGCAATACCCTACCTGACAAGGCAGTCCTCCGTAGACCTCAGAGATAAGAGCCTTTTTAATATTAAGAGCCTCAAGCGACGGAACACTCGGAACATATGCTACATCAGACGGAAGCGGTGTGTTTTCCATAGCGTCTAAAACATCGCTGAGATTATAACCCTCGATAACTCTTCCGTATTTTTTGAACTCCTTATCAAAAACGGATTTTATTTTATGATTTGCCATACAACAATCCTCCTAAATCACAATAACACCTTACAAAACGCCAAAGAATTATAAAATGCCGCAATTATTATATAAGATAATTATACCATTTATAAAGTATTTCGTCAACGATATACCAAACGTGATATTGCACTAAAATGCAATGATATTTTTGTAAAATGTGATAATCTTTTTACGTCAGCCTTAAAAATACGGTTGTTATTTTACTTCTCTCGCACAGAAAAGACCTCTTGAGCCTGTTGCAATATAAAAGGTACCGAACTCTCTCGGATCTCCCGAAATACTTAGCACCGTTCCGAAATGCTGATCATCATTACTTAAAAGCTCGAAGGTTTCTCCGTAGTCGCAGCTTCTCCAGTAGCCGTATTTACCGTTAATAGTTCCGCTTGTATATATAACAGGCACATCAGAACCGTCTTTAGGCCTGCCGAATCCCACGCCGCGAGTAAATTCGTTCGGCTTTGTAATATGAATGCAGTCTACCGTCTTAGCAATTTCGTCAAATTGCAGACGCCAAAGCCCTGCAGAACCAAAAGATAACCAAAGGGTTTTTTCCTTTCCGATTTCTGCACGCACCTCAATATGCCGAAGTTTAAGCTCTCTTCTGCTCTTAGGAAGTTCAAATATTTTGTTCGGAATACACTCATAAAAGGTTTTACCCTTATCAACGCTTATAAACATTTCAGACTCTTTATTTACCGCCATAAAGATATTCGGGTTTACCCTGTCTGCAACAATAAATAAAGGTACAGGATCTTTTTCAAAATCTCGGCTGCCGATAAAAACAGACTTTCTCCACGTCTTTCCCTCGTCGTCGGTGTAAACCACGCCGTCGGTCAAAAATTCGTGCTGCTGAGCAATAGCCCAGATTATTCTTTTCCCGTCCGCTGATAAAGCTACCCAGCCTGAGTCTGTGTTCGGCTTTTTTATATTGTCGCAAAGTGCGTCTATCTTTTCACTTAATCCGTATGGAAAATCCAAGTGCCTCCAGGTTTTGCATTGGTCGTGAGAAATAATAACTCCGCCGACAGTCTCGCCGGTCCAGTTTCCTCTGGGAGTTGCAGCAACAACATACGGGTTCTCATCAGTAAAATCAGCATTCAGACAGGTTATATATCTGTCTCCGTTTTCGTTTGCAAAAGAATTTTCAGGAATATCATCAACGCTTGAAAACGCAAAGCCTCCCAAGTCGCCGACAATATCTATACATCTTATATCACCTTTAGGGGGGCTGTACACATTGATATGAACGGTTTCCTCCATACCCTCGCAAAGAGGCTCCCATACGACTGTACCGCCGTTTTTAGAGACGGTTAAATTCTTTGATACAAACACGCCCGTACCTGTATTGAACACCGCCATATCCGGGTCGAACGGATTTATTTTTATGTCGCTCATCCAGTGAACCAAAAGCCTGTTGGAATTATATTCAGGCTTCATATAAGGCACTGTAAAATTCATTTTTCCCACGCTTAAATCATATAGGATCTGTTCCCAGCTATCGCCGTTATCAAGACTTATGTAAATGCTGTTAGGGTGAGCCTCGCCTATTTCCGACAGAACTAACATTCCGTCACGAAGATCTACTCCGCTCAGCCCCACGCCTAAGACATTTTCAGGCGTAATATCCTTTTGCTTGTTTTCGATTATCCTGCCCTGATTATCAAGCTCATATCTGAATATTCTTCCGCTTGCGATTTTAGCCGAATCGCAGGTGTATCTATAAGGCTCTTTATCCTCACCCGTCTGACAGAACGTAGCATAAAAATACCTCTTGCCGGTCTTTTTATCAGTGCCGAAAGAACTTCTCTGGGCAACAAACCCCGCTAAAGCCGAAACAGCAGAATAATCAGCCTCAGGCTGAGCGACTTTAAAAAAGCTCTCTCCGTTGTCATACGAAACGTATAGCGAATGTCCTCTGAATTTTCTTCCGCCGTTTGAAAAGACATTCTCTCCTCCGCTTGCACCTACGAAAACCGTGCGGTTTTTGCCCGACTGAACAGCGTTTACAAATGTTAAATTGATTTCGCCGTTTACATTCATCTTAACCCAGCTTTCGCCCTCGTCGCTTGACCGCAAAAGGCCCGACGATTGAGATGCAAAAAACAAATCGTCCCCGATTTTAATTAAACGCTCACCTGTTGCCCTGCCCATACAGTTTCCGTGAATACCGCACGGAATGGGTTTTATTTCAAAGCTCTCGCCCATATTATGACTTATGCAAAGCTCGCCTTTTTTATGATCTCCGCAGGCTATGTAAAGAATGTTTCCGTCGTTTTCGTCTAAAGCTATCGACAAGGGATAGCACTGTTCAGGCTCTACTGACGTAACGCTGTCAATAAGGGAAACCCACCTGCTGTTTTCAAAATCGAATCTGTAAACACCGCCTATGTCTGTTCTGGCATAAAGAATGTTTGGCATTTTCTTATGAAAAACAAAGCCGGTCACGAAGCCTCCGCCGCCTATCTTGAAATTCTTATACTCATAGTTGACCTTATTCATAATTATAACCTCTTTCAGAATATTATGAATACTTTTTCTGTTTTCTCACTGTGTCTCTGCGGTTTACTATATAAATTCCAACGCTGACTAAGATCATCGAAATAAAAGCCGAAACACCGAAAGACTCACTTTCGGCAAGAAAAATAAGTGAGAAAACCGAACCGAACACAGGATTCAGAAATCCGAAAACCGTTACCTTAGAAACAGGATTATACTTCAAAAGCACAGACCAAAGACTATATGCAGCTGCCGAAAGAAAAGCAAGATATAAGAGCATAATAACTGCTTTAGCGGAATTAATTTTTAACCTACCGCCAAAGACCAGTCCTACTAATGTCATAACCGCTCCGCCGAACATAAACTGCCAGCCGCTTAAAAGAATCGGGCTTGTATCGAAAGAATACCTTTTCATAAGCACAGAAGAAAGTGCATATCCGATTGCAGAAAGCAGAATAAAGCCTTCGCCTGTAAGCTTAAACTGAAAGTCAAGACCTGTGAGGTTTATAAGTATTACTCCGACAAAGCCTATAAGACTTCCAAATATTTTTGCAGCACTTAACCTTTCTAGCTTAAATACCATACACGAAACAAAAAGAGCGATAAACACGCTTGCCCCGTCGAGAACAGAAGCCTTGACCCCTGTGGTATGCGAAAGACCGATATAGAAAAACAAATACTGAATAATCGTCTGAAACAAAGAAAGCATAACTATTTTGCCTGCTGATTTTTTGCTTGGGAGAAGAAGTCTTTTTTCTATGACGCTTCCCATAAGAACTGTAAAAACGCCCGCTAGAAAAAATCGTATCCCGGCAAATAAAATTTGAGAAAACGTATCGCTGCTTTCTATACTGAAAAGCCTGTAGCCTATTTTAACGCAAGGGAAAGCACTCCCCCACAATGCACAGCACACCGTTGCACATAATACAACAACACTAGTCCTTGTCATAATTGACTGGATCTTGCTTTTCTCTTTTGAATTACCTGAATGTGAATTCTCTTTATCCGTCATTTAAACTATCTCCGAATTATTGACCATTATATTGAGTCCAATTTTCATATTTCAACATATGATACAAGCCGTCAATTACCCACTGTTGGGACGAAAACATTTTACAAACCTCTATCTTTTTATTGTATAATTTTTCATCCAACGGCGTCATTTTACTTTCAAACTTAGGTATTTTCTTTCTGCTGTGATATTCACCGAAATAATAAAGAACATTTTGCTTCTCTAATTTCTTACACTCGTTGCTTACTATCTCACTGATTGCCTTGTGATGAATATGACCGTATTCTCCGTTTTTATTGTGAGTAACTATCAAATTCCAGTCCTTCATTTCCAGCAAATTATCGACAGTTTTAAATACCTTATATTTAATTCCGTACCAATTATCTCTAATGCGGAATGTCTTATCCGGAAAATCAAATATGATTGGAATATTGGAGTTGTTTAAAGAAGTCACAGCGTTTATAAATTCATCTTTTCTGACTTTGTTATAACCGTCAGTAAAGCATACCACTAAATATCCTCCTTCTTCCAAATGCCCTCCGCCCCAAATAGTTTCATCATCCGGGTGAGCAACTATCATAAGTTTATCTACACAAGAAGTGTCAACATTTCCAAGAATATTTTTATCATAATAGCTTTTACCGACTCTATTCTCCCAATACACACCTGCTAATAGTATAAACAATATAGCTACAGTAGTTATTATAACTGTCAATTTTTTTAATAAGCACCAGCTTTTGATTGTTTTTAATGAATTGTTCATTGTCAGTGTAAATCTCCTTAATTTATACTTTCAAATTATTATTTTAATTACTTTGACGTTTATTATATTTTTTACTCAACCTCAAATAAAAACATCTTTTTAATATTTGTACTGACAATATGAAAACGAATATCAAAACTCCCAAAAGCGAAATTATTTTCGCTTCTTTCAAAAGCGGAGCTTTATATACTATTTTAATATTATGTTTCCCTTTTGAAATCTCAAAACCGATAAACGCTTTATCGACTGTTTCAATATCCGTCTTTTTCCCGTCAACATAAGCACTGAAGCCTTTGTCATACGGAACTGACAGCTTAAAATAACTGTTGTCATTTTTAACATTTATCGTTCCCTGAAAAACATCGCCTTTGGTTTTTGACTTATTTATTATAAACTCATCAATATCGTTTTTCAAGCCCTCAAGCTCACTCTTTTTAACAGTATAGAATCTCCAGTCAGACAGCTTGTATTCACCTCTTGAAAAATTAAGCGTAATACTTTCTATAGGCTCGTTTGATGACAGTACAAAACAAAAGCTGTTATTATTGTTATAATACTTCCACTCAGGCTCTGTAAGTTTATTTTTTATACCGTTTATCGTCATATAAATGTCGGTAGGTTCTTTAGAAATTTTATTATCGGCATTGCAGGTGATAATAAGGTAATCATTTATGGGATTTTTAAGATTTACAACGCATTTGTCAGAATCATAAGCATTTTTTGTGCCTGATGTTTTAAAACGCCGATTATTTTTTTCATAGGTATTAACATAAACGGCATTTTCCTGTTTATCATACCTGATATTTTCAGGAAGCTCCGCAAAGAGCTCGTTTGCCAAATCAACGCCCTTGTCTTCAACACCATCTATTGGAACGTCTGATAATTTTTCGTCGACGACAATATAATCCATCAGTGCTTTCATATTGTAAGGATAAGTGAGTTTGTCATACTGATTGCCGCTTATGAGATTTGATGACGAATAACCAAGAGGCATAACGTTCTCATTCACAAACAGAGTTATATTTTTTTCCCTTTTTACCTCTTTATATCCGTTCGGAACAGCTACACGTTGTTTCGCAAGGGTTTTGTTATCAACAAATAAATACCTATTACCTATAAAAGAACAGAAAAAGGGATTTATAGTTTCAGAAATCATTGCAGAAATCCTATGCGGCATTTCATTTTGGAACTCGTCATAATAAAAGTGATTATACAGCTGGTTCTGAAGCGAGGAATATACCGTCGTTTGATAATAATTCTCACCGTAGACTTTATTAATAGTCTCACCATCGTCGGCAAACAGAGAAACACGGTATACACTCTTATCGTTTTTTGAAAAATTTGTACTGTCAATCTCTTTGGAATATTCTTTATCAACCCTTACTACGTCTTTTTTAAGGCTGAGAGTGTCATAGGAATTAAATGTCAGACAAAGAGCAAACACAGCTAAAGAAATAATTGAAATAAACGCTGTAGAATTCTCCTTTTTATAGTAAATTAAAAATGCTGCGTTTAAAAAGACAATATCAATTATCAAAGGCAGTAAAATACTGTTTTCCTCATTAATAAGCAAATATATAACGCAGCCTAAAACGATTGCTAAATTCATTAACACCCAGAAACGCATTGAAATATTTCTATCAAATATCGTCTTGACAAATTCGGCAGTCAGCAGCAAAGCAATAGGTATAAGCGGAATAATTGCTTTGTTTTCGCTATACATAAAGCCGTTCATTACATACGGTAAAATCTTAAAAACTATAAAGGCTGACAGTACAATTCCAATAAACCTATAGCCTTTATTTTTTCTTAACACTGCAAAAACAATTGCCATAAGAGAAATTAAAGTAAGTCCCAAAGAATAAAAATTATACAAAACCACATAATAATCAAGCGTAGGAAGTAAAATATCCTTCAAAGAAACATTTGCGTTCGTCTCGGCTCTGCCCTGTAAAATTGCATTTAATGTCGGCAGCCACAATACCGCCGAGATCATAACCGATACAAGCATACATATTCCCAAATTCACAACTGTTTTAACATACTCTTTAATCCTGAATGCGGAATTTTCATTCAAATAAACAGCCGTAATATAGACAAAAACAGTAAGATAACTTCCTACACTGTAATAGTAGCTTGTCAGCATTATCATAGTCAAGCAGAAAATCAATCCGGCACGGTTTTTCTTTTCAAAAAATCTGTCACAGCAAAATAATGCACCTATTAAAAAAGGAAAATACCAGACAAACATTATATGTCTGTGGCTGTGAAAAATAATAGGCGACGCCAGCAAAAACAAACAGCTTGTGAAAAAAGCGACTTTGATTTCATAGCGTTTTTTTATCCAAAAGTAAAACATTACAACCGACACAAGAGTACAAATAATACTAACAGTCTGAATATAAGATGCCATTGATACAAACGGCATCAAATAGCTAGGAAGTATCAGCGGATTAAACAGACCGTAATATGAAAAGTTATATATATTCTGACCTGCACCTATCTGAGGAGCAAAGCTCGGAAAGAAATTTTTTGTTTCATAGAACAGATTTCTGAAATACTCTGCGAAAACATAGTGCTGATTGTTCCAATCCGTAGTAGAACCGTATGCAAATTTGAATCTGGTTATTATAAGTACTATTGCCAGATATATAAACATTAATATTCCTATACATATTGCGTCTGTTTTGTGACTTTTCAGCTTTTTGATCATTTTATTTCCCCTTAAAAGACCTTAAATCAATAAATTGTATTATCTCAGTAATACAATTATACATCTGCTATCATATAATGTCAAGAAAAACGGCAAATTTATTTATCTTTTCTTTTCAACTGTCTTACTCCTGATTTGTTTACCCTTATCGACCAGTAATATCTGTTGTTATACAAAACCTTTACAATGTCTCTTCCGTCTTTAATCCTGCCGCTTCCGGAAACAGCTTTGATACTATCTGCCTTTATATTTTTGACCTTGTTTTTTCTGATAATATTGCTTGATTTATACAATCCGATCTTACCTTTTGGCGTCACGACCTCAAAGGTTATCAGCTTTTCTTTCTTAACCGCAACGTGACCCTGTAAAAACGGCTGTGCCATCCAGTCAGACAACGACATCTTTTTCAGAACGCCGTCATCAGCTGAGATTGCATTATCAGCGTTCCAATTTGCCTCGGTGAAATACACTGTGTCAGCTATAACGTGTTCAACATATCTTACATGACCGTAAGTGCCTCCGTTAAAGCAGGCAATTGAATTAGGCTTAGGATACCAAGATACCTGAAACCCTGAATTTTTACAGCTTTGATAAACGTCTTTGGCGTTGCCTCTTGCACCGATATAAACGCCTTTCTTTTCATAGGCTCTGCCTTGCGTATACCAAACGCACTGACCTCTTGAGGCGGTATTTATCGGCGGTTTATAAAACCTGCTGTTAAAGTCAGCTAACCGTTTGCCCAGCGATTTTTTATAGTTGATTGACATATATCTATCCTCCTTTCAATATTACACCATAAAAAGAAAAAGTTGCACATTATTGTGCAACCTCTCACCGCTGACATAATTTTTAATTTCCTTTCTCCAAAATTTCAAAATTTTCCAACCTTGTTTTGGAGTTCTTCAGTCTGGCTACCCTTTCTTGTATATTCCGCTCAAATTCTTCCTCCGAAAAGGAAGGATCCTTAGTGTTTTTCCATATATCACACGGAAGGCACTCACAGCCGCCGCAGCTGCCTAGTTCCTTTTGATTTATTGAGCATTCATATATCGGGCATGCCTGCCCTTCGGGTGCATGAAATACTTTTCCGAGACAGGCGTTACACCCCTTACACATAGTTCCAAAGCAACCGCATCCCGTGCAATCTGTTCCACAGCAGCTTACTATTCCTGCTGAATGCTCACCATTTAGAATCTCCCGCTGTTTCTTCTTGCTGAAGCTGTCAAGCACAAGTTGATATGATTTATCCAACAGATCTTTTAACAGGTCATCCGGAACATTTCCATCCGGTTTAACGGAATTCCAATGCATCTTATTCATATAATAGCCGGGAATAATATCCTCATATTGCTGCCGCAGGAAATCTCCTTCCATCGGTTCCAGTTTCAGCGTTATATAATACGGCTCGTCATTCTCTCCCAGACAGACTGCCGCAAACATCTTTCCGCCGATTTGATAGCGGATCCAATTCCAATCTTTCTGAAGGTCTTTGCTCACTCCCGCTTTGCCAAGTAAATACTCGTCAATCCATTCGTATCTCATACAGACACTCTCCTTTTGACAGTTTGGAAAGTTAAAAACATTCCATATACGTTTTCTCATACCCTCAGTGCTACTTCTGATTTTATCTCGTTTTTCATTGGCTTTTACCTCCTTATATGTTTGATAGTAATGCTCTTGTCAAACCTTTTCTATCTTAACATATTTGGAGGTTATTTTTATATCCTTTTGCTTAAGCTTTTTATTTCCACCAGTAGAACTGGTGGTTTTTTAGATAAATTTTATATCATTGTTGCCAAAATGTTGCCAACACGTTACTTATTACACTTCATATAAGTTCTAATCATATCCCATCTTATATTTTCAAAGAATTTATCAACTCATTTGTAAATTTATCTATCCAACCATAATATTGCTCTTTCTTCATTAAAAAGGCAAGTGGCGAAAACTTCAAATCTATTCCAATCATTCTGTCGTGTTTGTGGTTCTTTTGATTATTTGATATATCCATATTATACAGCCTATCTTAGCTGTGTTATCATTTTGTTATCATGGTGATAACGGCACGTTTTAGCTGTGGAAGTTGCCCCTTGTTATTGTAATATTATACTGTTTATTTGCTAAAATGTCAAGCGGTTGAGTAGTTTTTTAGCCGATTTGAATATTCATTGTAGACTTATTTCAGACAGTTTAAAATTGCTGGAGCTATTATCGCATCATGTATAACTATTTAACACACAAATCCATAATTTGAAAAAAGATATTTTAAAATTTTTCAAAAATTTCAATTATCGCTGGGCTATAGAATTTTTCAATCAAAGTAATAAGCTGATAATGGTAATAAAGATAATTGAATAACCCAAACGAATTTGTGGAGCAAATAAATTTATATTTTATATCACAGCCGACTGCCTTGTTATTTTGCTGTCAAAACGTAAGCAAAGCATAGCTGATATGTTCAAAAAGATGCCCAAGTATATCAATTATTGTTATTTGCCGACGTTGGCTTTGGTTGGGGGAATAAAAATGAAAAATCAAATAAATTTGCTTAAATGAATTTATGTATTGAAAAAATAGTATTATTATGTTAAAATATGTTCGAATATAATTATGGTGGCTATAATGTCTCAAAAAATAAATATGAGAAATCTGCAAGAAAAGAGGATGTGTTTATATGTACAATCTAAATGACAAAAAATACTACACGGAAATAGCCAAATCCATACGAGATCATGTTCACGGATATATATCTCTGACAAAATTTGAGCTTGACATCATTGACACAAGAGAGTTTCAGCGTCTGAAAGACATTCGTCAACTGACATGTCAGGCGGTATATCCCGGAGCGCGTCATACCCGATTTGAACATTCCTTAGGCGTAATGGAATTGACGAAGCGCGCAATAAGAAGTCTTAAGCATAATGAGCGACTTCTTAATGACGACTCCGGTCTGCTGACGACTTCATCGAACCGGGACGACGGGGAAATATTCGAGCCGTGGATGGAATTCAGCGCGTCAGAAGCGGCGTTGCTGCATGACGTCGGGCATTGCCCGTTTTCTCATCTCGGCGAGACGCAATACGATGCAAAAGAAGTAGATAATAAACTGCTTGCTACAATATCAGACAAAATTTCAGACGAGACTTCAGCCCAAAAAGTACAAGGTTTAAAAAATTTGGAAAATGCTTTTAAAAAAATTATAGAGGAGGGCAAAAACATTCCCGGCGAGGTTCATGAAAAGCTGTCTTGTATAATTATTATGGATACATTCTATGATAAATTGACAAGAGTTGCCGGAGGTGCCGAAGTTGCCGGAAGTGCCGAAGTTGCCGGAAGTGCCGAAGTTGCCGAAGTTGCCGGAGTTGCCGAAGGTGCCGAAGTTGCCGGAAGCGCCGAAGTTGCCGAAGTTGCCGGAGATGCCGGAAGCGCCGAAGTTGCCGAAGTTGCCGGAGATGCCGGAGATGCCGGAGGTGCCGGTCAGGTTCCCAACGAAAAGTTATATGCGGACATAGAATTAATCATTCGCTGTATTCTCGGATATGAATATGATACGTCTGTAAATCTTTTTTCAAACGATGAAGAAAAAGGCGAAGAAATATTAAAAGGAAATCAAAAAAAGAACGTTATGATTCGGCTTATAAATTCGCCCATATTTGATATGGACAAGCTTGATTATATTATGCGCGATTCATATATGACACAGATAGGAACACCCAGAATCGACACCTCGCGCTTGTTCAGGAATATGCATTTAAACGGAGAATACTCGATAGTGTTTACAAACCGAGCGGTACCCGCACTGCAAAATATGATCGAGGCGAGAGACGATTTATATATGTACGTATACAATCATCATGCTGTTGTGTACTCCGATTTCATAAATACGTACATATTCAGAAGGCTGAATCATAATATGTGCGATTTTAAAAATTTAATCACGAATCTTTGCAAGAAGTTTGATAATATTAAGGCGGACGAAAATAAAATATTTCGGGAAATAGAGAAATTAGAAACCGCCCGACTGGGAATGATATCGAAAAACTGCCTATTTTCACTAGAGGCCATTATCGATCGGTATCGTTCCGACAGCGATTGGATTTTTTTGCTAAACGATATTTACAACAAGATGAGCGAGGCAAAATCGACCGAGGATGAAAACGGCGCCTTTAGAAATCCTTTGCTAGAGGCAATCTATAAGATAATTAATTCTCTGAGTGAAGGAAACATAACAGAGGAGGATATACAGTCCGCTGTACATGATTTGAGCGGTGACGGTTCTCACGATGAAATTTCGGAGTTTGAAAAAGTCGTGAAAAATGTAAATCATGTATATAGTCTAATAGGTGACTGTATTAAAAGAAAATATCTTAAGCCTTGGTGGAAGACATATTCGGAGTTTAACAGCTTTATTGAAATTAACTTCCCGGACGATAACATCCGCGAGAAGCTTTGTCAGTGGATAGGACAAGGAGACACCGAAAAGTTTGCGGGTGACGAATTTCGCTCTCAGATTGCAAAGCATGTGAGATATATTACTCAGCAGATATACGGCAAAGAAACCGATCTTATTCAGCCTCTTAACGACGGAGACTTTTTTGTGATACAGCGTGCGGCGCGCTTCTGCAAGCCGGAGACTGTCCGTGAGCTTGATGTGGCGCAGAAAACGAATGAAATGTCAGGCAATGATGCGGACGTAAAATATAGTGCGGACGAGTATTACATTAAGTCGTTAACAACCATTATTCCTTCGAGGGACTACTATTCGATATATGCGGAAAAAAGTTTCTATATTTTTTTGCGTCAGCTTACTCCGGACAAGATTCCAGGCTCATCCGATGCGGAGCACAATCCGGACGATAAATTGAGTTTAAAAAAGCTAAGGCGGCATTATAAACTTATAGAAAAAATCTTTGTTTTTGTGGCTACTCAATTTATTCAACGCGGAGAAGTATACTTTCAGGCGAATTTTTCTCCGGACAAAACTAAAGAAAAAAGAGCAGAAAATGAAAATGAAAGCAAAAGAAAAATGCTGCAAAAATACCGGGATGTTTACGGTAGCATTTCATCCGAGGGGGATCAAGTAAATGAAAAAGAAAAATAAAGTATGGGGCAGAGGTCCCAATATTTGGCTTGTGTTCGCGATTGTATCGGTTTTGCTGATCATATGCGTATTTATAGTTGATTCAAGAACGAATTATTCGGATAGAGCGGCTTTATGGAAGGATGTCATACTCGGGATTTCATGCTCGGTTATTGCCTCCGGTATTTTTGCAATACTGCAGCGCGCATATACAAACGATGACCACGACGAGCTGTCGGCGGGACTTAAAGACATAGAAGCCAGCTTGCAGGAAAGCAATAAATTATACAAGCAGGGAGTCATAAGCATACGTCCGAAATCATATTTTGATAGTGAACAAAAATTTTGGAAGGAAATCATAAACAACTCCGGAAATAGACTTGATTTGGTAGGTCATTCCTTGAGCAAATGGTTTAAGCCGGAATACAAAGATATATTCGTAAAAAAAATAGCAAGTATGCTCAACGACAAAAAAACGGTTAATATCGTCCTTTCGATGGACAATTTGACACCGGAATCAATGCGAATCATGCTTGATAAGGTTAAACGGGAATATGAATTAAGGCAGCAGAGAAAACACGCCAAAGTGATGAGCAAATTGGAGAGAACATTGTTTGATTTCTATGTGCTGCTGCATGAGAAGGTTGATAATGAATATTGGAATAATTTAAAAATATATATCGTGGATTTGATATCTGTTACATATCTTTATATCAGAACGGATACACAGTGTATTATGTCACCGTATACGCATAACTCGAGTGGGCAGCAGGACAGTTTGCTTATAGAACTGCAGCCCGGAACGCGATATGCGAAGCTGATAGATGATGATATGGCAGATTTTATCGAAACAATGGAACCAATTGACATGGAAATGCAAACAGTAAGTGGAGAAATGACAGATATGCGATTAAAAAAGGTTTTTTCTACGGAAAATAAATATTCGGGCAGCAACTGGGATCGTGAGATAACAACTAAATATGTTTTTGAGGATTCGTTCGGTGTGTATGAAGTGGGGTATTTTGAACATTACGCTCAGGATGAATTTAAGAAATCGGTTATCGAAATGCCTGTGAGTTTCGGCTGTCCTTCAAAGTGCGCCTATTGTGCATCCTCGAATATCAATATGTTCTATCCTCTGGAAATAAATCAAATGAAGACCCTATTCGATTACATATATGACAAAAAGGAGTTGCATAAACACACCTACGTGTTGCTTTCAATAACCGGAATGGGTGATTTGCGTTTTAACAGATACAGCGTATTTCGCTTTGTGAAAATGTTAAAGGACTACAGTAATCTGCATATAACATTTTCATCCAATTTCTGGGACAGAGATTTGCTTGAACAGACTATATTTCTGGACCGATATGTACCGATACGCTATATTCAATACACATATGTAAGCGATAATCCCGGCCTTGTCAAGGAGCTGATTCCCATATATAACTTTTCGGAGTTGCCCGGTTTGGACGAATTTCTGAAATTCGTATCAACAAGCGAAAAACATTTTTTCCGTATCAACTATATTGTTATCGGTGAAAAAAACGATTCATCCGAGGATATGGAGCGCCTGACAGACAAACTGAAGCCTGTAAAGGATAAAATAACTGTCCGCGTGTCAAAATTAAACGAAACAAGCGCTACCAAGCTAAATAATTTGAAAAATACGGATAAAGCAAAATTAGACGAACTAAAGCAGAAATTAGTGGATAATGGAATAAAGGCTTACGTATTTTGCTCCGATAAAAATGATAATATGAACTGCGGACAGCTGTACTGTGAGGAAAGATAATCAAAACCAAATATAATATAAAAGTGGCAACTATAGACTATTCCTCGTCAAGTGAGCGTATTAAAAAAAGTCTGTAAAAACGATTCCTTCTATGATAAAATAAAATCATAGGAGGAATTTTTTATGGCAAGAAGAAAAAGAGAAAGAATGAGCTAAGGAAAAAGGAATATCATAGCCGGATTGATTCAGGAATACGATATCAAAACAGCATAGGATATTCAGGAAGCATTAAAAGACTTGCTCGGCGGTACTATTCAGGAAATGCTCGAAGCGGAACTCGACGTGCATTTAGGCTATGGCAGTTATGAGCGTAGTTCCAATTCCGATTATCGCAACAGAGTAAAACCAAAGAGGCTTCGCAGCTCCTACGGCGAAATTCCTATTGAGGTTCCGCAGGACCGCGACGGAGATTTTGAGCCGCAGATAGTACCTAAGCAAAAAAGGATATATCTGAAATTGAGCAGAAAATCGTCGCCATGTCCGCTAAAGGCATGACCACACGACAAATATCGGACATTGTAGAGGATCTCTACGGTTTTGGGGTAAGCGAGGATATGGTAACGGCGATTGCAAACAAAATACTGCCTCAAATTGAAGAATGGCAGCGGCATCCGTTATATTATAGCTAAGGCAAGTTCTTCGTCCTCCGAATATATGGAATAATAGCTAAATCTTTCTGCATGACAAACCGGAATTTATCTAATTCCTTATCTGTGTTATCATATATGCAGCATATTCATGGGCATTATTTTCATCATATTCTGTTGATTTATTAAATAAATATTCATCCAGTGCCTGTACTATTAAAGTTTGATACTTTTCAGGAACATTGCATATTCCCCATTTACCACCTTCCTGTTTTGACAAGATAAGTTCTTCTTTTTTGTATGCTAATACCCTACATAAGTTTAGAATAATGTAAGTGGGATTATCCATTATTTCCGTTTCAGCTTCCTCAATATCACTCCAAATACTATCAAAGTAGTCTTCTTTACTGACTGCTCCAAAGACATCTTTGATATCGTTTCCATAAAGACATTTTCCCCTGTGATAAATAATAGTAATATGAGCTGCCAGATCTTTATCTGTTCCCTTCATTTTATCAATATAATCTAAAGGATTGGTTTTATACCATTCTAAATGTGCAATAGAAAAGTGCAATTCGAAAGGTGTCGGATAAACAAACGGATTGCATACCCCTCTTTTAACAATGCTTAGTTCGATTCCTTTTGGAGGAGCATATGTATTTAATTCTACAACCATATCCATGAAGCGATGTTTTATGTTGTTTGGAATAGCTTCCTTTACTACAACTAACAAATCAATATCACTTTTTTTCTCATTATAGCATCCCATAACAGCAGAGCCATGAAGATAAATCCCAATCAGATTATCTCCTAATATTTTTTGACTTTGTGTGACAAGACTTTTAAGCAAATCATTTAAAGCATCCATATCTAACGTCTCCTCTAAAACATCTACTACAGCGGTCAATCCCGATTTGGCAATTTCTAACGGCAAAGGAAACTTGCCATTTAACCAATCCATTTCTGCACTATGGACATAAAAATCCGGAAAATATTTATGTCCTCTGATATGATCCCAATGTGCGTGGGTCGTAATAACGGTAACAGGCAGATCGGTCAATTTTTCGACCACCTTTTTGATATTTGCAACGCCTAATCCGGTGTCGATTAAAACGGCTCGCTTTGTGCCACAAAGCAAATAGCAATGTGTTTCTTCCGGGTGATGGTATTCACTGATAACATAAGTCTTTGCGTCTATTTTATCTATTGTAAACCAGCCATTCATGGTTATTCCCACTCGACAACTACTAATCAATTTTGTTTAGAGATTATTATTTGTCGTGTATGTAGGTCTTTTGATTAT